>NZ_JALDUI010000005.1:105878-112443 GCF_023115445.1 Streptococcus sp. oral taxon 431 | reverse complement strand
AATGCTCGGTGTTTAAAATCTGTACTATATGCCATAGCTTTATTATAACATGTATTTTATAAACTAAGATACTATATCAGCGATATAACCTTTTCGTTCAACTGCATTAGGAATCATCTTCCAAAAAGTCATACCCGCCTTTTCCATCACACGACCAGAGGCGGGATTTAAACTTGCATAGCAAGCATCAACCTCTTCAAATCCAATCTTATCTAGACAGTATGATAAAACTGCCTTCAAGGCTTCTGTCATGAGTCCTCGTCCCCAGTAGTCCATCCCCAAGATATATCCGATCTCACAGCTAGAGTTTTCTTTATCCACACTGACCAGACTAATATCTCCAATGACATAGTCTGGATTTTCTTTGAGACAGATGGCCCATTTGTAGTAATTTGGATCGTCATAGATTTTTACCCAATTGCCAATAGAGTTTCGAGTCTGTTCGACATTCAGGTGTGGATCCCAAGTAACATAGGTTAGATTTTCTAAGCGTGAAGCCCAATTATCAAACATGGCTCGAGCATCACCTTCCACAAATCTCCTCAGTATCAAACGTTCTGTCTCAATAGTTTGTGTACCAAGTGCTTTCATAATCGTAACTCGCTTTCTATTTTATGGATGGGTTTAAACTTGTATTGACCTATCTTACTTTCCTATTTCAAGTGATAAAGTGAAGAAGGCCCACTGGACCTTCTTCACTTTATCATTCTAGGCTCTGGGTAAAAACACTACACTCATAAACATTGAGAAAACAACAATTTCCTCTAATTTCATGACGCAGTCGCTGTCTGGCTTGAAATGCACTTTAGCAAGTTTTTTCAAGCCTAGTCATCGTTGCGGGGGTGAGACAACGAAATCGAACTCTTCTAGTTACCTGTTCTTCCTCATTTACCCCTTTCAAGACTCGGGGTAAAAAGGTCCCCAGGACCTTCTTCGCTTTCTCATTTCTATGCTCAGGGTAAAAACCTCCACTGGAGGTTATTCTTGCTTTCTAATTTCTAGGCAAGAAGGTAAAAAGGTCCCCAGGACCTTCTTCACTTTCTCATTTCTATGCTCAGGGTAAAAACACTATACTCATGAAAATTGAGAAAACAACAGTTTCCTCTAATTTCATGACGCAGTCGCTGTCTGGCTTGAAATGCACTTTAGCAAGTTTTTTCAAGCCTAGTCAATCTTGCGGGGGTGAGACAAGGAAATCGAACTCTTCTAGTTACCTGTTCTTCCTCATTTTCCCGTTTCAAGACTCGGGGTTCAAGGTCCCCCGGACTTTCCTCGTTCTCCTGTTTCTAGACTCGGGGTAAAAACCTCCCCCGGAGGTTTTTACTCCCAAAACTTATCAAACACTGTGATTGGTAGGTGGCGTTTGTGTTGTCCTTTATACCACCATTTTTCAATGGTTGCTTGGGCTTCTGGGCTGACTTGTTTACCTTCGAGGTAATCATCAATTTCGTTGTAAGTAACTCCCAAGGCTACTTCGTCTGCAATACCTGGTTTTTCTTCTTCCAAATCCGCTGTTGGAATTTTTTCATAGAGGGCTGGATCAGCTCCGAGCTCCTTCAATAGTTGTTTTCCTTGACGTTTGTTGAGGCGATAGAGAGGAAGAATATCTGCACCGCCGTCACCGAACTTGGTAAAGAAACCTGTGACATTTTCTGCAGCATGGTCAGTACCAATAACTGCTCCACTATGAGCTCCTGCGAGTGCATATTGGGCAATCATCCGGCTTCTAGCCTTGATATTCCCTTTATTAAAGTCTGACATTGGACTACCAGTAGCCTCTACTGCCGCTGCCATTGCATCTACAGAATCCTTGATATTGACCACCAAACTCACATCTGGCTGGATAAAAGCTAGGGCTTTTTGGGCATCATCCTCATCTGCTTGAATTCCATAAGGCAGGCGAACTGCTATAAATTTATAAGAATCATCACCGGTTTCAGCTCGCATTTCTTCCATAGCTAGTTGGGCAAGGCGACCAGCTAAAGTCGAGTCTTGGCCACCAGAAATTCCTAATACAAAACTTTTAAGGAAAGGATGTTTTTTAAGGTATTTTTTCAAAAAGTCAATGGAACGACGGATTTCTTCTCGGGCATCAATGACTGGTTTAACGCCTAGTTGTTGGATAATGGTATCTTGCAAACTCATTCTTCTTCTCCTTCACCTAGAGCTTCCTTACGCATCTTATCAATCAAGTCCATCTTGTCTTGCCATACATCACGAGCCAAGTCGACAGGGTAATGTTGTGGGTTCAGAACACGTTTGTATTCGTCCCATAGCTTATCAAATTCCTTACGAGCATAGGCTTGAATTTCAGGTAAACTTGGTAAATCATAGACTAGCTTACCTTCCTTGAAAATGTCTACCAAGAGAGGAACAGCATCAAAATTACGAACGGTTTTCTTGATGTAAGTATAGGTCGGATGGAACATCTTAATTTCCGTCATACTAGTAACATCTACACCATCGTATGTAATGTAGTCACCTTCAGACTTGCCTTTTTCACGGCTGGTGATACGCCAAACTTGTTTCTTACCTGGTGTTGAAACCTTCTCTGCATTGTTTGAAAGTTTGATAGTATTGCGCATCTGACCATTTTCATCTTCAATGGCAACAACCTTATAAACTGCTCCTAGAGCTGGTTGGTCATAGGCTGTAATGAGCTTAGTCCCAACACCCCAGACATCAATCTTAGCTTTTTGCATTTTGAGGTTAAGGATGGTATTTTCATCAAGGTCATTGGATGCATAAATCTTAGCATCCGTAAATCCTGCCTCGTCCAGTTGTTGACGAACTTTTTTAGAAATATAGGCGATATCACCAGAGTCAATACGAACTCCCTTAAAGTTAATCTTGTCACCTAATTCTCTTGCAACCTGAATGGCAGCAGGAACACCGATGCGAAGAGTATCGTAGGTATCCACTAGGAAGACACAGTTTTTGTGAGTTGAGGCATAAGCCTTGAAAGCCTGATAGTCATTCCCATAGACTTGAACCAAGGCATGGGCGTGAGTCCCTAAAACCGGAATTCCAAAGAGCTTACCAGCACGTACATTACTAGTCCCATTGGCACCACCAATGACAGCGGCACGAGTTCCCCAGATAGCTGCATCCATCTCTTGCGCACGACGTGTTCCGAACTCCATCAAAGGCTCATCTTCAATGACCGAGCGAATACGAGCAGCCTTGGTCGCAATCAAGGTTTGAAAATTAACAATATTTAAAAGAGCTGTTTCAACCAATTGACACTGTGCCAAAGGACCTTCCACTTGAACAATCGGTTCATTGGCAAATACCAAGTCCCCTTCCTGAGCAGAACGTACGGTCAACTCTAGCTTGAGATTACGAAGATATTCCAAAAAGTCTCCATGATAACCCAGTGACTCTAGATAAGCAATATCGCTATCAGAAAAGCGTAGGTTTTCTAAGTAGTTCACAATTCGTTCCAAACCTGCAAAAACAGCGTAGCCGTTTTTAAACGGTTGTTGGCGGAAATAAACTTCAAAAACCGCTTTCTTGTTATGAATCCCTTGGTCAAAGTAAACCTGCATCATGTTAATTTGATACAAATCCGTGTGCAATGTTAAACTATCATCTGGGTACATATACTGTCCTTCTTCCTTATTTGTAAAAAGATGAAAATGTTTCTTCTTTTCTCATAAATTAGTACTATTATAACACATTTTATCGATATTGATAAAAAGCTAACAAGCTATTCTATGCTCTCAAGTTCATCCATATCCTGCTCAAACTTTTTCTGAGCCCATTCACCATAACTTTTTAAGCCTAAGTTTCCAATAAAGACCCAAGGAAGATAAAGGAGATATGTAATGACCCAAGCAGACAGGTATTTAACGTTCAAAGGATTGTGCTGATAAATTTCGATATTGAACTGGTAGTTTTGGAGCATCAAGATAGCTGTAATCACTAGAGTTAATAACAGGCAGCCTAAAATTGTAAAATGAAAACGACTATAATAGGTCACACCTAGACTTCGAGCACGGTTGAAAAAATAAAAAGTCCCAATAATGATAATGATGAGCATCATACTCGGATTAAAAAGAGATGGAGCCAATACAGCAACCAAATAACTTAGAAGCACAAGCCAAATGAAGAGGGTAAAGGATTCTGCCCCTGCTTTATTCATCAGTTGTTCTTCTCTTTCGTCTAGTAATTGATAATAATAAAATCTATTTTTCATCTTCTTCCTCCCAAAATAATTGATCTAGAGTTTTCCCTAAGCATCTGCAAATGGATTGGCAAAGTGAAAGCGAAGGATTGTACTTTCCAGCTTCTATCAAGCCGATAGTCTGGCGCGTAACCCCTACAGCTTCTGCCAAGTCACCTTGTGTCATATCAAGCTCTACTCGAGCGAGTTTTAATTTTAAATTCTTAGCCACTTCTTACCTCCTCCTTAATTTTAAAAGTCGCGCTTCTTTTTTCAACTTTATTATATCATATATTTTACATTATGCAATATATATCTTTCTTTTTGTGCGATTTTTTTAACAAAAATTCCCTACCACCTAAATGATAGAGATTTTTCTGCTTATTCAAATCTTTGTAAAATATCTACGACATCGCTTCTTTTCTTGATTTGGTAGGCTTTGATGCCTAAACTTTCTGCCATCTTGGTATTATCTTTTACATCATCCAGAAAAATACAGTTTTCAGGATTCAGATCATATTTATGGAGGATTTCTTCAAACATTTTTGGATCTGGTTTGATGGCCTTGATATTGCAAGAAAGAATGAATCCATCTAAGATTTCATTTAAAGGAGAGAGTTGTTCCTCTAATAATTCATAAAAAACTGGTGATGTATTTGACAAAACAAAAATACGATGGCCTTTTTCCTTTAAACGTACCAGGAGAGGAAAGACTTCGGTGTAAATTTCAATGTAAAAAGGCCAATTCCAGACTACTTCTTGAACCTTTTCTTGATAAATGCTTCCAATCATGGAAACCACTTCCAAGACCAACTCTTCTCTGGTCAGGGTTCCGAGATCTAATCTTTCCCAAAGACCTGATTGAAAGATCGCCTTGTCCAATATCATATAATCCTTCTCTGTTTTTACCACACCTCGTAAAATCTTATCCTTGTTCCATTCTAATAAAACATTTCCCATGTCTAGTATAATATCCATTATCCACCTCTATTGCTAATTGATACTCTTCAAAAATCAAATTCAAACCACGTCAGCTTCGTCTTGCCGTACTCAAGTACAGCCTGCGACTCACTTCCTAGTTTGCTCTTTGATTTTCGTTGAGTATGAATAACTATCTTTGCTTCAATCTCTATTTTTATGTTATAAATCTTTTTGATAATAGTGCCTTTGTCCTGTGTAGGGATAGTCTGTTAAAGTAAAGACTTCCTTGTAGCCCTGCTTCTGATAAAAGTTTGGCGCTTGGAACTGATAAGTATTGACAAAAACGTAGCGACAGTTTTTCTTCTTAGCTTCACTTTCTGCTTGTTGCAATAGTTGGGAGCCGATTCCTTGTCCTCTGAATTCCTCTTTCACGAACAAATACTCGATTTCTAACCAATTTCCAAAAGTCTCTGCTACTAAGCCAGCCATTAGTTCCCCCTTATCATCTTCGACATAAAGGTTAAGTGGCTCGCTTTCAGCTTTTTCTCTCTTTGAACGATTATAAGAACGAATCAAATCGCCTATTTCTTGCGCTTTCTGAGATTCTATATTTTCCAATCTAATCTGCATCAAAATCTCCTCGACTATACTTTATAGCTTGATTATAGGCCTATTTTTCTCAGTTCTCTTAATATCGAAAAAGCCCCCAGAAGAATATCACTTCTGAGAACTTTCTCATTAGTCTTAATGTGGAAAAATTCTTGAAGTTGAGTTAATCCATCACTAATAACTAGTTTTTTATATTTTTCTTTCTCTTATTTGAGATTATTCCAAAATGAGCCGTTGCTAAAGCAATAATACCTGCCAACTCAAAACCATAACCATATTCACTACTTGTATTTGGTAAATAACCCTTAGTTCTTATGGTTGTTTCTTTTGACGAAAGAGGTTCAGAAGACGATTGATTCATCACTACTGGCTCTAACTTAGTATTTATCACAATAGAAGCCCCTGGATGCTCTTTCGTAATATTATTACGTTCAATTCTATTAACCTCAATTGGTGCAACATCGGGAACTTGTGATACCTGTTTTGTTCCTCGATAAACCTTCTTAGATTGCGGTTCAATACGTGATAATTCTCTTTCTGTACTTAATTGCAACTCACTATTTACATAAATGTCTGTGATTTCTACTAAAACTTTTCCGTTTATTGCTGCAACTTCTCGAACTTTGCCTGCATCGAGACTTGAATCATCAACATATTCAATCTTATCTGTCTTAAGAACTCGACTTTCTTGACGAACCTTAGTTTCAATAATAGCCTCTGGTTTATTATTCTCCATTGGTGCAACATCTGGGACGTGAGATACCTGTTTTGTTCCTCGATAAACCTTCTTAGCTTGCGGTTCAATACGTGATAATTCTCTTTCTGTACTTAATTGCAACTCACTATTTACATAAATGTCTGTGATTTCTA
>NZ_JALDUI010000005.1:102227-105778 GCF_023115445.1 Streptococcus sp. oral taxon 431 | reverse complement strand
CTGCAACTTCTCGAACTTTGCCTGCATCGAGACTTGAATCATCAACATATTCAATCTTATCTGTCTTAAGAACTCGAATTTCTTGACGAACCTTAGAAGTCATTTGTTTTTCTGTCAATTTATTTTGAATCAAATAAACCCCTAAAGTTGACGTGGTTAAGGAAATGTTTTTGTCCTTTTCATTCCAATTAAATGGTACCTCCTCAAAAGTCGACTTATCTTTTACATAATGTAACACCTTATAAGGTTTTTGACCTGAAATCACTGCTAGTTCAATTTCAGCGTCTTCAGATAAGGATACTACATTACCATCATCATCTAAAGCTTGAATTTCCATAAGAAGGTTATTATGATCCCCAACCTTTTCCAAGATATCAGCATTAGTAACTTCCTTTTTAACAACCTTGCCAATCACATTTACATCATTTCCAGAAACTGTCACCGTAACAACGTTATCATCATCACTTAGAATTTTTGTGTCCTTTTCCCACTTAGCATAAAGCACCTTGTCACCTGCTTTATCGAACAATGTATTAAAGAAAGGTTCACCTGAGAAATTATCATCTAAATACCATCCTGTAAAAACGTATCCTTTACGAACAGGATAAGGCAACTCCGTATCTACATCAGTTTGGTAACTCCTTGGAACATCTTCCTTTAATATGCCATCTCCAACTTTATAAGTGATCTTATAAGACAATGGTTTTAAGTTGAAATGTACTTCTGTCTGAGGTGGTGGTACTGGAAGCCAGTCAGACTCAGCAGACTCATATCCCTCTTTACTCACCTTGACTTTCCAGAATCCCTCTGGCACATCCCAAGCATACTCGCCATTAACTGTCGTAAACAAAGGATTAAACTGTGAATACTCACCTGCATCCCATAGCACTTCTTCACCATTTTCACCTCGATAATAAATTGTGGTTATTGCACCAGTAATAGGATTCTTAGAAACATCATTGATTACAATACCGGATGGGTCTATCACAAATTTAAAATCTGAGAGTGCACTACTGCTAATTCTTTCATTGACTTCGTTTGACTTTAAATCACCAATTCCCCTAAATTGATTTTTCGAGTTTCTAACTCCTTGTGATAAATAATATAAAAAATTATGAATATCATGCTCACTTAATTCTCCATTCTCTGGATTAATAAGCTGCTTTTTTTCATATCTTGGCAAAACTATATTAGGATGTACACCAATTCCAATTCCATTACGGAATGGATCACTAACCGGATCTCCTATTATACTATAAGCCCTTGTTAAACCTGAGGATTGTAATAACTCAATTAGTTCCTTTTCTGACTGAAAATCCGTGCCTGATAGATCGTCTATTATTCTTTGCAACGGTGATCCTAAAATACCTCCTCCTATTGCATTTTGTATCAGTCTTTCAATCAGTCCCTTCACCACTGCAAGCATTTGTTCTTTCTCTGCAGCAAGTCCGACACCATTAAAAGTAACAACATTTTTTAGATTTCCTCTAATTAATTTTTTCGGATCGATAACACTATCAATTATTTCATAATTCTGAGCTATTAATCTATTTGTTAACATTTTTGCTGCTAAAATATATGCAAGATAGGAGCCTCTAGAATGCCCAACAATTGATACATCATAATCACTACCGCTAGGCAACAACAAATTAAGAGAGGTATTTATTACGTCTTTATCTAAAGATACGCCAGCCCATATTTTAAGATAATTATCTATCCATTCTGGGCTTAAAAAAGGCTTTTCTATTCCTCTATCGCCACCTTCTCTTACCTCCTCATCTGTACCACGTATAGCTAAAACAATTTCTTTTGTCTTATCATTTACAAATCTATAAACATTAATGTATGCAACTCCTGGTAAAAAGACAGGTGAACCCAATAATCGCCAATTTTCAAATAAAGACTGGTCTAATCCTCCTATGTTTAAGCCCTTGTCATTAAAACTCTTATCAAGGAAGATTTTTTTAATTTCTTTTTCTGATTTATAACTTAATAATGAGAAAATTGCCAAATCCCGGTCTCCTACGTCCCAGGCGTTTGGGTGTTTATCAACTATATCTGGATATCCATCCCCATCACTATCTATTTTTAGAATTTTGCCCGCAGTACGTTGTGATAAATTATCTTGAACCTCTCTACTATATATAGTTTCTGATGGTGCAACACCTTTTTCAAGATAAAGAGACATTTTACCGGGAATATAACTAGTGTTTTCTTGGTCAAAATAGCCAGTATATACATATTTTTCTTTTTTGACATCCCATTTTAACTCGATAACTTTATTAATACCTTCGCGACTACTGACAAGATAGAGACTATCATTGCCACTGGTATTCGTATATTCAACCTCAAAATCAAATTGTCCACCAGGTCTAAAACTGATGACTGGAACTTTGTCTTTGTTCTCTTTCAAATTATAAGTGTAGCCATTATGACGCATGATAAAGTTCACTAACTCAGGATAATTTTTCTCATAGCGAACTGTTGTTGTCTCACTGATTTCTCGACCATCTGATGATAAAGCCTTCACTTTGATTGTATATTCTTTGTTGTCTACAGGAGTGACCAGAGGTATATCAAAGGTATAACTTCCATCTTTTTTGATCTTGACTTGACCAATAACCATATCATCAAGATAAGCAATTACCTTGTCATTAGGGTCAGCTACTCCACTAATACGAGAGTAACTCCTTGATGTTACCTGATTAGCTGTTAGTGTTAAGACAGGTATATTAACATTGATAGCTCCAATATTTTCGGATACTTTTTTTCTATCTTTTTGATAGGAAAGCTGTGCAAATAAACGAACATTAGTTAGTTCTCTATTTTCTGTCATCAGCATTAACTTAATCTTACCTATCTCTTCTGAAACAGGAATATCAAGATAACCATTAGAAACTGTTGCTGTTACATCTTGACCATTTACACGTATTTTATTTTCAAAAACTTTCGTTTTAGATGGTATATTGAGGTGAAGGACATACTTTCCATCATCACTTGATTTATCTTTTTTTATAGCGTACTTTAAGTCTAGACCTAAATATCCTTGTCGACGAGTACCTGTTGTAGTTGTCAGATAATAGGAATTGCTGCTGTCTAATACTTTACTGTCATCATTTGCTACATTTTCATCACGAAGTTTAAAGTTAAGTTGTTTTTCAATCATATATTCTAAAGCAAAAGAATCCAGATAAACATGGTATTCTACGCTTTCAGAAGGTGTATTCCAAGACTGAACGAAAGCTGTCAAACTTTTTGGAAGATACACAGACTTCAGTGTTGGAATATTGGCTAAAGTGTAATCATCAAGATAAGTCACACCTTCTGGGATCTCAATTGTTTCAAGCTTGGTGTTTCGAAAAGCTCCACTACCGATTACTTGCAAACCATAAGGTAAATTAATTACCTCAAGTGGCGTACTATTAAAGGCATAAGAGCCAATTTCCCTAACACTAGAAGGAACCGACATATTTGTCAACTGTGTCCCACTAAAAGCATAATCGCCTATCTTCGTTAACGTTCTTGGTAATACTACTTCCTTCAAACTAGAA
>NZ_JALDUI010000005.1:36984-102127 GCF_023115445.1 Streptococcus sp. oral taxon 431 | reverse complement strand
TCAAAATGAATGGTCTTGAGATGTTGTGAACCCTCAAAAGCTCTGTAAGCATCACTCAAATTCTTTGGAATAACAACGCTGCTTAAACTATCAATAGATCCAAAGGCTCCACTTCCTATAGTTGTGACACTTGTTGGAAGAGTGATATCTTTCAACTGTGTCCCACTAAAAGCAGAATCGCCTATCTTCGTTAGCGTACTTGGTAATACTACCTCTTTCAAACTAGAACCTGAAAAAGCTGAAGAACCTATTTCGGTGACTCTATAATTAGAAATTTTTTGAGGAATAATCAGTTTTTTAATTGTTTCTTTTCGCTTGATATCAGTAATTGTCACTTCTTGATTGTGTATATCGTAAATTAAATTATCACCACTTTCCTCCTCATTATTACTATTAGTAGAATGTTCTACTAGTGTTTCAGAGTGGCTTTTAACTTCAGCTGCTACCCCCTCTGAAGTTGATGCATGCTTTGGATCTTCCGATAAAGTTGAGGGCACTAGCGTTTCAAAGCTGTCGGTTGACTTAGTTGGTGCGACTTCAGAAAGACTAGCCAATACTGAGGTTGAGGTCTCTGTAGTCGCCACATCACTTTTGACTAAAGAAACAGTTGACGATTCACTCATCAAATATTCTGGTGTAGTTTTGGCACTTGAATCAACGTGTCCTGTAGATGGTAAAGTAGCTACTTCATGCCCTCGATTATTTGTTCCTAAATTTTCACTACTTAAAGGAGAGGGGGAGTCCGTTAAATTAAATTTATTACTATCTGATACCTCAATCGGGTATGTTTGAGTATCATCTGCAAAAACCACTGTATTCCCGATTGTCATACACGCACCAATTAATACCATACCCGCAACAGTTACCCATTGCCCTGTTCTGCGTTTTCTTAGTTTTAAAACTTCCTTCATTTAAATATCTCCTATTGCAATAATATCTTTCAAGTTACTCTTTGACTGTCTTTTTGATTATCAAATTATTTATTCTTCGTAAAATCTTTCTTAATACTCCTTTCCAGAAAAGTCTGTGCTATACAAAGTAAAGGTTAAACCATTTCTCAAAAAACTCTATTCAAATATGGTAGGACAATTAATTTTTGTCATCACCTAAACTAATACTTATACGTTGAAGTAGAACGTGACTAAATTGTTCTCAAACTTTTCATTACTTACAAATAAAATCAATCCTATTTTTGAAAGGCCGTAAAATTATGAAATATCTACAAATTACACTGTACGGCTGAAATAATCTGATAATTTACACCTCTTTAGTATTTTAACATAATTCTACTTTTTAAAAAGAAGATTTTTATGAAAATCTGTTTTTAGCAAACGTTTACATTTTTTTGGCTACGCCTTTTAATGTTTTATTAGACTTTCTGCGAAACTAGAATCCTAGTTCACGGTTGATAATTCCAGTAATCAAATTCATTCGTAATCCAAAGCGTTTACGTCGATTTCGATAGGTTGTTGAAAACATTTTAAACGTTTTTACTTTGGCAAAAATATTCTCAACCTTGATACTCTCTTTAGATAGCACATGATTATAGGATTTATCTTAAAGAGTTAGTGGCTTAAGTTTGCTTGATTTCCTCGGAGTTTGCGCTTGTGAATATATCTTCATGATCCCTTGATAACCACTGTCTGCCAAGATTTTACCAGCTTGTCCGATATTTCTGCGACTCATTTTGAACAACTTCATATCGTGGCAAATAGTTCACTGCAATATTCAAAGAAACATTTCTCCCTTGGCTTGTGACAATCGCCTGAGCCTTCATAGCATGACATTTCTTTTTACCAGAATAATTGGCTAGTTGATTTTTTTAGGACGATTGATTTTTACCTCTGTTGCATCCACAATCACCGTATCCTCAGAGCTAAGTTGAGTTTGTGAAACACTTTGAATAAGAGTTGCTTCACCACCTCATTGACTACGACGGATTAAGTTGCTTTCGTGAATGCCAAAATCAGTCGCAATTTGTCCATAAGTGCGGTATTCATGCATATATTGAAGAGTCATCATAAGAAGGTCTTTTAGGCTTAATTTGGGTTTTAGTCCACCTTTTGCATGTTTAAGTTTTTAACACAGCTAACATCTCTTCAAAAGTAGTGCGCTGAACACCAACAAGGCACTTAAATCGTGCATCAGTTAATTGTTTACTTGCTTCATAATTTGTAGTATATTTTTGTTTCGCAGGAAGTCTAATTATAAAAACGAATTTTTATCGCTCTGAATATAAAAATGAGTTTGGGACAAAAAGATTTCAATTTTTAAAAATCTTGATTATTAAAACCTTCAAATCTATAATTAAATACGAAAAGCGAACAAAGTAGAATTCTGATTACCAGAAAACTAGTTTTGTTCGCTTTTTATATTTGAGGTCGGACTTTTGTCCCAGACTCAGATGTTAGCTTTTCTTCAACTCACTACAGTTGACAAACATACTAAGATTAGTAGTGAGAAAATCTCCGACGGGAGAGAGTACTCACTACTTTTTCTTTATGTTAAAGTAGAGGTGTCTTGTAAAGTCGTAGGGCTCTTTGGCGCTAGACGTCGCTTGACAAACTGGCAAGACACCTGTTTTAGGTGGAATTTGATCAAAGTATGTGGGACGCTAGACGTCGCGTATTGAAAATAAAATCACTAAAATACGGAATTATTCAAGACAAAAGAGGTAATATCATGCGTACAGTATTTGGGATTGATGTGAGTAAGGCAAGTTCTGAGGTGGCAATTTTAGTCAACGGTGAAAAGATTCATGGATACACTATGCTCAATGACGCCATTGGCTTCAATCATCTTTTGAATGACTTGAAAACTGTTCATAATCCTGAGATTATATTTGAAGCTACTGGTGTCTATTCTCGGCGTCTTCGAGCCTTTCTTGAGGAATACGGCTACGCTTATACACAGCTGAATCCCTCTGGAAGTTAAGAAGCAACTGGACAGTCTGCGAGTTCGTAAAACAGACAAAATTGACGCTGAAAAGTTGGCTAAATCTCAGCTTGTGCACAATCGTAAACCAACTTACGTGCAGGAAGAAGTTTATCAACACCTGCGTGATTTAAGCCGTTTCTATCAAAATATGACTGAAGATCTTGTTCGAGCTAAAAACCGTCTGCACAAGGTTCTACAAGTCACCTTTCCTGAATTGGAAAATCTCTTATCTACACCAACTGGAGAGCAATATTGGAACTTAGTGACGGCTTTTCCATGTAAAGAGTTTGTATTAAGCCTATCTCAAAGTGACTTGTATGAGATTATCCGTCAATCTACCTCCAAACGCATCTCTGAAAAGCGTATTGCTTACCTGACTGATAAACTTATAAAACTCGCTAAACAATCTTTTTGTGCGGTCAAGAAAACCTCTCCAATGCTTGAAGAGGTTCGTTACTATGCTCAAGAATTGCTTCGTCTTTCTGAACGCAGACAAGTTGTCTTAAACGACATGGTAGCTCTAGCTCAGCCTTTACCAGAGTATGACATCTTACGGTCAATTCCTGGCATCGCAGAAACCACAGCGACATCTATCATTGGCGAATTAGGAGATATTCGGCGCTTTCAGTCTACTAATCAAATCAACGCTTTTATTGACATTGACCTGAGACACTATGAATCTGGGAACTTTCTCGCTAAGGAACACATCACTAAACGAGGTAATCCCTATGCTAGAAAAATCTTGTTCAAGTGCATTCACAACATCGCTTCAGCTAGTCATACCAATCCCTGCCATATCGCTGACTTTTATGAGAAACGAAAAAGACAATCGACAATAGCTTCAACTAAGCCACATACGATTGCCTCTATACATCGTCTCATTCGAACAATGTATTACCTCATTACGCATAACAAACTTTACGATTATTCTTTGACCCAAAATCGATAAGGCTGTCTATGCCGTATTATTGTAACACCTTGTTTCAAAAAATACCAGATGAGGTGTTTTTTAGCATGCCCTTTTATGGATCAAAAAGTGTTAAAAATAAGACAGTAACCTCAGAATAGCTACTGTCTTATCTCTTTTTTTAATTAAAGCATTGATAGACTTGACAAATGGTAGAAAAGAGCCACTTATTTTTTAAATCTCCACTGGCTATAGATCCCAAAGACGACAATCCAGATAGCTGAGCCAACTGCTCCCATAAAGGTTGATTCTTGTAAAAAGAGAGTTCCAAATACAAAAACAAAAAAGAGCATTGTTATAGGATTCAACAAGCGATACTGGGGCATAAGGTAACCTTCTGCCATAAAGTCATTGGACTTGCGATATTTGAGATGGGCTAGCATAATCAAGATATAGATTGCAATATAAACACCTGATGAAGATGCTGTAATCAAGGCAAAGGCATCCGATACACCTGGAAGTACATTGATGAAGGCGGCAAGACCGATCAAGACAGCTGAGGCAATAATAGCACTCTGAGGAACATTGTGACGAGACAGAGTATCAGCCTTAATAGCTTTCAAAAAGCGATTTGGAGAATCATGAGCAATTTGGTACAAGTGTCGGCCTGTCGAGTAAAGAGTTGAATTTAAGGCTGAAGCTGCCGAAGTCAAGACAACAAAATTAATCAAGGCGGCAGCCCACTTGAGACCAGCAAGTTCAAACACAGTTACAAAAGGTGAATCCGCAGAAGATAGCTCGCCCCAAGGAATAATAGACATGATGGCTAAAAGGGCTCCTCCGTAGAAAAAGATAATTCGCAAGGGGATTTCCTTAACTGCCTTAGGCAATACTTTTCTTGGATTCTTAGTTTCAGAGGTTGTTACCCCGATAAATTCAATCATAAGATAGGCGAAGAAAACCATCTGGAAGGCCATAACAAAGTTCATTCCCCCATTTGGAAAGAGAGAAAACTGGTGACTGATATTTGAAATGCTTGCTGATCCGTATGGTGTTTCAAATCCTGTCAAGACCATAAAAATTCCAGTTGCAATCATAGCGAGAATGGCAACAATTTTAATCATGGCAAACCAAAATTCGACTTCCCCAAAGATTTTAACAGCAATCAGATTTACCATACCTAGAATGGTCAAAAAGCTAATCTGAATCAGCCAGCCTGGCCAAGATGGAAACCAAAATTGAACATAATGGGCAACAGCTGTTATCTCAGCCATCCCGATAAAAACTACTGATAACCAGTAAGACCAAACTGAGAAATAACCCCAGCCCTGACCTAGGTAACGCGTAATAAAGTTGATAAAGGTATGTTGTTCTGGATCTTGATATAACATTTCACCGATAGCCCTCATCATGAGATACATAAAACCACCAGTAATCATATAAACTAAAACGATTGAAGGACCAGTTAAGCTAATAGATCGCCCTGCTCCTAGAAAAAGTCCTGTCCCAATGGTTCCCGCAATGGCCATGACTTGAACATGGCGATTGGTCAAACCACGCTCCATTTTATTTTTCTTTTTGTGCTTGTTTTCTGAATTCATATAGTCTCCTCTTGTTTTTAAAATTAAAAAAAAGAGTGATAGGAAGCGCTTTCCTTATATCTACTCCTTTTTATATCCTATTAAACTGTTTTTTCAACTTTTAAGATTTTAACATCGTAGCTACCAACAGGTGTTTCAATTGTAGCTGTATCGCCTGTTTTCTTACCAATCAAGGCTTGCCCGATTGGACTTTCATTTGATACTTTTCCTGCAAAGGCATCTGCACCCGCTGAACCCACTATGATATATACTTCTTCTTCGTCCTCGCCAATTTCTTGGATAGTGACAGTTCGACCGATTGCAACTTCATCTTGAGCAACTGCATCACTGTTAACAATCTCAGCATAACGGATTTTTGTTTCCAAGCTTGAGATTTGTCCTTCAACAAAAGCCTGCTCGTCTTTCGCTGCTTCGTATTCACTGTTTTCTGACAAGTCACCATATGAACGAGCAATCTTGATGCGTTCAACAACTTCTGGACGACGAACTAGTTTCAACTCCTCTAATTCTTTTTCGAGTTTTTCCTTCTCCTCAAGGGTCATAGGGTATGTTTTTTCTGCCATTTTTCTCAACTTTCTTTTAATTAAATTATATTTTTATAGGTAGTAAAGCAAAATTATGTGGTAAACCACATAATTTTCTTTTTATGACTTTTCGTAAGTCATGATGGTTGCTAGTGATTTCTTGAAAAATCCCTAGGTAGACATTGAGCACTGAAACTTTCATTTCTGAACTCAATCTAAAATAGTTTCTAAAACTGTGTCAGTCTCAAACTTTCCGAACGCCTAAAACTTGTGAATTTCAGGCGTTTCTGATCATAGCGGAAAGACTGGTGTGACTTGCTATTCCCGTAAAAAGAGAGTTTCTCTTCTACACTCACGGATTTAATAGCAAATCTTGTTCTAAGAGTTAGTTTGAACTACTTGATTGTGTCAATTTACTGTTAACATGCTCTGCAACGTTTCGATCATGTTCTTCTCGTGTCGTTGCAAAGTAAACCTTGCCATCTTGTACGTTGGCTACAAAGTAGAGATTGTCACTCTTAGTTTGATTGATACTAGCTTCAATTGCATCCAGACTTGGACTGTCTACTGGACCAGGCATTAAGCCAAGGTTTGTATAAACATTATATGGTGAATTGATTGTTGTATCAATTGCTGCATCATCTGCCAAGCTAATATTTTGTCCTAGCTTACCTTCTGCATAGAGAATAGCAATATTACTCTGAAGTGGCATACCAAGGTTCAAACGATTATAGAAAACTCCAGCGATCAGTTTGCGATCGTCAGTTTTCAAACCTTCTTTTTCCACAAGTGATGCAATGGTGAGGAGTTCATTCACTGTCAAGTTCTTTTCTTTGATTGCAGAGTAATGTGCTGACAAGTTTTTGTCCATAGTTGCCACCATTTCATCAATCAAGCTTTCAATAGTTGTGCTTTCTTTGATAGCATAAGTTGCTGGGAAAAGATAACCTTCTAAACGGTAACGAACACCACTTTCTTTAGTTGGTAGACTTCCGAGAAGGGTTGGATACTTAGCAACTAATTGAGAGATGAAGGTTTCATCTTGAACTTTTGCCAAGAAGGCATCAGCAGTCAAAGGTTCTTTAAAGTCTCCTTGAAGCTGACCAACTGTTTGTGCGATTTGATCAATGGTATAACCCTCAGGGATTGTAAGATTTGCAAGTGCAACCTCTTGAGGTTGAGGAGTTCCACCCTTTTGCAATTCTTTGATGATATCATCTGTACTCATGCTCTTCTGCAAATTATAGTAACCAGATTTCAAATCATTGTAGTTTTTATACTTAGCATAAAGGCTAAAGATAAAACCGTGTTTTACCAATTCAGATTTTTCTAAGGTGTCACCAATTTGCTGAAGATTGGCCCCATCTGGAATCTGAACAGTGACATACTGTTTTGAATTTGCATCAACTGGTTGAAGTGCAGATTCGACATAACGGTAACCGAAGAATCCACCCGCACCTAGTAAAATCAATAAAACAAATACTGTTACGAAAAATCCTTTCAAGCGTGATTTTTTCTTTTTCTTGATTGGTTTCACTGATTCTTTACGACTTCTTCTAGGAAGTTCAGGTCTAGTTTCAACTGGAGCAACTGGTTCTTGACTTGGAGTTTCTTTTGCAAGAACTGTTGGTTTCGGTTGAGGTTTAATATTCTTTCGAGCAGGACTTGGTTTGGCCTGATTCGTACGATAAGAAACTGGAATCCTTGTCGAATTAGCATTGAACTCTTTCTCTTCTTGAACCGGCTGAGCAGGTACATGAGATTCAACTGGATCTACAGTAGGTACTACTGGTTCTGTAGCTACTGCAGATTCTGCAGGTGTAACTTTTTCTAGAGCTACAGCTGGTTCTTCAGATGTAACTTCTGCTGGAACTACAGCTGGTTCCGCAGGTGTAACTTTTTCTGGAACTACAGCTGGTTCAACAGGTTCTTCTGATGACAAAGACGGACGTGGTGGAACTGTTGGAGCATTAGCAAATAGTTCATCCACTAGTGAAACTGAATCTTCCATCAAGTCTTCTACAGACGGCTCTTTCACTAGTTCATCTGTCTTTGAAAGAGTACTAAAATCAGAGAAAAGCACATCCTTACCACTCTCGGTAGCGCTAAGCTCTTCTTCTCTTTTCAATCTTTCTAAGTCTCTTAAAATTTGTTCTTTAAAACTTAACTTTTCTTCTTCTCTTGAATTTTCGCTCAAAGGTATTACCTCCTTCTTGATAATCCATAATATTATATCTTAAAAACTAAAGAAAAGCAACCATAGATGCCTTTCTAATGCCTAATTCGTGTTTTCCCAGACCATATCATACCATTCTTCACCAGCAAAAGTCGACTTGGATTTTCCTTCATTTACAAAACCATGTTTTTCATAATACCCAATGAGATAGTCATGGCAGGTTAGATTGATTCCCTCACGCTCATGCTCAAGAGCGAGCTCTTTTAAGGCGGTCAATAATTTTCGTCCGACACCTAAATCTTGAGCTTTCTTAGCAATG
Organism: Streptococcus sp. oral taxon 431; assembly: GCF_023115445.1. GTDB lineage: Bacteria > Bacillota > Bacilli > Lactobacillales > Streptococcaceae > Streptococcus. Next base: position 93,663 of record NZ_JALDUI010000005.1, on the reverse strand, counting down.
GATAGACAAGTCACAGAGATATAGCCACCTTTTTGATGGCTATAATCTTTAATGTCTTCTGTAAAGGACTGGTCTTGTAAATGTCGATGAGGCATTACCGGTCCTTCAACGTAACCAAGGATTCGTCCCTCCTTTTCAGCCACTAAGAAACTGGTCTTAATTTCCTTGAGATGAGCTTCAAAAACAGATCGAGGAATAGCCTCCTCAGCAGAGAAATTTTCCAACTCAATCTCTAGGATACGATCAAGGTCTGTAAGCCTTGCTTGTCTAATAATCATCTTTCCTCCTGAAAATAGGGATTTGCCCAAAACATATGAAAATAAGTTTCACTACTAGTTGGCATATCTGCTAGACCATAGTCAAGAAATCCATTCATCTCAAAGTAAGCCAGTAATTCATCCCTGGACAGCAAATAGAGGCCTGGTCTATTTTTCTGAAAAGCATACTCCTTCATAGCTCCCAACAACAAGGTTCCAAATCCTTGTCCTTGATAATCAGGATGGACGGCAAGATCTAAAATAGTGATAAAGTCACTCGTGTCAGGAATTGCTGCTTCAAGCTGCTTCCTAGAATCACTTTGGATGAACTTAGTGAGTTCGTCACCAATGATATAACCAATGATTTCTTCATTAAGGCTGGCTAGCAGAAACGTACCCGCATGCTTGCGGATACGCTCTTTTATCACTTCTATACTAATTTCATCTTGGGAGTCAGAGTTGCTTTCTCCTATCAGCCAGATTGACTCTAAATCTGATGGCTGAACCTCCCGAATAGTGATTGAAAATTCCATGGTGTTCCTTATTGAACATTGCTAGTCAAGTTTGACAAGAGACGCTCAAATGAGTATTCATAAGTTTGGATGTCACCAGCTCCCATAAAGACATAGACAGCATTGTCATGGTCTAGGAGTGGAGAAACATTTTCAACTGTGATTACTTGATTTTTCTTATTAATCTTACTTGCAAGATCTTCAACCTTGACATCTCCATGGTCCACCTCACGAGCAGATCCATAGATTTGTGCTAGGTAAACGGCATCAGCCTGGTTTAATGCTTGTGCAAAATCATCCAACAAGGCAATTGTACGAGTAAAGGTATGTGGTTGGAAAATTGCCACGATTTCCTTGCTTGGATATTTCTGACGCGCAGCATCTAGTGTTGCAATAATTTCTGTTGGATGGTGAGCAAAGTCATCGATAATCACTGTATCATTAACAATCTTTTCTGTAAAACGACGTTTCACTCCTCCAAAAGTCTTCAAGTGTTCACGCACCAAATCCAAGTCAAATCCTGCTATGTAAAGCAATCCAATAACCGCAGTTGCATTCATGATATTGTGACGGCCAAAGGTTGGAATATGGAATTGACCTAGCTCTTGACCACGGAAATGAACGGTAAAGGTTGAACCTGTAGTAGAACGAAGCAAGTCACTTGCTACGAAGTCATTACCTTCTGCTTCAAAACCATAGTAGTAAATCGGAGCATTAGCCGTAATCTTACGCAACTCAGCGTCTTCACCGTAAACGAACAAGCCTTTGGTAATTTGTTTGGCATAATCATTGAAGGCGTTGAAGACATCTTCTAAGCTTGTGAAATAGTCTGGGTGGTCAAAGTCAATGTTCGTAATAATAGAATATTCTGGGTGATATGGCATGAAATGGCGCTCATACTCGTCTGATTCAAAGACAAAATACTTGGCATTTTCAGAACCACGACCAGTACCGTCACCAATCAAGAAGCTAGTATCTGTAATATGGGACAAAACGTGAGAAAGCATCCCAGTTGTTGAAGTCTTACCGTGGGCTCCAGCAACTCCCATACTGATGAAATCACGCATAAAGCTACCGAGAAACTCATGATAACGTTTATAGCTCAAGCCCTGTTGATCTGCATAGGCAATTTCAACGTTATTATCTGGACGGAAGGCATTCCCAGCGATAATCTCCATATCCCCTTGTAAGTTCTTCTCATCAAAAGGTAAGATTGTAATCCCTGCTTGCTCTAGTCCACGTTGGGTAAAGTAGTACTTTTCAACATCAGAACCTTGCACCTTGTGCCCCATTTGATGCAACATCAAAGCCAAGGCACTCATACCTGATCCTTTGATTCCGATAAAATGATAGGTTTTTGCCATTTTCTTCCCCTTTATTCGCTCATTCTAGTCAAGTTAAGCTCTTGGGCAACTTGACGTTCTTGTTCTTTTTGTTTACTTTTTTTGTTATAAATTTGACTTTTCTTTAAAAAGTCATAATTGTTTTTCTTGGAACGACTTGTTTCACCGTCTGAAATTGGATGTTCCACTTGAGAAACTGTTTCTGCCAAAATATAGTGAGATTGACCTAACTTCTGACTATATTTCGCAAATTCTCCTGGATTTTCTTTTTGAAAAGGTGCTGTCGGTTGATTTGCTGGACGCACCTGGCTTGGTTTCGTTTGACGTCTCGTATGACTCACATCCTGAGTCAAATATCGAGCCGAGCGCTTCTTTTTCAAATCCGCGCGAGCTTCTTCACGCGCTAATTCAGCATAGGATTTTTCTTTTTTCTCAATCGGTTTTACAAGAGGTTTGGCTTCCTCTTGCTTTTTTTCTTCAGTAATCGGAGACCATTCCAAGTAGTTTTTGTCTTGGTAATCACCTTTTATATTACTGATGAAATCAGACTCATCGTAGAGATTCATAACTGGCATTTCTGTCAACATGACTTCATCATCTGCCACTATTGGAAATCGTTTTTGTGTCATATTTATTTCCTTTCAATACTCCATTATAGCGTAATGTCTTGATTTTTCAAGTATAGGCTCATGAAATCCCTAAAATTTCTCGTATTTCAGCTAGACTCAGACTGCCACGAGACTCTGTTCCATCCAAGATTTCAGAAACAAGATTTTTCTTTTTCTCTTGTAATTCTTGAATCTTTTCTTCGATTGTCCCTCGAGTCACAAGACGATAAACTTCAACAGCCTGCTCTTGTCCCATACGATGGGCACGACCAATAGCCTGTGATTCAACCGCAGGGTTCCACCACAAGTCTACCAAAATAACTGTATCAGCACCAGTAAGATTGAGACCAACACCACCTGCTTTTAGAGAAATTAAGAATACATCGCGCTCACCTTGATTAAAGGATTTGGTCATTTCCTGACGTTCTTGAGAAGGCGTTGAACCAGTAATTTTAAAGGATGTCAGACCTAAGTCAGGTAGCTCTTGCTCAATACGATCTAGCATGCCTCTAAATTGAGAGAAGATAAGTACACGATGTCCACCTTCAGCAATCTGAACCAGCAAATCTCGTAAACTATCCAGCTTCCCGCTCTCTCCTTGGTAGTCCTCCATAAAGAGCGCAGGTGTATCACAAATCTGACGCAGACGCATGAGACCAGTCAAAATTTCGACGCGATTTCGTTGAAATTCCGAATCGCTTACCTGTCCCAGACGCTCCTGCATCTGTTGTAGCTGAGCAAGATAGATAGCTTTTTGTTGATCCTCCAGTTCATTTTTGTAGACTACTTCAATCAAATCAGGTAGTTCAGTCAATACATCTTCTTTCTTCCGTCGCATGACAAAAGGCTTGATAAATTGAGCTACTCTCTCAGCGGGTAGTTTCATAAAGTCTTTTTTAGTTGGCAAGAGACCTGGTAAGACAATCTGAAAAATCGACCAAAGCTCTCCTAAGTGGTTTTCAATTGGAGTTCCTGAGAGGGCAAAAACAGATGGGACCACAAATCGTCGCAAACTTTGAGCTATCTTGGTCTGTGCATTTTTCATGACCTGAGCTTCGTCTAAAAAGAGAAAATCAAAAGATAGGTCTTGATAAATCTCACTGTCCTGACGGAAAGTCGCATAACTTGTGACATAAATCTGATGGTCTTCAGCCAAAATGGACTCTCGATGAGGTTTCAAACCATGCACAACTACAACATCTAAATCTGGAGCAAACTTTTGAAATTCGTCAGCCCAGTTATAGATTAAGCCAGACGGAGCAAGGATTAGGACGCTGGTATCTGCTTGAACTTGACTACTTAAAAAGGCAATGGTTTGCAAGGTTTTCCCAAGCCCCATATCATCTGCTAAAATACCGCCAAAGCCATAATGATGGAGCATTTGAAGCCACTGAATTCCCCTTTTCTGATAATCCCTTAATTCTGCTTGAATATTCAATTTCTGCATCGGAAATTCTTCTGGATGTGTCAAATCATAAGCCAAATGACGGAATTCTTCCGTAAATGAAATCTGCTTTTGATCCTTAAATAAGTGCGATAAGGTATAAGCCAGGGACTTACGAGCTCGAAATGCCCCATCTTTCAAGTCTTCTATTCCCAGTTCTTTCAAATTCTGACGAATCTGCTTGGTTTGGTCATCAAAGAAGTAGACCTGATTAGATGAGCTAATATAAAAGTCTTGATTGGCAACTAGGGCTTTCATAGCAAGATCAATCTCTTCTTGGGCAATATCTTTAAAATCAAATTGAATCTCTAATAAATGGCCTTTAGATGAAATCTCTATCTGAGGACTTTGAACTTGATAGAGATCTTGGAGACTATCCGAAATCCTAAGTTTTCCAAGTGCTTCAAAAGCTGGCAGCGTTTCATGAAAGAAAGCATAGACTGCTTCAGCCTTGAGGTTTTGACGCCAAGAACGAAAGTCAGCTTCAAATCCTGCAGATAGAGCTAGTTGAAAAATACGTTTCTCCAGTTGAATATCGCTAGCAAAGGAAAGGTTTTCCAGTTCCCTACGATTACTTACCAAGCAGGTATCGTATTGAAACTGCATCTCCAAACGAATCGAACCATCTTCTTCTCTATCCATGTAAAAAGAGGGACGAAAAGATTTAATCTGCAGTCCTTGAGGAGTCTGAACTTCTCCAATATTCCTAAATTGAGACAAAGAAGAAGCTAATCTATCGCGATCACTAGTATCAAACTGGAGAACTTTTCTTCCCTTATTATCTAGAGGTAGTTTTCTTAATTTCTCCAGCAATCCTGCCTGCTCTCTCGACAAGAGATAAAACATTCCTTTGGTAAATAAAACCCGCCCTCTATAGAAAAGATTGACTCGTCCCCGCTCAGAGATTTCCATCTCATAGTAGTCTGGATTTTCTTTGATATCAAAGGTAAATAATCCTGCTTGGCCATCCAAGTCTTGGAAGAGGAGGTGATGATAGCTCGAAATTTGATGGTCAAATTGAAATTCATCTAAATCCATCAAAAGAGTGACACCCTGTTCAAAAAAGGATAGAGGAAAATAGAGGTGACGACCTTGATTCTGGAAAAAGAGGGCATTTTCAGACTCATCTTCTAGAATTCCCTGAAGAAAATTTAAGACAAACTGGCTAGTCTCATCAAACTGACTAAGCTTCAAGGAAGCTTCATATAGCTTACCAATCATGTAAGGTTTACTATTTTCTAGAACCTTCAGGAAGAGAGGAATATCTCGGATTACATAAAACTTCTGGGTCTGGATCAGACCAACCCTCAAAGTCCAAATAATACGATTGGTTCCAGCTTCAACTTGGCCCTGGGCGGCTAGCTGATAGATTTTAGGCGAGTTAGTAGCTTGTATGCTCTCTAGGAAACGTCCCCCAAAGGTCACTTGGGTTTCGACTTCCTCCTTCTTTTCCTGCCCATTTTCTAGATTCTGTAAAAGTTCTTGACCCAAATGATCATTTTTCAGGTAATGTTCTAGCGCTGCCAAATGGACACAGAACCCTCTTTTTTGGAAAAAATCACAAGTACAAAAAACCAGTTCATCATCAAGACTGTAACGAATTTCAGCCTCCCCTACACGAGCATATAGGCGATGATTTTCCTCTTTGATGATTTGGATCTTACCAGTTTCGTAGAGTTGAGCCCCCTCCATTCGAAGCTTTCCTGGAATCAATTTAGCCATATTTTCCCCTTTTCTTTATCTCTTAATTATACCATATTTCTTCCTATGAAAATAGCCTTCTAGGGTACTTTTCCCCTAGAAGGCTAGCTTCTTAAAGTTTAGCGAAAGTTGATATGATTCGTTGGCAAACTTCTTCCAAGACAGATGTCGGCATAGCTACATTTAGGCGAGCGTGGAGGGCTCCTTCTTCACCAAAGTCCAAACCTCTGTTCAGAATAACCTTGGCTTCGTCTCTCAAAAGACCTTGCAAGCCTTCATCTGACAAACCATAGGCTGAAAAATCAAGCCAAATAAGATAAGTTCCTTGAGGTTTCATGACCTTGATTTTAGTTTCTTTACCAAACAAATCCACTACATAATTGATATGCTTCTCAATCAGTTCTTTGAGTTCTGTCAACCAATCCTCTCCATGGCGATAGGCAGTTTCTGTTGCTAAATAGCCCAAACCTGAAATTTCGTGTTGATTATTAGCTAGTTGACGTTTTTGGAAAGCAAGTCTCAACTTTGGATTCTCTATAATGGCGTAAGAATTTTTCGTTCCGGCAATGTTAAAGGTCTTGGTAGCACTGCTTAAAATTAGTGAAAATTCTTTAAAATCTTCATTTACCGTATTGAATGACTGGTGCTTGTTTCCAAATAGAGCTAAATCTTGGTGAATCTCATCAGATACCAGCAAGACCCCATGTTTTTGACACAAGTGACCAATCTTCTCCAAGACTTCTTTTTCCCAAACCCGTCCACTAGGATTGTGAGGGTTGCAAAGAATATAAAGTTTGACATCCTCTTCTACCAAATCCTTTTCAAGTTGGTCAAAGTCAATTTCAAAGAGACCATCCTTTTCCACTAGAGAGTTGGTGATTAGTCTACGATTATTGAGCTTAATACTTCGAGCAAAAGGAGGATAAACCGGTGTGTTAATGAGAACTGCTTCACCTTCTTTGGTAAAGGCTTGAATGGCCGTTGAAATGGCTGGTACCACTCCCTCGATAAAGACTAGAGCATCCTTATCAAAAGTATAACCATGCTGGCTTTCTTCCCAGTATTGAACTGCTTCGATCAATCCATCACTAGCATAGGTATAGCCATAGACTAATTGTTCCGCATAATCATGGACTGTCTGTCGAATCTCAGGTAAGACTTCAAAGTCCATATCAGCAATCCAGGCTGGCAATACTTGACGGTCAGTCTCTGCTTCTTTCCATTTATAGGTATGGTGTCCAAAACGATTGGGCAAAGTCGTAAAATCATATTTTCCCATAGTCTTATCCTTCCAAAGCTTGACGCAAATCTTCAATCAAGTCCCTTGCATCCTCAATACCAATAGACAAGCGTAAAAGGTCATCTGTTAATCCATAAGAATGACGAACCTCTGCCGGAATGTCTGCATGGGTTTGAGTGGTTGGGTAGGTAATCAGACTTTCAACACCACCCAGGCTTTCAGCAAAAGAGAATACTTTCAAAGTGTTTAAGATATGAGGGATTCGTTTTTCATCCGCCACTTTAAAGGAAATCATTCCCCCACGACCTGTATACAAGACTTCTTTGACTGCAGGTGATTGTTCCAAAAAGGCTACGATTTCTTGAGCATTAGCTGTTGATCGCTCCATACGAAGTGACAATGTTTTAAGACCACGAATCAATTGATAACTATCAAATGGTGACAAAACAGCCCCTGTCGTGTTGAGATTGTAAAAGAGTTTTTCGTACAAATCAGCATTATCTGTCACAACTACACCAGCTAGAACATCATTATGACCTGCAAGATATTTTGTTGCTGAATGAAGGACAATATCTGCTCCATCTTCAATTGGACGTTGGTAAATCGGGCTATAGAAGGTATTGTCGACGACAACTTTAGCACCCTTAGCATGAGCTAATTTTGATAATTTTTCAATATCAAATTCCAACATTAAAGGGTTGGTTGGTGTTTCGATATAGAGTACATCCACATCCTTTTCTAGCTCAGCAATCAACTCTTCTTCTGTATTGGCATAGGTAAAGTGGAAACGTCCTTCTTGCTCCACTTGATTGAACCAGCGGAAAGAACCACCGTAAAGGTCACGGACAGCCAAAACCTTGCTTCCTACTGGAAAAACGCTAAAGGCTAACACAATCGCAGACATACCTGAACTAGTCGCCAGAGCATACTTGGCTGATTCAATAGCTGCCAAAACTTCCTCTGCCTTGCTCCGAGTTGGGTTTTTGGTACGGGTATAGTCAAATCCAGTTGATTGACCAAATTCTGGATGCTGATAAGTCGTTGAAAAGTGAATAGGTGTAACCAAAGCACCTGTCGCTTTATCTGACTTGATACCTGCTTGTGCTAAAATTGTGTTGATGTGAAATGATTTGCTCATACTTTACCTCCAAATCTATAGTAACTATTGTACCACTTATTTTGTATCCTTCGTTTTCTTGTTTTCAAGAGCTAGTTATAGTTTCAAACTATATAAAAACGATAGCTTCTTAAGAAACTATCGTTTTTCCTGTTGAATAGACTGATTATTTAATGTGTTTAGCTAATTCTTCTTGGGCTTTTTTATTAGATTCTTCTTTTTCTTTCAGCCATTTTTGTCTAGCTTTTTCATACTCATCAGCCGTTACAGTCTTATCTTGCAACTTGAGGTACTTGTATGATTCCACCCCCTTATTTCCAGCTTGTGAGAATGGTGATGAGAATGGAACTGTCTTTCTCAAGGTCGGTGTTCCACCAAGGGAAACGTTTGGAATTGCAAGGGCGCTATCAACGAGCCAAGCTTGAACTTCAGCATATTTTTCATAACGCTTCGCTGGTTCTTGCTCCTTGTTCGCTTCTTCTAACATTTGAGTGTAAGTATCGAGTCCAACTGCCTTAGCCTTGTCATTGACCTCACCTGGTTCTAGACCAATGTTTTGCAACATACCACCGTTATTGACATTTAAGATATCAAGATAACTTGATGGATCCAAGTAGTCAGCACTCCAACCACTATTATAGATGTCAAAGTCTTTTTGAGCTGCGGTTTGAGCGAGGTAGCTAGAGTTATCAAAGTCGTCTGTTGATAATTGTTGGATATCGATAACCACATTCTCAGCCCCTAAGACAGATTCGATGGATTGTTTCAAAGAACTTGCTTCAAGTACACCTTTTTTAGCTGATTGGTCAACTGATACATCCAAGTGGATTGGGAACTGCACACCCTTAGCTTCCAATTCTTTCTTAGCTTCTGCAAACTTAGCCTTAGCCTTGTCAGGATTGTAGTATGGGTCTTGCGCATCTGCAAAGTTGATTCCTTGCCATTCTTGGCCATAGTTGACCATCTTTTCTGAAACAACATCTCCAAAGTCTTTCCCGTTGATACTTACAAATGTAGGAGGTACAACCAGGTTACGAATAATCTTCGTTGCTCCGTCTTCCCCTTGAGATTGAGCTCCATAGGCTGTACGGTTATAAGCATAGTTGAAGGCTTGACGGAAGTTTTTATTCAGAACTGCTTCTTGAGTTGATTTCTTTTCGATATCTGAGGATTTAGACGTGAAGTTATAAGATTTTCTGTCCAAGTTGAAGTTCAAGTAATAAGAAGTTGCGGTTTGCATACTATAAATGATGTTATCTTTGTTCTTCTCTTTAATTCCTTCAAAGCTTGAGCTATTTGGATAGAGACGTGCGTAGCTGTAGACTCCTTCTACAAAGTTACGAGCTAGTGCATCTTGGTCACTACCATCATAATAGGCCAATTTCACATCATCTACAAAGACATTTTTTTCATCCCAGTAGTTGGGATTTTTCTTGAATTCGATAACAGATTTTGAAACAAAGGATTTCATCAAAAAAGGTCCATTGTACAAAATACTAGAAGGATCCACCTTACCAAAATCATCCCCTTTTGATTTCAGGAAATCTGCATTGACAGGGAAGAGAATGGTTGATGTTGTTTTAGAATTCCAATAAGATTCTGGTCGTGTCAAAGTGTACTGAACTGTTTGGTCGTCAATCGCCTTAACACCGACAGTTGAAAAGTCAGTTGTTTTCCCGTTGATATAGTCATCCAAACCTGCTACAGAATCTTGAACCAGGTACAAAGCTTCGGATTTTTTATCAGCAGCATATTTCAAACCAGTTACAAAATCTTGGGCAGTTACTGGAGCATATTCTTCACCTTCAGAGGTATACCACTTAGCATCTTTACGAAGTTTATAAGTGTATGTCAAACCGTCCTGAGAAACACTCCAATCCTCTGCTAAGGATGGAACGTAGTTACCGTATTGGTCATTTTCCATCAACCCATCTACCAAATTGGTAACGATGTCATTGGTTGTTGCACGGTTTTCTGCAAGATAGTTCAAACTAGACGGATCGCTAGGATAGACATAGTTGTATGTTTTAGTTGAACTAGCTGAGTTGCTACAAGCCGCCAATAGTAGAGCGGCACTTAGGGCAAGGCCTGCCAGCGTCAGATATTTTGCCTTAGACTTTTTCATTTCCAGAACCTCCAAATTTAAATATTTGTATCATTATACAGCTATTGTTTTTTTTAGTCAAGCAATTTTATCTATTTTTTACCAAATTATAGATTTTTTTCTACTAATTTTATATTTTATCCTATTTTTTAAATAAAAAATGAACAATTTAAACTTTTTTAGAGTTGAAAGTTCAAATTGTTCATTTTATTTATAAACTATTATGATATTTTCAAGCGTTCTCGCAAATGGTCCGCTTTTGCCTGTCCAATAACCTTATCCAAGAGACGAGTATAGAGACACATGACTCCGTAGAGACCACCACCGATTGTTCCGATTAGAAGAACGTAAAGGAAACTCCAGAAACGACCTGATGGTTGGAAGACAAAGCCAATCATCCATTGTAAGAATCCTACTAGAATAAACATAACTAGAGTCAAAATAGTAACTAAGATTGTTCTCTTCAGAATAATCTTTCGACGTGCACCTGTCACCTCACAGATATCTCGGTACATCAAGACATTTGGAATGATGAGACCAATTGTCGTTGAAATTAAAGGACCATAACTATGGAAAATCGCTATCAATGGTAATTGTAAAACAATCTTAGCAATTGAGCCATAAACAAAATACAAGACTGCTTTACGGTTACGGAACATAGCCTGAAGCATTGGTGACAAGACCATGTACAAACCTAGGATTGTTGACTGCAAGACTGCAAAGACAAACAAGCCCATAGCCAAACTATCTGGCTTACCGTAAAAGACTGTATAGAGAGGTTCACCAACCATGACTACTCCAACAGTTGCTGGAAGTAAGAATAAGAAGAGCATGGTGATACTATCTTGAACGAGACGAGAAGCCGCTGGCAAATCACCCTTGACATAGTTCTCTGTCAAGAGAGGTAGCCCAACGCTACCAATCGAAACTCCAACCGAAATCAAAATCATGGTGATTTTATTAGGATTGGCGGAGAAATAAGAAAACATGACAACCAAGTCTTCATTACTGTAGTTGGTAAACCACTTCATACTATTGATAAAGGTCATTTGGTCCAAGATTTGGAAAAGCTGAATAGCCGAACCAGTCAAGATAAACGGAATTGCTTCCTTAATCGTATCCATTAACAGGTGTTTGCTATCAATCTTATCTCGCGTTTCAAAAACTTTTTGAAGCATCCCTTCTTTAAAAAGGAAATAAAGTAAGACAGCAAAGCTGGCTACCATTCCCACAAAGGCCGCAAAGGTAGACTGGGTGACTGCTGATAGATAATCTTTTGAACCTAGCTTCATGATAATAAAGGTCGCTAAGAGCATCCAGATGACACGGATAACCTGCTCAGCAATTTGGCTCATGGCATAGGGCTTAAGATTATTCATCCCTTGGAAAAATCCACGGATAACACTCATAGATGGGAATATCAAGACAGCCCACGCTAGACTTTGCATAATGGGGATCAAGTCCTTACCGACTCCAGAAAGGTCCGCCAACCAAGGTGCAAAGAGGTATAAAATCAAGGCAAAGGCAAGTCCTAGCACAGTCATAAAGCCTAAGAAGCTCCGAATCAGGGCAAAACTATGCTCTTCCTCATGCATGGTATTGTATTTAGCGACCTGCTTAGCGACCGCTACCGGGATACCTGCTGTTGAAATCAACAAGAACCAGGCGTAGATATTGTAGCCCATGGTGAAGAGGCCATTAGCCTTAGCTGCATAAGTCCCCATCCAGATATACCAAGGGATGATGTAGATAGCCCCGAGCAGGCGACTGATAAAGTTACTAGCCGTTAGCCAGGCAGTCCCTCGTAACATCTGGGCCTGCTGATGATTGTTTTCGTTAGACATAACTTCCTCATTCATTTTTAATCACTAGGAAAAGTTCCTTATCTTCCATTATAAACTTTTCCTTGTTACTTGTAAAATTCAGACTTTCGGTTTACAATAGAAAGTATGATAAAGATTGAAAACGTATTAGATATTTTAAAGAAAGATGATCTCTTCCGTGAGATCATCGACCAAGGACATTACCATTATTATCACAGTGATGTCGTTTTTGATAGCATCTGCTACGATAGCCGAAAAGCTCGAGAAAATAGTCTCTTTTTTGTCAAAGGAGCAGCCTTCAAAAAAGAATTTCTACTTTCGGCAATTGAACAAGGACTTGGTTGGTATGTAGCGGAACAGGACTATGAAGTCGGTATTCCCGTTATTGTCGTTAGCGATATTAAGAAAGCTATGAGTTTGATTGCCATGGAGTTTTATGGCAACCCTCAGGAGAAACTTAAAATCCTTGCTTTCACTGGCACTAAAGGAAAAACTACAGCAGCTTACTTCGCATACAACATCTTAAGTCAACAACATCGTCCAGCTATGTTATCAACCATGAATACAACCTTGGACGGCAAGACTTTCTTTAAATCTGCCCTGACTACTCCTGAGAGTATCGACCTCTTTGACATGATGGCCCAGGCTGTTGATAATGGAAGAACTCACCTTATCATGGAAGTATCCAGTCAAGCCTACTTGGTTAAACGAGTCTACGGACTGACCTTTGATGTCGGTGTCTTCCTCAACATTACTCCTGACCATATTGGTCCTATTGAGCATCCAACCTTTGAAGACTACTTCTACCACAAACGTCTCTTGATGAAAAATAGCCGAGCAGTTGTCATTAATAGCGATATGGACCATTTTTCAGTCTTGAAGGAACAAGTAGAAAATCAAGAACATGACTTCTATGGTAGCCAGTCAAGTAACCAAATCGAAAACTCCAAAGCCTTTAGCTTCTCAGCTACTGGTAAATTAGCTGGCGATTATGATATCCAGTTGATTGGACATTTCAACCAAGAAAATGCAGTCGCTGCCGGACTTGCTTGCCTTCGTCTAGGTGCTAGTCTTGAAGATATCAAAAAAGGGATTGCGACTACTCGCGTCCCTGGACGTATGGAAGTTCTCACTCAGAAAAATGGCGCAAAAGTTTTCATCGACTATGCTCACAATGGTGACAGTCTTAAAAAACTAATCTCAGTTGTTGAAACACATCAAACTGGAAAGATTGCTTTAGTGCTGGGCTCAACTGGAAACAAGGGAGAAAGCCGTCGCAAGGACTTTGGACTTCTCCTCAATCAACATCCTGAAATTCAAGTCTTTCTAACAGCTGATGATCCAAACTACGAAGATCCGATGGCTATTGCAGATGAAATCAGTAGTTATATCCATCATCCTGTAGAAAAGATTGTCGATCGCGAGCAAGCTATCAAGGCTGCTATGTCTGTTACAAGTCAAGAACTGGATGCAGTGATTATCGCTGGTAAGGGAGCTGACTGCTACCAAATCATCAACGGGATAAAGGAAGACTACCCTGGAGATGCAGCTGTTGCAGAACGTTATCTATAATAACTTAAAGAAGGCTAGGAAAATCCCTAGCCTTTATTTTTTTATAAAGATAAAGCGTTCTTTATCAAATTCTACAGCTAACTCGTATTTCCCATCTTCATTTTGAATGATGTAGCCCAATAAAACTAAACTATCGACAAAGATATCTCGACGCTTCTGCATAAGCTCGTCTTTTTTGAGAAATTTAAGCAAAAAGGTTGTCATATACTTGAGAGCATACTCAGGATTGACATCTCCTAAAATAGCATAGAGTGCCTGCTGATCATCGGTCAGTGGATACTGATGTTTTACCTTGTAAAAATAATTAGACAAGGTCATCTTTTCCCTAGCAAAATCCGTATACTCTTCTAGGATAGCTGCATTGGTTTGATTCCGTAATTCCGTCTGAAAATGTTTCCCCAGGATTTCTTGATAGATGGGACTATCATCTCTCACAAAGACTTCTTGGTCTAGTTCAAGAGAATCTGTAGATTCTAGAAATGGGAGATTGAGATAATAGCGTTTATTTTCTCTCAAAATCAAACCCGCTTTAATATATTCCTCCAAATACTTGTCAACTGGAACCTCTGGAAACTGAGCCTTGATTTCGCGGAGGATAACATCATCATGCTTATCAAGATAGTTTACCAAATCTCTAAAGAATGGTTGACGCGTCAAGCGAGATGGATTAAAAATCTGAATCATGAAGATTCCTTTCTTTACAAACTAAAAGTGGTGATGTTGCTAATTGACTCGGGTTAGTGCCAGGCTGATTCAGAGGTACAGGGAGTCCTAGTTCTCTATAATATTCACTCCAGAAATCACTGATTTCCTGTGTATCATCCCCAAACTTCATAGGAATGGTCTCAAAAATAGGTAGAATGTCTGCTACAAACTGGGAACAGTAATAACCATCTCCGTCGGGATAAAAAGAGAAATTGTAGGGAGTCCCTAAAAGGCTCTCTGCCAGCTTTTTGACTTCTTTTTGATCCATTTTTGGATAGAGATAGAGGTCATATACTTTCTCAGCTTCAAAGAAATCTTCAGGGGACTGGGCAAGGACACCGCCTTCCGTAATTGCATGATAGACCTGTCCGTCCAAAAAGATGGCCACATGGCTGTAGTTACCAGTAGATTCCTGGATGGCTTGTCCTATATCCGATTCATCTTTCACAAAGATTAAATCACCATTTTCTAACATGATCTCCTCCTAGCAAAAAAGGAGTCGAAACTCCTTTTTAATAATGGTTTTCCCCATCAATCATTAAGCATTAAAGCTTTCTGTCAATTGAGGCACCACTTGTTTCTTACGTGAAACAGCGCCTGGAAGGAAGGCGTGGTTGTTTTCAAGTTTGAAGTTGAAAGCTGCTTCTACCTTGTCCATGTTGGCACCAAGAGCCAAAATTTCTGAGTTTGAGTTGACGATGTCTGTAATCATCAAGACAAAGTCAGAGTATCCATTTGCTGCATTTGCGGCTTGGATGGCTGCTTCGATTTCAGCTTGGCGTTCCAATACTTCAGCGATATCAACTGTATTCACTTGAGCCACACGGACATTATTTCCGTTGAGTTCAAAAGTTTTGGCATCGATGTCGATCAATTCTTCTGCTGATTTGCTTGCCAAGTTAGTACCAGCTTTGAGCATTGCAAGACCGTATTCTTCCAAGTTAACTCCAGCCAATTCAGCCAATTCAGGCGCAATCACTTTATCAGATGGATGAGTTGTTGGAGATTTCAAAAGAAGGGTATCTGAAATCAAACCTGATAGCATCAAACCTGCAATTTCTTTTGGAACAGCTACACCGTGTTCTTTGAACATACGGTATACGATAGAAGATGCTGATCCAACTGGCTCCAAGCGCATGTAAAGTGGACTTGCAGTTTCAAAGTTAGCTACACGGTGGTGATCCACCACACCGTATACTTCTACTTCAGCAATATCTGATACTGATTGTTGGAATTCATTGTGGTCAGTCAAGATAACTTGGTCTGCACCTTCTGCCTTAGCTGAAGTGATAACACGTGGTGCTTCAACACCAAAATAGTTCAATACAAAAGCTGTTTCTTCATTTGGAGCACCAAGAGCCACCGCTTCTGTATCCAAACCATAAGCTTCTTTTGCAAGATAAGCAAAGGCTACAGATGAACCGATAGCATCCGAATCTGGATTTTGGTGACCAAATACTAGAATCTTAGACATGATAATACCTCGTTTCTTTATTCTCTTTATTGTAGCATTTTTTTCAATTTTTGACAAAAGTAAGAGGAGTCAAAGAACTCCCCTCTACTCTTCAAAATAACTGATTAAATTTTTTTCTTGGTTTTCAGATAAAAATCTTTCCTTCTGCGGCCTCTTCTTACGTTTTAGAAGCGCTTCGGCTGACATGGCTTCTTCTTTACTATCGAAACCTTCTACATAGATAAGTTTTACTGGCAACCGAGCTCGTGTGTACTTGGCTCCCTTACCACTATTGTGAACGGCGATTCTTTTTTTAACATCCGTTGTATAGCCAGTATAGTAGGTACCATCACAACATTCTACCACATACATGTAAGCCTTATGATCCATAGTAAATCTCTTGAATTTCTGGAGTATAGGAACCATCATCATTATGAACAATGAGTGGTGGCAGAACCTTAAAACCACTAGTGGAGCCGTCCTTGATAGCCTCGATCAAAAGCATATTGGCTTCCTTCTCCCGTTTAGGGTAAACAAATTGCAGACGCTTTGGAGCCAAATTGTGTTGTTGAAGCGTTTCTAAAATATCTAACAATCGATCAGGACGATGGACCATGGCTAAACGCCCATTGGATTTGAGAATACTTTGAGCACTACGGCAGATTTCCTTAAGATTGGTCGTAATTTCGTGCCGAGCCAACAAATAGTGCTCACTCTCGTTCAGATTAGAATTTGGGTCCACCTTAAAATAGGGAGGGTTGCATAAAATCAAATCAACCTTACTCCCCTGAATGTAAGCAGACATATTTTTCAAATCATCACAAATGACCTGCATCTGTTCTTCTAAGCCATTTAAACGAACAGATCTTTCAGCCATATCCGCCAATCTTTCCTGGATTTCGACAGACAGGATTTTAGCCTTGGTCCGGCTGCTGGCAAAAAGGCCAACAGCTCCATTACCCGCACAAAAATCCACTATCAAGCCATTTTTAGGAAAGCGAGGAAAGCGTGACAAAAGGACACTATCCACCGAATAGCTGAAAACCTCTCTATTTTGAATAATCTTAATATCTGTAGAAAAGAGCTGGTTGATTCTCTCTCCTGATTTTAATAATTCTTCTACCATACTTCTATTATAACAAACTATATTAACATTTCAAGAGAGAAAAAATCAATTAAGACTTTTTCTTATTTAGATTAGAGATAGCTTCCTTGGTCCAGATAGGCATCATGCGAGCCAAAGGAGCAAATCCGTATTTGACACGGTCACTTGAAAAACGTCTCCGTCTCGGTAATTGATGTTTCTCTTCTTCCAAAGTCCGAATAGAAAGACTTGCTTTCCCTGTATATTCGTCCAAATCGACAACCTGGACTTGAACTTCTTCACCGATTTTCAGTACATCATAGATATTCTCAATAAATCCTGTACGAATTTCAGAAATATGAATCAAGCCTGTGATACCAGTCTCTAACTCCACAAAGGCTCCATAAGACTGAATCCCTGTAATTCGCCCTGTTAGCTTATCACCTATTTTCATCTTAGTCCTCGATTTCAATCGTTTCGATGACGACATCTTCAACTGGCTTGTCCATTGCACCTGTCTCAACTCCTGCGATAGCATCCAGAACTTCATAAGAAGCTTCATCTGCAAGCTGTCCAAAAACTGTGTGACGACGATCAAGGTGAGGAGTTCCACCTTGTTCTGCATAAATCTCCGCAATTGGCTCTGGCCAACCACCACGAGCAATTTCTTTCTTAGAGTATGGCAAGTGTTGATTTTGCACGATAAAGAACTGGCTACCGTTAGTATTTGGTCCAGCATTGGCCATAGAAAGGGCTCCACGGATATTGTAAAGTTCTTCTGAAAATTCGTCTTCAAATGACTCACCATAGATAGATTCGCCACCCATACCAGTACCAGTTGGATCTCCACCTTGAATCATAAAGTCTTTAATAATGCGGTGGAAAATCACACCATCATAGTAACCGTCTTTAGACAGAGCAATAAAGTTGGCAACTGTTTTGGGAGCCTGTTCAGGGAAGAGCTTGATACGCAAGTCTCCATGATTTGTCTTAATAGTCGCAATCGGACCATCTACTGTTTCAATGTCTACTTGTGGCAAATGTAATTCTTTTTCTACCATACCAAATCCTTCTAAGGCATCAAAAATGCCATCCTCTTCTAATGTTTTTGTAATATAATCTGCTTTTTCTTTGATTTTTTCATGAGATATTTCCATGGCAATGCTGACACCTGCATAATCAAAAAGCTCCAAATCGTTCAGTCCATCCCCAAAGACCATGACATTCTCAGGTTTAAGACCTAAATGTTCTACAACTTTTGCTACACCAGCTGCTTTTGAACCTGAAATTGGTACCACATCTGACGAATGTTCATGCCAACGTACCATACGTAAAGTCGATGCCAAAGTATCAGGCAAGATCAAATCATCTCCCCGCTCCTCAAAAGTCCACATCTGATAGATGTCTTCTTTTTCATAAAAATCAGGATCTACATCTAACTCGGGATAAATTGGATCAATGGCCTCACTAATCAACTCGGTTCTAGTAGAGAGTTTAGCAGTATGACTAGCAACTAAACCATAGTCAATCCCAACTTCCTTGGTCCAAGCAATATAGGTTTCAACCTTATCTTTAGAGATTTTGTTACTATCAATCACATTGCCTTTTTTATCCTCAATATAGGCACCATTCAGAGTAACAAAAAAGTCAGGTTTAAGTTCGCGAATTTCTGGCACGACACCGAAAATCCCACGACCAGTCGCAATCCCAGTCAAAATACCTTTTTCACGTAATTGTTGAAATACTGTTGGAATTGAGGTTGGGATAAAACCAGTCTTTGAGTTTCGCAAAGTATCATCAATATCAAAAAAAATAATCTTTATCTTTTTTGCCTTATATCTTAATTTCGCATCCATCTCATTACCTCCTTCAATTCACTCTTTCCATTATACCATAAAGTAGAGAAATCCCACATCCCCAATAAAATCCTTGTCTCTTATCCGAATTCCTTTACTAGATACAAAACCAAATCATCATTATTTTGGCTAGTTGCATTCATTTCCAAGGGTTGATTTCGATACCAGACACCTGTCCCATCTGGAATGTAGCCCCGTCTGATATACAATCTCTGGTCAGGGCCATAGCCTAAGTGCAAACCTACACCAAGAGTGACCTTATTCGAAACAAACTTGACTCGTTTTTCTGCTTCTTCTAGCAGTTGATTCCCAATCCCTTGATTTCGAAAAGGCTCAAACACATTAAAATCTGATAATTCTGGATAGACTTCTGCAAAAGGACCATGTTTAGCAGAGGGCAAAATGGCAATGTAGCCCGCTACAGCACCATCAATCTCTGCAACTAAGACTTCTCTCTCCCCACTTTCCTGTTCCAGAAAATATCTAGCCAAAATTTCCTCTCTTCCAGGCCAACCTTGATTCATAAATCCATGAGATAAGGATTCAATATCAGACTTAATCATATTTCTAATCGTACAATTCATCTTTGACTTACCCACCTTTACTCTTTCTATTACCATTATAGCATGCCAAGGTCAGACTATCTCGTGAAAAAAGACCCAACCGGGTCTTAATTCGCTTTCTTATTTCCGAGCTCATAAAAAAGAGGGCCACTGAACCTGAAAAAAAGACCCAAACGGGTCTGAAAAAGAGGTCTCCCGGACCTCAACTCGCTTTCACATTTCTATGCTCGTGAAAAAAAGACCCGTCGGGGTCTTAATTCGCTTTCTTGTTTTCATGCTCATGAAAAAGAGGTCCACTGGACCTGAAAAAAAGATCCAAACGGGTCTGAAAAAGAGGTCCACCCGGACCTCTTTTTTAATCTTCGTTTACGAAAGGCATCAAAGCCATTACGCGAGCGCGTTTGATAGCTGTTGTTACTTTACGTTGGTTTTTAGCTGAAGTTCCTGTTACACGACGAGGAAGGATTTTCCCACGTTCTGAAACGAAACGGCTAAGAAGCTCAGTATCTTTGTAATCAACATATTCAATTTTGTTTGCTGCGATGTAATCAACTTTTTTACGGCGTTTGAATCCGCCACGACGTTGTTGAGCCATGTTTTTTTCTCCTTTATAGTATTAATTGTCCATTAGAATGGTAAATCATCATCTGAAATATCCAAAGGATTTGTTGTTCCGAATGGATTTTCATCACGTGAAAAGTCAGGTACTGATTGAGTAGGTGCTGAATAGTTTGAACTTGGTGCTGAATAAGCTCCACCAGTATGTCCTTCACGCACACTACGGCTTTCCAACATTTGGAAATTCTCAGCCACGACTTCCGTCACGTAGACACGTTGTCCTTGCTGGTTATCGTAACTACGAGTCTGAATACGGCCTGTCACCCCGATAAGTGAGCCTTTTTTAGCCCAATTAGCTAGATTCTCAGCCTGTTGGCGCCACATAACGACATTGATAAAATCAGCCTCACGTTCGCCATTTTGACTCTTAAATGTACGGTTTACTGCAAGAGTAAAAGTCGCAACTGCTACATTTGATGGGGTATAACGCAACTCAGCGTCACGAGTCATACGCCCTACAAGTACAACATTGTTAATCATAATCTACCTTCTTACGCGTCAGTTTTGACGATCATGTGACGAAGAATGTCAGCGTTGATTTTTGAAAGACGGTCAAACTCTTTAAGAGCTGCATCATCATTTGCTTCAACGTTAACGATGTGGTAAAGTCCTTCGCGGAAATCTTTGATTTCGTATGCAAGACGACGTTTTTCCCATGTTTTTGATTCAACAACAGTTGCACCGTTGTCAGTCAAGATAGAGTCAAAACGTGCTACCAAAGCGTTTTTCGCTTCTTCTTCAATGTTTGGACGAATGATATAAAGAATTTCGTATTTAGCCATTGATATGTTCCTCCTTTTGGTCTAATGACCCCAAGACTTTGCAAGGGGTAAGTGAGGTTTGCTCACAATAAACTATTATACTAGAAAAAATTTTTTTTCGCAAGTAAAAACTGCTTCTATTTTATTTTTTACAGTTTTTTTGCAGAAGTTTGTGTAATTTCTTCAACCTGAATATTCTCAGATTCAAATTTCTGTTTAAAGGTAGCTAGATCAACCGTTCCCTCAATTTGAACTTCGATAACAATCTTACCATCTTTACGTGGAATATTAACAGTATGAGAGATATTAAGATTTTCCTCAACGATTAAAGAAACAATCTTACCAAGTACCCCAACTTCATTTTCTGTGATAAAACGAACACGGATTCCCTCTTCGCCATAACCAGAAATTTCAAGAAATGCTCTGAATACATCACGGTCAGTAATGACACCATAGACTTGTTCATTATCAATAACTGGCAAAATTCCAATTTTATTCTTTAGCATAAGGTAGGTTGCATCTTCCAAACTTGCATAGCCTGAAACAGTGATTACATCCCGAATCATGACATCTTTTACTTTTGTTTTGTTTAGCAAGTAATTCATCTCATAGATTGAAAGACTCGTTGCTTTTGATGGACTGGCTTCAGCAATTGTTCCTTCTGTTACTAGACCAACTAATTTATCATTTTCAATAACAGGAAGACGATGCAAACCTTGCTCGCGCATCAAGTCTGCTGCATGTGCTACAGTCGTATCTGGGCTAATATATACCACCTTACGTGTCATAAAATCTTTAACTGCCATAGGAACTCTCCTTTATGTTTATAGCTTTATTATACACTTTTTAAGAAAATCATTCAAACGCTTTCATCTCTTTTTCAAGATTCTGAAAACTCTGAAATACTATAAAAAGAGCCCTATATTAGGGCCCTCAATCTTATGATTATGCAATTTATTCGACAATCTTTCCCGCAGACTAAAACAATCCACTGGATTTGATGATTGCCAAGCAATCTCTATCTGCCGACTAAAAAGGTCCCTCGGACTAAATGTGGATTGCTGGCGCAATTTTTATCCGCAACCTAAACTAGTCTCCCAGACTAGTTTAGCCACCTAGATATGCTTTTCTGACTTCATCTGATGCGGTGAGTTCTTTTCCTGTTCCTGATAGGACAATTTTTCCTGTTTCAAGAACATAGCCTCGATCTGCGATGGCAAGTGCTTTATTGGCATTTTGCTCGATCAAAAGAACGGTCGTACCTTGTTTTTGAATATCTTGGATGATATCAAAAATTTCTTGGATAAAAATTGGAGCAAGCCCCATTGATGGTTCATCTAAGAGAAGAAGCTTAGGCGTTGACATAAGCGCACGTCCCATAGCAAGCATCTGCTGTTCACCACCTGATAGGGTAGCTGCATCTTGGTTTTTACGTTCTTCCAAACGCGGGAAACGTGAAAATACTTTTTTCAGATTTGCTTGATTTTCTTCACGATTTTTCTTAAGGAAGGCTCCCATTTCCAAGTTTTCCATAACTGTCAAACCAGGGAAGACGTGACGTCCTTCTGGTACTTGAGAAAGTCCTGATGCCACAATTTTTTGTGCGGGCATCTTTTGGATTTCTTGTCCTAAAAATTCAATCCGACCAGAACTTGGACGAACAAGGCCTGATAAGGTACGAAGGATGGTTGTTTTACCAGCACCGTTTGCACCGATAAGGGAAACAACTTCTCCTTCATTTACTTCAAAGCTCACATCACGTACAGCTTGAATCATACCATAGTGTACTGAGAGGTTTTCAACTTTTAACATAGACATTAGGCTTCACCTCCAAGATAAGCTTCGATAACACGTTTATTACTCTTGATTTCATCTGGTGTCCCGTGAGCAATCAAACGACCGTACTCAAGAACATAGATACGCTCCGTAACTTCCATAACCAAGTTCATATCATGTTCAATCAGCATAATAGTAATCTTGAATTCATCCTTGATGCGACGAATCAACTCAGTCAATTCTGCAGTTTCTTGTGGATTCATACCCGCTGCAGGCTCATCCAAGAAAAGGATTTTAGGTTCTGTAGCAAGGGCACGCACAATCTCTAAGCGACGTTGTTGACCATAGGCTAAATTTTTAGCGAGAGTTTCAGCATCTCCATCCAAATCAAAGATTTTTAGTAATTCTAAGGCTTTAGCTTTCAATTCTTTTTCATTCTTATAAAAAGCTGGTAAGCGCAAGAAACTTGCAAAAACATGTTGTTTATGATGATTACTAAATGCAATCAGAACATTGTCTAATACAGTTAAGTCTTTAAAGAGACGAATATTTTGGAAAGTACGTCCTAAACCAAGAGCAGCAATTTTATAGGGCTGCTTGCCATTTAACAAGTGACCATCCAAGGTTACTGTTCCTTCGCTTGGTTCATACACACCTGTCAAGAGGTTGAAGAGAGTTGTTTTACCAGCTCCGTTCGGTCCAATCAAGCCAACAAGTTCACCTTCATTCAATTCAAGAGTTACATCTCCAACAGCCGTTAGACCACCAAAATGCTTGGTTAACTGTTTTACTTCAAGTAATGCCATTAGTTTTGTTCCTCCTTCTTAGTTTTTTTAAAGAAACTAGATAGACTTAATTCCCATGTTCCAAGAAGACCACCTGGTCTGAAAATCATTACAAGTACCAAGGCTAGGGCGTAGATGATCATACGAATACTTGCTACATCCTGTAGAAGCATGTTTAAAATACCAAGAACAATGGCAGCAACAATCGCTCCTGTAATGGATCCCAAACCGCCAAATACAACAATAATCAAGACGTTGATAGAGTTGATAAAACTATAATCTTTAGGCACAACAGAACCGATAAATCCTGCTTGAAGCGAACCTGCAATACTTGCAGTCATCGCTCCGAATACAAAAGCAATAATTTTGATTTTGGTTGTATTTACCCCAACTGATTCAGCAGCGATTTCATCTTCACGAACGGATAAAGTTAGACGACCGATTGGACTACGAAGGAAATTAAGTGTTGCAATTGTTGTAATCACAGCAAAGAAATATACCATTTGCCAGTTAGTAAAGTTTGGAATACCTAGAATACCAGCTGCACCATTAGTTAGTTCACCACCATTAACAATACAGATTCGAATAATCTCAGCAACACCTAGGGTTGCTACTGCAAGATAGTCCCCTTTCAAACGAAGAGTTGGAATCCCAACGACTAAAGCCACTAATCCTGAGATAAGTGCTCCAAGAAGCATAGCTCCAAAGAAGGCTCCATAGGTTGGAGATTTAGAACCAATAATTGCAGCCGCATAGGCACCAATAGCCATAAATCCTGCGTGCCCTAGAGAAAATTGTCCAGAAAAACCTACGATAAGGTTAAGACCAACTGCAAGTATGATGTTAATCCCAATTTGCTCTAAAATTTGAATATAAAAGAGATTGAGCACTCCAGCTGAAACAAGTACGCTGATTAAGCCATAGCCTGCTAATAAAAGGAGCAACCATAAAATATTAACTTTTAAATTTTCTTTCATTGTTTACACCTTCTCTTTCACATTCTTACCGAGGATACCAGCTGGACGTACAATCAAGATTAAGAGCAAGATTCCATACACGATAGCATCACGGAAATCTGACATTCCGAAGGCGGTAGCAAATGTTTCTAAAAGACCAATAACAAAGCCACCCAGAGCCGCACCAGGGATGATTCCGATACCACCTAGAACGGCAGCCACGAATGATTTAATACCTGGAGTCATCCCCATCAATGGTTCAAGAGAGTTATAGTAAAGTGCAATCAAGACACCCGCTGCACCAGCTAGGGCTGAACCCAAAGCGAATGTAAAGCTGATAGTACGGTTTACATTGATTCCCATCAACTGAGCAGCATCACTATCTACAGATACAGCACGCATGGCTTTCCCCATTTTTGTTTTTTGTACAATGAGTTGCAGAAGAACCATCAAAACAAGTGAGACAGTCAAAATCAACAATTGAATATTGGTCAGACTGATTGGACCTAAGTCATAACGCACTGTTTGGATTGCTTGAGGAAAGGCACGTGTGTTGGCTCCGACTAGATAAACCATCCCATACTCAAGTAAGAAGGAAACCCCAATCGCTGTAATCAATACAGAGATACGAGTTGAATGACGTAATGGGCGGTAAGCTAGAAACTCAATGATAACACCAAGAATTGCTGTGCCTGCCATTGATAAAATCAAGGCAACAAAGAAATTTAATTGCAAGGAATTAATCAAAAAATAACCCATGAAAGCACCTATCATATAGATATCACCGTGGGCAAAGTTAATCAGCTTGATAATTCCATAAACCATAGTATAACCTAGGGCTAGCAGCGCATAGACACTACCCAAGATTAAACCATTTACAAGTTGTTGAAGCATATGGTTCACTCTTTCTAATTTATATTTTTAGAATTTTATAAAAAAATAATCCTTTCATAAACACCGAAACAGGGAGTGAGTAGAAGCTCATTCCCCATTTACGATATCTACTAGATTAAGGTTTAACCGACTCAACTGACTCAACTTTACCATCTTTTAAGCCAATCATAAGTGCAGATTTAACCGGATTATGGTCTTTGTCAATAGACATTGTACCAGTAACACCTTCCAAGTCTTTCAACTTCGCAAGGTTGTCTTTCAATTCGACAGAGTTCTTAGCACCTTTAGATGCTTCCGAAATCATGTAAACTGAATCATATGCCAAGGCTGCAAACATTGAAGGTTCTTCGTTGTATTTCGCTTTATAAGCTTCTACGAATTTCTTGGCTTTATCAGTCATTTCACCTTCAGTAGAGAATCCAGTTACGTAGTAGATGTCTGTAGCTGCAGCAGGTGTTGCTTGTTCAACGAATTTAGCATCACTAAATCCATCACCACCGATGATTGGTTGTTTGATTCCCATACCACGTGCTTGGTTTACAATTTTACCAGTTTCAGTGTAGTACCCTGGAAGGACAATGGCATCGAAGTCTTTATCTTTGATTTTTGTAAGTGCGGCTTGGAAATCTGTATCCTTAGATTGGAACGTTTCTGTCGCTACAATTTCACCTTTATAAGATTTCTTGAAGGCTTCAGCAATCCCTTTAGCATAGTCAGATGAGTTATCGTAGTATAGAACGACTTTCTTCGCTTTCAAGTTATCAGTTGTGTATTTAGCAATGATTTGTCCTTGGAAGCTATCGATGAAGGTTGCACGGAAAAGGTAATCTTGACCTTTTGTCAAATCATCTTGAGTTGCTGATGGGGTTACCAATGGTACACCTGCTTTACCAGCATTGGCAACCGCTGCGGCAGTGGCACCTGAAGTTGCAGGTCCTACAAGAGCGTTCACTTTTGATTGGGTAACAAGGTTTGTTGTAACGGTAGCCGCTTCAGCTGTCTCAGATTTGTTATCTTTGTCTACAACTTCGATTTGTTTTCCATCGATACCACCAGCTGCGTTGATTTCATCAACGGCCAATTGAGCACCTTTTTGTTCAGCGCTACCGTAGGCTGCTACTTCACCAGTTTTTTCAAAATTAAAACCGATTTTTAGTTCTTTGTCGATTTCGTTACCAGCAGCGTTTGACGCTCCAGACTTCACTTCTCCGCAGGCTGCAAGAAGTGCTACACTTGCAAGCGCCACAAACGATAGGGCAAATTTTTTCTTCATCTTTTTGTCTCCTTATTTCTTAAATAAATAGCATGTTAAGAATATACCGAATTATCAGAAAATTGTCAACACATTTATCTAAAATTTTACATGATAACGTTTTCGTTATTTCTGTAGAGACTACCAACAAAGGGAGTTTCCAATTCTTGGATATGACATTGTCTCACTTTTTTGACAAATTTCTCTTTTCCTAAACGGCTAACCAGTTCTTCCACTTCTTCTGTTGGAACATAAAGTTGCAGATAACGGTGTTTTTTAGAGTGGTAACAAATATCACCATAATTATCGAGTTTTTTTGCATCACGATTATAGTATAGGTAGATAATCAGACCAGACCGATTCTCTTTTTGAAACATATTACAACTTCCTTCTAACAATCTTCTTACTATTATATCAAAAAAAGCAAACTCAGTCGAGTTTGCTTCAAAAGATTAATTCAAAGAATTATTAGCCATGATTTCATCAATGAAACCATATTCAAGTGTTTCTTGAGCGCTCATCCAGTAATCACGTTCAGCATCTGCATGGATTTGCTCAACTGATTTACCAGAATTATCTGCAAGAATTTGCTCCAAAGACTTACGAGTTTTAAGCAAGTGCTCAGCCGCAATAGCCATATCTGTCTGTTGCGTACCACCACCAGTACCACCCATCGGTTGGTGAATCATGTACTCTGCATTTGGAAGCATGAAGCGTTTGCCCTTAGCACCACTTGATGCGATAATAGTTCCCATTGAGGCAGCCATACCCATAACAATCGTTTGTACGTCTGCTTTGATGAAATTCATAGTATCTACAATTGCCAAACCAGCTGAAACTGATCCACCTGGTGTATTAACATAGAGGTAGATATCTTTAGTGCTGTCTTGAGCATCCAAGAAGAGCAACTGAGCAATAACTGAGTTTGCCATATTGTCTTCAACTGGACCTGTCAGCATGATGATGCGGTCTTTCAAAAGACGAGAGTAGATATCGTAGGAACGTTCCCCACGACTTGTTTGTTCAATTACTACAGGAATCATTGATTTCTCCTTTTAACTTTTATTTTTGTTAGTCACATGACTGAAGTTATGACTATTATAATACCTTGGTCAAAAAAGGTCAAATTTTTGATATATTTTCATATATACTTTTAAATTAAGTGATGAAAATTACTTTTTCCAATTAGAAGGAGAAAAACCTACATACTTAGTTCCCTTGTATTCTAAATGCTCCAATTTCCCAATAACATCCTGCTCATTTTTAGTCACAGTACATCGAAAGCGGATTTCTTTGCCACTTAATAAATCATCTATTTCTTGTTCAGAAAATTCATGATTACACCATTTATGTTTAAAACGAACTTTCTTCCCATTCCAAACACCAACGACATAATGGCCATTATTACTACGTTGCCATTCATCTGATTCATCTAGATAATCATCCATGGCTTCATTAACTAAATCATCGTAAGACTCGGCGATATTCTCTTCTACACCTAAAATCTCTTCCCAATCGATTCCCATGTCAAATTTCTCTATTCTTTATTCTTATTTAGTACCGAACAAGCGGTCTCCTGCGTCACCAAGACCTGGAACGATATAGCCATGTTCGTTCAAACGTTCATCCAAAGCTGCTGTAAAGATTTCTACATCTGGGTGAGCTTCTTGAAGAGCTTTTACACCTTCTGGAGCAGATACAAGGCAGACAAATTTGATGTTTGATGCTCCACGTTTTTTGAGGGAATCAACAGCCAAGATTGCAGAACCACCTGTTGCAAGCATAGGGTCAACCACAAAAATTTGACGTTGGTCGATATCTTCAGGTAATTTTACCAAGTATTCTACTGGTTGAAGAGTTTCTTCGTCACGGTACATACCAATATGTCCAACTTTGGCTGCTGGAACCAAGCTCAATAGCCCATCGACCATCCCAATACCTGCACGCAAGATTGGAACAATTGCCAATTTTTTACCAGCCAATTGTTTTTGAACTGTTTTTGTGATAGGTGTTTCGATTTCAACGTCTTCAAGCGGAAGATCACGAAGTACTTCATATCCCATCAACATAGCAATTTCATCTACTAACTCACGAAAAGCTTTTGTAGAAGTGTCTGTACGACGCAAGATTGACAATTTGTGTTGAATGAGTGGATGATTAATGACTTCAAGTTTTCCCATTTTCTGAATTCCTTCTTTCAATTTATTCTTCTTATTATATCAAAAAATGGTTTAAAAATCCTTCTAAACCATCTTTTTTTTTAATTTTTAAATCAAGTTAGCTTCTTGAAGAGCTGCTTGTACTGTCTCAAGTGGTAAATGGGTCAACTCGGTCCCTTTTTCACGATAGAGATACTGGGCGTAGTCGTCCATACGGTACTGGTTAATATAAACGACACGCTCACATCCTACCTGAAGCAATTGCTTGGTGCAGTTGAGACAAGGAAAATGAGTAACGTAAGCTGTAAATCCTTTTGGAACGCCACGTTCGGCTCCTTGTAAAATAGCATTAACCTCAGCATGAAGAGTGCGGACACAGTGGCCCTCAATCACCAAACAGTCATGGTCAATACAATGCTCCGTTCCTGATACAGAGCCATTATAACCTGTTGAAATAACCTTATTATCCTTGACTAAAACAGCTCCTACCTTGGCGCGTTTACAGGTTGAACGATTGGCAATCAATAAGGCTTGAGCAGCAAAATACTCATCCCAAGCCAGTCTTTTTTCTGTCATAACTTCTCTCCTTCTGATCTATTTTTTGAAAAATGGTAGGCGTAAATCTGCGATTTTTTCAGCAGGAACCTTCATTCCATCCTTGATCCATTTAAGCAAAACTGATACGATGGCAGAACTCCAAAAAGAATGCAGGTAAGAGCTGACTCCTTTTGATTTTCCATAGTATTTTTCTAAAAACTCTTGCATGGCTTGCACAAAGATTTTTTCCAAGTGGTAGTCCAAGGCAAGCTGAATAACCTTGGCTTCTTTTCTGGCTTCACGAAAGAGATGAACCCAAACCAGATAGAGATCTGTTTTGACATCATAATGACTGAGCTGCTCCATGATATTATGGACACTGCGTTTAAAGACGCTTTCTAAAATCTCTTCTTTGGAGTCATAGTTTCGATAAAAGGCGGCACGAGAAACACCAGCTCGTTTTACCAATTCGGAAATGCTAATCTTTGTCAACTCCTTTTTCTCCAAAAGTTGCAAAAGAGCTGTTTCGATAGCTTCTCTGGTCAGTAAATTGGATTCTTTGTTTGATTTTCTGAGATTTTCAAGTGAATTTTCAGAAATTCTTCGTTCGGCCATAACACTTCCTTTCTACTTGTGACAACAGAGTGACGAGACTTTTGTTTTAAGATTTTTCATGATATAATTGTAAAAAAAGACAGAACCTTTGTCAATGTATAAGTGATAAAGATGGAGAATTTCTATGACTTGGAAGATTGTAGCTGACTCTGGTTGTGATTATCGTCAACTGGCAAATCCAGCAATTGATACTGAATTCATCAGTGTTCCCTTAACCATTCAAGTAGCTGATCAAGTCTTTATTGACGATGCTAGTCTTGATATTGACAAAATGATGGAAACCATGTATGCAACTTCTGAAGCTTCAAAATCAGCTTGTCCTAGCCCTGATGATTACTTGCGAGCATTCGAAGGTGCAAACCATATTTTTGTAGTGACCATTACCGGAACTCTTTCTGGTAGTCAAAACAGCGCTCAATTAGCTAAGAATCTCTATCTCGAAGAACATCCTGATACTCAGATTCATGTCATTGATAGTTTATCTGCTGGTGGGGAAGTTGATCTAATCGTAGAGAAAATCAATGATTTGATTGACCAAGGACTTTCTTTTGAAGAAGTGGTTAAAGCTATTACTGCCTACCAAGAAAAAACTAAGTTACTATTCGTCCTCGCTAAGGTTGATAACCTCGTTAAGAATGGTCGCTTGAGTAAGCTAATCGGTACAGTTGTTGGGCTCCTTAATATTCGTATGGTCGGGGAAGCAAGTGAAACTGGAACCTTGGAACTCCTCCAAAAAGCCCGTGGTGCTAAGAAGTCCCTCCAAGCTGCTTATGAAGAGTTAATCAAGGCTGGTTACGCTGGTGGGCGTATCGTCATGGCTCACCGCAGTAATGATAAATTCTGCCAACAACTCTCAGAACTCTTACGTGAAAAATTCCCACAGGCTGAAATTAAGATTATCCCAACCTCTGGGCTCTGCAGTTTTTATGCAGAAGAAGGTGGACTCCTCATGGGATATGAAATTGACTAATAAATCAAACAGGAGATGACTTATCATCTCTTGTTTTTTTATGGTACAATACTTTTATGAAACATTTTGACACTATTGTAATCGGGGGAGGCCCTGCTGGTATGATGGCTACCATTTCCAGTAGCTTTTATGGGCAGAAAACACTTCTCACTGAAAAGAATCGAAAACTCGGAAAAAAATTAGCTGGTACTGGTGGTGGTCGCTGTAACGTGACCAACAATGGAACTCTAGATGACCTATTAGCTGGCATCCCTGGGAATGGTCGCTTTCTATACAGTGTCTTTTCCCAGTTTGATAACCATGATATCATCAACTTTTTTACTGAAAATGGCGTAAAACTCAAGGTCGAAGACCATGGCCGCGTCTTTCCAGCCAGCGACAAATCTCGGACCATTATCGAAGCTTTGGAAAAGAAAATCACTGAGCTAGGTGGGCAAGTTGCCACTCAAACAGAGATTGTTTCTGTTAAAAAGATTGACGACCAGTTTGTCCTCAAGTCAGCAGACCAAGCCTTTACTTGTGATAAACTCATTGTCACAACTGGTGGAAAATCCTATCCTTCTACTGGCTCTACTGGTTTTGGTCACGAAATCGCCCGCCATTTCAAACACACTATTACCGAACTCGAAGCTGCTGAAAGCCCATTGTTGACTGATTTCCCGCATAAGGCCTTGCAGGGAATTTCCCTAGACGATGTGACCCTAAGCTATGGTAAGCACGTCATCACCCATGACCTGCTCTTTACCCACTTTGGTTTGTCAGGTCCTGCTGCACTACGCATGTCTAGCTTTGTCAAGGGTGGGGAAACTCTCTCTCTAGATGTCTTATCACAACTTTCTGAGAGAGAATTAGTCGACTTTTTAGAAGAGAACCGTGAAAAATCCTTGAAAAATGCCTTAAAAACCTTGCTCCCTGAACGCTTGGCAGAATTTTTTGTCCAAGGATATCCTGAAAAAGTCAAACAGCTAACTGAAAAGGAACGCGACCAACTTGTCCAGTCCATCAAGGCTCTTAAAATTCCTGTAACTGGCAAAATGTCATTGGCCAAATCCTTTGTAACTAAAGGTGGCGTTAGTCTCAAGGAAATCAATCCCAAAACACTGGAAAGTAAGATAGTACCTGGACTCCACTTTGCTGGCGAAGTACTAGATATCAATGCCCATACGGGGGGCTTTAACATTACTTCTGCCCTCTGTACTGGCTGGGTGGCAGGCTCAAACTAGAACTATAAATGATATTGTATCTAAAGATATTGGATAAGAAAGGAGCTATTTTGGAACATATTATTTTACTGAGAGGTGTTACACCGAATGGACAAAATGCTATCCCTAAAATGTCTTATCTGGTAGATATCTTGGCAGAGGCTGGTTTCCAACACGTTCGAACTTATATTCAAAGTGGAAATATTATTCTTGAAAGCGACTTAGCCATAGAAGAAATACGAGAACAAGTCCATACTCTAATAAAAGAAAAAATCGGAGCCGACTTGAAAATGGTCATTAAAAATAAGAGTGATTTTACAAAAATTGTCCAAGAAAATCCGTTTGGAGAACATTATCTTTATGACCGTATACATATAATTCTTTTCCAGAATGCTATCCAAAGTCTACCATTTGAAAAATTGGATAGTGACTATGGTGAAGAAGAAATTTGTATCGGCAACCATTGTCTTTACCTCTATCTCCCTAGAACTGCAAAACGAAAAAAGCTTAATACCAACTATCTTGAAAAACTGTTCGGCGTTGATCTGACCATGCGAAAGTTAAACGTGGTAGAAAAATTACTAACAAAATAGGAAAAATAATATGAGCAGAAGAGAATCAGTCGAATTTGTCAACATGTGTATGATTAAAAATGGGGGCAAGGTCCTAGTTCAAGACCGAATTAGCCCTGACTGGCCTGGCATTACTTTTCCTGGTGGTCATGTTGAACGTGGCGAATCCTTTGTCGATGCTGTCATTCGCGAAGTGAAGGAAGAAACTGGTCTGACCATTTCTAAGCCTCAACTCTGTGGTATCAAAGATTGGTATGATGACGAGGACTATCGTTATGTTGTCCACTTTTACAAAACAGAACACTTTACTGGTGAGCTCCAATCTTCAGACGAAGGAAATGTCTGGTGGGAGGATTTTGAAAATCTATCTCATCTAAAATTAGCTACTGAGGATATGTCTGACATGCTTCGTGTTTTTCTCGAAGAGGACCTCAGTGAATTCTTTTACTATAAGGATGGAGAAGACTGGTCTTACCAACTCAAATAACAGTAAATCGGCAGAGAACACTCCGCCGATTTTTATCTTATCTAAGTCTGTGTCTTCCTGCTAAAATCTGTTACTGGTTTTGTCAGCCTTAGCTTGGTCTTTGAGTTTTATCGAGTTTGTTTGCTTACATAGTGAGCAATGACATCTGATGTGTACTGGGCTGTTCCCTGTCCAAACTTATCAATGTTTTCCTTAAACTCTGGATTATAGACATAGCCTTTTCCGATATGACCAAAGACCTCGATAGAGCAGTCAAATCCATAAGTACGGATGGCTTGCAAGAGTTTGCCTGCTTCCTCTTGATTTTCAGATGCTGTTGCAGGTAGATCAGCTTGAAGATTTTGTGCCAAGGCTTGAAAGACTTGGTTGAAGGCAGCCGTAGCTTCGTCTTCGTGACCTTTTTGGCGCTCGAGAGCCTGGTCCATGACTTCTTGACCATACTTATCTACCGCCTCTTGCTGGTATTTTTGATGGTCTTGATAGCTAAATCCAGTGAATTTTTCCTCAATAGTCATTTTTCTTTCTCCTTTTTGTTCTTGAATGGTTTTTTGCAAGGTGGAAATCAAGGTATCCAGATGTTGCCTTTCTCGAGTTAGATAGTCCAACTGCCTAGTCAAATGTGGTAACAAGTCCGTCTTTTCTTCCTTCAATAGCTCTGCTATTTTTTCTAAAGAAAAGCCTAGATACTTGTAATAAAGGATAACCTGAAGTCGTTCTAAATCTTCTTGACTGTAGGTTCGATAGCCATTTTCTGACTTTAACGGAACCAAGAGTCCTATCTTATCATAATGGTAAAGGGTCTTGATAGAGACGCCTGAAAGCTGCGCAGCTTCTTTGATATGGTACATGATTTCCTCCTCACATAAATAGTATATACCCTCCCCTTTGAGGAGAGTCAAGTATTTTATCATATTTTTTATAAAAACATGAAAATCGCTTTCTTGACAGACTTGAAAAATCATGATAGGATAATCAAGTCTATCAATCAAATAAAAAGCTCATAAAGAGCCATTGAGAGAAGGCTATTTGACAACTCAAGTAGCCTTTTCTTATTTTAAACAATAGATCGGAGTTTAACGATGTCTGAAAAATCGCAATGGGGCTCAAAACTGGGCTTTATCCTTGCATCTGCTGGTTCTGCTATTGGTCTTGGGGCCGTTTGGAAATTCCCTTATATGACCGCTGCTAATGGTGGAGGAGGATTTTTACTGGTCTTTCTCATCTCGACACTATTGATTGGTTTCCCACTTTTGCTTGCTGAATTCGCCCTTGGTCGGAGCGCTGGCGTGTCAGCAATCAAAACATTTGGAAAATTGGGCGATAACAAGAACTACAATTTTATCGGTTGGATCGGAGCCTTTGCCCTTTTCATCCTCTTATCCTTTTACAGTGTTATTGGTGGATGGGTTTTAGTTTATCTAGGTATCGCTATTGCTAAAGCTTTCCAAATTTGGGGGATTAGCAGTGATTATGCCCAACTCTTCATAGATATTATTTCAAATCCATGGATTGCTCTCGGTTCCCAAGCTCTCTTCATCTTCCTCAACATCTTTATCGTATCTAAGGGAGTTCAAAAAGGGATTGAAAGAGCATCGAAAGTTATGATGCCTCTGCTCTTTATCATCTTTGTCATTATCATCGGGCGCTCTCTCAGCTTGCCAAATGCCATGGAAGGTGTAGTTTACTTCCTCAAACCTGACTTTTCAAAACTGACAAGTGCTGGACTCCTCTATGCTCTGGGACAATCTTTCTTTGCTTTATCCCTCGGGGTTACAGCCATGTTGACCTATGCTTCTTACTTGGATAAGAAAACCAATCTAGTCCAATCAGGTATGTCCATCGTTGCCATGAACATCTCTGTATCCATCATGGCAGGATTAGCTATTTTCCCAGCTATGTCAGCCTTTAACATCCAGTCTGAAGGTGGTCCAAGTCTCCTCTTTATTGTCTTGCCACAACTCTTTGATAAGATGCCTTTTGGAAGTATTTTCTACATCCTTTTCCTATTGCTCTTTCTCTTTGCGACAGTCACTTCTTCTGTCGTGATGCTGGAAATCAATGTAGGCAACATCACCAACCAAGACAATCGTAAGCGTGCCAAGTGGAGTATGATTTTAGGTGTTTTAACTTTTGTATTTGGTATCCCTTCAGCCCTATCCTACGGAGTCATGGCAGACGTTCAAATCTTTGGGAAGACCTTCTTTGATGCCATGGACTTCTTGGTTTCTAATCTCCTCATGCCATTTGGTGCACTCTGCTTGTCTCTCTTTACAGGCTATGTCTTCAAAAAAGCATTGGCTATGGAGGAACTCCAGCTTGATGAAACACCGTGGAAACAAGGACTTTTCCAAGTCTGGCTCTTCCTCCTTCGTTTCATCATTCCTATTATCATCGTTGTGGTTTTTATCGCCCAATTTATGTAATCAAAAAGGACTTGAGTAATGAACTCAGGTCCTTTCTTTTTACGGATGGCTAACAATCAATTCCAAATCTTGTCCTTCAAGTGTCCAAGTTTCAACATCACTTGGTAAGATAAAGTGGCTACCTTTTTGAATTGGATATTCCTTACCGTCTACAGTTAGTTTCCCTTGACCAGCTAAGACACTAAACAAGCTATAGTCAGCTGTTTTTTCAAAGTCAACTTTTCCAGTGATTTCCCACTTGTAGACTGCGAAGAATTCATTGGATACAAGGAGAGTTGAACGCAAATCGTCTGCTTTGACGGTTACAGGACGGCTATTAGCAGGCTCACCAATATTTAGAACATCGATGGATTTTTCAAGGTGAAGCTCGCGCAAGTTACCATTATCATCCTTGCGGTCAAAGTCATAGACACGGTAGGTTGTATCACTAGACTGTTGCGTTTCAAGGATCAAGATTCCTGCTCCAATAGCATGCATGGTGCCACTTGGCACATAGAAGAAATCTCCAGCTTTAACTGGTACTTTTGTCAACAAAGCATCCCAATTCTTGTCCTCGATTTGCTGGCGGAGTTCTTCTTTTGACTTGGCATTGTGACCATAGATAATCTCTGAACCTTCATCCGCAGCGATGATGTACCAGCATTCTGTTTTTCCAAGTTCGCCTTCATGCTCGAGTCCGTAAGCATCGTCTGGATGAACTTGAACACTGAGCCAGTCGTTAGCATCCAGAATCTTAGTCAACAGTGGAAATACAGGTTCTGGACGATTGCCAAACAATTCACGGTGTTCTGCATACAAAGTAGCAAGATCTGTTCCCTCGTAGCAACCATTGGCAACTTTAGAGACACCATTTGGATGGGCTGAGATGGCCCAATATTCTCCGATTTTTTCACTTGGGATGTCGTATCCAAACTCATCACGTAGCTTGGTACCACCCCAGATTTTTTCTTGCATAACTGATTGTAAAAATAATGGTTCTGACATGTCGATCTCCTGTCTGATTTTTCTCCCCTCATTATAGCAAAAAGCTCCATCTAATTGAACTCTTTTTCACATCTTATAAAGTAGGGAGAAGATTTTATAAAAATAGTGAATAAATGTGATCTACTCAATGATTGCACCATTGCTAGCAATGACATCCTTGTACCAGTAGAAGGATTTCTTCTTGCTACGTTTGAGGCTTCCATGACCAGCATTATCTCGATCTACATAGATAAAGCCATAGCGCTTGTTCATTTCGCCTGTTCCAGCCGAAACCATCCGGAAAAGTCAGTTTTTCGGTCATAAGTCTACTCAACTTTCTTATTTGCTTGTTCATTTACTTATATTATAGCTCATTCTGAAACCTTTTCTTATAAAATACTGTGACATACTGATACTATTCTACTATTTAAGTTGATCAGATTGTTTTTTAAAAAATTATCCTCTCGAAAAAGCAAATAGCCTCCCCGGAAACAAAAAAAGAAGACTGAAAACTAGTCTCCTCTGTTCCTTTTAAATCAAAGCTGTGATAGCGGTTACTAGGCCAAAAATAATACCTGGTGCATTCGCTGCTGCAAGGGGGATATCTCTTTCTTTTTTGAAAAGACCGTAGTAGACCCATAGACTACAGTTGATCGCTGCAACCAAGGGCTCAATGAAATTTCCTTTTTGACCAGCCAGATTGTCCATGATTTGTGGGAAGTAAGACATATACATCATAACAGACATAAAGGTCGCTACCCAACCTAACATTTTCATTTGTTTTTCAGTTATTTTCAAAACCTATTTCATTTTTACTGAATCTTATTTTATAATCTTCTTTCAAAACAATCAAGACTTTGAAGCTTTTGTTATAAAGATGTAAACTATCACAATCTTGTGAGAAGAAAGAGGGAACAGAAAAAAGACTGGATTGCTCCGATCTGTTTAGTCAATCAAATATTAGAAAATGAATACTCCTTTTCAATGAATCGATTGATGGTAAATAAGCTGTTAGAAATTATTGACAGTATCGAAATTTTCTAGTAAAATGAATTTTGTTAATACCTAAATGGTGTGTAATTTTCTATCAACATAGTCAGGAGAAAAGGAACTTATGCTAAAAAAATTTAATGAATTGTCACTGAAAGATAAGGCTTATCTAATTGGCGGTTTGATCTTATTAGTCATTGTGATCTCCTTTGGTCTGCTCAATCGTCAAACAGTAACTGTCAGTCTTGTCTTTACACAACTATCTGCTCCCTTGATTTTGGTGATTTTTACTTGTCTAGTAATCGGGATCATTGTTGGTAGTGCTATTGGTTTTAGCTATCACCATGGCAAGACTCAAGAGCTGAAAAGCCGCATTGCTGAAGCAGAAACGACTATCCATAAAAAAGACAAGGAGCTTCTCCAGTACAAGGAACAGGTGCAACAATTAAAACAGGAAGCCAAACAATAAGTGTAGAAATCATAACCACCCGTCAGCGGGTGGTTTTTTGTCTCGCACCTAATGGAACGAGACGGACTGAAAATCGCATAACAGAAAAAAAACCGGATTGCTCCGATCTTTCAATAGTTCATATGCGCACATTCTTTTTTAAGAATCATTATGGTTAACTTCAAATGACTAAGCGTCCTATTTCATACGATAAAAATCAATCACTAGACCAGCAGGGCCACTTACTAGCAGGGATTCAGTTCCCCA
Source organism: Streptococcus sp. oral taxon 431 (assembly GCF_023115445.1). Classification (GTDB taxonomy): domain Bacteria; phylum Bacillota; class Bacilli; order Lactobacillales; family Streptococcaceae; genus Streptococcus. The sequence continues at coordinate 55,606 of NZ_JALDUI010000005.1, read as the reverse complement.
ATCAGTTACAACTGGCCCATGTAAAATCTCAATCCCTAATTCTTTCAAACGCTTTTGATTCTGTTCCAAATCCTCAACTTCAATATGTAGAATGATTCCTGACTGAAAATTTTCCAAAGGTATCAAATGGTTTTGGGATAACATGAGACAGTGACTGCCAATCGTGAACTGAGCAAAACCATCATCAACATAGTCTGCCTTCTTATCCAAGATATGCTCCAAGCTAGCACAAACTTGGGGAACATTTGAAACGATGATATCTAATTGATTTAAATTCATTTACTATCCTCCATAAAAAGACCGGATTGCTCCGATCTTTTAAGTTTCTCTCTAAGAAAATCAAAGCATAAAATCTACAATGTTTACTTTTGATTTTCCACAAGAGGAATTATTTAATTGCGCGTGATTGCAATCCTTCTTCTTCCAAGAAGAGGCGGAATGGTACGAGTTCTTCTGCTTCGTATTTTTCCTTGAAGGCTTTGATTGCTTCTTCTGAGTGAAGTTTTGGATCCAATTCAAGTACTTCTACTGGAAGTGGACGGTGTGGAGTGATGTGAGCATCGATAACAACAGTTTTACCTTCTTTGTTGAGTTTAACAGCTTCTGCAACAACTGCATCGATATCTTCGATACGGTTCACAGTGAACCCTACAGCACCTTGCGCTTCAGCGATTTTCGCATAGTCAGCATTAGGGAAGTCACAACCAAACAAGTGTTTGTTTGTGTCTTCGTATTTGTCCTTGATGAAGGCATATTTACCATTTGAGAAGACAACGTTGATAACTGGAAGGTCGTATTGAACGTTTGTGATCACGTCTGGGTAGCACATGTTGAATGCACCGTCACCCATGATGTTCCATACTTGGCGATCTGGATTGTCTTTCTTAGCAGCGATACCACCAGGAAGGGCAATACCCATTGTCGCAAAGAGTGGAGATGTACGCCACATGTTCTTAGGTGTCATGTGGAGGTGACGAGTAGATGTTTGGGTAGTGTCACCTACGTCGATTGAGTAGATAGCGTCTTGATCAGCGTATTTGTTGATAGCATTGTAAACTTGATACAATTGCAATTCACCCTCAGTTTTACCTTCGAGTTTGTTCATGTAATCACGCCAGTTTTGGTTGTTCTTAACGTTTGCACGCCACCATGGAGTTGATTCAACTGGATTCACTTTGTCAAGGATAGCTTTAGCTGCTTGACCTGCGTCACCGAGGATTGAAGCGTCAAGGGCATGACGTTTACCAAGTTTGTAAGGGTCGATATCGACTTGGATGAATTTTTCAGTATTCTTGAATGCTTCGTAAACTTCAGCAAATGGGAAGTTTGAACCAAGGAAAAGAACTGTGTCTGCTTCAAAGACCACTTCGTTGGCTGGTTTCCAACCAACACGGTAAGCAGAACCTGTCAAACCTTCATAGTTCCATTCAAAGGCTTCAAAGTTTTTACCAGTTGTGATGATTGGTGCTTTGATTTTACGTGACAATTCAGTGATCACTTCACCAGCTTTCACACCACCGTAACCAGCATAGATAACTGGACGTTCAGCATTGTTCAAGATTTCAACAGCTTTGTTGATTTCAACTTCGTTCAAAGCAGGAGCGATGAATGAACGCTCGTATGAACCTGAACCGTAGTATGAGTTTTCGTCGATTTCTTGGAAACCGAAGTTTACTGGGATTTCAACAACAGCTGGACCTTTTTTAGAAACTGCAGCACGGCAAGCTTCGTCAATAACTTTTGGCAATTGCTCTGCGTAAGCTACACGTTTGTTGTAAACAGCGATACCGTTGTACATTGGGTTTTGGTTCAATTCTTGGAAGGCATCCATGTTGAGTTCATTAACTGGACGTGATCCAAGGATCGCTAGGAATGGAGTGTTATCCATAGCTGCATCGTAAACACCGTTGATCAAGTGAGTCGCACCTGGACCACCTGAACCAACTGCAACACCGATAGAACCGCCAAATTTAGCCTGCATAACCGCTGCAAGAGCACCTGTTTCTTCGTGGCGAACTTGCAAGAAACGGATATCTTTGTCTTCAGCCAAAGCGTCCATAAGTGAGCTGAGTGTTCCTGATGGGATACCGTAGATAGTGTCTACGCCCCATGTTTTCAATACGTTAAGCATTGCTGCTGATGCAGTAATTTTCCCTTGAGTCATAATGATAACTCTCCTTAAAAGTTAATTTGATGAATAATAAAAGCGCTTTTATATGTTTTTTGAAAACGATTCAGTAAATTTACACTCCTAATTTATCACATTTACTTATAGTTTCATAAGAATGTGCTCAGAAACTTTCATTCTCTATTACAGTACAGATTGAAAACGTTTTGAAAATCTGTTTTAGAATAGCAAAAAAGCGGTTAAAACCGCCTTTTTAATCGACTTTAGTAAAATTAAGCATCAGAGAGCTGATTAAAACAGATACTGAACTAAAGGCCATGGCCAATCCTGCAAGTTCTGGATTGAGTACCAAACCAAGACCAGAAAACACTCCTGCTGCAATCGGAATACCAATGAGGTTATAGATAGAAGCCCAGAAAAGATTGAGTAGAATACGATTAAAGGTCTTCTTACTCATATCAAAAGCACGTGCCAATCCTAGTAAATTGTTGGTTGTAAGGACAAGATCTGCTGATTCAATGGCAATATCTGTCCCAGAGCCCATGGCAATTCCGACATCCGCTACACTGAGGGCCGGCGCATCATTGATACCATCTCCAACAAAGGCCAATTTGCCATTCTTTTGAAGCTTGTGAATTTCATGTGCCTTTTCCTCTGGCAAGACATTTGCGATCACTTCTTCGATTCCAATTTGCTCTGCAATCGCATGGGCTACTCCAGCATTATCTCCAGTAAGCATAACCGTTCTAAGACCACGTTTTTTCAATTTAGCAATAGCTTCTCGAGCATTTTCCTTAGGGACATCCTGCAAGGCAATTAAGCCTTTTAACTGACCATCTACGGATAGGAAGACAACTGTTTTTGCTTCTTTCTCAAGCAAATCAAATCGTTCTTGATAATCATGTGGAATAGCAAGGTCAGCTAAGAGCTTAGCATTCCCAAGCAAGACTTGTTTACCATTAATAATCCCAGTCACACCTTTTCCATGCAAGGCTTGGAAGTTTTCCACTGGGTAAAGGCTAATTCCTAGTTCAGATGCACGATTAACAATAGCTTGAGCTAGCGGGTGTTGAGATACATCTTCCAGTGAAGCAGCCAAACTTAGCACTTCTCTTTCATCACCAATAACATCTGTCACTACTGGCTTCCCTTCGGTCAAGGTTCCTGTCTTATCAAAAACAACCGTTTGGACCTTTTGGATTTCCTGTAAAACTGTACCATTTTTGAGAAGAATCCCCATCTTGGCACTTCGTCCTGTTCCAACCATGAGTGCTGTCGGTGTCGCGAGTCCTAGTGCACAAGGACAGGCAATTATCAAAACAGCAACTCCGTAGAGAAGTGACGTCACAAAGCTATCTCCAAGTAAAACAAACCAGACCCAAAAAGTAAGAAGTCCTAAAATGACAACTGCTGGTACAAAAATCCCTGAAATCTTGTCGGTCAAATCTTGAATAGGAGCACGACTCGTTTGAGCTTTCTTCACAAAGTCCACAATCTGAGCCAGCATAGTCTCAGAACCAACTTTTTCAGCTCTAAAGATGATCGTACCACTATTATTGATAGTTGACCCAATAACAGCATCTCCAACTGATTTATCGACTGGAATACTTTCCCCAGTCACCATTGATTCATCAATACTCGTTTCACCTTCTAACACAGTCCCATCAACGGCAATTTTTTCACCTGGTCGAACGCGAATGAGATCCCCAACTTTGACTTGTTCTAGAGGGATTTGAACATAAACATCATCACGCAAAACCTCTGCTGTCTTTGCTTGTAGGTCTAATAATTTTTCGACTGCCTGCGAAGTATTTTTTCGCATTTTTTCCTCAAAAACTGCTCCCAAAAGAATGAAGAAGAGGATAAATGCAGCACTTTCAAAGTAAACGGGCAGACCAGTGAAGAGGGCTACTAAGCTATAGAAATAGGCCACTAGGGTTCCCAGAGCAACCAAGGTATCCATGTTGGAATTGTGCTTTTTAAAACTAGCCCAGGCGCTTCTGATATATGGAACTCCAGCTACCAGCATAATGGGTGTTGTGGCTAAAAAGGTGCCCCAACGCATGACTTGGTGACTAATTCCTCCTGTAGACATCCCAATCATGAGAATCACAAGAGGCACAGTAAAGATACTAGTAATCCAAAAACGCTGTAAAAGACTGAGAGACTTTTTAGTTTTTTCAACAACGGTGTAGGTCCCCTTTTGCATCTTCATGCCGCATGAAAATTCATGCTCGCCCAAGTCTTGAGGCGTAAAGCGAATGACTTTTTCCTCGTCTTGAGCGATTGGTTCTAGGATTCCTTCTTCTTCGAAGAGAATCTCCTTATAGCAGTTTGATGGTGTCACACGGTGAAAGGTAATCTCAGCAGGAATCCCTTTTTGCAGTTGAATGTGGGCTGGATGGTAGCCTTTGTCTGCCGTGATACGGATTTTTTGAACACCATTTTCAAGACTTGCTTTTACAATTTCAGTCATATCATTCTCCTATTCTACAATCATCTTACCGTGCATCATATTCATGCCACAAGAGAAACCATACTCACCTGCTTCTTCAGGAGTGATTTCAACCACATATTGGTCTCCCATAGGCAGATTTGCATGCACTCCAAAGTCTGGAAAAACGATTTGGTCCAAGCAAGGTGAAGGATCTTTTCGATCGAAAATAATGCGAGCAGGTTGCGATTTTTTTAGAATAATAGTTCCTGGAGTATATCCCCCCATGACTTCCACTCGAATTTCTTGATAGCCATTCTTTTGTTGAGCTCTCTTACCGTCTTCTTGAGGTTTTTTGAAAAACCAAAAGAGGATAAAAGCAATCAATCCTAGAACAATAATAGATACAAATAGATTTAACATAGCGTCTCCTTTACATACAATTACATCTTACTTCTGTTACAGCACTTGCTTTTTTCTTTGAAATTACTTCTTCCAAGCCTTCCAAGTCAGCTAGGGTAAAGTCACATTCTTCAATCAAATCAGCTAGCAAGAGCTTTATTCTTCGAGAACAAAGCTTGTCTTTGATATCCTGAACCATTAAGCCCTTACTATCATCTAGCGTTAAAAGGGACGAATAGACAAAGGACTTGCCCTGTTTTTCCCGAGTCAAACATTCTTTCTCTACCAGACGGGCTAAGAGTGTCTGGATCGTGGATTTAGACCAGCTAAACCTTTTCTCTAATACTTTTATGAGATCAGTACTAGTCTGTTCTCCCTGCATCCAGATAATCTTCATGACCTGCCATTCTGCATCCGAAATCTGCATCAGCACACCTCCAAAATCTACATTTGTCAATTACAATTATCAGTATACTCTTAAAATCTACATTTGTCAATTAAATTTCCTAAAAATTTTAAAAATTTCTCTTTCCAATAGATTTTGTCTATCATTGTGATAGAAAATACATATTATCCAAAGCTCCCTTTTAATGCTACAATGTTTTTATCATTTCTAGATGGGAGGTTTTAGTTTGGATTGGTCTATTGTTGAACAATATCTACCACTTTATCAAGAGGCATTCTTTCTGACCTTGCATATTGCAGTTTGGGGAATTCTAGGTTCTTTTTTGCTGGGGCTCATCGTCAGCGTCATCCGGCATTACCGCCTTCCTGTTTTCTCCCAGTTGGCAACAGCCTATATAGAATTGTCACGAAACACACCCCTTTTGATACAACTTTTCTTTCTCTACTTCGGTCTTCCACGTATCGGGATTGTCCTATCTTCAGAAGTCTGTGCAACACTGGGACTGATTTTTTTAGGTGGTTCCTACATGGCGGAATCTTTCCGAAGCGGGCTAGAAGCAGTCAGTCAAACCCAGCATGAAATTGGTTTAGCCATTGGGCTTACACCATTCCAGGTCTTTCGCTACGTGGTTCTGCCACAAGCGACTGCGGTTGCTCTACCATCCTTTAGTGCCAATGTTATTTTCCTCATCAAGGAAACTTCTGTCTTTTCGGCAGTTGCCCTTGCTGACCTTATGTACGTTGCTAAGGATTTGATTGGCCTCTATTATGAGACAGACATTGCGCTGGCTATGTTGGTGGTTGCTTACCTTATCATGCTCCTACCCATATCACTAGTCTTTAGCTGGATAGAAAGGAGGCTCCGTCATGCAGGATTCGGGAATGCAAGTACTCTTTCAGGGAAATAATCTCCTGAGAATTTTACAGGGATTGGGAGTCACAATTGGAATTTCTATCCTGTCTGTCTTCTTATCCATGATTTTCGGAACGGTGATGGGAATTATCATGACCTCTCATTCTAGAGTGATTCGCTTCTTGACACGTTTTTATCTAGAATTTATCCGGATTATGCCCCAGCTGGTGCTTCTCTTCATCGTTTACTTTGGTTTGGCTCGAAACTTTAATATCAATATCTCAGGTGAGACTTCTGCTATTATCGTTTTCACTCTTTGGGGAACAGCTGAGATGGGGGACTTGGTCCGTGGAGCCATCACTTCCCTCCCTAAGCATCAGTTTGAGAGCGGACAAGCGCTTGGTTTAACTAAAGTGCAACTCTACTACCATATCATCATCCCGCAAGTCTTGAGAAGATTACTTCCACAAGCCATCAATCTTGTCACTCGGATGATCAAAACCACTTCCTTGGTTGTTTTGATTGGAGTTGTTGAAGTTACCAAGGTTGGACAACAAATCATTGATAGCAATCGCTTAACCATCCCAACCGCTTCCTTTTGGATATATGGAACCATCCTAGTCTTGTATTTCGCAGTTTGTTTCCCTATTTCCAAACTATCTACTCATCTAGAAAAACATTGGAGGAACTAAATGTCTGAAACTATTTTAGAAATCAAGGAACTAAAAAAATCCTTCGGAGACAATCCTATCCTCCAAGGACTTTCTCTAGATATCAAAAAGGGAGAAGTTGTCGTCATCCTAGGACCATCTGGTTGTGGGAAAAGCACCCTTCTTCGTTGCCTCAATGGTTTAGAAAGTATTCAAGGAGGAGATATCCTGCTGGATGGCCAGTCCATTATTGGCAATCAGAAAGATTTTCACCTAGTTCGCCAAAAGATTGGCATGGTATTTCAAAGTTATGAACTCTTTCCCCATCTAGACGTCCTACAAAACCTCATTCTAGGACCTATCAAAGCTCAGGGAAGAGACAAGAAAGAAGTAACGGAAGAAGCTCTACAACTACTAGAACGTGTCGGACTTCTAGACAAAAAACATAGCTTCGCTCGCCAGTTATCTGGTGGACAAAAGCAACGGGTAGCCATCGTTCGTGCACTTCTCATGCATCCAGAAATTATCCTCTTTGATGAAGTAACTGCTTCACTGGATCCAGAAATGGTGCGTGAGGTCCTAGAGCTTATCAATGACTTGGCACAAGAAGGGCGTACCATGATACTGGTAACCCATGAAATGCAGTTTGCCCAAGCAATTGCGGATCGCATCATCTTCCTTGACCAAGGGAAGATTGCTGAAGAAGGAACTGCTCAAGAATTCTTCACAAATCCACAAACGAAACGAGCACAAGAATTTTTAAACGTCTTTGACTTTAGCCAGTTTGGCTCATATCTATAATCAATAAAGGAGATTATTATGAAACTACTTAAACCAATTCTAACTGTTTTTGCGCTAGCATTTGCTCTTATCTTTGTCACAGCTTGTAGTTCAGGCGGAAATGCTGGTTCATCGTCTGTTAAAACCACTGCCAAGGCTCGCACAATCGATGAAATTAAGAAAAGTGGGGAACTTCGAATCGCGGTATTTGGAGACAAAAAACCATTTGGTTATGTTGACAACGATGGTTCTTACCAAGGTTACGATATCGAACTTGGTAACCAATTAGCACAAGACCTTGGTGTGAAACCGAAATATGTATCAGTGGATGCTGCCAACCGTGCTGAATACTTGATTTCAAACAAGGTTGATATCACCCTTGCCAACTTCACAGTTACTGACGAACGTAAAAAACAAGTTGACTTTGCCCTTCCTTACATGAAAGTTTCTCTCGGTGTTGTGTCACCTAAGACTGGTCTAATTACAGATGTTAAGCAACTTGAAGGCAAAACCTTGATCGTTACAAAAGGAACGACTGCTGAAACTTACTTTGAGAAAAATCACCCAGAAGTAAAACTTCAAAAATATGACCAATATAGCGATGCCTATCAAGCCCTTCTTGATGGACGCGGAGATGCCTTCTCTACTGACAATACTGAAGTTCTAGCTTGGGCCCTTGAAAATAAAGGATATGAAGTAGGAATTACTTCTCTTGGTAACCCAGATACCATTGCACCAGCAGTTCAAAAAGGTAACCAAGAACTACTCGACTACATCAACCAAGAAATCGAAAAATTAGGTAAGGAAAACTTCTTCCACAAAGCCTATGAAAAAACACTCCACCCAACTTACGGTGACGCTGCTAAAGCAGATGACCTGGTTGTTGAAGGTGGAAAAGTTGACTAATACTTTCCGAGAATAAAAAGAAATCAGGTAATCCTAGTGACTACCTGATTTTTATATACCTTAAGCTTTTTGCCAATTTTCTTGGTCTTCTTTAAAACGTTTTAGGAGGTCAAGTCCTTCTGGTGTGATGTAGCCTTCTTCTTGAGCCAAATGAATCAGTTCGCTGTAGTTTGAAAGGGTTACTAGTTTAACACCAGCATCCGCAAAGTTCTTATCTGCTTTTGGCAATTGATAGCTGAAGATAGCCACAACTCCAAGAACATCAGCTCCTTCACGTTTGGCTGCTGCAACAGCTTCAAGAACTGAACCACCAGTTGAAATAAGGTCTTCGACAACTACCATTTTTTGACCCTGAGCTACACGGCCTTCGATTTGGTTTCCTGCACCGTGGTCTTTTGGTTTGCTGCGGATATAAGCAAATGGCAGATTCATCTTGTCAGCGATGATAGCACCGTGAGGAATACCTGCAGTCGCTGTTCCTGCAATCACTTCTACTTCTGGGAATTCTTCCTTGATGGCCTCCACAAAACCATTTTCAATCAAGCTACGAGTTTCTGGATAAGCAAGTGTCACACGGTTGTCCGTATAAATCGGTGACTTGATACCTGATGCCCAAGTAAAGGGTTCTTCTGGCTTGAGGTAAACGGCTTGAATTTTCAATAGATGGCTAGCAATATCTTTAGCAAGTGTCATGGTCTACTCCTTTTGTTTTTATAATCTATTTCTTTAATTTCAGTCTTGGTTCCACTCATCCTTGATAGCATGATAAGCTGCTACTGGATCAGTGGCTTGAGTGATTGGGCGGCCGACAACGATATAGTCACTACCAATCTGATAAGCATCTGCAGGTGTCATAATTCGTTTTTGGTCTCCAACTGCAGCCCCTGCTGGACGAATACCTGGTGTCAGGCAGATAAAATCTTTGCTTGTCACTTCTTTGATGAGTTTCACTTCCTGAGCCGAACAAACCACACCATCTAAACCGGCTTCAGCAGTTTTCTTGGCATAATGAATGACTGATTCTTGAAGACTGGTTTGAATATTTTGAAAGTCTCTCATTTGTTCTTCAGAAGTTGAAGTCAACTGGGTAACAGCAATCAATTTGGCTTCTTTTCCAAGACCTTCACGCGCAGCCTTCATCATTTCAACACCACCTGCTGCGTGAACGTTGGTCATGTCAACGCCCAGATTAGACAAAACCTTCATGGCTGACTTGACTGTATTAGGTATATCATGGAGTTTGAGATCTAGAAAGACGCTATGTCCCAAGCCTTTCAAATAAGAAACAATCTCCGGACCTGTAGCATAATAGAGCTCCATACCTACCTTTAAATAGAGGCTCCCTTCAGCTGGAAAAAGAGCTAAAAATTTCTTGACTGCCTCAAAACTTGGAAAATCAAGAGCAATAACTGGACGAGATTCGCGCATACTTTTCTCCTTTTACCTTTGTCAGCAAGAGAGCATGAAAAAAGGAACCTGCCTACAGCAAGGTTCCACGAAAAATAGGTAGAATTCACCCTTTCACCGTCTAACCTTAGCTGCCTCTCTGGACCGCTTTAAAGGTTTTTTACTATTCTATTATTTAAAGCTGTACTTGTCAAGTAAAAAACAGTAATTGAACTTGTAGAAAACAGGACTCATCATCAAGTCAACAGAATCATCTCAAGCTTAACGACTCTGTGATTGTTGAGTTGTTTGATTTTGATTACCCTGTTCCTCTTGTTTTTTCTTTTCTTCCTCCTGCTTTTTCTTCTCCTCTTCTTTGGCCTTGATTCTTTCGTCCTCAAGTGCCTTATCCGCCAAACTATAACTATAGATCCCAACTTCCATATCAATACCACTTGGTACTGTCAATTGAGGTTTAATCTTACTGTAGTAAGGCAATTTTTTACCTAGTTCTGATAGAGGAACCAAAACTTCATCCGTATCATACATGGTAATCTTAAGCATATCACTAGTTACACTAGTTGGAGCCAATTCAATCGTTTTGATCGCTTGCTTAATCTCTGGGCTGATTTCAGCCAGTTGTTCAATCAAGGTTTTGACTTGCTGTTCATCGTTGAAGAGAACAGATAGATAGGTTTCTGGAAGACTGACTAGGCTAACTGGACTAGTTTCCACCGTCCCACTAGAAAGAATCGGATAATGGTCCTCTCCAGAAACATAATAGGCTACAATCCCGTATTCCTTGACCTGGATGGTGAAATTGGTCGGAAATTGATAGTGAATGCTAGCAGATTCAATCCAGTGATTGGACTTAATCATCTCAGCATGTTTGTCTTTATTGAGAAGTAGACTAAAGGTATAGTCACTATCACGAATCCCTGAAGCCTCTTTGATTTGGTCTGCATTGGTCTCTACCGTACCAGTAACCTGTATGTTTTTCAGAGTTGAGTATGGCGTCAAAAGATAGATGGAAAAGATCAAGACAAGCAAACTTGGGATTAGAATCGTAACAGCACGCCAGATATGAACACTTGGAATAGAAGGATTAGCAATCTTTTTCTTAGACTTAGATCTCTTTTCTTCTACTTTTGTTTCTTCAGATGTTTCGTCCTCTTCTTCTACTTGTTCTGTCTCAGTAGTTTCCTCCTCATTCTCAGGAGAGGACTGGTCTTCTGCACTCTCCTTCTGCTCTTCAGGATTAGAATCTGAGGTCTCTTCTGCCTCAGTATCTTCAGATAAGTCTGACTCTTGTTCTTCCTTTGTCTCTTCTTCAGCCTTTTTGCGCAGATATTCACGGTTCTGCTTCTGCCACTCTGATAAGGTGGTTTCTTCTTCCAGAGTTTTTGCAACTTCTTTTTTATTGGTATCTGCTTGGGCCTTTTCTTTGGCTAGTTGGGCCTCTTCTTCAGCTTTTTTTTGAAGATATTCTTGATTTCGTTTTTGCCACTCTGACAATTCCTTGCCTTGAGTTGGCTCTTGTTTCTTATCCTTTGACATCGATTTTCCTTATGATAGATCTTTTTTTAGTAGCGCATAAAAATCCGCCACAGATTTTAATTCATGAGAATTCTTCATCGTGATCTGGTAGTCTTCTTTGTGGTTCAAAAGCTTGCTTACTTTTTCTTCTAAAGTAGACAAGGTCAAATCGCTCTCTTGCAACTCCTCTGCATAGCCTTTTTTCACAAAGTAAGCTGCATTTTCAATCTGATCTCCACGGCTAGCTTCACGCCCTAGAGGGACAATGATATGCAATTTAGCCATGGCCAACAGTTCAAAAATCGTATTGGCACCACCACGAGTGATGACCACATCAGCCTGATTCATGAGTGGTTGATAGAGTTCCGTCACATAGTCAACACGGTAGAGGTTTGAACTTAGTTCATTTAAGCTAGCATCCCCTGTTAGGTTGATGATATTATAACGACTAGTCAGCTCTTCCTTATGGTCTGTAACTAATTGGTTAAAGACACGCGCTCCAGCAGAACCACCTACAAAGAGAAGGGTTGGTAACTTACTATCGAAGTAAGTTCGGATATCTACCATTTCTTCAGGTTCTTCCATAATTAGGCCAGAAACCTTGGTCACAGCTCCAACGTGCTCTACCTTAGTGAGACTAGACGCTTGTTCAAAAGTAGAGTACATCTTGGTCGCAAACTTATAGGCGATTTTATTGGCCAAGCCCATGGAGAGGTCAGACTCATGGATAAAGACTGGTACTCTGCAGACTCGTGCCGCGATAACAGGCGGAACAGATACAAATCCTCCCTTAGAAAAGAGGGCCTGTGGACGAACACGTAGCATGATAAAGAGCGATTGAAGGATTCCAAACGCAACCTTAAAGACGTCAACCATATTTTGCCATGAGAAATAACGACGTAGTTTTCCTGTTGCAATAGAATGGAAAGTGACATCTAGACCTGACTTGAGGATTTCATGGTGCTCAATTCCATTTTTGTCACCAATATAGTGGACTTCCCAGCCATCTTCGATGAACTTGGGCATTAACAAAAGGTTGAGGGTGACGTGTCCAACCGTTCCCCCACCTGTAAATACTATCTTTTTCATATTACTCTTTTAACTCCGCTACAGTGTTGATGAACAGATTTCCACGCACTTCAAAGTTGGCATACATATCCCAACTTGCGTTAGCAGGACTGAGGAGAACTACATCACCCTCTTCTGCAAATTCGTAAGCTTTCCGAGTTGCATCAGCAATATCTGTCGCATCGACATAAGCAACACCAGCCTTATCCGCTGCACGTTTCACACGCTCTGCAGACTGGCCGAGGATGACCATTTTCTTCAGTCCAGTGATGTCTGGAACCAATTCGTCAAACTCATTGCCACGGTCTAAACCACCCGCAATCAAGATAACCTTGCTGTTGTCAAATCCAGACAAGGCTTTTTGAGTTGCCAAGATATTGGTTGACTTACTATCGTTATAAAATTTAACGCCATTGATTTGGTCTACGAATTGGAGACGGTGCTTCACACCACCAAAGGCTGACAAGGTTTCCTTGATGATTTCATTGTCCACACCACGAAGTTTAGCTACAGCAATGGTTGCAAGAGCATTTTCCACATTGTGGCTACCAGGAACTCCGATTTCATCAGCTGCCATGACTTTTTCACCACGGAAGTAGAGAAGACCATCTTCAAGATAAGCACCGTCAACCTTTTCAAGGGTTGAGAATGGTACTACAGTCGCGTTTGTCTTTGTAGCAAGCTCTTTAGCTAATTCCTGGTTGAAGTTCAATACTAAGTAATCAGCCGCTGTCATATTGCTTTGAATATTCCACTTAGCTGCCACATAGGCTTCAAAAGAACCGTGATAGTCAATATGTGTTGGCATCAGGTTGGTGATAACAGCAATTTCAGGATGGAATTCCTGGATTCCCATTAATTGGAAAGAAGAAAGTTCCATGACAAGGGTGGCCTTATCTGTCGCAGTCTGAGCTACCTGGCTTGCAGGATAACCGATGTTCCCTGATAAAAGTCCATTTTGGCCTGCAACAGTCAGAACTTCACCAATCATGGTTGTGGTCGTTGTCTTACCATTTGAACCAGTAATACCAACAATCGGTGCCTCTGAAACCAAATAAGCCAACTCAACCTCAGTCAAGACTGGAATGCCTTTTTCTAGAGCTTTTTCAATCATCGGATTGCTATAAGGAATCCCTGGATTCTTTACCATAAGTGCAAAATCTTCATCCAACAATTCCAAAGGATGTCCACCAGTGACAACCTTGATACCCTCTTCTAAAAGGCTCTGAGCTGCTGGATTTTCCTCAAAAGGCTTGCCATCATTCACTGTCACAATGGCACCTAGCTTGTCCAAAAGACGAGCTGCAGACTCACCTGATTTAGCCAAACCGAGGACTAATACTTTCTTATTTTCAAATTGATCAATTCGTTTCATATCTAGAACTCCATTTCTACTCTTACTATTTTACCATTTTTATGAAAATAAAAAAGCCACAAAGGGCTTTCTTATTTGTTTTTGTCCTCTACCAATTATTCTACAGACTTGAGGGCTTCTAACATATCCACCTTTCGGAGATAATGATTGACAAAAACTCCTAGGATGGTCAAAATGACACTGACAGCTAGAACTGGGATGAGATAAACTTCCCAGCCGACCTTGGGTTGAAAACGGAAGGTACCGGGTGCGATCATCTGAATGAGAAATTGATGGAGATAAAAGCCTGATACCAATCCTACAATCATTCCAATTAGTGACAATAGGATGGTTTCCCGATATATGTAAAGGGTCACTTCTTTGTTATGAAAACCAAGAACCTTGATGGTTGAGAGTTCCCGAATCCGTTCAGCAACATTGATATTGGTCAAATTATAGAGAATCACGATGGCTAGTAGCACCGATACCAGCACCAAAATCGCCATGGTGTGATTCAGAGAATTAGCAAAACTTTCAAAGAGCTGAATGGTGGAGGCGTTTTGAACGAGGCCACTGACAGCCGCCTGGTCCATAAATTCTCCTGCGACTCTTTCAGTATTGCCTTCACTTTTATCCTTGAGTTGGACTAGATAGGTATTCATCTTAGGAGTTTGACCATATATCTCCTCATAGGTCGCCTGATTCATATAAACAAAATGGCCTACGTAGTGCTCGGTAATGGCTCCAACCTTAAAGGTTTTCCCATCTATTGTAAAGTTGTCACCAAGGGAAACTCCTGCCAACTGGGCTAATTTTTCAGTTAGAACAAGTCCGTTAGATAAGCTCAGTTTTTCCCCATTTCTTTCTAGGAGGACAAAGGGAGCCAGATCATCTTGATCCGTTACCATGATGGTCACGGTTTGAACACCTGCCTTGCCAGCATACTTTTCCTCAACCTGTTTGGAAGAAATTAAACGATAGTTTTCAACTTCATCACTCTGCAATTTTTCTTCTAGCTTTGCCTTATCAGAATCTGAAGCTCGAGAATTGACAGAGAGAACCATCTGGTATTGTTGCAAATCCTTAAACTGCCTGTCAGCAACTCCTACCACAGAAGATTGGATACCAAGCCCTGCAAAGAGGAGGGCTACTGAACCTGCGACCCCAAAAATAGTCATCAGCATGCGTTGTTTGTAACGGAAAATGTTGCGAGCTGTAACTTTTTGGGTAAAGCTCAAATGAGACCAGATAAAGGTGATGCGCTCCAAGAGAATCTTTGAGCCCTTGACTGGTGGCTTGGGTAGTAATAATTGCGCTGCTTCTTCATGCAACTCTCTGCGAGATACAAGGTAGGCAGGTAAAACGCTAGCTACTAAGCTTAGACCCAGAGCTAAGCAACTATAGGTCCAATAGAAATACTGCTGACTCTCACCAACGATCATTCGTTCAGTGATGATATGCGAGATTGTGGGTGCTAAGACATAATGACCAATCAGAATTCCCAAAAGGGTGCCAAGAGTACCAGCAACTAGACCGTAAATCACAAACTTAGCAATGATATCCTTACTATGGTAGCCTAAAGCCTTAAAGATACCAGCATTGGTCCTTTCCTCGTCTACAAATCGTGTCATGGTGGTAAAGGTAACCATGGCTGCTACGGCATAGAGAACAACTGGAAAAATATTCCCTACGGCACGAATACTCATGGCCGAGTTACTATACATGAGATAACCTTGACCAGTTGGAGAACTCTTTCGATTGTAGACATGATAGCTTGGCTCTGTCAGAGCATTGACTTCATCCTGACTGGTCTGCCATTTAGCCTTTTCGTTAGTAAGATCTGTTTCGGCTTGGCTCAGCTTTTCCTGTTCCTGCTTCAGTTGCTTTTTTGCTTCTTCTAACTGACTAGATGCTTGACTTTTTTGTGGTTCTGGTAGTTGGCTCACTTGATTTTCTTGAGCTTGTAGACGCGTTTCGATTTCTTGTAGGCGTTTCTTGCCAGCTGTCAAGTTGGTCTCTGCCTCGTCTAGTTGTTTCTTGCCCTCATCAAGGGACTCTTGGGCATCCTTCTTCATTTTCTCTAGCCGCGCTTGTCCATTATCAGCAACTAGTTCCTTTAAAGTCTCCTCTTCTTCCTCTAGCTTTTTTTCGTAATCACTAGAGAAAGGATTGACATCTGTTAGACTAGCAAAACGCAAGCGGGCAATCGTGTATACAGAGCTCTTAAAATTTTCTTCAGTTACGACAGCGTAAGCTGCTAGATTTCCATTACCACTGACTGAACTCCCCATATCTGATTTTGAAAAAATATCTGGTGAGTGGACAAAGCCTGTAATGGTATAACTATCTCGCTTCAACTGAGAATTGCTGCCCTTCTTTTGACTCAAATGAATGACTTGACCAATCTGATAGCGATCTTTCCAAAAGTCCGCCAAGGCTAATTCATCTTCTTTTTCAGGCAAACGACCTTCCGTTACTTGAAATTTTGAAATCTTATCAGTATTTGAAAAGATTCGTATGGCATCTTGGCTACCTTCTAGAGTCAAATCCGTCATATAACCAAACTCTACGGCTGCTCCCGTAAGATTTTGCAATTCTGCCTGGTCTGCCTGATCTAGACCATAATCTGCTATGACAGTAATATCAGCCAGATTGGCTTTTTGAATATAATCCCATGCTGTTCGCTCCATATTGGGACTGGCTACTTTGAGACCAACCACGGCTAAAGAACCCAACATCATCAGAGTTAGGATGGATAAAAACCGTCCCTTTGAACCTGTGAAAGACTGGAGCAGGTCTTTCCAATATGTCTTTCTTTTCATCTCAATACTCCAAATCATCAATATCCTGTGGTTGAGGATTGAGGACAACACTCTTGACACTGGCATCATGCATCTGAATCACGCGATCAGCTATAGGAGCTAGCGAAGCATTATGGGTCACGATGATAACAGTGGTACCCTTCTTTCGTGACATATCTTGCAGAATCTTTAGAACCTGCTTACCAGTCTGGTAGTCCAAAGCTCCCGTTGGTTCATCACAAAGGAGAATTTTAGGATTTTTAGCAACGGCTCGTGCAATAGAGACCCGTTGTTGCTCACCACCTGACAACTGGGCTGGAAAGTTATTGAGACGGTGGCCTAAACCTACATCCTTGAGAACCTGTTCTGGATCCAAGGCATCGGCAACAATTTCTGAAGCTAGCTCGACATTTTCTTTAGCAGTCAAGTTAGAAACCAAGTTGTAAAATTGAAAGACAAAGCCAACGTCATCTCTACGATAGTTGGTTCTCTGATGGGATGTATAGTCAGAAATATTAGTCCCATCAACCCAGACTTGCCCTTCATCGTTTGTATCCATACCACCTAGAATATTTAAAACGGTTGACTTCCCTGCACCAGATGCCCCAAGGATAATGACTAGTTCTCCCTTTTCAATCTCGAAGTTGACATCTCGATTAGCTACGATTTCTGTATCACCAGTATGATACCTCTTATAGCTATTTTTCATTTCAATATAAGCCATCCTATCTCCTCCTCTTCTCCTATTTTCATCTTTATTATAACTCTTTTGAGGAGAGAAAGAAAGCTTATCCCTGTATACATTAGAGTGATTTTAAGACTCCTTAAAATCGCTGAAAACAAGTCTTATTGGCTTACTTACCTTGTTTCTAAGGCAATTCCTCTAGTTTGCTGTTTGCTTTTTGTAGAAAATCATCTCTTATCTTCTTTTGCAATTGATTCATGAGCCAAAAAAGCGAACAAGACCAGATTCTGTTCATCAGAAAACTAGTTTTGTCCGCTTTTTATAATCGAGGCTGGGACAAAAGTCCTAGCCTCTCAATTGTCTTTGGATTGTCGAGCAAGACGCAGTGGTTGAGTGGGCTCTACTACGCTGATTTCATCAGCTTTTACAGCCCTACTCAACTGTGCGGAGGTGGGACGACGAAATCGAATTCTAACGAATTACCGATTTCTGTCCCACTCTCTATGACTTGGATGATTTTACATCACCTTATTCGTCTTCTTTTTTCTTTCCCATTGCAAAGAGACCAAGTAATGCTCCTACAAGACCTACGGCTGCAAGGCCAGCATTTTCTTTAGTGCCTGTCTCTGGGAGTTTGTATTGATGACTTGCAGGTGCTTGGTAAGTCTTATCTTGTGACATAGTAAGAGCTACAAGAGACTGCTCATCTTTGTATTCTGGAACCTCATGGATTGCTCCTTCTGCTCCATTGACACCACCTGTGAATTCTGGAACTTGATGAATAGTCCCTTTTCCACCAGGAACGCCACCAGTGAACTCAGGTACTTCATGAACAGTTGCTTCTGCTCCATTCACACCACCTGTGTATTCTGGGATTTCCACTACTGGTGCTGCTTCATCGCCTACTGTACCAATAGCTCCTGTGTATTCTGGAACTTCATGAACAGCTGCTTCGACTGCGTTAACGCCACCCTTGAATTCTGGGACTTCTACTACTGGTGCTGCTTCATCACCTGCTGTACCAATAGCTTCAGTGTATTCTGGAACTTCATGAACAGCTGCTTCTGCTCCATTCACACTGCCTGTGTATTCTGGGATTTCCACTACTGGTGCTGCTTCATCGCCTGCTGTGCCAATAGCTTCAGTGTATTCTGGAGCTTCATGAACAGCTGCTTCGACTGCGTTAACGCCACCCTTGAATTCTGGGACTTCTACTACTGGTGCTGCTTCATCA
>NZ_JALDUI010000005.1:3557-36884 GCF_023115445.1 Streptococcus sp. oral taxon 431 | reverse complement strand
CCTACTGTGCCAATAGCTCCTGTGTATTCTGGAACTTCATGAACAGCTGCTTCGACACCATTTACTCCACCAGTAAATTCTGGAACCTCATGGATAGCTGGATCTGTTTTACCAGATACTTCTTTCTTAGTTCCGACTAAGACAATCTCATCTTGCGGTACTTCAATAGTTTCACGAAGTTTTTCAGTACGGCTTCCATCTAGTGCTACTTCAGTCAGGATACGTTCTTTACCTTCACGACCTGCTTGAGTTACACGAGTTTCACCTTCTGCTAGAGTTGGATCTTCTTTCTTCACTGTCTTGAAGCTGAGAGCTTCTTCTACCACTTCTAGGCTAGGAAGCTCTTCCTGAACAGCTGGGGCAACTTTTCCAGTTTCAACCTTTTCTTTGGTCAATTGGATACGGTATTCCTTGACGTGTTTACCACTTTCTGAAACGAGACGTACCAAGACTGGAAGTTTATCGTCACCACTATCAACAACTGTTGCCGCTACGTTTTCACCAGCTTCAACGGTCACTTTAGGACGGTTTCCACTATAAGTTACTTGGTAGTCTGCACGATCTTCTGAGAAGTCAGCAAGCTCTTTACCATCTACTAGAAGTTTAGAAGCTGTATTGTCTTTAGGAGCTTCACTTGGAGCGATAAAGGCCATTTCAGTGATAGCCACACCCTTCTTGTCTGCTTTTCTGTCCATGCGCCATCTCATAGCTTTAGCTTTGACCGGTGCAAAGGTTACATGGATGTCAGTTCCTGCTTGAACCTCTTGATCCGCACGGTATTCAACTTTCTCCCAGTTAGAAGGAGTGTTGAATGGATGTTCTGGATCGTATGGTTGGTAGTTAGAGTAATATTCTGGTGAATCAAATTCTGGTCCCACATAGCGTTCTAGGACGAGTTTAGAAGGTGCATCTGTTCCACCATCTGCAAAGAAACGAATGCTTCCTTCAGCTACTGTACGTTCAACAATCTTACCATTTTCTCTGAAGATAACTCCTACTGAAACTTCTGGATTTTCAGATGGAGTTGGAGACCAGTTGGTCCAACGACGGGTTTCATCATCTGAACCATCGTTAACATAATCTACACGGTCATGAGAGTTTGGATCAATATCGTTAGTTGCTGAGGCAAATGAACGGTTGCTATCGTCATCGAAGTCTGGGTTGTCTGAAAGATTTTCTCCGAGTTTGTCTGTTACACGCACAGCTACTTCAGCAGTTAAATCAGTACCCAAAACGCGACCATGAACTGTAAATTCACCTGCTTTTGTTAGATTTTCTGCTGGGACTGCTTCCCAGTCAACAGCCAAGTCTTTCACTTCATAGTCAGATTTCCCTGTGAAGTAAACAGGAACTTTTGCTGGTAGCTCAAGGGTTTGTCCTTTAGCAACCAAGCGAGATGATTTGGAAACAGCAACAGGTTTACTTGCGAGCAAATCTTTATCATTTGTGAAGTGTAGGCGGTATTCACCTAGGATATCTCCGTTTTCAGCCTTGACAACAACACGAACTGGATCTCCTTCACCTACGCTTGGTACAACTGTTGCAATACCATTTTCAGTGACACTTGCTGTCACAGCTGGAGCTTTTCCTTGGCTTGCTTCTAGATAGTAGTCAGTCAAGCCTGGGTTAAAGTTTGGCAAATCTTTTCCATCTACTTGGATTTGTGCTTGAGCATTCTTAGCTGCAGCTACTTGTTTAGAGAAGATTTGCATTTCTGTAATAGAAGTACCCCATTTACCATCTGGTCTAACCATGCGGATACGAACTGCGTAAGTGTTGACTTTATCAAAGCTAAAGTGGGTCATTTCTCCAGCTCTGACTTGATCTGGAGCCTTGAGATTTGTTACTTCTTTCCAGTTTTTATCGTCATTAAAGACATGGTCTTCGCGTGCTACGAAGCTTGGATTCTTAGGAACTGTTGGAGTTGCTGAACCGACATAGTATTCGATGACATAGGATTTAGGTGCACCAACACCGTGGTCTTCGTGGAAGGCTACATTGAGGTTATCAACTGATCGTTTAGACATGATACCAGAGTCACCAAAGAGAATTCCTACGGATGCTTCACTTGTACGGTTCCAGTTTGTCCAGCGGTTTGCTGGTTGGTTGTTATATGAAATTAGTTTGTCATTGACATTGGCTACTGAGTCACTTGGATTTGAGTCTGATGCAAAGGCAAGTGGCAATTCTGAACCAGTCCATTGGTCAGAGATGTTAGCACCAACTTCTGTTTGAGCAGAGACACGAACATGAAGTTTGGTTGGTAACTGAGTTCCTTCAACATGACCAGTAACAGTAAAGCTGCCTTCATTTGCGTACTGGCTTGGTTCAATAGCGTCCCAAGTTACTTTAGCTGAAGATACTTGACCATTTGAGTGATAAGTACGAACACTCTCTGGCAATTGAGGAGCTTCTGAAATCGGAGTTGTTACGCTCACTTCTTCGACAGCAATGATACCTTCTACAGATACTTTTGCATGAGCCTCTTTTTCAAGCCCTTCTACTTTACCAAGAACATCAAAGCTATGGTATTTAGCAAGGTCTTCCTTAGCGACTGCTTGCCAAGTCACCTTGTGAACTTTTGGAAATCCTTTGTCGTACTCTACAGTTACTGTAGCTGGGAGACTTGGTTCTTGGTTCAAGCCTGTCACGACACTAACTGGACGGATGGCTTGGACAACTTTGCTTTCAGTATTTGGTTGAATGTTTAAGTCAATCTGACCTTCTGCTCCTTCAAATTGAGCTTTCAGAGTTACTTGACCAGGTTTATGCAATTCAAGCATACCTTTACGAACAGCTACATCTCCTTCACCTGTAGTGGAGAAGGTAACCTTATCAGCTTTCAAGACTGCTTGTGTACCGTCTTGATAGTGAGCCAAGACCTTGATACCGACAGTTTGGTCTTCTTTCAAAGTAGCTGCATTTTCAACTTCTAGGCTCAAACGTTCAATTTGTGGAGCTTCTTGTAGGAATTGGATAGCATAGGTTTGTAGTGGGCCACCATCGTTTGGTTGAACATGGATGCTTGCACGCATACCATTTGCTTCATTAGCTTGAATAACTGTCACTTGAGCATTTTCAGCTGTAGCTTTGACCTCTGGCAAGGCTGCTCCATAAGCAAGCTTGTGATATTTTACAGGTTGGTCTGTTGAAAGACCTTCAACCGCTTGATCTGCTACAGTTACACTTGGAACTACTGGATTAGCAGCTTCCCCTTCTGCAACTACCAAGGTCGCAGCGATTTCTTCATCTTCTAAAATACCTTTTGCTGGGATGCGAGAGCCTGGGATTGCTAGTTTAGCTTGGTCTTCAGCTGCAATTTCCCACTTATTAACATCATAGCTTGCTACAGTACCATCTGACAATACGTAGGAAACAGATTTGTCAACTGAATTTAGGTCTGTATTTGGAGCGATTCTCTTAACGACAGGCAGTTCTGCTTCGAGTGCCAAGACTTCAACACGCGCTTCTACTTCACGTCCTTCTGCCACACCTTTAACAGTAACAATTCCTGGTTCGTTGATATCAACTGCTGACCACTCTACTGGAAGTTTTGCACGACTGCCGTCACTGTAGATAAATGCCACTTTCTTAGGCATTTTTGGTGCTTGCCCGATAACCGTACGTACTTTAGGTACTTCTGTACCCAAAACTGTTTTTTCAGCTTGCTCTTTCTTACCTGTGAAGATAGTAGTTTGAGCAGATTTCAAGAGATCAGAGTGAGCAGTCAAAGTAAATTTACCAGCTTGCTCAGTTGATTTAACAATGACAACACCCTTACCATTGAAGGCCTTACGGATCCATGAACCGTCTGCTTGTTCTTTGTAACGCTCACGGCTAGCTTGTTCACCGTTATCCACACCGACAATTTGACCTTGACCATGCAACTGGAAGCGCACAAGGTTGTTAGCTGTAGGAACTACATTACCAGCCTGGTCAACGATTTCATAGTAAATATAAGTGAGGTCTTTCCCGTCTGCTGCAATAGCATGTTCTTCTTTCACTAAGCGAACACCTGCAGGCTCTCCAGCAGTCGTAATCTTATCACGAGCAATTTCATTACCTGCTTCATCACGAGCCACTGCTTCCAAAGTTCCAGCTTCGAAAGCAACCTTCCACTCAAGATAAAGTTCCTTGGCATTGGCACCTTCTTGGTAAGTACGTCCATCACTTGTTTGTTTTTTGTTAAAGGTCTTCTTGCCTAGAGATTCACCGTTCAAGAATAACTCAACACTTGCAGCGTTAGAGTAAGCACGAACAGGAATCTTACCATCTGCATCCGCTACGTTAGCTTTCAGAGTAGGATCTTCCCAGTTCCAGTGAGGAAGCAGGTGAACCATTGGTTTCTTCTGAGCAGAAACCCATTGGCTTTGATACAAGAAGTAGTCATGTTTTGGAATACCAGCTGTATCTACGATACCAAAGTAAGAACTTTTAACTGGTGTTTGGTTTTGGTTATGCCATGGAGTAGGCTCACCGATATAGTCAGTACCTGTCCAGATGAACTGACCTGCATAACCTGCATTGTCACGGTCAAAAGTCCAAGATGCAGTGGCTGTTTTACCCCAACCAACACGGTCATTACCGTAGTCTGATTGCTCATAATGACGGTAAGCTTGGTTACTGTGAACTAGTTCACTTTCTGGACGGAAATAGCTTCCACGTGTACGAGTTGCAGAAGAAGTTTCTGATCCGTAAATCAACCAGTTTGGATGTTTAGCACGCAGTTTCTTGTAGTTGTCTTCTGAATAGTTAAATCCAACCGCATCCAGTTCGTCAGCGATTTTTTCATGACCACCACTACCATCACCGAAACGGAATTTATCTGCTCCCATAGTGACATAGCGAGTCTTATCAACGTCCTTGATGACCTTGACCAAACGCTTAACAGTCGCTAGAGAATGTGGATCTCCTGAAGCTTCACCGATTTCATTACCGATAGACCACATGAAGATAGCTGGGTTGTTCTTGCCTCTTTCGACCATGGTACGCAAGTCAAAATCAGACCATTTTTCACCTTTTTTAGCTTCTGGGTGAGTGGCATCTTTTTCAAAGAAACGGCCGTAGTCGTACTGTTTCTTACCACCATACCAAGTATCAAAAGCTTCTTCTTGAACCAACAAACCAAGCTCTGCCGCAATTTTTAGAGTCTGCTCACTAGCTGGGTTGTGGGTTGTACGGATAGAGTTCACACCCATATCCTTCATCTGTTTCAGGCGACGGTATTCTGCTTTGTAGTTTTCTTCTGCTCCCAGAGCCCCGTGGTCATGGTGAAGAGAAACACCATGGAATTTCATTTTTTCACCGTTAAGAGAGAAGCCTTCGTTTGGTGTCCAGTTATAGTAACGGTAACCAAACAAGTCTTTCTTAGCATCGACCAATTGACCATCACGATAAACACGAGTCACCAACTCATAAAGGGCAGGCTTGTCGTTAAGGACTGTCCAAAGTTTTGGTTTCTCAACTTGTAAAATCGCATTCAAGCTTGTTGATTGATGAGCTTTCAAGACTTGACTGTCTGTACGAACCACATCCGTCACCGCTTGACCATTTCGTTCGATAATTTGATATTCAGCGACAATTTCATGATCTTTATCATCAGTATTAACGATCTTACTTGTTACATGAGTGTCAACCTTACCATTCTGTTGTTTTTCAAGCTCTGGAGTTAAGATGGTTGTACCGTTTTTGGCAACATGCAATTTGTCTGTCACTTGAAGAGTAACATCACGGTAGATACCACTTCCTGAGTACCAACGGCTACTTGGTTGTTTATTGATTGCATGAACTGCAATGACGTTTTCACGACCGTCTTTATTGAGATAGTCAGTGATGTCATAAGAGAATTGGTTGTAACCATTTGGATAGTGACCGACTAGCTGACCGTTTACATAGACTTGCGAATCCATATAAACTCCATCAAAGACCAAACGAACATTCTTGTTAAGGTCTTTTTCATCTAGTTTAAAGGTCTTGCGATACCAAGCATCCCCACCATTGAGTTGTCCACCTTCATTTTGGGCAGGTGACTGATGGTCGAAGTCGTTATAGATACTCCAATCATGAGGAAGGTCTAGTTTCTTCCAGCTTGATACATCAGCATCTGGCTTGATAGCATCTTTGGCATTAGCATTGAGTTTGAAATGCCAGTTTTGGTTAAATTCTACTTTACGAGCCTCAACCAACTGATTTACCTCCTCACTGGTAGCCGGTTTTAGGTCCGGTTTTTCCGTTTGAGAAGATTGGTCTTGAGTAATTACTTGAGGTTTCTTATCTAGCATGGAATCCTCTTTTTTGTCAGAGTCTGATTGTAGAGTTTGATCGTCCTGTGCTTTTTCAGCTTCATGGCTTGGAGCAACCGCTTCATCAGCAACTGAATTTGCCGTTTCAACAAGGTTCTCTTTTTTAGATTCGTCCTCTACTTTTTCTGTAGCAACTGTAATCGGAGTTTCTTCCGCAGCTACCGGATTTGCACCAGCTACACTTGCTCCAAATAATACCGAGCAAGTACCGATGAGCACTGAGCAAGTACCCACCGTAAATTTCCGGATACTATACACTCTTTTTCGATTCCAATGATCTTTTCCCATAAGATCCTCCTTATATTGGTAACCGCTTCCATTTTTATGTAAGCGCTCTACTTTTACAGTAGTCTTTAACTTCTATTTTATAAAATAATATAAGAAACTTCAATACTAGCGGTATAAAAATCATACTTTTGATTCTTTTTTCTATAATTTGTAGAAAATCATACAAAACTGAATGTACATTTAGTGAATGATTTTACTAAAAAAGGCGGTGGGACAGAAATCGATAGACAAAGTCTCGATTTCGTAGTCCCAGCCCCGCGAGGATGATTAGGAGCTTTTTGGAGTCTAATACTCAATGAAAATCAAAGAGCAAACTAGGAAGCTAGCCGCAGGCTGTACTTGAGTACGGCAAGGCGACGCTGACGTGGTTTGAAGAGATTTTCGAAGAGTATAAAAGACGAACAGAAAGTTCAATCAGCTACCGCGTCAAAGTTTGATTGCTAATAAAAAGTGAGGTCGGGATCTTTTGTCCCAACCTCTTTTACGGACTATCAAACTGATATTTCCTTATAGATTATTGACTAGATTTCCCCTTGTCCAGCAGCTTGACCATCTCATTTTTTCGTTCTTCTAGCTCTACAATTTGATGAAGTAAAAGCTCTGAAAAATCGCAATTAAGCTCCTCGGTTTCACCACTATTATACCAGTCTAGAGCAACTATATGATTATCCTTATCAAAGCAAAACACGACATCTCCGTCACCTACGATAGACAGAAATGGGATATAATCCACAAAACCCAGAGCGTGTAATTCCTTGGTTTTAAGACGAATGTCTAAGAAGTCTGGGATCCCATTTGCAATTCCAAAAATCTTAATACCTCGGCAGAAGGTCCAAAATGGTGCTACATCGTAAGCCTTGGCTCTTGGCAATAGCTCTTCCCTGACTTCCATAAAGAGACCTCCCAGAGATGACATGGTGAATTCCCTGAAATCTTCTGGCAGACGAATGCCGTATTGATTTTCAAAATCCTGAACATCTTCTTCCGATGGTTCATTGCCCATGCAGGCGACAACCTGATAAGTTTCCTTATCATAGTGACGAAAATACTCATAAACTTCATTGAGTGACATCATCCAACTCCTTATCCAAGATAGATATACTCGATAACCACATCACAGAGTTGATGATCCTCATCATAGCCAAAGTAAACAGGATAATTTCCATCTCCAAAACCAGATTGAATCATTGGAATAGTCAGGTCTGTATCTGGTATTTTAAAGTTAATCCAATCACCGCCTTCTCGCTGATATAGGGGATGTTCTATGGCATTTTGAGCAAAAATTTCCGCGAAGAAATCATCATAGATGTTTTTTTCAGGATTTTCTTGATACCATTTTTCTTCAAAATCACAGTAGGCATTTTTTGTCTCAACATCCACAATGGTTGCCAAGCCTGCATCGACTGAAAACCCAAAATAAGAATCTTCTTCAACCGAATCCAAGTTTTCAGTACCAGTTAAGGCTTCATAGTAAACAACTGGAAGCTTATCTGTAAATTGAACTCTTGTTGCAACATACCTATAATGATCTTCTTCGATCTTGACTACTAAGGTTTTTAGAGGAAATGTTCCTTTTGGAACGGTCTCTAAATAGGGCTTTTCATTCCTACGGAGCCAGACCAGTGGATCTCTCACTAAAATTTCTCCACTTGGGAAGGTCACTTCCCCCATATCTAAGACAAAGACTTCCTTGCCGTCTATTTCTTTCATCTCAAAACACTTTGCGTAATTGACAGACGAGGTCAAAATATGCTTGATTTCTTGGTATTTTTGCAACCATTCTTCGGAAACTTGAAGTTTTTCCATCGGTCTTTCCTTTCTCGTTTAAAACAAATCTGTACTGAAGTTAAAATCGATTTAAATCGAATCTAAATAAACCACAAATCCATCTGGCAAGATAACTTGTTGTCCATCTTCAAACTGGCAATAACTCGCTAAATCAACTGAATCTCTGTCTAAAGTATATTTCTCAGAAGACTGATTGAAGATGGCCTGAACTTCTTTTCCTTGGTAGTTCCACTTCAAGGATAGGACATCTGGTTTCAATTCTTCCAAGCAATAATTACCATGCTGTATAATACTTGACACTTCCTTACGGACTTGAATCAACTGTTTCATAAAATTCAGCATATCATTATCCTCAGAAACACGGTCCCAAGGCATGACACGACGGCAATCAGGGTCTGGTCCACCAATTAATGCCAGCTCTGTTCCGTAATAGATACAAGGGGTCCCTTTTTGAAGATAGAGGAAAGTTAGGGCAGCCTTAACATGCTGGATATTTCCTTTGGCAGTTGTAAGGATACGCTCTGTATCATGAGAATCTAAAAGGTTAAACATCACCTCTGAGATTTGTTGCTTGTAGTACATAGACTGGCTGTTGATTTCTGAAATAAACTGCTCTGTCTTTTTATGCTGACGCAAGAAATAATCCTTGATACTTTCAGAAAGTGGGTAATTCATGACCGCATGGAACTCATCCCCTTTTAGCCAAGGCTGAGAAGTATGCCAGATTTCACCTAAGATGTACAAATCAGGCTTTTTAGCGAGAACTGCCTTTCTAAAATCTTTCCAGAACTGATGGTCAATTTCATTAGCAACGTCCAAACGCCAAGCATCGATATCAAAATTCTCAATCCAGTAGGTCGCAACACTTAAAAGATAGTCTTTGACTTCAGGATTTGCTGTATTTAACTTAGGCATATAGCTAGCAAAGGCAAAAGTATGATAAGGGAGTTGTCTTGGATTCTGAAGTTTATCCTCAGTAACTGGGAATTCTTGGATATGGAACCAATCTTTATAAACTGAGTTTTCTCCATTTTTTAGAACATCCTGCCATTGGACTGACTGGTTGCCAATATGATTAAATACTGCATCTAGCATGATCTTGATACCACGTTTGTGAGCTTCCTCGACTAGAGTAGCAAATACTTCCTTGTCTCCAAAGTGACGGTCGATTTCAAAATAATCCGTCGTATCATACTTGTGATTGGTCGTTGCTTCAAAAATCGGACATAGGTAAAGTCCAGTGATTCCCAAATCTTTAAAATAGTCTAAATGGTCAATAATCCCTTGTAAATCTCCACCAAAAAAATCATCCATGTTAGGTGCAATAACAGCATCCCACTCTCGAGCTCCATCTGGAGTCAAATTAGGATTTCCATTAGCAAAGCGTTCTGGGAAAATCTGATACCAAACGGTATTTGAAACCCAGTCAGGAACTTGGCAACCGTCAATTTCGTGAATATAAGGAAGCTTGAAACCATTTCCTTCAGCATCCAAGTTTTCTTGAGTATGTTCTACGCAACCCTTATCACCGTAAAAAACACCTTGACCTTCTTTATCAAGGAGCTCAAAGAGATATTGAATGCGTGCAAAATCAACCGATACTGTAACCTGCCAATAATCAAATAAAGCATCCGAGGTTACTTTAGTCATTTCTTTCTTGGCTTCATACTTATCCTCGATGAAGATAAAGGGATCTCCATAGTGTAAGATGACCTGCTGAACATCATCTTTCTTGGTTCTGATTCGGATATGTAGCTGACCTTCTTTGTAAAGATATGCATACTCTGATTCTGGTCTATGATAAATAGCTGTTAATTCCATGTCTTGTCTCCTAAATAATCATCATCAACAAAAACGCAAACGTTTTCATAACTAACAGAACTAGTATACTATTTAAAGATCCGATTTGCAATTTTTATACCAGTTTTACGATAGATATATAGATGGACAAGGGTAAAATTGAGTAGACTCTTTTTGAGCTTTAAAAAGAGAGTTTCCATGAACTGGAAAACTCTCTCATCATTACGAATCAGATGATTAAAATAAAAGCTATCTGATATCTTTAATCTTCTAAAATGAAAATTTCTTCAACATGTAGTCGTAGCAACCTTGCAATTTTCATTGCTAGTTCAAGTGTAGGATTGTACTTGTCATTCTCTATAGCAATTATGGTTTGTCGACTAACGCCTAATATTCTTGCCATATCTTCCTGACGTAGTCCCTCAGACTTTCTTAACTGTTTGATGTTATTTTTCATACAGCATTAGTCTTTCTGAAAACAATAAATGCCAATCGCCAAAACTACGATAAGGATGACAACCATCAAAATTACTCCTTGAACAAGTTTATTTGGTTCTTTAAACTCTTCATCACCACCAATCATTTTCTGTTTTATGGCAGTTTGTGCAAATCCTTGAACAGAAATAGATAAACATAAAATCAGACTTGGTAACATTTCAAGTTCAATGCCTTTTGTAATAGATTGATAAATATTAAATACTGTCCACCCACATAAGCCAAATAGAGCCGTTTTATAACCCCATTCCTCAGAACGTAGCTGAATCGCTCTGTCCATTTCATCCATTTTTCTCATAGTCCTGTTCCTCCAATCTGTCAAAACAATGTCAAGAGCTCTTTACATTTTTTATTATACTCTAAATCGATAAAATGTCAAGATGTTTTAACATTTTTAGGCTTTTTTATTTTCTTCTATTCTAAGAATATTTCTAACTCCGATTTACAGCCTAGTCAATCCGACAAAGGGCAAGTTCTTTTAATCCTATTTTATCTTGACTTCATAAGTTTCGACTATAGATATACTTTTAGTTATGTTAGACTCGAAGTTTATCCTCTCTTTTCTGCTTTCTTATCTCTATGATACCTTTAAACTATCTAATAAAGAATAAACTACCAGTATTTTCAGGGATTATTTTTGATAAACAACTCCTCCTAATTAAAGCAAAAAGCCATTCCTCAAGGGAACAGCTTTTTCACTTATAATTAAAGGTTTCTCCTGCCAACTTATCCGCTAACTTGGGAAAGAGAGTATAAAACTTGTGGGCTAGATTGAGTAAGACTGGGAGATTAAGTTCCCGTTTATTTTTTCCTATGGTCTTAACGATTTTTTTCGCAACTGTATCTGGCTCCAGCAAGAAACGATCAACCGACTTGAGATAAGTCCCATCTGGATCGGCTTGGTCAAAAAATCCTGTACGGATAGGGCCTGGATTAACAGTTGTCACATAGACACCATAGGGCATGAGTTCAAGGCGCAAAGCATTTGAAAATCCAATAGCCGCAAACTTGGTCGCTGAATAAAGACTAGACTTGCCAGTAGCGATCAAACCTGCCATGCTAACGATATTGAGGATATGCCCTTTTCGAGTCGCCTTCATACGAGAGGCGACCAGACGAGATAGGTTCATCAGAGCAAAGGTGTTGACCTCAAACATTTGATGAATATCTTGATTAGAGATCTTGTCAAATTCCTCAAAAATCCCGTAGCCAGCGTTGTTAATAACAACATCAATCTTGCCATAACGCTGGTAGAGTTCAGCTACTAGCTCTTCTAAGGCTTGACCATCGGTAATGTCAATCTCGATCAATTCAGCCTGAGGATGATTTCCGTATAGTTGAGCTAATGTTTCCTTATTTCTGCCTAGCAAGATGAGTTGATCATCTGGCAAGAGTTTGACCATTTCTTGAGCTAGACCACCACTTGCTCCTGTAATGAGAATCGTAGACATACTTTTCCTTTCTCAATCTTCTAGATTTCCACTTCTTCCAGATCTTTTACAACATGGACATTTTCAAAAATCGTTGTCGCATCATTCTTGAGCTTGCTAATATCTCTTGAAAGGAAACGTGCACTGATATGATTGAGTAAGAGTCGTTTGGCTCCCGCTTCTGTTGCGACCTGCGCAGCCTGCATATTGGTTGAATGACCGTGATTGCGAGCAATCTTCTCATCCCCTTTGCCATAAGTAGATTCATGGACAAGAACATCTGCATTGACAGCCAAACGCACACTAGCATCCGTTTTTCGAGTATCACCCAAGATAGTGATAATCTTACCTGGACGAGGAGCTGAGATATAGTCTGCAGCTTTGATCTCGGTGCCGTCCTCTAGGACAACATCCTGACCGTTTTTGATTTTACCAAAAAGCGGGCCAAATGGAACACCAGCAGCCTTGAGTTTCTCAGCATCCAGAGTACCTTCAAGGTCTTTCTGCATGACACGATAACCGACACAGAAAATAGTGTGGTCCAACTCTTCCGCATAAACCTCAAATTTATCTGTTTCAAAAATTTTCCCCAGAGAATCCTGGTCAAACTCATGAAAATGAATCTTATAGGGCAGGCGAGAACCTGATACACGTAGACTGGTCAAGACAAAAGATTTAATGCCTTGGGGGCCATAAATTTCCAAATCTGTCTGCTCTTCATTGGCTTGAAAGGCACGACTAGAGAGGAAACCAGGCAATCCAAAGATATGGTCTCCGTGCAAATGGGTGATAAAGATTTTACTGACCTTACGTGGTCGAATCGTGGTTTCCAGAATGCGATTTTGCGTACCTTCTCCACAGTCAAAGAGCCAGACCTCGTTAATCTCGTCCAAGAGTTTCAGGGCGAGACTTGAAACATTGCGGGCTTTAGAGGGCTGACCAGCCCCCGTTCCTAAAAATTGAATATCCATTCGATACTTTCTAATTAATCAATATATAACATAGCAGTTCTGTTTTCCGAGCGATAATAAAACTTGCCAGAAAAAGCTTTCACTTCTTGTAGTAAATCCTCTTGGCTGTAGCCTTTGAGTCGCTTGCTTCCATCTGCTAGAGTTTCCAAGTCGGTTAAAGGCGTCAAATTCTCCACAGAGACAACTTCTTCCTCTCCAAGCTCCTTCATGTAAATTTTTCCAGACTCCTCAAAGACTAGCTGATGGGGGAAAATTTGCGCAATTTCAAAAAGTAAGTCAGCTGTGATTGCTTCCTCATATTCAGAGAAAATGCGACCAAGGCCTTCTCTCTCATAGCAAAAACCAAAAGATTTGCCTGATAGATTCAGACGAATAAAGGGCTTGCTTTCTTCCGTGAAACTTGGCTCAGCATTGTAGAGGTTCAGTTCCTGGCTGACTTCCGCAAAATAATCTGTCGCAGCTTGAGGACTTTTTTTCTGGTAAAGTTCTGCAAAGTAGGCATTAACTACGCTGGGGGGAGGGGTGATGAGGGCTAACTGCTCTTGGTCAGACCTACCAGCTAAAAGCTGATCCAGATAGACCTTGTCTAGACTTGTATAGCCGCCATATTTGAGAGCCAATGATTTGATGTCAGTCATAAAATTCTTCTAATCTCCATTTGTTTTTCTCAGCAATGTAGCCTGTGATGACCTCGCCATCATCTTGGTAGTCATGCTCTTCAAGAATCGCAACACTTTCTAAATCATGAATCTTGTAGGACTTAGAAAAAGGCACGCGCAAAGTAAAGGGTTCAAAAATTTCCTTGATCTTATCTAGCAATAAAGCTTGCAACTGTTCTCGACTATCTTTAGACTTGGCAGAAATCAATGCATAAGGCGTTTGAGTAGGCGTGAAATCTTCCACCAAATCCGCTTTATTATAAAGGGTCAAGCGAGGAATATCCTCCATGTCCAAGTCTTTCATGATGGAAAGAACTGTTTTTTCATGTTCCTCATGATAAGGATTGCTGGCATCGATAACATGAACCAGAAGATCTACATGCTTGCTTTCTTCCAAGGTCGACTTGAAACTAGACACCAACTCTGTCGGCAAATCTTGAATAAACCCAACGGTGTCCGTTAAAGTCACCTGTAGATTGCCACCAAGATGGATGCTTTTAGTTGTCGCATCCAGAGTCGCAAAGAGCTCATCTGCCTCATACTGGGTCTTGCTAGTCAGAGTATTCATAATAGTTGACTTACCAGCATTGGTGTAGCCAATCAAACCAATCTTAAAGGTACTTGACTCCAAACGTTTTTCTCGAACTGTCGCTCGATTTTTCTCAACGACCTTGAGTTGACGCTCGATATCTGTGATCTGGTTGCGAACACTACGACGATTAAGCTCCAGCTGACTTTCACCTGGACCACGAGAACCAATTCCCCCTGCCTGACGGCTAAGCATAATCCCCTGACCCACCAAACGAGGCAAGAGGTACTTGAGTTGGGCTAGATGAACTTGGAGCTTCCCTTCATGGCTTCGAGCTCTCATGGCAAAGATATCTAAAATCAACTGCATACGGTCAATGACTTTAACACCCAAGACTTCCTCTAAATTGACATTTTGTCGAGGTGTCAGACGGTTGTTGACAATGACAGTTGTGATTTCTTCTGCATCCACCATTTGAGCAATTTCTTCCAACTTACCAGATCCGACAAAGGTCTTAGAGTCGTATTTTTCACGTTTTTGTCTGTAACTATCGACTACAACTGCACCAGCCGTCTTAGCCAGACTAGCCAGCTCTTCCATGGAGAGGTCAAAATTATCCATGCCCTGGAGTTCAACTCCAATCAGCAGGACCCGCTCCTCTTTTTTCTCAGTTTCAATCATTTAAAAACTCCTCAATCTGGTTTAAAATACGGTCTTTTACACCAGATTCTCCTATCTGATAAAAGGTCACCTGCATGCGATTACGGAACCAGGTTAGTTGACGCTTGGCAAAACGACGGGTCGCCTGTTTGAGACTGTCACTGGCCTCCTCCAAACTCTGCTCCCCTCGAAAATAAGGAAAGAGTTCCTTGTAGCCAATCCCTTTAGCAGCCTGCACATCTGGATAATGGTCAAACAGCCACTTGGCTTCGTCTAGAAGTCCAGCTTCAAACATCAGGTCCACTCGATGGTTGATTCGCTCATAGAGTTGACTCCGCTCATCATCCAAGCAAATAATCAGCGGATCATATAAACTTTCTTGATTTTTCAAATCTTGACCGAAATGGGAAATTTCTAAAGCACGCATGGCACGACGACGATTAAACTGGGGAATTTCAAGGCCTGTTTGCTCTACAAGATGGGCTAACTCCTCATCTGAAAAAGGATCTAGACTAGCACGATAAGCTAAAATCTCCTCATGAGGTGTCTCCCCACCTAAATGATATCCTTCTAGCAGACTCTGGATATAAAGTCCTGTCCCACCTGCAATAATAGCGAGCTTACCTCGACTTTGAATATCCTCAATGGCTGCCTTAGCTTCTGAAACAAAATCAAAAGCCGAGTAAGACTCGGTTACTTCTCTCACATCAATCAAGTGATGAGGGACAGTTGCCTGCTCCTCCGGACTTGCCTTGGCTGTCCCAATATCCAGTCCTCGATAGACTTGTTGGCTATCTCCACTAACTACTTCACCATTAAAATGCTTAGCAACTTCAATGGCTAGAGCTGTTTTTCCAACTGCAGTCGGTCCAACAATCACAATTATTTTTGTTTTCATCTTTTTTCCTTGAAAAATTCCCATTTTTTCGTTACTATTATTATATCACAAAAAGGTCAGTCAGAAAAATGCGACCTCTTGAGGTAGCTGGCTGATTTATAAGTTAAAGGAGGAATACTCATGGCTAAAGGATTCGCTAAAGGTCTTGTAACAGGTATTGCAGGAACTGTCGCTGCAGTTGCAGGTGCAGTATACGCAGTTAAAAAGAAAGTGATCGAACCAGAAGAACAAAAAGCAGCTTTCATCGAAGAAAACCGTAAGAAAGCAGCGCGTCGTCGCGTATCACACTAAGCAACAAAAGAAGTTGGGACTTTTCTCAACTTCTTTTTTTCTATTCTTTTATACTCAATAAAAACCAAATAGGAAAAGGAATCTAGCGTGGTTTGAAGAGATTTTCAGAGAGTATTAAATGGCCAAGTCAAACTTCAATTGCGGTTTCACAGGATCATAGTCAACCAACTCAAAGTCCTCCGCTTTGATGTCAAAGAAATTAGTCTTGTCTGGTACATTCAAGACCAAACGTGGTTGGCAATTTGAAGGCTCACGACGAAGCAATTCCTGAGCTTGTTCAAACTGATTATCATAGATATGGAGGTTGTTGATGAAGTAGAAGAACTTTCCAACTTTCCAACCAAAGTGTTTAGAAATCATCATTTGAAGAGCTACATACTGCATGGCATTGATATGGTGGGCCACCAGCATATCATTAGAACGCTGGGTCAAGGTCGCATCCAAATAGATTTCCCCATCTACACGACGGACATCAAACATAGTCTGAAAGGCACATGGAAGAAGGCCGTCTGTCTCCTCAAAAGCCTGATAATCCCAAAGTGAAATGATATTACGACGGTTCCAAGGATTGGCTTCTAACTGTTTGAGAATCTTGTTAATGATGTCATGCTTCTTAACAACAGCCCCATAACGTTCCCCAATAGTCCCTGTATCTCCAACTTCCCAGTCATTCCAGTAGTGAACATTGTACTTGCCATTGAGAACTTCTAGGCTATTGGACTGGTCTTGGTAGATCCAAAGCACTTCTTTTATAGCTGATTTGATAGCAATTGGACGTAGGGTTGTAATGGGGAATTCCCCCTTAAACAAATCATACTCTGCAAAGGCCCCTGTGATGTACTTGGAGTTAGCAACAGTCCCATCCTTGTACTTGGGACGAGCTTGTTCTGAAAAGACTCCTTCCTTAAGGATTCGCTCGATATTTTCTTTAAAAATCGTGTCTGCTTTTGTCATTTACTCTCACCTCAATTATTGTCTTAACTAGTATAGCATAAAAAAAGAAAGGAGGAAAATCACTCGCTTACAGAAAGCAATTTTCTCCTTTTTATGTTTATTTATTGCAAGACAAGTGATGCTGCTCCGATAACTCCAGCGTCATTTCCTAGAGTTGCAAGAGCTAGCTTAGTTGTTGTGCGTACTTGTGGGAAGGTATTTTCGTCATAAACCTTTTGCACGCCTTGGAGAAGGAATTCCCCAGCAGCTGAAACTCCACCACCGATAACAATTGTTGATGGATTTAGGATAGAACCAATGTTGGCACATGCAATACCCAAGTAACGTGAGAAGTTACGGTAAACGATCAAAGCGAGGTCGTCCCCTTCTTTTGCCAAGTCAAAGACAGTTTTAGCAGTTACTTCTTCACCATCATCAATCAAGCGTTTCAAGGCTGCATCGCCTTCGTATTCATCTGCGTAACGACGAGTCAAGTTAACGATACCTGTCGCTGAAGCTACTGTCTCAAGACAGCCTTTTTTACCACAAGTACATGCGATTGGTTGATCAAAGTCAACTGTGATGTGTCCAAGTTCACCAGCAGCACCTGCAACACCGTGAAGCAATTTACCTTCTGCTACGATACCGCCACCAACACCTGTACCAAGTGTCATAAAGACAACATCTGGTTGGTTGTCACCAGCACCCATCCAACGCTCACCAAGAGCTGCCACGTTGGCGTCATTGTCGATAAAGAATGGAATCCCCAAGGCTTTTTCCATTTTTTCTTTGATTAGTTGAAGAGTTTTCCAGTTGAGGTTGTAGGCACCGATAACAGTCCCTTTTTCACGGTCAACAACACCTGGTGATCCCATTCCAATACCTTGGAAGTCCGCTGCTACCAATCCAAGCAAGTCCAAACGGTGTTGAATAGACTCAATCATATCATCTACGATATGGCTTCCTTCATCCAAAATGTTTGTCTTAATAGACCATTTTTCTTGGATTTCTCCTTCTTGCGTTAAAATAGCGAACTTGATAGAAGTTCCACCAAGGTCAATCCCAATAATCTTTTGACTCATTTTTATCTCCTTTATGATTTATCACTTCTTTATTATTTTATCAAACTTGTTTCAGCAATTCAAGAAAACTTCTGGTTAATTCTGCAAACTCTTTTGGTTTTGCCTTATTCAAGACATGAGGGCCGTCAGGGATGGTCTCAAACTGAGAATCTGGCATCAGTTCATGAATACTTTTCATTGAACTGAGATTTGGCTTATCCTGACTACCACAAATTAACAAGCTTGGATAGGGACAATTCTTTGCATTCTCTCTTAAATCAAGTGTTTTTAATTCCTCGGAAACTCCAACCATAAGAGCCTTATCTGCCCCCTGCTTCTCATATATCCTCTTAGGAAGCAATTTGAATATCAGCAACTGAATGTAAAAAGGAATGTTACCTGCTAATTTCAGTGGACATCCTGACAAAACCAAGGCCTGAAGATGTGGTAGATCATAACTTGAAAGTTCCAACGCAAGTGCAGCCCCTAAAGACAAACCGATTAAGACAAAAGGTTCTGTCTCCTCTGTTAAGTGTTGATAAATGCGCTCTTTGGCTTCTTGGTAGGTCCCAACTCCTGAAGGAAATAAATCCAGGGCTTCAGAGGGATAATCTGCAAGCAAATCCTGAACTTCTTTCCAACTATCTGCGGACTGTCCCAAACCGTGTAAAAATATAAGTTTCATTTAGTGCTCCTTTACTGACAACTCATACAAGCCCCTTACTGCATTGCAGCCATAGATGACTTCTGCTCGCATCAAATCTTCTATGGTCAAAACCTTCTCTTCTACTTGCCCATTTTCAAGCAAGTGTTGACGATAAATCCCTGGTAAAATACCAAGAGCGCTAGGTGGGGTATAGAGCTTGCCATCCATTTTCAAGACCAGATTGCCAATAGAGGTTTCAAGCAATTTTCCATCAGCAGTATGATAAATAATTTCATTCTCTCCCATTGTCAAATGCGGTCGGTGTGTCGTCTTAAAGTAGGTAAAGGCCTGCTGCAAATCAGCTCCTTGCAGACAAAGTTTAGCTTGACAAAAAGTTGGACTAAGTGGTGTTAATACTTTTCGTTCGATTTCAATTTCTCCAGACTTGCTGAGACTGATTCGCAAACGGTAGTCTTGATGGAGGTCACAAGACTGGTACTCCTTCTCTATCTTTTGTCTCAAAACTTCTTGGTCAAATGGAAAGGCAAAGTAACGACTAGCCTTTTGTAGTCTTTCTAGATGTTGATTTTCAAAGAGCAAGGTTTTCTGGCTGATTTTTCCTGTCGTAATCAGTTGAAAACGAGGCTGTTTTCGGTAAAGAACAGCAGCCTTTTGCTGGACTTCACGGTATTCTGACTTCCAAGTGCTATCCCAAGTGATGCCTCCACCGACTCCATAGATGGCTTGCCCTCCATGCAGTTGAATGGTTCGAATGGTGACATTGAAAATCCGTCGGCCATTGGGAAGTAAGAGTCCAACAGTTCCACAGTAAACTCCTCTTGGTTGGGGCTCCAAGTCTTTGATAATTTCCATAGTCGCTATCTTGGGAGCTCCTGTAATAGAACCACATGGAAAGAGTGAACGGAAAATTTCAACTAGGTCAACATCCGGTCGTAACTGACTCTTGATGGTCGAAGTCATCTGCCAAACCGTTGAATACTGTTCCACCTGACATAAACGCTCCACATGCTCACTTCCCACCTCAGACAGACGATTCATGTCATTGCGCAAGAGGTCCACTATCATCATATTTTCTGAACGATTTTTGGGATCCTGCTCCAACCAAGCTGCTTCTTTCAAATCTTCAGCATCAGTCAGACCACGTTTAGTCGTCCCCTTCATAGGACGAGTTGTCAGTTCACGATCATTTTGTTCAAAAAAGAGTTCTGGACTCATGGAAATCACTGCCATGTCGTCATGTTCAACATAGGCATTGTAACCTGCCTCCTGCTCTACCACCATGCGATTGTAGATAGCAAAAGGGTTAGAAGTCAACTCCTGCTTGAGTTGAACGGTGTAGTTGACCTGATAGGTATCTCCCTGCCGTAAATGATGGTGAATCTGGGCAATCGCCTTTTCATAGTCCTCTGCAGAAGTTACTTCCTGCCAGTTTGATGGCAAATCCACCTCCTCATAAGTCAGAGGAATGCTGGATGTTTCAACTTTGTCATGAACAGTAAAGTAAAGCAAATACTCGCCCAGTAGAGGAACCTTGTGAACTGCTAGTTTTTCCTCAAAAGCAGGTGCAGCCTCATAACTGACATAACCTGCTACATAAAAGCCTTGCTCTTGGTAGTTTTCCACTTGAGCTAATAAGTCTGCCACTTCTGCTAAATCTCTGGTTCTTAACTCTTTGATAGGCTGGGTAAAGGTGTACCGCTCGCCCAAAGCCCTAAAATCAATCACTGTTTTTCTATGCATATCCTAAGTATACCATAAAAGCCAGACCCCAAACAGGAGATCTGGCAATTTTATTCTTTGAGAATGATAAAGTAGATGTCACTTTCTAAGAAAATCTGAACATAGCATTCTCTTTTATCACACCGACTTTTTATCTATCCTTTAGGAAAGAGTTCAGATGAAAAGGCATCTGTAACCTGTAATAGTTTTTGGAAGACTTTTTTCTTCAGAGCTACTGTATAGTTTGCAACTGAGCCTCCATACTTAAAGTTTCGGTAATCCGTTTCTACTGCTTGGTCAAACAAATCTTGCAATTTCTCGTAAGAATCAATTTGCTGGCCATCAATTTCAAAACTATGAATTCCTCGTTTTGCCTTGGCAATAATAGCGTCAAACCAGGCCTTCTTCCATTCTTCCAAGTTCTGGAACTTGCCCTTCGAAACCTTCTGGATGATGAAATCATCTCCAAGGGTGTCACGTCCCTCGCTTAACGCCTCATCCTTGTATTTATTAGAAGCATAGCCTAGGAAACCATTTTCGTAGCCATAATAACCCCACATACGGAAGGCATTATGCTTGAAGGATAGGGCTCCTGGAGCTCCCTGACTTGTATTTCCACCATAAATAGCATCCACCATCTTGACATTGACATAAGCTGTCTTGAGTTCTTCTGGTCGGTAAGTTCCTTGGTAATGCCTATTGGTGATGATGTTATGTTTGATTAAGTCATCCACAGAATTTAGCTGAGTCTTGGCTTCCTCATCTGTCAATGGACGGACATAGTCCCACTGGTTTGGAGCAAGGAGTTTATTATCTTGGTCCTGATGACGCATTTGCTTGGTCATCTTGCTGAACCAAGCCTTCTTCAAAGCCAGATCATTCTTAGCAAGAACGCGGTCCCCTTCCAGATAATCTAGAAGCATCAAGGTCTCATTATAACCTTTCATGTAGTGGTCAATCTGCTGGCGTGTTTGCAACTTGGTTGGATCTGGATTGTACCACTGATCCCCATCATTTGGTCGCATGTAAGCCATATTAAGACCAAGAGCACCATACTCACCTTGATGCCCTTCCTCAGCTGGCGACTGGAGCATACCTTGAGCATAGGCTTCTACATAGGTTCCTTCACGATGTTTGTAGCCACCCAGATAGACAATGCGATCGTTGACGTGAGTTGTCTCATGAGTATAGACAGACAAACCATACTCACTCATCATATCGATTTCTACAAAGTGAACAGCATCTCTGGCATTAATTTTAGGATAGATAGAGGCATAGGCTCCTAGCTTATTGTCTTTATAGTAGCGACCCGCTGGTCCAAATACCTCACGAATTGGCGCGTAGTCTTCCATACCACTGGTATGTCCATAACGCTCTACCCAGCCACGTCCATCAACGCGATAGCCTTCCCAAACTGGTGTAGCTACATTAAAGTCACTCTTAACCATACGGTCTTTAACTTCATCAGTAGCAAGTCGATACCAGAAGTCCAAGTAAGTCAACTGGCGGTCCGCTACTAAATCAATGTCAGCTTTCATCTGGTCTATTGTTTTGCCAGATTTATCTGCTGATCCAAAAGTAATGGTATTGTAGTTGGAAATCAGGAACATCTGTGCCTTCTTGACATTCAACAAAGGCAGAATCATATTGCGATGCAACCAGTTATTCAGATTGTCATAAGCCCGATGCTTCCGATTTGCAATTTCTTGATTCTTCGAAGCTCGCTCTGCTATGTAGACATGGCCCTTGGTGGCATTCACAAACCAGTCATTCATATCCTTGTCAGTCGTCAATAACTGTCTGTTGTAGTCTAAGAAGGCATGTAAATCTTCAGATTTTGTATCCTTAGCTAGAACTCTAGCAAAGGTTTCATGAGTCTGGTCGCCTTTTAGGTTGTTCTCTCTTGAACCAAGTTCAATCAATCGATCCAAGATATCCACATTTTGCCCATAAAAATGTGGTCTAAAGAGCATAAGTTCTTTCAGATTGTAATCCGCAAATCGGATACCGTAATAGCGATTAAGATAAGCAAGTCCCAGCATGATAGCTGATTGATTGTCCTGAACTTTTTGCTTCAAGGAAGCCATGCTAGCAGGCGAATCATTCCACTGGTAGTCTAGGTTTGTAAGTAACTTATCAACCAGGCTTCCCAGCTGCGCTTTGACCTCTGCAAAGCTTTCTTCTAGATACCAGTTCTTCACTGCCTCAACCTTCTTATCAAGGCTAGTGGTTTGATCATCTAGGATTCGATAAACTCCATCCGACTGTATGTCCACTGTTTTCAGGATAGATGTCAAGTCCTTAGCTAGGGCTGAACGCTCCTTAACCAGCATATCTGGAGTATAAAGCACATCCAAGTCAGAAATCTTGTATTCCTTAACAGCAGTCAAACCAGAATTTTGCGAGGTGATTGCAAACACATCCTTGGTCTTGTCTGCATAATGAACCATGATATGATCTGCCGCTGACAGGTCCGTCACAAAGTCTTTCCCTTTCATGGCGATAACAGAGATTACCTCTTTCTTGGCTAGATTGTGATCAAGATCCAGCTTATTTCCTTGATTTACAATCCATTCTTTATTGTAGAACGGTTGCAATTTTTCAAGGTTGCGATAGGCTTGATCATAGCGGCTATCATAATCTTGTATATCCTGATAAGCGTATTCTTTTACACCAGCAATCGTAGCTGAATCTGTACTTGACTTAGCCAAGTAGTAGCTGTATCCTGCTTCAAAGGTTTTCTGAGCATTCCGTTGAATCAAGTCAGTCGCCTCAGCAGTTACCTTGTAGTACTCTTTTCCGTTTACTCTCTCAGTTTGAATTGACTTGATGGCTAAACGGCTGGTCTTATGGCTCTCTGAACTAATCTTGAGGTAGTAATCTTCCAAATTCCTTGGCACTTCTGTCAAGTGCTGAATCACAGACTCTTTGCCATTTTCAACCTTAACAAGGCTTGTTTCCTTGATATCTTTTATTTCTAGCTTTTTAAGCTCTAAACGAATCTTCTTGTCCTCAAGCAGAGTGCTCTCCTCACCCTTACCACGATTAAAGACCATCCTTGTAGATATGGTGTAATCCGTATAAAGTTTTAGATTATCAACTGTTGCTTCCAGCTGATCACTCGTCAAGTCAAGAGTCTGATCCTCTAGCCCCTTGGCTTTAATAGTGGCACTGATTTTTGAAACGGTAACGCCATCTGCCTTGTCCAAGTTATAGCTTAAGCGAGCTGAACGGCCCATCGAATTTCCAGTAATATTAGAAAGAGTAAGGACTGGTACAGGTTTTATCTCTACATTTTTCTTACTACCACGGACGATAATCTGATCTTTAGCTTCTGTTAAAATCCGTGTTGTTTCTTTGAGTTCTGAGATACGTTTCCCATCTTTTTCCTCATAGCTGGTAACAATCTCTTTCTCACCATCTTGACCGACTTGCTCAATTCTTGTTTCACCAAGAAGCATGTCTGGATCAATTTTTTCCCTAGTTTGTTTAGGAATCAACTCTTTTCGGACTTCAACATGTAGAGTCGGTTTTGCATCTTGAACGAGCGCTTCAGTGGCATTCACACCACCACTATAGCTAGGGAGTTCCTGTTTCAGAGTATCAACTGGGACTGCGCCTCCTTCATAATCTGGTAGGCTTTCAGCTACTGTACCTTGACCATTGACGCCTCCTTCAAATGTTGGTTTTGTTGGCTCGACTAAGGATTCGCCGAATACGCCACCGGTGAACTCAGGATGTTCCTGTTTCAGAGTATCAACTGGAACTGCACCACCTTCATAATCTGGTAAGGTTTCAGCTACTACACCTTGGCCATTGACGCCACCCTCAAATGATGGTTTTGTTGGCTCAACTAAGGATTCGCCAGATACACCACCTATAAATTCAGGTTTGTTGTGGACTTCTGGGACGCCACTTTGACTACTAAATTCTGCTTTATACTCTGGCAAGGCTTCAGCTACTGCTCCTTGACCATTGACGCCACCCTCAAATGTTGGTTTAGACGGCTCAACAAGTGGTTCACCATTAACTCCACCTGTGAATTCAGGATGTTCTTGTTTCAGAGTATCAACTGGAACTGCACCACCTTCATACTCTGGTAAGGTTTCAGCTACTGCTCCTTGGCCATTAAAACCACCCTCAAATGTTGGTTTAGACGGCTCAACCAAGGATTCGCCTGATACGCCACCTGTAAAGTCTGGTTTTTTGTGGACTTCTGGAAGGCCACTTTGACTGCTAAATTCTGGTGTGTACTCTGGCAAGGATTCGGCTATTGTACCTTGACCATTGACGCCACCCTCAAATGTTGGTTTAGACGGTTCAACCAAAGATTCTCCCGATACACCACCTGTAAATTCTAGTTTGTTGTGGACTTCTGGAAGGCCACTTTGACTGCTAAATTCTGGGATATACTCTGGCAAAGCTTCAGCTACTGTACCCGCGCCATTGACGCCACCTTCAAATGTTGGTTTAGGTGGTTCAACTAAAGATTCGCCGGATACACCGCCTGTAAAGTCTGGGATTTCCTGTTTCAAAGTTTCAACTGGAACTGCACCACCTTCATAGTCTTGTAGGGTTTCAGCTACTGCTCCTTGGCCATTAACACCACCCTCAAATGTTGGTTTAGACGGCTCAACCAAGGATTCGCCTGATACGCCACCTGTAAAGTCTGCTTTGTCATGGACTTCTGGGATGCCACTTTGACTGCTAAATTCTGGTGTATACTCTGGTAAGCTTTCAGCTACTGCTCCTAGGCCATTGACTCCACCTTCAAATGTTGGTTTTGTTGGCTCAACCAAGGATTCACCTGATACACCGCCTGTAAAGGCGGGTTTCTCGTGGACTTCTGGGATGCCACTTTGACTGCTAAATTCTGGTGTATACTCTGGTAAGCTTTCAGCTACTGCCCCTTGGCCATTAACACCACCCTCAAATGTTGGTTTTGTTGGCTCAACCAAGGATTCGCCTGATACGCCGCCTGTGAATTCGGGAATTTCATGAACGGCTGCTTGATTTACTGGTTTTGCAGGAATTTCTGGATTTGCACTAGATGTTAGATCTTGCCCCGTCCCTCTTAAATCGGACTCTAATAAATAACCGACATAATCATAGCCTTTAATGTCAATAATACCTTGAGAGAAACCATCTGCAGAGACAAGGGTTTTAGTCTGATCATAAGCTAGTAAGTCCTTGTGTTCAAAAGCAAATACTTGATAAGGGAGTAATAAACTCTTACCTACAGAAGCAATCAATA
The DNA here is from genome assembly GCF_023115445.1 of Streptococcus sp. oral taxon 431. Classification (GTDB taxonomy): domain Bacteria; phylum Bacillota; class Bacilli; order Lactobacillales; family Streptococcaceae; genus Streptococcus. Next base: position 11,139 of record NZ_JALDUI010000005.1, on the reverse strand, counting down.
ACACTCCAACTATCTTAGAAGGCTTTTTCCTAGAAAATAGGAAAACCACCAAACTAGCCGTCAGAAGACCAAGACCAGCCAAGGGGAAGGTGACTGATCCTGTTTGAGGTAAGACGGCTTGTCCCTGCTTACGATAGACTAGATAATAGCTCTCTTGACTAAGATCTTGTGGTAATTCATGGTGAATGAGTTCACGTTCAGCAGCTGTCAACTCCGATTCCGATAAATAGTGAAAGGAAACTTGCTTGGTTTCATCTGCCTGAACCAGTTTGGGTTCAAGTGCTCCTCCAATGAAGGCAAGTCCAATCAATACCGAGCCCACCCCCATGCTCAGTTTACGAATGGCAAATTTTTGTAACTTTTTTCTATCTTCCATATCAGCTTTGTTCTTGTCCTTAAAGACATCTCCTTTATTCCGTTTTCATAATCTTATTATAATATTTTGTTGATTTTTTTACAAAATATTTTCGAGATAAATCGATATTTTTATTTAAGTACATATTCCAATATACCATCTGGCTAGCGACCCAGTTATTAGTAGATAGCTTCAAGCGTTGAAAAACGGATAGCTTTAGCCTTGCCTGTTTTCAGTATTGAAAGATTTGCGGGAGTAATACCTACACGTTCGATTAAATTGCCCAACCGCTTCTAAAATCCAAATTCTACACTTCTTATGAATTAAAATGTATTTCTAGTAAATTCTTTTTAAGAATATCACGTTCACTCAACATAATCTAACAAATAACCATAACCCTTTTCTTCCATTTGATCCTTAGGAATAAAACGGATGGATAGACTATTGATACAATAGCGTAGCCCTCCCTTGTCCTTAGGTCCGTCTGTAAAGACATGCCCTAGATGGGAATCACCAGTTCTACTTCTGACTTCTGTTCTGACCATATTGTAGGACTTGTCTTCCTTGTAGGTCGCAACATCTGGACTGATAGGCTGGGTAAAGCTAGGCCAACCACAGCCCGATTCAAATTTATCTTTCGAAGAAAAGAGTGGTTCACCAGTTGCTACATCCACATAAATACCTGCTTCAAATTTATCCCAGTAACGATTTGAAAAGGCCCGTTCTGTTTGACTATTTTGAGTCACTGCATATTCCTCAGGAGAGAGGAGTTTTTTCAATTCATCGTCACTCGGTTTTGGATATTTACTCGCATCAATAACAGGATAGGATGCTTGATTGACATTGATATGGCAATATCCATTTGGATTTTTCTGAAGATAATCTTGGTGATAGTCCTCAGCCACGATAAAATTGCTTAAGGGTTCCTTTTCAACCGCTAGAGGCTGGTCGTACTTCTGAGCAACTTGTTCAAAAACTTGATTGATGACTTCTAGGTCCTGCTCGTCCTTATAGTAGACTCCCGTTCTGTACTGAGTCCCCATATCATTGCCCTGCTTATTTTTACTAGTTGGATTGATAATGCGGAAATAATGGAGCAAAATTTCTTTTAGAGAAATTTGATTGGCATCGTAGGTCACATGAACAGTCTCAGCATGGCCTGTTTGGCCGATCAATTCATACTGGGTTGTTTCTCCTCTGCCATTCGCATAGCCAGAAACAGCATCTGTCACACCTGCTACTCTTGAAAAATACTCTTCAACTCCCCAGAAACAGCCTCCCGCTAGATAGATTTCATGTAGGTCAGCATTTTTATCTAGCACAGTTTTTTTCTTAACACCTTGACCTTGGCTAACAGCTGCCTTCTCAATTTGAGAAGTATCAGTGTAGCTTGTGCTTCTTTTTTCCCAAAAAAATAAAAGTCCAATAATAATACAAATGATGATTCCTATGAATACAATTGTTTTTAACTTATCATTCATGAGTAACCTCTAATCTATGCTTTTCAAACTCTCTACAATACTTGCCTTATCCATAAAACCTGGCTGGATCTTAACTAGTTTTCCTTCTTTATCAATAAAGGCCTGGGTCGGATAAGAACGGACTCCGTAACTTGCTAAGAGTTGTCCCGAAGGGTCTAGAAGGACAGGGAGATTTTTATAGTCCAATCCTTGATACCATTTTTTAAAGGCTTCTTCTGCTTGCTCTCCTTTTTGACCAGGAGAAACCACTGTCAAGATGACATAGTCATCACTTGCTTCTTTTGCCAGCTCATCGGTATCAGGTAAACTAGCTAGACAAATAGAGCACCAAGATGCCCAAAATTTGAGATAGACCTTTTTGCCCTTATAATCTGATAGGCGATAGGTTTTACCATCAACTCCCGTCAGTGAAAAGTCTGGAACTTCTTCTCCTTGTTTTGCCATTTGAGAGCTAACTTGTGCATTTTTGTCTCCATTTTGCTTATCAGCTTGGTTCTCCATCTGATTGTTACAAGCCGATAGACAGACCAGACTCGCGCAGACCAATACAGTTGCTTGCCATGTTTTCATCTTCATCACCTTCCTCGTTATCATATGAATATAGATATTTGCTTTATAGTTCTATTATATACCTACCTTGCTAAAAATACTTAGAATCTGTTTGGAAAATCATTAAGCTTCTTGATTACAAAAAACTCCCACCTGCTAAGCAGATGAGAGTTTTGGATTATTTAAAGATAGAAGTTTTAAAGCTATCTGTTTGTTGAAGAAGTTTCTTAAAAAGTTTTTCTTTAAGTGAAACGGTGTTGTCAAATTTGACAGATCCCTTACTTAGAGTAGCCTTATCTTTATCAACTGCTTCAGCAAATGCACGTTTCAAGTCTTCATAGCTATTGTATGTTTTACCATCAATTTCAATAGATTGAATTCCTTTTTTAGCGCTTGTTACAACTTCATTGAAGTATGCTTTCTTCCAATCTTCAAGATTGTTGAATTTTCCTTCAGAAATCTTGTTAATGATGAAATCATCACCTAAAGTATCTTTACCAGCTTTTTTAGATTCAGCTTTTAGCATGTTAGAAGCATAGTTTAGGAAGCCTTTTTCATAGCCATAGTAACCCCAGATTCTGAAAGTATTGTGTTTAAATGACATCGCTCCAGGAGCACCTTCACTTGTGTTCCCACCGTAGATACCTGCAGTAATAGGTACAGTGACATAAGCAGAATCAAAGTCAGTTGGGTTGTAAACTCTGTTGCCTGGACCACGGTTGGTCATGAAGTTATTCGTAACTAAGTCATCAACTGTACGCAAAGGAATAGTCTTTTCATCATCACTTAAAGGTCGAACCTTATCGAATTGATTCTTGGTGTTATTTCCTCGATATTGCTTATCAACCTTCTTGAACCAAGCGTTATTTAAATCTTGATTTGCTTTATTGAGGACAGCCTCTCCTTCAAGGTAATCAAGAAGCATGAGAGTATCATTGAAGCCTTTCATGTAACGATCAATTTCTTCACGAGATTTAAGGTCATTTGGATTTGTGTTGTACCATTGGTTTCCATTATTTGGACGTTCGTAGGCCATGTTTAATCCTAGAGCTTTAAAGTCACCGTTTGGACTTGACTCTGCAGGAGATTGGAGCATACCTTGTGCGAATGCTTCCAAATCAGTACCTTCACGATGTCCCGAACCTCCTAAATAAACCATACGGTCATTTACGTGAGTTGTTTCGTGAGTAAAGGCTGAAATACCAAAGTCACTAATCATATCTGTCACCATGAAGAAAACAGAATCATCTTTATATGGTTTAGGATAAACACGAGCTACTGCTCCCATACGACCGTCTGTTGCGTGATAACGACCTGTTGGTCCATATAATTCACGTACCGGAGCAACGTCTTTACCACTAGCAGTGTGGCCGTAACGGTCTGTGCTAATACCTTTATAGTTTTGGTTATCTAATACCGGTGTAGGTACCATGTTGTTGCTCTTAAGTAGTTGATTACGAACTTTATCCAATGATAAGCGTGACCAGAAGTCTAGGTAGTTTTGTTGACCTTTGGCTACTTTATCGATTTCTTTCTTGAATGCTTCACGTTCTGCTTCAGTATACTTGCCATATTTCTCAAATGAGCTGTATGCCATAGTGTTATATGTTGAGATTAAGAACATATGTGCATCTTTTAAGTTCAGAAGGGGAAGAATCATCTTACCGTGCATATCGTTGTTTAATCCTTCATAGGCTCTGTGTTTCTTATCAGCAAACTCAGGAGTTGTTGTTTTTGGTTCCACGATATAGACATTATCTTTAGTTGCTTTAATGAACCAATCATTTAGATCTTTGTCTTCTGTGAATAGACGCATATTATAGTCTAAGAAACTGTTTAACTCGCCGATACCGATAACTCCACCGATAGTTTCGCGATAAGCTTCTAAAGTTCTATCACCTTTAATGTTATTTTCTTTGGAACCAATCTTGATCAAGAAGTCTAACACATTGACATTTTTACCATAGAAGTCTGGTTTGAACAACATGAGTTGCTTGATATTGAAGTTATCAAACTTAACTCCGTAGTAACGATTGAGGTAAGACAAACCAAGAAGAACAGCAGCCTTGTTGTCATCAATCTTCTTGATCAAGGCACGTTTAGCAGCTTCATCTGTGTTTAATTGATGGTCTTCATTTTCAAGCAACTGTTTCACAAATCTAGCCAGATTATCCTTGACTTCTTTGAAGCTTTCTTCTAGGTAAAGATCTTTTATAGCGTTAACTTTATTTTGTCCTGTTCTACCTAGGTGTGTGTAGATAGGATCTGATTGCAATTCTACTAGGCTTAATTTTTCAACGATAGCATTGATGAGATCACTGCGGTCTTTGTCAACCATGTTCGGAGTGTAAACAACTTCTCCAAGTTCAGCAATGCTGTACTCTTTCACTTGTTTGACCTTAGATTCTTTCAACGAAACAGTAAAGATGTCTTTGGTCTTATCGCCATAATGAACCATAATATGGTCAGCGTCAGCCAATTCTGTCACAAAGGCATTGCCTTTCATGGCAGTTACAGACAAGATTTCTTTAGTCAAGAGAGGACTGCCTGCAGCAAGTTTGTTTCCTTGGTTTACGATCCATTCTTTATTATAGAAAGGTTGTAATTTTTCGATATTACGGTAGGCAAGTTCACGAGAGGCATCGTAATCTTGAGTATCTTTATAAGTATCAGCTTTTACTTTCTTATTATTGAGAGTATCCTCAACAAGAGGTTTAATTTCAAACGTATCAGCAGTGATACCGAATTCAGCGATCTTTTTATTTGCTTCTTCAAGACTGATTTCTTGAATTCTGTTAGTACGAGAACGTTTGAATGAACGTTTACCAGAGCTGACATCTTTAACAACATAGTTTCGCTCAATCCAATCGTTTGTATAGTAACCGTCTTCTTCGTCTAAGTCTTTTGAACCGTAGAACTCTTCACCATTTTCAACTTTCATCATTGAAACAGTATCAGCAACTCTACCCCATGTCCAGTTTTTACTAATGAATCCACCAACCTCAACAGGTGTCTTAACATTAATGGTTCCTTTAGTAACAGCATTACGAACAGAAGCATACTTGTCGATTCCATTAGGATCCGAACCATTATCAGATCTAGCAAGAAGACCACCAACACGAGCTTTATTTGCTGTAATATCAGCATCTACATAAGCGTGTTTGATATTCCCTCTCCAAATTTCACCGGCAATACCACCAATATCCCAGCCTTTGTCACCAACACCAGTAAGTTTACCAATGAATGCGACATTTTTAAGTAGGCCACCAACATCTGCTTTATTGACAATACCAGCAATACCATCTTTACCAAGAACACTACCAGTCACCTTGACATTCTCAACTGTAGCATTTTTAATCGTTCTTGCAAGTGGTGAAATATTTTCAGCCCAAGGCATATTGATATCAACGTTACCTAGGTTAACATTTGTAACCGAGCCACCCTCGATATTATCGAACAATTGACGAGCCATATTGTGGATTGTGTACTGCTTTCCTTCAACACTTGTTAAAGTTCCACTAAACTTACCAGGTACATATTGTTTATTTGGTGTTGGAACATTAGCTGCATTAAGATCAGCACCTAGTTTAAATGTTCCATTTTTATTGTCCTGCATGGCCTTTACAAGATCATTGAAATCGTAATAAACATCACCTTCATGAGCTTTTGGCTTAGCAAAGTAATGGACATATTCTTGACTGAACTTGTTGTCTGAATTACGCTGAATTAAATCAGGGGCTTGGGCAGTTACTTTGTACAATGTTTTACCATCTACAGTAACTTCTTCAATCTTGTCAACAGCTAGTCTTGTAACCTTGTTATCATGAGTTGTCACTTTCAAGTAATAAGGTTTAACATCTGATGGTTTTGCTGACAAGAGACTATTATCAGTTTCTACACCTTGGTTATCAACACTGATAAGGCTGGTTTCCTTGATGTTTTTGACTTCGACTTTTTTGAGATCAAGTCGCAGTGGTTCTTCCGTGAGAACTACTTCTTCATTCCCATTTCCACGATCGTAAACCATCTTAGTCGCAATCTTGTAGTCCTTGTAGTATTTCAAGTTTGTAAGATTTGCAGTCAGGTCTCCCTCAGACATGTTGACTGTTTGAAGGCTAGTATCACCATCTTTCAAGACAACTTCAAGAGATTTAATGGTTACACCTGTTGGTTTAACCAATTGGTAACGAACCTTGGCACTACGCTCTAATTCTTCTTTATCTATATGAGTGAGGGTCAACGTTGGCTCAGTCAGGATTTGATCACCTTTTTTGATGATACGATCTTGAACTGCTTCAACAACTTCCTCTGAAATCGTTGGAGCATCCGCAGTTTTCACGCCCTTAAGAGTCTTATAGACTTTGGTAATCTTTTTCTTACCGTTTTGACCAGCTTGAGCAACAACTTCTGTTCCCTTCGGAAGAGTGCTGTCTACTTCTGTTCTTGTCTCGAAAGGAATTTCTTCAAACGAAACTTCTTCAACTTGACCTTCAATAGCCTTGGTACCACGACTAATTTTTTCGTTTACTGGCGCCGTAACAATTTCTGTACTCGTGCTGATTGGGTCCCCAACTTTTTGGCCATTGACTGTCTTATAGACACGATGAATCAGCTGACTTCCTGCTTGACCGTTTTGAATCACTGTTTCTTCATCAGTGTAACGAGTATCATCAGCTACATACTCCTTTGTATATGGAACTGCTACTGTTTCAGTTTCTGTGACAGTTGCTTCAGCTACTTCATACGCTGGCAACTCTGGCTGAACTAGGGATTCACCTTCGTGACCTGCTTCTTGGGTTCCTTTGGCTGTAATCTCACCTGTATAAGCTGGGGCTTCTGGCTGAACAAGAGATTCGCCTTCATGGCCTTCTTCTTGCGTGCCTTTAGCACTAATCTCGCCGGTATAAGCTGGAGCTTCTGGTTGAACTAGGGATTCACCTTCATGACCTGATTCTTGAGTGCCTTTAGCACTATGCTCGCTAGTGTAAGCTGGGGCTTCTGGTTGAACTAGGGATTCACCTTCGTGACCTGCTTCTTGGGTGCCTTTAGCACTAATCTCGCCGGTGTAGGCTGGCAATTCTGGCTGAACTAGGGATTCGCCTTCGTGGCCTTCTTCTTGCGTGCCTTTAGCACTATGCTCGCTAGTGTAAGCTGGGGCTTCTGGTTGAACTAGGGATTCACCTTCGTGACCTGCTTC
>NZ_JALDUI010000005.1:0-3457 GCF_023115445.1 Streptococcus sp. oral taxon 431 | reverse complement strand
TTGGGTGCCTTTAGCACTAATCTCGCCTGTATAGGCTGGCAACTCTGGTTGAACTAGGGATTCGCCTTCATGGCCTGCTTCTTGAGTTCCTTTAGTGCTAAGTTCGCCTGTATAGGCTGGCAATTCTGGTTGAACCAAAGTTTCGCCTTCGTGGCCTGCTTCTTGAGTGCCTTTAGCACTAAGTTCGCCTGTATAGGCTGGCAATTCTGGCTGAACCAAAGATTCGCCTTCGTGGCCTGCTTCTTGAGTGCCTTTAGCGCTAAGTTCGCCTGTATAGGCTGGCAATTCTGGTTGAACCAAAGATTCGCCTTCGTGGCCTGCTTCTTGAGTGCCTTTAGCAGTAGCAATTTTCTCTGACTGGTCTTGGAAATCTGATGCTTTAAAGTAACCTACGTACTCGTATCCTTCAATTTGAATGACACCTTTTGCCAAGTCCTCTTGACTACTTCCAGCAATCGTTTGGTTATAAGACACCAAGATTTTATTCTCAAAGGCTTGAGCTGACTGAGGGATAAAGTAACTACCACCTAGAGCTCCAATAAAGAGAATACCCAACATTTTATTACGATGTTTTTTAGACATCACCACAACAACCAAAGACGCTGTTGCAAAACCAAGAGTTGCTAGGGCCAACTCCTTGCTTCCAGTGTTCGGCAATTGTTGAGAATTCACTTCCTTTTTTCTGTAAACAAGATAGACAACATCATCTTGCTTTAAATCTGAAGGAAGTTCGCGATGGATCAAAGCCTTTTCTGCTTCTGTCAATTCTTGTTCAGCCAAATAACGGTAATGAACTTGGTTTGGTGCTACCACTTCGTTAGCTGCAACAGTTTCAACTAAAAAGTTGTTTGCTCCCAAAAGAAATGTCCCGATAACTGCAGAACCTACACCAACTGAGAACTTTCGAATAGAGTATTTAATAACTTTATCAAACTGCATTTTTCTGTTTTTCATTTTAAATCTTTCTAATGTGATCTATTGGATATTGAGCACGCGCCCCTCCAATGAGTTTTGGTCGACTAGCAAGTGCTGTCACATGAGCCAGACCAATCTCTCTTAAGACTGGCCGAATGGGTACCTGAACATGTTTGATATGCATACCGATAGCTGTATCACCAATATCCATACCAGCATCTGCCCTGATAAATTCGACCTCCACAGGATCCTTCATATAGCGAAAGGCGGCCAATTGACCAGAACCTCCTGCATGTAAGGTCGGGAGTACACTCACAATCTCCAACTGATGTTTTATAGCTACTTCTCGTTCAACAACTAAAGCCCGATTGACATGTTCACAACCTTGAACAGCCAGGTGAATTCCCTTAGCCGTCAACAGTTCCAACATAATCTTGACAATAAGTTCACCGATTTCCTGACTCGAATCTTTTCCGATGTGTCCTCCCAGCACTTCACTCGAAGACAAACCCAAGACAAATAGTGCTCCCTCCTGTAAAGAAGCCTTGTCTAGTACATCTTCAAGAATCTGCTGTGTTTCTGTTTGAATCCGTCTTTGGTCCATTTTTCACCTCGCTTTTTTTCATTCTATCATATCGTTTTTCATCAATTTTAGCAAGGTTGGAAAAGATAGGGGTCCATTTGCTCGGATTCAAAAACTATATGAGGGCTCTTTTCAAAAACTGATTCAAATTTTATCTATTTTCAAATATAAACTAAAATTATACTTTGAAAACAAAAAAAATATAATAGTTTAGTAAAATCGTTGATGTAACAACATTTACACCTAAAAGATTTGTCAGTCAATTCGATTCTAAACTACCGAAAGTAACTTCCTCCATTCTACCCCATTTCTTACTTTTAAGCTACTACTTTACCTTATTTTTTGGACTTTTTTTCTACTTTGTACTAACCTTTGATCATTCAGAAAACTTTCATGAAATTATGCTAAAATTTTAATTCTACTATCAAATTATAATATAGCAATTTTTTGAATACAAACTGTATCCAATTTTTTAAAAATAGATTTTACAGAGAAGATAACAAAAGGCAGTGGGACAGAAATCGATAGACAAAGTCTAGATTTCGTAGTCCCAGCCCCGCGAGGATGATTAGGAGCTTTTTGGAGTCTAATACTCAATGAAAATCAAAGAGCAAACTAGGAAGCTAGCCGCAGGCTGTACTTGAGTACGGCAAGGCGACGCTGACGTGGTTTGAATTTGATTTTCGAAGAGTATAAAAGACGAACAGAAAGTTCAATCAACTACCGCGTCAAAGTTTGATTGCTAATAAAAAGTGAGGTCGGGATCTTTTGTCCCAACCTCTTTTTCTAGATTAAACTTTTTGGAGTCCTTGGACAGCATCATGATTGATGAGTAATTGCCCATATTCTTGTAAGACAGAACGGCTGATATCACTATCATCTGCAAATTCGCGCATACGTGCCAACAACCAAGCTGGATAAAGGCTAGGTTGATCTTCTACATCAACTAAGACTGTCAGATAGTACTGGTCATTCATCTTATAGAGTTCTGAAGTTTCCATTTGGTAGTCAACCGTTTTTGCAAAAGAAACCAAACTAGATAAATCGTCAAAACGTAAGATGTAGTAGATATAAGGCTCTCTTTTTCCTTCTTCTACTTCGAGAGCTTCATCAAGCGCTGCTTCTTCTTCCTTTTCAACCTGCTCTAAAGATTGAATAGCTTCAATATCATCTTTAGTTTTTTCTGCCATGGTTTTCTCCAAGGTTTTTAAAAACTCATCTGGAGACATTTTAGCCAACTCATCCATATCAGGAAGATCTGCCAAATCGTCAAAATCTAAATTCTGGTCGATCTTAGATTTTGTCACAAAAACGTCAACCTTGTCTGGCTTAGGTGTTACTCGGAAGCTGAGCATACCTGTATCCAAGAAACTATCTGGCATTTCTAGCTCATCCAAGATTGCATAGAAAAACTCTTCTGTTTTTTCCTGTGGAACGAGAAAGTCTGCGATTTCCATTCCACGATCCATCAAATCTTCTAAAGACATGGTGATTTTTAAAGTCGTATCACTGATTTGTTTCATTTTCATAGTTCGTAACCTCATACTTTCAGTTCTATCTATTATACAAGATTTCAAAAATTTTATCAAAAAAAATGGCGTTGGGTTATCGATTACTATCTAGTATAGAATACTTATTACGTTATCACCCTCTTTATTATCAAAGATAAAACACTACATTATGCGCTTGACTTAGTTCGTTCCAAGATTAAAAGAGGATAGAAGTCCCTCTCAAAAATGTTCAAATTAAATATTATGTAACAAAAAGAAGACTCTGTAAGGTCTTCTTCAGATTGAAGACAAAGTCCTTGGAAGTGAAGTTTCTAAGGGCTTTTCTTTGTGTAAAGTCGTATAATAGAGGTAAGAAGAGTTGTGAGGTGTTCCCTATGTTTCACAAAGAAAAACCTGATTATAATCGTAAGCAATATGGCTTCTATACAATAGACGAATTGGTCCCAAA
>NZ_JALDUI010000004.1:123381-147478 GCF_023115445.1 Streptococcus sp. oral taxon 431 | reverse complement strand
ACGGATTCTAAAACATTTATAGAAATTTATTTGACTTTCCTAATTTCTTTGTTCATATCTTATTTTAATCCACTATAATAATCAATATTGTTTACAATCTCATGTCACACTCAGTTCAGAGGCTTAAACATTTTTTCATAGCCTTAGAACGAGATCCCATTTCCAAGCACTAAAGAAGGGAATCATCGTGTCCTTTTGATTTATAAAAATACTTGTTATTAAAAAATTGATGATAAAAATCATGGTGTTATTCCCGTCCTTGGTAGCTATGAGAGGTAGTATACTCGGATTGGTCAATTTTGAAAGCCTCTGCTAACATGCCGTTCACTTGTTTTTGATTTGCTGAAGTAGAAAGGGTATAAGTGCTCATTCATTATTAAAGTCATATAATGCTGACCAGCAGCCAAGAAAAATCTAACATTTAGGGTGCAGGTCATTCCTGTTTTTTACCAGCAAACTCTCCTCCAGTATCTGTAAGAATGATAGGAAAGAGATAGTTGAAGTACGATTATCTGTAAGATTCATTTTGAAAATTAGTAAAAAAATGGTATAATGAATGGAAAAGATTCGGCTGAAAGTGAATTGGACTTTCAGAAAAAGAGAGCTTTTAAAGCTCTACAAACAAGTTGAAGTGACTATTCGGAGGAAAAATGAATACTATTAAATTAACAACACTTGGGGGTGTACGTGAAAATGGTAAGAACATGTACATCGCAGAAATTAACGACTCGATTTTTGTATTAGATGCAGGTTTGAAATATCCTGAAAATGAACAGTTGGGTGTCGATGTCGTTATTCCAAATATGGACTATTTGTTTGAAAATAGCGACCGTATTGCTGGGGTTTTCTTAACACACGGGCATGCGGATGCGATTGGCGCCCTCCCTTATCTCTTGGCAGAAGCTAAGGTTCCTGTATTTGGCTCAGAGCTGACCATTGAACTTGCCAAGCTTTTTGTTAAAGGAAATGACAGTGTCAAGAAATTTGATGATTTCCATGTCATTGACGAAAATACAGAGATTGATTTTGGCGGAACGGTAGTATCCTTCTTCCGTACAACCCACTCTATTCCAGAAAGTTTGGGTGTGGTCTTGAAAACATCTGAAGGAAACATCGTCTATACAGGGGATTTCAAGTTTGACCAAACGGCTAGTGAATCTTACGCCACTGACTTTGGGCGTTTGGCAGAGATTGGTCGCGAAGGGGTCTTGGCTTTGCTTAGTGACTCAGCAAATGCAGATAGCAATATCCAAGTAGCTAGTGAAAATGAAGTTGGTGTAGAAATCACGCAAACTATCTCTGATTGGGATGGACGTATCATCGTTGCTGCAGTTGCAAGTAACCTTTCTCGTATCCAGCAAGTTTTTGATGCAGCTGCGGAGACAGGGCGTCGTGTTGTCTTGACAGGATTTGACATTGAAAATATCGTCCGTACAGCGATTCGCTTGAAAAAATTGTCTCTAGCAAGTGAAAATCTTTTGATTAAACCAAAAGATATGTCTCGTTTTGAAGATCACGAATTAATTATCCTTGAAACTGGACGTATGGGGGAACCAATTAACGGCCTACGCAAGATGTCTATCGGTCGTCACCGTTATGTTGAAATCAAAGAAGGTGACCTAGTTTATATCGTTACAACACCATCGATCGCCAAGGAAGCAGTGATGGCACGCGTGGAAAATATGGTCTACCAAGCAGGTGGAATTGTCAAGCCAATTACTCATAGCTTGCGTGTGTCAGGACATGGGAATGCGCGTGATTTGCAATTGATGATCAATCTCTTGCAACCTAAATATCTCTTCCCAATCCAAGGAGAATACCGTGAGTTGGATGCCCATGCCAAGGCTGCTATGGCAGTTGGTATGTTGCCAGAACGTATTTTTATCCCTAAAAAGGGAACAACCATGTCTTATGAGCATGGAGATTTTGTCCCATCTGGTGCAGTTACAGCAGGCGATGTCTTGATTGATGGGAATGCCATCGGAGATGTTGGGAATGTCGTCCTTCGTGACCGTAAGGTCTTGTCAGAAGATGGGATTTTCATCGTGGCTATCACTGTTAACCGTCGTGAGAAAAAAATTATCGCTAAAGCTCGAGTGCACACGCGTGGATTTGTCTATCTCAAGAAGAGCCGTGATATCTTGCGCGAAAGTACAGAGTTAGTCAATCAAACAGTAGAAGACTATCTACAAGGTGAAGAGTTTGATTGGGCAGAACTCAAAGGTAAGGTACGTGATCATTTGGCCAAGTTCCTCTTTGACCAAACCAAGCGTCGCCCAGCTATCTTACCAGTAGTCATGGAAGCAAAATAGGATCAAATAGCAAGAGAAAGTCGAGTTTCGGCTTTTTCTTATCTTAAACGAATAAGGAGCAAGTTATGGCAGTAATGAAGATTGAGTATTACTCAGAAGTTTTAGATATGGAGTGGGGAGTGAATGTTCTCTACCCAGATGCGTCTCGGGTTGAGGAGCCAGATTCTACGGATATTCCTGTCCTCTATCTCTTACATGGGATGTCAGGAAATCATAATAGCTGGCTCAAACGGACCAATGTAGAGCGCTTGGTGCGAGGGACTAATCTGATTGTTGTCATGCCAAATACAAGTAATGGCTGGTACACAGATACTCAGTATGGCTATAACTACTATACAGCTCTAGCAGAAGAACTGCCTAAAGTGCTCAAACGCTTCTTCCCTAATATGTCTAGCAAGCGTGAAAAGACTTTTATCGCTGGTCTATCAATGGGAGGCTACGGTTCCTTCAAATTGGCCCTATCAACTAACCGTTTCTCACATGCAGCTAGTCTTTCTGGTGCTCTCAGTTTCGAAGAGTTTTCTCCAGAAAGTCAAAATCTTGGGTCGCTTGCTTACTGGCGAGGTGTTTTTGGTAAGCTTGATAACTGGGAAACTAGTCCTTACTCACTTGAAACTCTTGCTAACAAATCAGACAAGAAGACCAAACTCTGGGCTTGGTGTGGTGAACAAGATTTCTTGTATGCTGCCAATAATCTAGCAGTGAAGAATCTCAAGAAACTTGGTTTTGATGTGACCTATAGCCACAGTGCAGGGACCCATGAGTGGTATTATTGGGAAAAACAATTGGAACGGTTTTTGGCTACCTTGCCAATTGATTTTGTTTTGGAAGAACGCTTGTCTTAGTTTTAGTTTTCTTTCAGCTTACTCAAGTAAAATAAGGAATCTATCTTTAGAATGGGAATCCATGGCTTAAAGATGGGTTCTTATTTTTTTAGAAAGGCGGGAAATCATGTTCTGGATTATTCGTGTTCTATGTCGATTGTTACTAGGGATTTGGCGCATGTTCTGGCGCCTTGTGTGGACTCTTGTAGTCTTAATTCTCATTGCTTTAGGGATTCTCTGGTATGTGACGGGAGATTTATCTGGTATCTTCAATCAAGCGGGGCAACTTGTTCAAGTTGGTCAAGCAGGTTGGCATCAATGGCAAGAAACTGGTAAGTTGCAAGGCTTGTCTCAGACTGATCATCATCAAGATTCAGGAGTAAAATGGCCCCAAGCGCAGGCGACAATTTATATCGATCCCCAAATGGATGCAACCTTCCAAAAGGCCTACGCTGAGGCTATTACCAATTGGAATCAGACCGGTGCTTTTAATTTTGTAGTTGTGACAGAACCTGACCAAGCAACTATTTTTGCGACTGAAATGAATGATGGTTCCACATCTGTTGCCGGTGAGGCGGAGAGTCAGACAAATCTCCTTACTAAACAATTTACTTCGGTAACAGTTCGTTTGAATCATTATTATCTATCTAATCCAAGCTATGGCTATACCTATGATCGTATCTTGCATACAGCAGAGCATGAGTTAGGACATGCCATTGGCTTGGAACATACTAATGAAGTGTCAGTCATGCAGCCAGCAGGTTCTTATTATGGTATTCAGGCTCAAGATGTTCAAGCAGTTCAAGAACTATATGAGTCTGGAGAATAGGTGATTTTCAAACGAAAAATAGAGCTCCCTGATGTAAGCAATGAGGGGAGCTTTTTGCTATAATGGAACTATGAATAACTTGATTAAATCAAAACTGGAGCTCTTGCCGACCAGCCCTGGTTGTTACATTCACAAGGACAAAAACGGCACAATCATCTATGTTGGGAAGGCTAAAAATCTGCGCAATCGTGTGCGATCATATTTCCGTGGGAGCCATGATACCAAAACAGAAGCCTTGGTGTCTGAAATTGTAGATTTTGAGTTTATTGTCACGGAGTCTAATATTGAGGCTCTCCTTCTGGAAATCAACCTGATTAAGGAAAACAAGCCCAAGTACAATATTATGCTCAAGGACGATAAGTCCTATCCTTTCATCAAAATTACCAATGAGCGCTATCCTCGCCTGATTATCACTCGTCAGGTCAAGAAAGACGGTGGTCTTTATTTTGGTCCCTATCCTGATGTGGGGGCGGCCAATGAAATCAAGCGACTTCTGGATCGGATTTTTCCTTTTCGTAAGTGTACTAATCCACCGTCTAAGGTCTGTTTTTATTACCATATCGGCCAGTGCGTGGCTCACACCATTTGTAAGAAAGACGAGGCTTATTTCAAAGCCATGGCTCAAGAAGTCTCTGATTTTCTAAAGGGGCAGGATGATAAAATCATCGATGACCTCAAGGAAAAGATGAATGTGGCAGCTCAGAGTATGGAATTTGAACGTGCAGCTGAATATCGAGATCTGATTCAGGCCATTGGAACCCTTCGGACCAAGCAACGAGTTATGGCCAAGGATCTCCAAAATCGCGATGTCTTTGGCTATTATGTAGATAAGGGTTGGATGTGCGTTCAGGTTTTCTTTGTCCGTCAAGGTAAGCTCATTGAGCGTGATGTCAACCTTTTTCCTTACTACAATGATCCAGATGAAGATTTCCTGACTTATGTTGGGCAGTTTTATCAAGAAAAATCTCACCTGGTTCCTAATGAGGTGCTGATTCCGAAGGATATCGATGAAGAAGCCGTTAAAGCCTTGGTGGATACTAAGATTCTCAAGCCCCAGCGTGGAGAGAAAAAACAGCTGGTCAATCTGGCTATCAAAAATGCGCGTGTAAGCTTGGAGCAAAAATTTAACCTACTAGAAAAATCAGTTGAGAAGACACAAGGGGCTATTGAAAATCTGGGGCGCTTGCTACAAATTCCAACCCCAGTCCGTATCGAGTCCTTTGACAATTCCAATATCATGGGGACTAGTCCAGTTTCTGCCATGGTTGTTTTTGTCAATGGGAAACCGAGCAAGAAGGATTACCGCAAGTACAAGATAAAAACAGTTGTAGGGTCAGATGACTATGCAAGTATGCGAGAGGTTATCCGCAGACGCTATGGTCGAGTTCAACGTGAGGCTTTAACTCCGCCAGATTTGATTGTGATTGATGGTGGTCAAGGTCAGGTTAATATCGCTAAGCAGGTTATTCAAGAAGAGTTGGGGTTAGATATTCCCATTGCAGGTTTGCAAAAGAATGATAAGCACCAGACCCATGAATTGCTCTTTGGAGATCCGCTTGAGGTGGTGGAGTTATCTCGTAATTCTCAGGAATTTTTCCTCCTGCAACGCATACAGGATGAGGTCCATCGCTTTGCCATCACCTTCCACCGTCAACTGCGCTCTAAAAATTCCTTCTCCTCTCAATTGGATGGAATTGAGGGCTTGGGTCCAAAACGCAAGCAGAATTTGATGAAATATTTCAAATCTCTGACAAAAATCAAGGAAGCCAGCGTGGATGAGATTGTCGCAGTTGGTATACCAAGAGCAGTAGCAGAGGCTGTTCGCCAACACTTGAATCCTCAAGAGCGTGTAGAACTAGCTCAGGTAGCAGAATCGCCTGCTGAATACAAGTGATAAAGTAGTAAGGAAAGGTTTTTGCTTTAGCGAGTGCAAGCTAGTCAGAATTGTGGTAAAATAGATAAGATATGACTAAAGAATTTCATCATGTAACGGTCATGCTCCATGAAACCATTGATATGCTTGATGTAAAACCTGACGGTATTTACGTTGATGCGACCTTGGGTGGAGCAGGCCATAGCGAGTATTTATTAAGTAAATTAAGTGAAAAGGGGCATCTCTATGCCTTTGATCAGGACCAGAATGCCATTGACAACGCCCAAAAACGTCTGGCGCCTTATATCGAAAAAGGAATGGTTACCTTCATCAAGGACAACTTCCGTCATTTGCAGGTACGTTTGCAGGAAGCAGGTGTAGAAGAAATTGATGGCATTTGTTATGATTTGGGAGTTTCGAGCCCGCAATTGGATCAGCGTGAACGAGGTTTTTCTTATAAAAAAGATGCGCCACTGGACATGCGGATGAACCAGGAGGCTAGTTTGACAGCTTATGAGGTTGTCAATCACTATGACTATCATGACTTGGTTCGTATTTTCTTCAAGTATGGCGAGGACAAATTCTCCAAACAGATCGCTCGGAAGATTGAACAGGCGCGTGAGCTGAAGCCGATTGAGACCACGACAGAATTGGCCGAGATTATCAAGTCTGCTAAGCCTGCCAAGGAACTCAAGAAAAAAGGTCATCCGGCCAAGCAGATTTTCCAAGCCATCCGTATTGAGGTTAATGATGAATTAGGAGCTGCAGATGAGTCCATCCAACAAGCTATGGAATTACTAGCAGTGGACGGAAGAATCTCAGTCATTACCTTTCATTCACTGGAAGATCGCTTGACCAAGCAATTGTTCAAGGAAGCTTCAACAGTGGAAGTGCCAAAAGGCTTGCCTTTCATCCCAGATGATCTTAAGCCCAAGATGGAATTAGTCTCTCGCAAACCGATTCTACCAAGCAAGGAGGAGTTGGAGGCCAATAATCGTTCCCACTCAGCCAAGTTACGAGTAGCTCGAAAAATTCATAAGTAAGGGGATAAAATGGTAGAAAAAAGAGAAACAACGAGCCAATTACTGCAAGCTCGTATCAAGAGATTTTCACGTGTTGAGAAGGCCTTTTACCTTTCGATTGCCATTACAGCCCTTGTCTTAGCCATCAGTGTGGTCTATATGCAAACCAAGCTCCTACAAGTTCAAAGTGATTTGACAACTGTCAACAGACAGATTGAGGAGAAAAAGACGGAGCTGGACGACGCTAAGCAAGAAGTCAATGAATTGATTCGCTCAGAACGTCTGGCGGGTGTCGCGGATTCGCAAGACTTGCAATTAAACAATGGAAATATCCGATCGGCGGAGTAATATATGAAAACATGGAAAGAAAAAATAGTACACTTTGCCATTAAGAATCGCAGAACTCCTCTAGAAAACCGCAGACGAGTTGGAAAAAGCCTTAGTCTCTTGGCTGTCATTCTCTTTGCTGTTTTTTTGGTTAACTTTGCGGTGATTATTGGTACGGGAAAGAAGTTTGGTGTTGACCTGGTCAAAGAAGCTTATAAGGTTCATCAAACAACTCGAACAGTCCCTGCTAAGAGGGGAACCATTTATGATCGTAATGGAACTCCGATTGCAGAAGATGCAACCTCCTACAATGTTTATGCGGTCATTGATAAGGATTATAAGTCTGCGAATGGAGATATTCTATATGTTGAGGAATCTCAGTACAATAAGGTAGCCGAAATTTTCCATAAGTATTTGGATATGGAGGAGACCTACGTCAAAGATCAACTCTCTCAACCCAATCTCAAACAGGTTTCCTTTGGTACTAAAGGAAATGGGATTACCTACGCAAATATGATGTCCATAAAAAAGGATCTAGAAGTTGCCAAGATTGAGGGAGTGGATTTTACTACAAGCCCCAATCGAAGTTATCCAAATGGGAAATTTGCTTCATCCTTCATTGGTCTAGCCCAGCTCCATGAAAATGAAGATGGTTCGAAGAGCCTTATTGGAACATCTGGTATTGAAAGCTCCTTGAATAGCTTGTTAGCAGGGACAGATGGGATTATTACCTATGAAAAAGATCGTTTAGGAAATATCGTCCCAGGTACGGAACAGATATCACAGAAGACTGTGAATGGTAAGGATGTTTATACAACATTGTCTAGTCCGCTACAATCTTTCATGGAAACTCAGATGGATGCCTTTCTAGAAAAAGTAAAAGGTAAGTACATGACCGCGACCTTGGTCAGTGCAAAGACCGGTGAAATCCTCGCTACCACCCAACGACCTACCTTTAATGCAGATACTAAAGAAGGAATCACTGAGGACTTTGTTTGGCGTGATATTCTTTATCAAAGTAACTATGAACCAGGATCAGCCATGAAGGTTATGACGTTAGCTTCTTCTATTGATAATAATACCTTCCCAAGTGGAGAATACTTCAATAGCAGTGAATTAAAAATAGCGGATGTGACGATTCGAGATTGGGATGTTAATGATGGTTTGACTACTGGTGGGATGATGACTTTCTTACAAGGTTTCGCTCACTCCAGTAATGTTGGAATGACCCTTTTAGAACAAAAAATGGGAGATGCTACTTGGTTAGACTACCTCAACCGTTTCAAATTTGGAGTTCCAACTCGTTTTGGTATGACTGATGAATACGCTGGACAACTCCCTGAGGATAACATTGTCAATATTGCCATGAGTTCCTTCGGTCAAGGTATTTCCGTTACACAAACTCAGATGCTTCGTGCCTTTACTGCGATAGCTAATGATGGGATTATGTTGGAGCCTAAGTTTATCAGTGCGCTCTATGATCCAAATGATCAAACGGTTCGTAAATCACAAAAAGAAGTCGTGGGAAATCCGGTCTCTAAAGAAGCAGCTAGCTTGACTCGAGATCACATGGTTATGGTTGGTACGGATCCTACCTATGGTACGATGTACAACCACAGTACAGGTAAGGGAACAGTCAATGTTCCTGGCTATAATGTAGCCTTGAAATCAGGGACCGCTCAGATTGCAGATGAGAAAAATGGAGGATACCTCCGAGGAGAAACAAACTATATCTTCTCAGTTGTCTCTATGCATCCCGCAGAAAATCCAGATTTTATCCTCTATGTGACAGTTCAACAACCGGAACATTATTCTGGGATTCCGTTAGGAGAATTCGCAAACCCTATCTTGGAGAGAGCTTCGGCCATGAAAGAAACGCTCAATCTTCAATCTACAGCCAAGAATTTGGACCAAGTGACAACTACAACTGGTTATGCAATGCCAGAAATGAAGGATTATAGTCCTGGAGATTTGGCGGAGGAGCTACGTCGTAACCTTGTCCAACCGATTGTTATCGGTTCAGGGACAAAAATCAAGGAAAGCACTGTAGCAGAAGGAACCAATCTAGACGCCAATCAGCAAATCTTACTCCTTTCAGATAAGGTAGAAGAGATGCCTGACTTATATGGCTGGTCTAAGAAAAATGTTGAAACCTTTGCCAAATGGCTGAATATCCAAGTTGAGTTTGAAGGCACAGGAGAAACTGTTAAAAAGCAAAGTGTTCGTGCTAATACAGCTTTAAAAGATTTACAGAAAATAAAAATAACATTAGGAGATTAGAATGCTTATTTCTATCTTTGCTGGAGTGATTGCCTTTATTCTAACAGTCATAGGAATTCCAGCCTTTATCCGTTTTTACCATAAAGCACAGATTACCGGTCAACAGATGCATGAGGATGTCAAACAACACCAAGCAAAAGCCGGGACCCCAACAATGGGAGGACTTGTCTTTCTCCTAGCAGGAGTTTTAGTTAGTCTGGTCCTTGCTCTCGTGACTAATCAATTAACCAATAATGTCGGAATGATCCTCTTTATCCTAGTCTTATATGGTTTGGTCGGTTTCTTGGACGATTTCCTCAAGGTTTTCCGCAAAATCAATGAAGGACTTAATCCTAAACAGAAGCTCTTGCTTCAGTTGGTCGGAGGAGTTATCTTCTATTTCTTCTATGAAAGAGGTGGAGATATCTTAAATGTATTTGGTTATCCCTTGCAATTAGGTGTTCTGTATATTTTCTTTGCCCTCTTTTGGTTAGTCGGTTTTTCAAATGCAGTTAACCTGACTGATGGAATCGATGGCTTGGCAAGTATTTCGGTGGTGATTAGCCTATCTGCCTACGGAGTGATTGCCTATGTGCAAAATCAGCTCGATATCTTACTAGTGATTGTAGCTATGATTGGTGGTCTTCTTGGCTTCTTTGTCTTTAACCACAAGCCTGCTAAAGTTTTCATGGGAGATGTAGGTAGCCTAGCTCTTGGAGGAATGTTGGCTGCTATCTCAATGGCTCTTCACCAAGAGTGGACTCTTCTATTGATTGGTCTAGTGTATGTCTTTGAAACAACATCTGTTATGATGCAAGTCACCTACTTTAAGTTGACTGGAGGAAAACGTATCTTCCGTATGACACCAGTTCACCACCATTTTGAGTTGGGGGGCTTTTCTGGGAAAGGCCAAGCTTGGAGTGAGTGGAAGGTCGACTTCTTCTTCTGGGGAGTGGGCTTGCTCGCTAGTCTCTTGACTTTAGTTTTCATGTATTTGTTCTAAAAAGAGAGTGTGGAATCATCAGATAGAGAAGGATTAAGTTCCTTCTCTTTTTTATTTCCATCAGTTTATTGCATCCCCTTCTCAAAAATAGGTAAATTTATGGTAAAATGGAAATAGAAAGTTGAAATGATGAGTTATTTTAAAAAGTATAGATTTGACAAATCCAAGTTTAAGTTAGGGATGCGAACTTTCAAGACAGGGATCGCTGTTTTTTTAGTTCTCATGATTTTTGGTTTTTTTGGTTGGAAAGGACTTCAGATTGGAGCCTTGACTGCAGTTTTTAGTTTAAGAGAAGACTTTGACAAGAGTGTTCATTTTGGTACTTCTCGTATTCTCGGAAATAGTATCGGTGGTTTTTATGCCCTGATTTTCTTTCTCTTAAATAATCTTTTTCACGGCTCCTTCTGGGTAACCCTCCTTGTTGTTCCAATTTGCACCATGTTAACCATTATGACAAATGTTGCTATGAACAATAAAGCAGGTGTTATCGGTGGAGTTGCGGCTATGTTGATTATTACCTTATCAATTCCAAATGGTGAGACTGTTTTGTACGTGTTTGCCCGAGTTTTTGAAACATTTATGGGTGTTTTTGTGGCAATTCTTGTAAATTACGATATTGATCGTTTACGAAGTATTTTAGAGAAAAAAGAAAAATAATGTTATAAGATATAACATTATTGATTGACGATTGAATTTTTTTAGACTATAATAGACAGAAAGAAGGAAGTGTACATGAAGGAAAAAGAATTTCGTCGCAATATGGCAGTTTTCCCTATTGGCAGTGTTATGAAACTGACCGATCTTTCGGCTCGCCAGATTCGTTATTATGAAGATCAGGAATTGATTAAGCCTGATCGAAACGAAGGCAATCGCCGTATGTATTCTTTGAATGACATGGATCGATTGCTTGAGATTAAAGATTATATCTCTGAAGGTCTTAACATTGCTGCCATCAAGAAAAAATATGCTGAACGTGAGGCGAAGTCTAAAAAGCCAGTGAGTCAAACTGAAGTACGAAGAGCCCTTCGGAATGAAGTTCTCCAACAAAGTCGCTTTGCTTCTCAACAATCACCTTTTGGTCGCGGTTAGGCAACCGCAAGTCGTCATATATAAGGAGAAAAACCATGCCAATCACAGCTGCAGATATTCGTCGTGAAGTTAAGGAAAAAAATGTAACCTTTATCCGTCTCATGTTTTCAGATATTTTGGGAACTATGAAAAACGTCGAAATTCCTGCTACAGATGAACAACTAGACAAGGTCTTGTCAAACAAGGCTATGTTTGATGGATCTTCTATTGAAGGGTTTGTTCGTATCAACGAATCAGATATGTACCTATACCCTGACCTGGACACTTGGACAGTCTTTCCTTGGGGAGATGAGAATGGTAGTGTCGCAGGATTGATTTGTGATGTCTATACAACAGAAGGGGAACCATTTGCGGGAGACCCTCGTGGTAACCTCAAACGTGCTCTTCGTCACATGCAAGAAGTTGGATTCAAATCTTTCAACCTTGGACCAGAGCCAGAATTCTTCCTATTTAAGCTTGATGAAAATGGAGACCCAACTCTTGAGGTAAATGACAAGGGTGGTTACTTTGATTTGGCGCCTACAGACCTTGCTGACAACACTCGTCGTGAGATTGTTAACGTCTTGACCAAAATGGGATTTGAAGTAGAAGCGAGTCACCACGAGGTTGCGGTTGGACAACACGAGATTGACTTCAAGTACGATGAAGTTCTCCGTGCTTGTGATAAGATTCAAATCTTTAAACTTGTTGTTAAGACCATTGCTCGCAAACACGGGCTTTACGCAACCTTTATGGCCAAACCAAAATTTGGTATTGCTGGATCAGGTATGCACTGTAATATGTCCTTGTTTGATGCAGAAGGAAATAACGCCTTCTTTGATCCAAATGATCCAAAAGGAATGCAGTTGTCAGAAACGGCCTACCATTTCCTTGGTGGTTTGATTAAGCATGCCTACAATTATACTGCCATCATGAACCCAACGGTTAACTCATACAAACGTTTGGTTCCAGGTTATGAAGCGCCTGTTTATATTGCTTGGGCAGGTCGCAATCGTTCACCGCTTGTCCGCGTACCAGCATCACGCGGAATGGGAACACGTTTGGAGTTGCGCTCCGTGGATCCAATGGCAAACCCTTATATTGCTATGGCTGTTCTTTTAGAAGTTGGTTTGAACGGTATCGAAAACAAAATCGAAGCACCAGCACCAATCGAAGAAAACATCTACATTATGACTGCTGAAGAGCGTAAAGAGGCTGGCATCACAGACCTTCCATCAACTCTTCACAATGCTTTGAAAGCTTTGACAGAAGACGAAGTGGTTAAAGCAGCCCTAGGTGAGCACATCTATACTAGCTTCCTTGAAGCCAAACGTATCGAGTGGGCAAGCTACGCTACCTTTGTTTCACAATGGGAAATTGATAACTACCTAGATCTTTACTAATGATAAATCAGAAAGATTGTCCGTGAGGACGATCTTTTTTTCTTGCATTTTGTATCGAGGTGTGATATATTTTGTATAACGAAGTGCGATATATCGAACTAAATAGGAGGTCTGGTTAAATGGAATTAACAGATAAGATTAGGCGTGTCTACCTTCCCATGACTGAAACGGGTTTTTATATTCTATTCTGTCTGCAAAAGGAGAACCATGGTTATGGTATTACACAAAAGGTCAAAGAGATGACAGATTCACAGGTTTCAATTAGTCCTGGGACCATGTATGGAACCCTGTCAAAGATGGAAAAAGACGGTTTGATCTCCTTTGTCCGAGAAGAGGAAAAACGAAAAATCTATCAGATAACAGACTTGGGCCGAAAAGTTTTAGAGATTGAGTTGAAACGTATTGAACGGCTCTACAGAAACAGTCGGGAGGAGCTTTGATGGAAAAGAAAGTTGTTTATAGGATTTGTACCATTGCGGATTATGATAGAGAGGCTCTCTATCTCGGAGAAATGCATGCTCAGGGCTGGAAACTTAAGGAAGTAAGCTACTCCAACTTAGTAGTTGCGGTTAAGTATACTTTTGAAAAGTGCCAACCGGACCAGGTGGTTTATCAGTTGGACTTTTATCCTATGAAAAAGTCAGATAGAGCTTCCTATTTACAACTATTTAAAGATTGTGGGTGGGAGCATATAACAGACTTTAATGGTTTTTCCTATTTTAGAAAAGCACATTCTGAAATTGAATCTGATACTGAGTTTGAAATCTATAATGACGCTACAGGGAAGTTAGCTATGATCAAACGGATTTTAATAATGCGGATGCTTCCTATTTTGCTTCTCTTTTTAGCTCTACTACCGGTTTTCCCAAAGTTTGTCAGTGGGGGTATTTCTTTCAGTTGGGGAATGTTTTTGATTGCTAGTATACAATGTACTTTATTAATAGTTTATGCGATTCAGATTTCTTATATTTGTTGGAGATTGTTTCAAAAATGGAAAGAATTATCCGATAAATAAAATCAAGCATGTTTTCTAATTTGGAGGTCAGACAATGAATAGCAAAGTACAATTTCGAATGTTTACCATATTTGATTTGGATAAGGTAGAAGATTATTTGCATGAGATGTATTTGAAAGGTTGGAAATTTAAATCGAATCGTTTTGGATTTTTCTATTTTGAACAATGCCAACCAGATGATGTGGTTTACTGTGTATGGAATACTAGCTATCTTAGAAAAAATGAGGTAGATTTACAAAGTATTAAGGATAGAAGATGGGAATTTGTGGAAAATTGTTCTTATACTGTTTTTCGAAAGGCAACTTGTGATGTAGATTTAAATGATCAATCTTTCATGGACAATCGTCTTCGATGGGCTGGTGTGAAATCTGGATTTCGTACAGCTACAGTTTCTATCTCTGGCGGTCTAGTTGTTTGTATGAGCCTGTTTCGCGAAAGTCTCTCTCGGTCTTTCTTCATTATTTTTGCCCTATATGCTCTCATGATTACTTATCTAATCTATAGTTTTTACAGACTTAGACGGAAATATCTGCTTGATTGACAATAGTTTCTAGGTCCTCAGACTGATTTTTAGCACTCTTGATAAAAGAGTGCTAATTTTTTGAGTTTTTGTCTTGACATTCTCTTTTAAGGGTGTATAATAGAATCATAAGTTAGCACTTAGATGCGCCGAGTGCTAAAAAAGATCTATCAGAGAGGAGTAGCGAGATGGTTACAGAACGTCAGCAGAATATTTTAAATCTGATTATTGACATCTTTACCAAAACGCACGAACCTGTTGGATCTAAGGCCTTGCAAGAGTCTATCAACTCTAGTAGTGCTACTATTCGAAATGATATGGCAGCTCTAGAAAAGCAAGGTTTGCTTGAAAAGGCACATACTTCCAGTGGTCGGATGCCGAGTGTGGCTGGTTTTCAATACTATGTCAAACACTCCCTATCCTTTGACCGTTTAGCTGAAAATCAAGTTTATGAGATTGTAAAAGCCTTTGATCAAGAATTCTTCAAGCTTGAGGATATTCTTCAAGAGGCAACGAAAATTTTGTCAGACTTGAGTGGTTGTACGGTTGTAGCGCTGGATGTAGAACCAAGTAGGCAGAAGCTAACAGCTTTTGATATTGTTGTCCTCGGGCAACATACAGCTCTTGCTGTTTTTACGCTTGATGAGTCTAGAACAGTTACCAGTCAGTTTTTGATTCCGAGAAATTTCTTGCAGGAGGATCTAAATCGCCTAAAGACCATGATTCAAGAGCGTTTCCTGGATCAGACTGTTTTGGAGATTCACTACAAGATTCGGACAGAGATTCCGCAAATTATCCAACGTTACTTTACAACAACGGATAACGTCATGGACCTTGTCGAACATATCTTCAAAGAAATGTTCAATGAAAACATCGTGGTTTCTGGCAAAGTCAATCTTTTGAATTTCGCTAATTTAGCGGCATATCAATTCTTTGATCATCCACAAAAAGTAGCATTGGAAATTCGAGAGAATCTGATTGGCGACCAGATGCAGAGTGTCCGAGTTGCGGATAGCCAAGAATCTTGTCTTGCTGACCTAGCAGTGATTAGTAGTAAGTTCCTGATTCCCTATCGTGGATTTGGAATTCTTGCGATTATAGGTCCGGTTAATCTGGATTATCAACAATTGGTTAATCAACTTAATGTTGTCAATCGAGTTTTGACTATGAAGTTGACGGATTTTTACCGCTATCTCAGCAGCAATCACTATGAAGTGAATTAATACTCTTCAAAAATCAAATTCAAACCACGTCAACGTCGCCTTGCCGTACTCAAGTACAGCCTGCGGCTAGTTTCCTAGTTTGCTCTTTGATTTTTATTGAGTATAGGATTGAAATCATTAAAGGAGGCGAAAATGGCCCAAGATATTAAAAATGAAGAAGTAAAAGAAGAGGAAGTTGTGGAAACAGCTGAAGAAACAACTCCTGAGAAGTCTGAATTGGACTTGGCAAATGAACGTGCCGAAGAATTTGAAAACAAATACCTTCGTGCTCATGCAGAGATGCAAAACATTCAGCGCCGTGCCAACGAAGAACGCCAACTCTTGCAACGCTATCGCAGCCAAGATTTGGCAAAAGCAATCTTGCCATCACTGGATAACCTCGAACGTGCCCTTGCTGTTGAAGGGTTGACAGATGATGTGAAGAAGGGCTTGGAAATGGTCCAAGAAAGTTTGGTACATGCTCTGAAAGAAGAAGGAATTGAAGAAATCCCAGCAGATGGTGAATTTGACCATAACTACCATATGGCCATTCAAACAGTTCCAGCAGATGACGAACATCCAGCAGATACCATCGCACAAGTCTTCCAAAAAGGCTACAAACTCCATGACCGCATCCTAAGACCGGCTATGGTAGTGGTTTATAACTAGGCAATAAGTCAGAAATCTGTGGTTCCGACTCCTCGTGTCGTAACATAAAAGAAAACTTGTCCGAAATGACACTAAACTATGAAAGAAAGATAAAACGCAAGCCAGAAGCTTGCAAGGAAGATATTTCCCGCCGTGGTGAAAGTTTCAGTAGCTTGTGCTACTGAAACAGGGGATTTTTGAGACAGTAGGCTCAAAAATAAGTGATGAAATCCCGAAGGGAGTTGCTCACGTCCCCACCACTTAAGGGAAAATATCAAAAAGAAAAAAGAAGATAAATTTAAGGAGAAAAACATATGTCTAAAATTATCGGTATTGACTTAGGTACAACAAACTCAGCAGTAGCAGTTCTTGAAGGAACTGAAAGCAAAATCATCGCAAACCCAGAAGGGAACCGTACAACTCCATCTGTAGTATCATTCAAAAACGGAGAAATCATTGTTGGTGATGCTGCGAAACGTCAAGCAGTCACAAACCCAGATACAGTCATCTCTATCAAATCTAAGATGGGAACTTCTGAAAAAGTTTCTGCTAACGGAAAAGAATACACTCCACAAGAAATCTCAGCTATGATTCTTCAATACTTGAAAGGTTATGCTGAAGACTACCTTGGTGAAAAAGTAACTAAAGCAGTTATCACAGTTCCAGCTTACTTCAACGACGCTCAACGTCAAGCAACAAAAGACGCTGGTAAAATCGCTGGTCTTGAAGTAGAACGTATTGTCAACGAACCAACTGCAGCAGCGCTTGCTTACGGTTTGGACAAGACTGACAAAGAAGAAAAAATCTTGGTATTCGATCTTGGTGGTGGTACATTTGACGTGTCTATCCTTGAATTGGGTGACGGTGTCTTCGACGTATTGTCAACTGCAGGGGACAACAAACTCGGTGGTGACGACTTTGACCAAAAAATCATCGACCACTTGGTAGCAGAATTCAAGAAAGAAAACGGTATCGACTTGTCTACTGACAAGATGGCAATGCAACGTTTGAAAGATGCGGCTGAAAAAGCTAAGAAAGACCTTTCTGGTGTAACTTCAACTCAAATCAGCTTGCCATTCATCACTGCTGGTGAAGCTGGACCTCTTCACTTGGAAATGACTTTGACTCGTGCGAAATTTGACGATTTGACTCGTGACCTTGTTGAACGTACAAAAGTTCCAGTTCGTCAAGCCCTTTCAGATGCAGGTTTGAGCTTGTCAGAAATCGACGAAGTTATCCTTGTTGGTGGTTCAACTCGTATCCCAGCCGTTGTAGAAGCTGTTAAAGCTGAAACTGGTAAAGAACCAAACAAATCAGTAAACCCTGACGAAGTTGTTGCCATGGGTGCTGCTATCCAAGGTGGTGTGATTACTGGTGATGTCAAAGACGTTGTCCTTCTTGACGTAACACCATTGTCACTTGGTATCGAAACAATGGGTGGAGTCTTCACAAAACTCATCGACCGCAACACAACTATTCCAACATCTAAATCACAAGTCTTCTCAACTGCAGCAGACAACCAACCAGCCGTTGATATCCACGTTCTTCAAGGTGAACGCCCAATGGCAGCAGATAACAAGACTCTTGGACGTTTCCAATTGACAGATATCCCTGCTGCACCTCGTGGTATCCCACAAATCGAAGTTACATTTGACATCGATAAGAACGGTATCGTATCTGTTAAGGCCAAAGACCTTGGAACTCAAAAAGAACAAACAATTGTTATCCAATCTAACTCAGGTTTGACAGACGAAGAAATCGACCGCATGATGAAAGATGCAGAAGCTAACGCTGAAGCAGATAAGAAACGTAAAGAAGAAGTAGACCTTCGTAACGAAGTAGACCAAGCTATCTTTGCGACTGAAAAGACAATCAAAGAAACTGAAGGCAAAGGCTTCGATGCAGAACGTGATGCTGCACAAGCTGCCCTTGATGATCTTAAGAAAGCTCAAGAAGACAACAACTTGGACGAAATGAAAGCAAAACTTGAAGCATTGAACGAAAAAGCTCAAGGACTTGCGGTTAAACTCTACGAACAAGCTGCAGCAGCCCAACAAGCTCAAGCAGGGGCAGAAGGTGCACAAGCAACAGGAAACGCAGGCGATGACGTCGTAGACGGAGAGTTTACTGAAAAATAACTCGTTAAGAATGACTAATCACTAAAGTGATTGTCATTCTACGGCAATCGCTATGGCGACTTGCCTAAACGCCTTACTAGTTCTAAAACAAAGTATAATCGACTTTGTTTTAGAACGTCGTAATGATAGGAAGAAATCCAGAGGTTGCAACCCAGCCTCTGTTTTTCGATAAAATAGAGGATGTTGCGTATGAAAAAAGTACTTTGTATCATTTATCCTAATTTTTCTCTTTATGAGATATCCTCTTTAACAAGTACTTTAGTTCTGTCTTTTGACATCACGATTGATTATGTCGCTTCAGATCATTCGATGGTGGTCTCTGAGGATGGTTTGCCCTGTCAACCGACCAAAACACTAGATCAGATCCGTATAGAAGAGTATTCTTGTGTGATTTTGCCAGGAATGGTAAACATAGGACCTGCCCTACAGGATGAGAAATTGATTTCGTTCTTGAGGAACCTTGGTGAGCAAGATATCCTCATTGCCGCCATTTCTTCAGCGCCTCTTTTATTGGCGAAAGCAGGCTTGTTGAAGGACACGAAATTTACAGGTGGAATTTGGCAAAACTTCTTTGACTATTTTGAATTTCTTCCACGTGAGAATTTCCAACCTAAAGTGCTTGTGCAAGATAAACAAATCATTACGGCTATAGGCTTTGCGCACCAAGAGTTTGCAAGAAAAGTAATTCTTAGTCTAGGGTTGACAGAAAATACTGACAACTATTTTAAAGAACAGAACGAATATTCAGAAGAGGATTTGATATTTACTCTATCAGATGAAGAGTTTGATCAAGTGAAGCGAAGTATAGAAAACATCCTCTAAAGATTTACTTATAAATTATAGAAAGGAACAAAGAGTGTTCGGGGAATTGAACCCGAGTTCTAAAGTTTCTTACTCAATATGAAAGAAAGGAATTGAACCCGACCTAAATTCTCGGAAAAAATAGAAATCTGTCTAGGAGAATCGCTCCAGCGTCAGATTTCCTATTTTTCAGTCGAATTTTACGGTCTTGGTATCTTGTATGAACAATACTGAATTTTATGATCGTCTGGGGGTGTCAAAAAACGCTTCGGCAGACGAGATCAAAAAGGCTTATCGTAAGCTTTCGAAAAAATACCACCCAGATATCAACAAGGAGCCTGGTGCTGAGGAAAAATACAAGGAAGTTCAGGAAGCCTATGAGACTTTGAGTGACGACCAAAAACGTGCGGCCTATGACCAATATGGTGCGGCTGGAGCCAACGGTGGCTTTGGTGGTGCTGGTGGTTTCGGCGGTTTCAACGGAGCAGGTGGCTTCGGTGGTTTTGAGGACATCTTCTCAAGCTTCTTTGGTGGTGGCGGTGCATCACGTAATCCAAATGCCCCTCGTCAAGGTGACGACCTCCAGTATCGCGTTCATTTGACTTTTGAAGAAGCTATTTTTGGTACAGAAAAGGAAGTCAAATACAATCGTGAAGCAAGCTGTCGTACTTGTAATGGGTCTGGTGCTAAACCTGGAACAAGTCCAGTTACTTGTGGACGCTGTCATGGTTCAGGTGTTATCAATGTTGATACCCAAACACCTCTTGGTATGATGCGTCGCCAAGTAACCTGTGATGTCTGTCATGGCCGTGGTCAAGAAATCAAAGATCCATGTACAACCTGTCATGGAACTGGTCATGAAAAACAAGCCCATAGCGTACACGTAAAAATCCCTGCTGGTGTGGAAACAGGTCAACAAATCCGCCTAGCTGGTCAAGGTGAAGCCGGCTTTAATGGTGGTCCTTATGGTGACTTGTATGTAGTAGTTTCGGTGGAAGCAAGTGATAAATTTGAACGTGAAGGAACTACTATCTTCTACAATTTGAACCTCAATTTTGTTCAAGCAGCACTTGGTGATACAGTAGATATCCCTACAGTTCATGGTGATGTAGAATTAGTCATTCCAGAAGGAACTCAGACTGGTAAAAAATTCCGCCTACGTGGCAAGGGAGCGCCGAGCCTTCGTGGTGGTGCAGTAGGTGACCAATACGTGACTGTTAATGTCGTAACACCAACAGGCTTGAACGAACGACAAAAAGCAGCCTTGAAAGAATTCGCAGCTGCAGGTGATTTGAAAGTCAATCCAAAGAAAAAAGGCTTCTTTGACCATATTAAGGATGCCTTTGAAGGAGAATAAAGCATAAAGTAAAAAGAGCCCGAGGGCTCTTTTTCGTGCAATCTTTAGAATTTTAGCATGGGAGAAATCATTCACAGACTGGTCTGTTATTGATATTTTTGAGTGAGTAAGCCAGCCTCATCCATTTCCTGGATGAGTTGCTTGAATTCCGCTTCCTTACCAGTTTTAATGGTGATGGTATCAATGCGCTTAATCGCCGAATTGTCCTGGATATCCACCAAGGTCAACGCTTTTTCATAGAATGCGATTCCCTTTTTCATGCTTTCTGGATCCCTCCAAGAGAGAATAAAGTAAGAAGGATTTGATTTCTTTCCGATTTCTTGGAAATACTTCCTGCTTTCCTCCTCTAAAAATTGGAATAAACCATGATTGAATAAGTTGTCTTCTACTGAATGGTAGGAAATATCTCCTGTGTTTAAGACATAGACTTTGAGTCGGTTTTTAGTGAGGTTTGGGCTTTCTTTTAGGACTGGGTGGCTATTGACGACATCATCTGAGAAAGTCACATAAAAATCTAAGCCCCCACCCTCGAATTGATAGCTTCCATTTGATTCTACTTTTTCAGGAGGCAGGTCAAGGGAGATAAAAATTTGTTTTAAGGCTTCATTTCCTTCTCGGATGTCACTCGGTGAGGCCTTGAACAGATTGGCCAATATTAGAAATGCTAACGCTACAAGAAGGCAGAGGCCACCACAAATAATCAGGATGACCCGCGTCAAAACTTTAAAAAACTGTTTCATTTTCATGCCCTCCCTGGTCTGTTAGGATTTGCTAACCCAAATGGATTTAAAGGGGAAATAAGGAAAATTGGAGATTTTCTTTTCCTTAGTTTTCTTCAGTTTCTTGTAATTCTTTTATCACAGTAAGTCTTGCTTGAAGGTCTTTTTCAAAGACTTTAAACTTATAGGTCAAATCTTTTTGATATTCCTTGATGAGTTCTTTTTGTTGGTCGATAATTTGCAGGCTATCTTGGATGATATCCAAGTCATCCTTAATGGCTTCAACACGATCAGTTGTATCTAGAACCTCTTCAGTGATAGCTTGGCGGTTCTTAACGAGGAGGTATGAACCGACTGCAGAACCTGCAAAAAGTAGTAAGTTTGATAGTTTCATAGTGACTCCTTAAGCATTTTTGATCGTTTCAGCGACTTGGGCAAGTTTGTCGAAGTCTGGTTCATGTGCGATAAAGTCAATCTTTAGGTCGTCATCTGCACTATAGCGAGGGACAAGGTGGACATGGGTATGGAAAACGGTTTGTCCAGCAACTTCTTCGCAGTTGGCAATGATATTCATACCTTCAGCTTTGGTAGCTTTCATGACTTTTTGAGCAATCTTTGGTACTTGGGCGAACAGTTGGCTGGCACTTGTAGCGTCCATTTCTAAAAGGTTGCGATAGTGTTCTTTTGGTACGACCAAGGTGTGACCAGGTGTTACTTGTGAGATATCAAGGAAGGCAAGAACTTGATCATCTTCGTAAACCTTTGATGCGGGAATCTCTCCTGCGATAATTTTACAAAAAATGCAATCTGACATAAAATCTACCTCTACTGTATTGAATTTTGATATAATATAGCTACATTATACCAGATTTGGAGAAAATATGTTAGAAATTAAAAACCTGACTGGGGGCTATGTTCATGTTCCTGTCTTGAAAGATGTGTCCTTTACAGTCGAGAGTGGACAGTTGGTCGGTTTGATCGGTCTCAATGGTGCTGGAAAATCAACGACTATCAATGAAATTATTGGACTTTTGACACCTTATAGTGGAGAAATAAACATCGACGGGCTAACCTTAGGTGCCAATCCTCGTGAATATCGTCAGCAGATTGGTTACATCCCTGAAACTCCTAGTTTGTACGAGGAATTGACTCTCAGAGAACATATCGAGACGGTTGCCATGGCCTATGGTATTGAGCAAAAACTAGCTTTTGAACGTGTAGAACCTCTTTTAAAGATGTTCCGTTTGAATCAGAAGTTAGATTGGTTTCCTGTTCATTTTTCGAAAGGGATGAAGCAGAAGGTCATGATTATCTGTGCCTTTGTCGTGGATCCGAGTCTCTTTATCGTCGATGAACCTTTCCTTGGTCTTGATCCCTTGGCTATTTCGGATTTGATTCAGCTTTTGGATCTTGAAAAGAAAAAAGGCAAGTCTATTCTCATGAGTACCCACGTTCTTGACTCTGCTGAAAAAATGTGTGACTCTTTTGTCATTCTTCACAAAGGACAAGTGAGGGCTAAAGGGGATCTTGAAGAGTTGAGACAAGTTTTTGCCATGCCAGAAGCAAGTCTCAATGATATCTATTTGGCATTGACCAAAGAGGAGGACAGATGAAAGACTTGTTTCTAAAGCGAAAGCAGGCTTTTCGTAAAGAGTGTGTCGGTTATCTGCGCTATGTGCTCAATGACCACTTTGTCTTGTTTTTACTGGTCTTAGTAGGTTTTCTAGCCTATCAGTATAGTCAACTGCTCCAGCATTTTCCTGAGAATCATTTACCAATCCTAGGTTTAATTGGGATTGTCTCTGTTTTACTCTTACTTTGGGGAGGAATAGCAACCTATGTGGAAGCGCCTGATAAGCTCTTTCTCTTAGTAGCTGAAGAAGAAGTAAGGGAACATATCCAGAAGCAAAGTTTAGTTTCCTTCATCTTTTGGGTTAGTGTACAGACTCTCTTTTTGCTATTTTTTGCTCCTTTATTTTTAGCCATGGGCTTAGGCTTAGGAGTTTTTGGTATCTATGTTCTTCTGTTGGGAGTCGGGAAATATTTCCTTTTTCAGAAAAAAGCTGGCAAGTTTTTTAGTGCAAATCATCTGGACTGGGACTATGTGATTGCCCAAGAAAGTAAACGCAAGCAGTTTTTACTCCGTTTCTTTGCCCTCTTTACCCAAGTTAAGGGAATTTCAAACAGCGTCAAGCGACGAGCTTATCTAGACTTTATCCTAAAAGCAGTTCAGAAGGTGCCGAGCAAGATCTGGCAGAACCTCTATCTTCGTTCTTATTTGCGAAATGGAGATCTTTTTGCCCTCAGTCTTCGTCTCCTCTTCCTATCTTTGCTGGCGTTGATCTTTATCGAGCAAGCTTGGATAGCGACAGCAGTGGTAGTTTTATTTAACTATCTCCTACTCTTCCAGTTGCTGGCCCTCTATCATGCCTTTGATTACCAATATTTGACTCAACTTTTCCCGCTAGACAAGGGGCAAAAGGAAAAAGGGTTACAGGCGGTTGTCCGAGGATTGACTGGTTTTGTTTTATTGGTTCAACTGGTAGTTGGGTTGATCACCCTCCAAGAAAAACTAGCCCTTCTAGCACTCCTTGGAGCTGGACTGGTCTTACAAATTTTGTATCTCCCTTATCAGGTGAAACGTCAGATGCAGGACTAATACTCTTCGAAAATCTCTTCAAACTAGGTCAGCATCCATCTGCAACCTCAAAGCAGTGCTTTGAGCAACCTGCGGCTAGCTTCCTAGTTTGCTCTTTGATTTTCATTGAGTATAACAT
>NZ_JALDUI010000004.1:0-123281 GCF_023115445.1 Streptococcus sp. oral taxon 431 | reverse complement strand
TGCTTATATGATACTAAAAAAGAAGTTGAGTTCAATCTGTCTCAGCTTCTTTTTAGTTACTACAAGATAAGGGTTGGACCGTAGAGACTTATACTCTTCGAAAATCTCTTCAAACCACGTCAGCTTTATCTGCAACCTCAAAGCGGTGCTTTGATCAACCTGCGGCTAGCTTCCTAGTTTGCTCTTTGATTTTCATTGAGTATAACATTGCTTATATGATACTAAAAAAGAAGTTGAGTTCAATCTGTCTCAGCTTCTTTTTAGTTACTACAAGATAAGGGTTGGCCCGTAGAGACTCAACTTGGTTTTGACTTGGTCAAAGTGGAAGCGGTCATAGGCTCTCCAAGCGGCACGGGTAGGGGCATCTGGATTGAGAGCACTGAGGCCCATGAGAAGACTGGAAGTTTGGTAAAATTTTTCCAGCTCAATCAAGAATCGATTATCCACTGTCTCAGCTTTAGAGAGAAAGCAGAGGATATTGTCCAGTTGCTCCTGGAAACGGACATCGTCAGTTGTTGCCTGTTTGCAGACTTGGTAGGCTTTGTTTAACTCAGTTATCAGTGTCTGAGCTCTTTTGATTGGGTCTGTTTCTGTCATGAGAATTCCTCCTTTGTGATGGTTTTAAAGTTGTTTTAAGCCTTTGTCTTTCTAATCATAGCCTATCACTTTTTACTCTTTTTTTATCTACAAATCTTTAATTGTCATTGAAATTTCCTGAATGGTAATAGCGGGATTTTATGATAAAATAGTTGTAAGGTTATCATGGTTATTTAGTAAAAAATTCAACACTTTAGGAATTTTTGAGGACCGTTTAGGATTTGGTGAAAATTAGTTGCTAGACTTATGATATCCTCTCTACAGGAGGTTTTATCCATGAACTATATCATCATCCAAAAAGAGAAAGAAATTTTTAAATTAAACATAAAGGATATCTACTATATCCAAACGCATCCAAGTAAAGCCCATACCGTGCAGATTTTTACTAAAGAAGCTAGCTTTGATCTGTTTCAAAATTTAAGCAAGCTTGAGAAACAATATGGGGAAACCTTAACGAGATGTCATCGGAATTGTCTGGTCAACCTTGAACGAGTAAAATCCATGGAACTCCAATCAAAGACTCTTTTTCTTGGAGAAGAAGGTCGATATGCTGTTCAGTATTCCAGACGTCGTTATAGAGAAATTCGCCAAAAATGGTTGAAAGAAGGAGAGTAAGAAGATGAGAATTTTTGTTTTAGAAGATGATTTTTCCCAACAAGCAAGAATTGAAACGACGATTGAAAAACTTTTGAAAAAACAGAGTATCATTCCCAGTTCTTTTGAAGTTTTTGGCAAGCCAAACCAACTGCTGGCAGAGGTGCATGAGAAGGGGGCGCATCAGCTTTTCTTTTTGGACATTGAGATTCGAAACGAAGAGATGAAGGGTCTGGAAGTGGCTAGAAAGATTCGGGATCGGGATCCTTATGCCCTGATTGTCTTTGTGACGACTCACTCAGAGTTTATGCCCCTGTCTTTTCGCTACCAAGTTTCAGCTTTGGACTACATTGATAAGGCCTTGTCGGCAGAGGAGTTTGAATCTCGTATCGAGACAGCCCTCCTCTATGCCAATAGTCAAGATAGTAAAAGTCTGGCGGACGATTGCTTTTACTTTAAATCAAAATTTGCTCAATTCCAGTATCCTTTTAAAGAGGTTTACTATCTCGAAACATCCCCAAGACCCCATCGTGTTATCCTCTATACCAAGACAGACAGGTTGGAATTTACGGCGAGTTTAGAGGAGGTTCTCAAGCAGGAGCCACGTCTCTTGCAGTGCCATCGCTCCTTCCTCATCAATCCAACCAATGTAGTTCGTTTGGATAAGAAAGAAAAACTCCTTTTCTTTCCCAATGGTGGAAGCTGTCTGATCGCGCGTTATAAGGTCAGGGAAGTGTCTGAGGTTATCAATAACTTACACTGAGTGAGGTGATGGAATGGAATTAGTTTGGAAGATAGTATATGCGTTTTTGATACCTGGATTGGAATTGTTTATATTTTTTAAGGTGGATGGAATTGTTCTAACTCTGGAGAGAGTTTTTAAGGCCTTTCTTTTTAAGATACTTTTGGCAGTTGTTTTTGTAATGATTAGCTATATAGTAGGAAATAATTACCTATCTTATTTTGTGGAACCCTTGTACGGCATCGGTTTATCTTTCTTGTTTTTAAGAGGGCTTCCTAAAAAACTCCTTCTCTTTTATGGTCTCTTTCCAATGATATTGGTGAATCTCTTTTATAGAGGAGTCTCCTATTTTGTGCTTCCATTTTTGGAGCAAGGGCAGGTGTATGATGACCACTCTTTTATTTGGTTATTTATAAAAATTTTTATTTGCTTTATTTCTCTAGCTTTTTTGAAATGGTTAGACTATGATTTCACTAGCTTGAGAAGGGAGATTCTAGATAAAGATTTTCAAAAGTCCCTGACTAAGATTAACTGGATAATGGGAGCTTACTATTTGGTGATGCAAAGTCTGTCTTATTTTGAATATGTACAAGGTGTTCAATCAACGACTATTCGCCATCTGATTCTGGTGTTTTACTTGCTCTTTTTTATGGGGGTTGTCAAGAGATTGGACACCTACTTGAAGGAAAAACTTCAGGGAAAACTGAACCAAGAGCAGGACTTGCGCTACAAAGATATGGAGCGGTATAGTCTGCATATAGAGGAGCTTTACAAGGAAGTACGGAGCTTTCGTCATGATTATACCAATCTCTTGACTAGCTTACGTCTGGGCATTGAAGAGGAGGATATGGGACAGGTAAAAGAGGTCTACGACTCGGTCTTAAAGGATTCCAGTCAGAAATTGCAGGACAATAAATATGACCTTGGACGATTGGTGAATGTTCGGGACCGTGCCCTCAAAAGTCTTCTAGCTGGAAAATTTATAAAAGCAAGAGAAAGGGATATTGTCTTTAATGTCGAAGTTCCTGAGGAGATTCAAGTTGAGGGGATGAGCCTGCTTGATTTTTTAACCATCGTATCTATCCTTTGTGACAATGCCATTGAAGCCAGTGCAGAGGCTAGTCATCCTCAAGTTTCAATTGCCTTTTTTAAAAATGGAGCACAGGAGACCTTTATCATTGAAAACTCCATCAAAGAAGAGGGTATCGATATTTCTGAGATTTTCTCCTTTGGAGCAAGTTCTAAAGGGGAGGAGAGAGGAGTTGGTCTCTATACCGTCATGAAAATTGTGGAAAGCCATCCTAATACTAGTCTAAATACCACCTGCAAAAATCAAGTCTTTCGTCAGGTTTTGACAATGTTATCAATTGAATGATAACAAATAATAGAATGACTAAATAATAGAATAAATATAACAAAATTCTATAATATAAGTGTTTTGAAAGATTAATTATGAATTTTTATAATTTTTAAGTTTTTTCTACCATTTGTTAAGTCAATAAGGGAATTATGAAGAAACGAGACTAGACAGTAGCTATCCTGAGGTTACTGTCTTATTTTTTTACAACAAAATAGGCTTCATAATATCTATAGGAGATTTACCCACTACAAATATTATAGAGCCAAGTTTTTTATCCAATACCACCTTGTATGATTACATTTGTTGATGATTTCCATACCTATTGGCTTGGTTTGATGAATCAGATGTTAATATACTTAATATTGAATCAAACCACCATCCTCCACCTGTAATTTGGTTGAGTTCAGTAGTTGTTAGTTCTTGGAATGAAGTTAGGTTTTGATTCTTATCCATGTTATGATTCTCCTGTTTTATAAGATAATAAATAGTTATAGAGTGTTATCTGAAAATTAATCAGAATGTGTTAGAATTTTATCTTTGAAATAATCAAAATATGTTTTCTTTGCAGTTACACTAGTGACTCGACCTTGTAGGCCGTATTGGATGAGTTTACTGTCCTCATTAGATAGTTTTGCAAGAGCGGTTAATTTAAAGAGATTGCCTTGCTCTGTTCTGGTAGGAGTTTGATCAATGCTCTGAAGTTGGCCGATGATGGTAATGCCGTGATTTCCAATCTTCTCCAGTTTTAATCTTACAGTTTGTCCTTTATCTAGTAGAGGTAGATAGTTAGAAGATACGTAGTAAGTGATTAGTACTTCTCTTGTATCTGTGATGACAGGGAATATTTGAGCAATTTCTGTACCAGTTGGAATTCTATTTTTACCTTCAAATTCGCTGTTCAGATGAACGATACCTTTACTTGGAGCGGTTAAGGTATTATTTTCCAAGCGCTGTGTCGCTTGATCTAGTTGTACTTTTAATTCTGTTAATTGATTTTCCACGGTTAGTTGTTGCTGAGAAGCTGTTTGTAAAAACTGAGTGCGGAGTACATCAATTTTGGTTTCTAAACTATTGTCATAAGTTGCTACACTTCCAATCCCAGCTTGCTGAATTTTGAGGCTTGCGATAGATGATTCAAGACCTGCAATACTTTGATTAATTTGAGATAAAAATGGCTCATCTGCCGTTCCTTGTGTTTGTCCTTGAGAGGCTACAAGATAACGATTCAAAATTGACTGATGTGGATTGCCAGTTGGTAAGCGAGCCCTTTTATTTACGATAGCATCTCTCAGCTCCTGGTATTCGCCAATTTGTTGTTGAACTTTTGTGATTTCTTGTTCAATAGCTGATGAACTGCTATTGGCAAGATTAGCTTGATTTGAGACTTCGGTGTTAGTCTTTGAGATACCTAGCTCAATATCATGAGCTTGTTTAGTAAAATTCATAAAGGTATTATGGTAGCCAAATTCATCCTCGCTAGAAAAAAGATCAGTCGCTTTTTCTAAGCTTTGTTTCAAAATTCCAAGTCCTTCTTTTTGCTTCTCAAGTCTTTGTAATTGAGTTTCTAAGGCAGTTTTCTGGCTCTCTTCCATTGTTTCAGAGTATTTGATGAGTAAATCACCTTTCTCAACTACTTGATTTGCCACTAAATGATTAGCTAGGATAGGATTATCACTGGTTGACTGAATGGATGCAATGACACTTGTAGGAGTGACTTCTCCTTGGGAAGTGACAGTAATTTCTTTTGTAGCAACAAGGGAGAAAATCAAGATGAAAGTAAACAGTAATGAAAGAGGTATAATTAACACTGTCGCATAGTTATGGTAACGTCTCTGATAAAACTCGACGCTTCTAAAAAGATTAGGATTCATAACATTCTCCTTATTTGTTGAATAGATGATGGTAGAAACCTTGCGCCTGCATTAACTCTTGGTGACTACCCACTTCAATGATTTTCCCCTGGTCAAGAACGATGACACTATTAGTTCGTTCGGCTATACTGAGACGATGGGCTACAAAGAGAATGGTTTTATCAGTTAGGGACATAAGATTATCTATAACTTTTTTCTCAGTCAAGACATCAAGACCGCTAGTAGCTTCATCTAGTATTAAAACGGGAGATTTAGTTAAAAGAGCACGAGCGAGAGCGATTCGTTGCTTTTGTCCTCCTGATAGACCAGCTCCATCAGAGAGCTGAGTTTGATAGCCCATAGGCATTCTTTCAATGTCTTGACGGATTTCAGCTAATTCACAAGCTCTTAGAATATCTTCTTGGCTAATCATATTATTACCGCCCAAAGTTAAGTTTTCCAAGATAGAGCCATTAAAGATATAGGCTTGTTGA
This sequence comes from Streptococcus sp. oral taxon 431, assembly GCF_023115445.1. Taxonomy (GTDB): domain Bacteria; phylum Bacillota; class Bacilli; order Lactobacillales; family Streptococcaceae; genus Streptococcus. The sequence goes on along the minus strand of NZ_JALDUI010000004.1, from coordinate 117,644 downwards.
GGTAGGTAATTAATATGACGGCGCAAGACTTTTTTATCAATGTTTTTAATATCCTGATGATTGATGGAAATATGTCCTTTGTAAGGGTCAAAGAAATTAACAATCATTTTGGCTAGAGTTGTTTTACCAGAACCACTAACTCCAACCAGGCTTACCTTATCTCCTTGTTTAATCGTTAGATTAATATCCGTTAAGGTATCTCGTCCAAAACCATACTTATAAGAAAGATCATCAAATTCAATATCGCCCATCAAAAAATGTGAATGAACAGGAGTTTCTTGGACTTGAAACTCAGATTCGACTAGATAGACTTCGTTCAAACGGTTATTAGCGACCTTCGCAGATTGGAGTTTGGTTTGGAGGTTGATAATATTTTCCATAGGAGTTGTAAAGTAAGAAAGAAGTGTGTTAAAAGTAATCAGCTGACCGATAGAAATTTTACTCGACATGACTAATTGAGCGCCAAACCATAGGATAAGGATATTCAGAACTAATTTTGTTCCCTGCTTTAAACTCGTTTGTAAAATAGAATATTTGCTGAGTTTAAAGGACTTTTCCAAATAATCTACAAATTCACTGTCTATATTTTGGTAGCGATTTTCTTCACTTGTGAGTGACTTGATGGTTTCAATCCCGTTAATATCTTCGATGATGGCAGAACTAACCATAGAATTACTTTGCATGACATCGTGGTTCATTTTTTCAAAAGGCTTCATAAAAGAAAAGATGATGAACATGTATATAGGAATGGAAATAAGAGAAAGAAGGAAGAGACTAGGGTTTTGTGCAAGTAAGACGCCCCCTACAAGAATCAGAATGGAAACATCAAGAAAAAGAGAGAGAATGGTAGAAGCTAAGGCATCTATAATAGAGTTAGCATCTGTGAACCGTGAAATGATTTCTCCTGTACGACGTGTCGCAAAAAAAGACATAGGAAGTTCGAAAATATGGCGAATATAGGATAAAATCACATCAATGCTTAATCTCTGACTCAGAACAGTTAGGAGATAATCACGGGAGAAACTCATGACTTGCTGGAGGATATAGGTGATAACCAGACCAACTGAGATAATTCCTAAAGTTGATCTCATCTGATTTGGGATGTATTCATCCAAGATTCCTTGGAGATAATAAGAACCACCTATATTGATAATAGTGACCAATAAGCTTGAGAGAACAATGTAAGCAATGAGAGATTTTTGTTTGAAAATCAGAGGAAGGAAGCTTAGTAGACCATTCTTTTTATCTTTATGGGGTTGATAGCTAGGTTTGGGAGCTAGAAAAATAGCTACTCCAGTCCATTCAGAGAAAAAGCGTTCTTTTGACATTTTGGTGATTTTTACAGAAGGGTCAGGATCACCAATAATAAGATAGTCTTTCTTTGTTTGATAGACAACATAGTAATGTTGAAGTTTTCCTTCTTTATGAACATGAACGATAAATGGATAGGGGACATCACTCATGTCAAAGAGAGTTTTATCTGCTTGAATGGGTCTTGTTTCAAAGCCCATTTCATTTGCAGCTTTTACAATGCCAAGAGCCGTCGTTCCTTCTTTATTGGTCTTTGCAAGTTCTCTCAAGTGAGCTAGAGAAAAATCTGAACCATAGAATTTAGCAATCGAGGCTAAGGCAGCAACACCGCAGTCTCTAGCATCTATTTGAGGAACAAATGTACGTTTATAAGAAGTCATTGGCAATTCCTTTCATATAGTAGATAGGTATATTATGCCATAAAAATAAGTTCATATTTTATGAAATCTTGAATAGTCATTGAAACTTCCTGAATGGTAATAAAGTAATTACAAGCTATCTTTCTTTAAAAAGTTATAGAATATGCTTTGAAATAAAAAAGCTAATTTAAGATATTTCGATGACAATTCAAGATTTGGATGAAAAAATTTAATAAACAGCGATATACTATACTTGTCAAAGTTGCAACAGGACAAAAAATTAAAAATAAAAAAAGGAGTATTTGTCATGAATACAAAAATGATGGAACAATTTGAGATTATGGATACTGATATGCTTACTTGTGTTGAAGGTGGAGAAATAAATGATTATATTGGACATTATGACCCTAGTAACACTTTACCTAATCCTTATCCGTTTCCATTGAAAAATATGGGTCCATTCCCTGTTAGTGGTTATTGCCCACGTGGTTATCATGATATTGGGTACATAGGGGCAGGATTTCATTTATGTAAAATGGGATAGAAAAGCTATTAAAGGAGAATTCCTGTGAAAAACCCCCCTATTCTTTTCAAAACGAGTGCAGTCCTTTCCTATTTATTTTTGTTTTTCGGGTTGTCTTGGACAACACAATTTTGGAGAAATTATTGGGAGTTCTCCTCTTGGGTAGGAAATCTTATCTGGATTCGAAACATCATCAGCCTTCTCTTTATCGGTTTGATGATTTGGATTTTGGTCAGGTCGGGTCATGCTTATCTCTTTCGTATCCCTAGGAAAAAGTGGTTGAGTTATTCTGTTTTGACGATGTTAGCAGCTGTCGTTCTTATAAGCTTTAACTATCTGACAGCTAAACACGTTCAGGGGACAAACGAAGGTTGGAATTTATTTATTGCCTTTAGTGAGACCAATTTTGCGGAGTTCGGTGTTTACCTAACCTTAATCGTACTAGGACCTCTGATGGAAGAATTGGTCTGTAGGGGACTGCTTCAACATGCCTTCTTTAAAAATTCAAGATGGGGACTGGATATTCTATTTCCGTCGATTTTGTTCGCCTTACCTCATTTTTCAAGTTTTCCTAGTCTGCTAGACCTTCTGGTTTATACAGCAGTTGGATGTATATTTGCTGGTTTGACACGGTATACCAAGACTATCTATCCTTCTTACACGATTCATATTATCAATAATATCATCGCAAACTTACCATTTATCATGACTTTTTTGCATAGGGTCTTGGGGTAAAAAAACAAAGGCTTATTTTTCAGCTATAGAGGAGGTCATCATGTATAAACACTTATTTTTCCTAGATTCAAAAACCTTAGATTGGTTGACGCCCTATATTCTAGACTTGGCTTCTGACACCATTGCCTTTAATGTTTTTGTGCTAACCTTTGTATCTGTGGTGGTCTTTTATTTCCTGAATCTTATGCTAGCATTAATGGCTATATTCTTAGGTGCTGGCTATGTTGTCGGATTTTGGTTATTAAAATGGTTTGTTTTAGAGAGATTGGAGGTAAAGGATGGCTTGTAGGAAGGCTTACTTAGTGTTTAAGTGATTACCTTTATGGCTGTTTTCAATAAAGATTATACCTTGTTTTTTGATTTTTATTATAAAAATGTCAAATGCGTCTCTTTACATTCATTCCTAATTCCTAAAAACTGAATCACTGTTTTCCTCAGGCTTATCTGGGGAAGGCAGTGATTTTTTGAAACAAGGGCATAGATATCTATGCTTTTTTCTTGTCTTATTTAACCATTTAGGAAATCTTAAGCACCATTTAGGATTTGGAGTAAGGATTTAGGAAAATATAGCTTATATTAGAGATGTCTTGAGTTTACCAAGGAGAGTTCAAATGAAAAAGTATCAACTTCTATTCAAAATGAGTGCAGTCTTTTCTTACCTATTTTTCGTATTTGGTCTTTCTCAGCTGACGCTTATTGTCCAAAACTATTGGCGATTTTCTTACCAGATTGGCAATTTCGTCTGGATTCAAAATATCTTGAGTTTGCTATTTAGCGGAGTCATGATTTGGATTCTGGTTAAGACAGGCCATGGTTATCTCTTTCTCATTCCAAGAAAAAAATGGCTTTGGTATTCGATTTTGACAGTATTAGTGGTAGTACTCCAGATCTCTTTTAACGTTCAGACAGCTAAACATGTTCAGTCAATTGCGGAAGGTTGGGTCGTATTGATCGGTTATAGTGGGACCAACTTTGCTGAGCTAGGTATCTATGTAACCTTGTTTTTTCTGACTCCACTGATGGAAGAGTTGATTTATAGGGGTTTACTTCAACACGCCTTCTTTAAGCATTCGAGATTTGGTCTTGATTTGCTTTTTTCGTCCATTTTATTTGCTCTCCCTCATTTTTCAAGCCTGCCTAGTCTGTTAGATATCTTCGTCTTTGCAACATTTGGCATCATCTTTGCTGGTTTTACCCGCTATACAAAGAGCATTTATCTATCCTATGCTGTGCATGTGATTAATAATATTGTAGCGACATTACCATTTTTGCTGACTTTTTTACACAGGGTATTTGGGTAAAAATAATTATCGATTTTAAGAAGTGAATAATGGAATTTAATATTATTCACTTCTTATTATGTGACTTTCAGTCCGTCTCGCTCCGTTAGGTGCGAGACAAATAAACCACCCGCTATGCGGGTGCGCGTCGAAGGTTATACCAAAAAACTCCAAACGCGATACAATAAAGGTGTTCAAGCCAATTGTAAAGCGAAAGGAGAAAAATATGGCACAAAAGGCACATAGTTTATCACACACAAAGTGGATGTGTAAATATCACATTGTGTTCACCCCTAAGTATAGACGAAAAATCATTTATAATCAATATCGAAGTAGTTTGGGAGAAATATTCCACCGATTATGTAGTTATAAAGGTGTTGAGATTATCGAAGGACACTTAATGCCTGATCATGTACATATGTTAGTAAGTATTCCACCAAGGATAAGTGTTTCAAGTTTCATGGGTTATTTAAAAGGCAAAAGTGCACTCATGATGTTTGACAAACACGCCAATCTCAAGTACAAGTTTGGGAATCGGCATTTTTGGGCAGAAGGTTATTATGTGAGTACAGTAGGGCTTAATGAAGCCACAATTAAGAAATATATTCAAGATTAAAGAAATTATCCAGTGGATGATTTCTTCACGAGTATGAAAATTTGAGAACGAGTAAAACATGATATAGCACTAGATAAATTAAGTGTGAAAGAATATGAGAATCCCTTTAGGGATAGTAGTAGGTAATACTCACGCCTCTTTAAGAGGCAAGTGACGAGTCAAGAGCAATAAGGCTTGAACAACGTGAAAGCCAGCGTCTTTAGGCGCGGGCTAGTTATCTGGGCTTATAGCCCTGGTACAAACCACCCGTTTGACGGGTGGTCATGATTAGTTGATTGGGAAGATGGTGCTCTTTGAGTAATTCAAGACGTTTCGATGACAATTCAAGATTTGGATGAAAAAATTTAATAAACAGTGATATACTAAACTTGTCAAAGTTGCAACAGGACAAAAATTAAAAATAAACAAGGAGTATTTACCATGAATACAAAAACGATGGAACAATTTGAGATTATGGATACTGAGATGCTTGCGAGTAAAGTAGGAGGAAAAACAATATATTACGGTAATGGTTTATATTGTGATAACTCTAAAGGTTGCTGGGTAAACTGGCCTGAAGCTATAAATAAAATTCTTACTAATTCTATTGTTAATGGATTTTCAGGTGGGAATGCAGGTTGGAATTCGGGTGGACCTCTATAATGAGAGGGTTAAAGTGGTTTTCTGGTGGGATTGAAAGACGCCGTGAAGCTATCATCATATTAGAAGAACTTATTCAAAATATAAAATGTGATTCTCAACTCCTCCCTTTGAAAGATATATTGATTTCTTACGAATGTGAATTAAAGAAAGGAAGTATATCGATTCCTTATACCCTTAGTCGAATGAACATTGAAATTTCAAATGTATTAATTGAAAATGCGCTACATTTATCTGAAATTCAGTCTAATCAGATAAAAAAATTAAGAGAATTATCTAATATTAGATATGGATACTAGGATATAGTATAGGTGATATGTTAATTATAGTTTATGTATTTCTAATATTTTTATTGTAACTCTGAATTTGAGTGAGAAAATTAAAACAGTGTTGTACTAAATTTATCATGGTTGCAACAGGAAAAAAATTAAAAATAAACAAGGAGTATTTATCATGAATACAAAAATGATGGAACAATTTGAGATTATGGATACTGAATAACTCGAATTTGTAAGATTATGATTCTTAAATATAGTATTATTATCGCTATTAATTTACTGTCTTATTTGCTTACTTACAAAATATCAAAGCTATCTAAGAATGATGAGAATAAGATAGTTAGCAAAATTTTGATTATATTATCAATAGTTTATATAATTGTTGATGTTTTGCTTAGTTGATGGATTTGTAGGAAATAAAAAAACTTAACTACAAACGATTAATTTACTAATATTTTTTCTGCAAGATAATAAATAATATAGTAAAACTTTTTATTGCAAGGAGAGCAGTGAAAATTAAGATATTTTAGATACTCAGGATTATTGAAATCTTAGACTTAAAAATAAGTACTGCTACTTTTAAGAAGATAGTAGACGTCTATACTTTGTTAAGAAAATCAAAAATATATTATTAAAAATAATTCTATTTGTTTATTGAATTTAAGACTTTGGTAAAAAATTGAAAATAAAAAAAGAAGTATTCATCATGAATACAAAAATGATGTTACAATTAGAGGTCATGGATACTGAAATGCTTGCGAAAGTTGAAGGAGGTTTCGGAGATATGCTTTCTGGTTTATTGGGTGGACTAGCACCGTCTCCAACTTTGGATCAATTAAATGGTAAGTGGCCTATTAGACATCCTTCGAAACCATGTAGTCCTTATGGTATAGGGGGAACTCCAAACTCATGTAATGGTATTTAAAAAAAGGATTGAAGCTATGAAGGCAAAACATGGGAATCAAATTGTTGATGTTTGGGAAATTGGTCAAGCAACCCCTAAACCAAGTTGGGTAGAAGAAGCTTTTCAAAAAAATTATATGGTTTGGTTGGATAATCATGTGCGCATTCTTATGGCGGCTCTTAATACTTCTCTCACAACTAATATCAAGTTTGGTCTAGTTGGAACAGTTGGAGGAGGATTCGCTGGTTATGGTATGTATGTTCTTGGTTATCCAGGTGATTATCTAGATATTACAAATCATAGAGTTGTTTCTGCTAAAACATTTCACAAAAGTTATCAAATTTTAGAAAATGATTAGATATCATTTAATTATAATGGAGATATCATTGAAAAAAATATTTGCTAAAAAACGCAACATATTTCTAACGAGATTGTTCCTAGGTCAGTTGCCTGTACTGATCTCTACTTATTTATTTCTCTCTCGTCAGTTTTTACATTTTTCCTTAGTTTTTCAATTGCTTTTAGTGGTTGTTAACTTGGCTTCTATTTTGGTGATTGTTTACCTCACTAGAGAAATGAGAGTGAGAAAGTTTGAAGATGATGATTTGGTAAGTCCTAGAGCCAATCAACTAATGTTCGTAGGATTGACATGTTTTATGACTATTATCTGTTTGTATAGAGGTATCACAGCAGTAGAATCCTACCAACAACTAATCGCCTATATTGGAGCTATTCTCTGCTTGATTATTATGCTTTTACTCATTTGGGGCTTGAAGTATTATAAAAAGTAGAGCTTAATCATAACCACCCGTTAAACGGGTGGTTTGTACCAGGGCTATAAGCCCAAATTACCAGCCAGCGCCTAAAGACGCTGGCTTTCACGTTGTTCAAGCCCTATTGCTCCTGACTCGTCACTTGCCTCTTAAAGAGGCTTAGGTATTACTTACCACTATCCCTAAAGGGATCCTCATATTCTTTTACACTCAATTTATCTAGTGCTATATCATGCTTTACTCGTTCTCAAATTTTCATACTCGTGAAGAAATCATCCACTGGATAATTTCTTTAATCTTGAATATATTTCTTAATTGTGGCTTCATTGAGTCCAACCGTACTCACATAATAACCTTCCGCTCAAAAATGACGATTCCCAAACTTGTACTTGAGATTAGCGTGTTTGTCATACATCATGAGTGCACTTTTATCTTTTAATACCCCATGAAACTTGAAACACTTATACTCGGTGGATTACTGACTAACATATGTACATGGTCTGGCATTAAGTGACCCTCGATAATCTCAACACCTTTATAATTACATAATCTATGGAATATTTCTCTCAAACTACTTCGATATTGATTATAGATCACTTTTCGTCTATACTTAGGGGTGAACACAATGTGATACTTACAGTGCCACTTTGTGTGTGATAAACTATGAGACTTTTGTACCATGGTTTTCTCCTTTCGCTTTACAATTGGCTTGAACACCTTTATTGTATCGCATTTGGAGTTTTTGGGGTATAACCTTCGACGCGCACCTACATAGCGGGTGTTTTTTTGTCTCGCTCCGTGAGGTGCGAGACAGACTGAAAGTCACATAATGAAGTATAAAGGGGTAAGTGTTTTCGAAATACTTACCCTTTTATAATGAAGTTTTTGCAATTCAAGATGTTTCGATGACAATTCAAGATTCGGGTGAAAAATTTAAAAAAACAATGTTATACTAAACTTGTCAAAGTTGCAACAAGACAAAAATTAAAAATAAAAAGGAGTATTTGTCATGAATACAAAAATGATGTCACAATTTGAGATTATGGATGCTGATATGCTTGCTTGCGTTGAAGGTGGAGATATTGATTGGGGAAGAACAATTAGCTGTGCAGCGGGGGTTGCATACGGTGCGATGGAAGGCTACGCTACAACTTATGGCTCAACATTTCTACTTGGGCCATACGCTATAGGAACAGGTGCAATTGGTGCTGTACTAGGTGGAATTGGCGGTGCGCTTACCTGTTAGCATGGGAAAGGAGATAGTAATGAAAAAAATATTTGCAACAAAACGCAATGTTTTCTTAGTGAGGTTGTTGTTCGGACAGATACCTTTGGTTGTTTCTACTTATCTATTTCTATCTCGTCAGTTTTTAAATTTTTCCGTAGTTTTCCAATTTCTTTTAGTAGTTATTAACTTGGCTTCTATTTTGGCTACTGTTTATCTCACTAGGGAAATGAGGATAAGAGAGTTTGAAGATGATGATTTGGTTAGTCCTAGAACCAATCAACTCATGTTCATCGGCTTGACAGGCTTTATGTCTATTATTTGTCTGTATAGAGGTATCACAGCAGCAGAAGCCTACCAACAAATAATCGCCTATATTGGTGTGGTTCTATGCTTGATTATCATGCTTTTGCTCATTTGGGGGTTGAAGTATTATAAAAAGTAGAGGTTAATAAAGTATAAAAGGGTAAGTGTTTTCAAAATGCTTACCTTTTTTAATGAAGTTTTTGCAATTCAAGATGTTTTGATGACCATTTAAGATTTAGATGAATTTGTAATCTTAAATAAGGTAAGATAAATATATCAAATGTAAAGGAGTATTCTTATGAAGAAACAAAAGATAAAATCACTATTACTTGTACCACTTGTATTTGCATCTATTACTACAGGTGTTGCATATGCAGAAGAACAGACTACTTCTTCCTCTATCCAGCCTAATGATAGTTCTGTTGTGGCACCAGATCTGCAATCGGGTACGGAAAATGTTGAGCATAAACCTTCCGTTGTAACTCCCGAAGAGTATGAGCAGAATGTTGCGGAATTTAAAAAGATAGATATTGAAGCCGTTCGTCAATCTTTTACAGAGGATCAATTGGAACATACTATATATTTTGGTAGAAAAACTTGTTCTCATTGTCGTCAATTTTCTCCTGAATTGAAAGAATTTAATAACTTAATTGAAAAGAAGTTAGAATATTATGATTTGGATGGTAAAGATTTTGACGGGGAAGCGAGAGAGTTTCTATTTAAAAAAGTCGGTATTCCAGGAACACCAACAATTTTGTATTTAAGAAACGGACGTCCGATATCTGGATGGGTTGGTGGCGGAGCAACTGCACAACAGGTTTATGATTATATGTACTCGAGAAACTCACCTAAGCAAACGGAAACAGTAGCATCTTCTGAGGATACAGTAACAGAAAGTGTCCGTGATGATAAAACAGGAGAGGTGGAGAATTCAAAGGAAAATTTAACTAATAATAGTGATAGTAGAGAACCATTGAAGAATAATATTCCTCCTTCTAACACTATAACTGTTCAGCCTGAAGATTTGGTAATGACAGATAAGAATAAGCGAGGAGATACATCTAAGACAATCTCTGAAAATACTGATAAGTTACAAACTTCTTTATCCGAAGTTAAGGGGAATGATTCTGCCTCCCAAACCATTCATTTGAGCAAACAATTACTGCCTAATACAGGAGAGGAAGAAAGTTACAATCTATTGCGTATAGCTGTTGCACTCTTAATTACTTCAGGTATGATCAAGTGGAAACAAAGAGTTCATAAATAAAAATTTTTGCCTCCTTATTTTGATCGACTTTTAAAGGAGAGAGGTTGTGCTTATGACTATTTTTAATAAATTTCATGCCTTATGTTTTGGATTTTTAGTACTAATAATCGTCATTACAGTTCCTTATACGATTAACCATGGAGATTTTTTTCAAAATGAACCTGCACTGATTATTGTAAGTCTTCTAGTAACCTCGCTGAGTGTTGCTTATGCTAGAAAGTTTGAAATGATTTCTTTTGGGATATTAAGCAAGAAACAACTTTTGCTGTTCATTGTAACCTTTCTTCTAAGTGTGCTTGAGACGCTAGTTTATATTCGTTTCTTCGCTGTTTCTTCTGGCGCAGGAGTTCAACACTTGGAGGAACTCATTTTCAGGGGACTTCTTCAGGGGGCTATATTTGAAAATTCTTGGTTAGGGCTTGTGCTAACTTCCTCTCTCTTTTCTTTCATGCATGGACCTTCTAATGTCCCTTCGTTTATTTTTTATCTACTTGGGGGCTTGTTACTGGGCTTTGCTTATAAAAAGAGTCAAAATCTATGGGTTTCTACTCTAGTCCACATGTTTTACAACAGTTGGCCACTCTTATTTTATTTATAAAAATCATGAAAGGTAAGAAGGAGATTGTACTTACCTTTTTCTTTCTATAATGATAACCCAAACCACCCCAGAGGCTTTTATTTTAGAATCGGGTCTGGACTGGTTGACGAATAGCCTAAAAACTAGTAGAATAGTAAGGAAACTTTATACGGAGGAAAGAAATGGACTTGGGTGATATTGAGCTAACGCTGACCCCTATACCTGGGAAAAGCGGAAAAGCTTATATGGGAAGCTACCCTGATGGGAAGCGCGTCTTTATTAAAATGAACACCTCTCCAATCCTACCTGGTTTAGCCAAGGAACAAATCGCTCCTCAATTATTATGGACTCGCCGTTTATCGGATGGGCGTGATATGTGTGCCCAAGAATGGTTGAATGGTAAAATTTTGACCCCTTATGATATGAATCGCAAGCAGATTATCAATATTTTGAGCCGCTTGCATCGTTCGCGTCCTTTGATGACGCAATTGACTCGTTTGGGCTATTCTTTAGAAACACCTTTAGACTTGCTTCAGGCTTGGTTAAAAGATGCTCCAGAATCCTTGAAGAACAATCAATATCTAAGAATGGTAGTAGAGGATTTGCGAGGAAGCTTGCCAAACTTTAGGGAAGATTATGCAACGATCGTTCATGGAGATGTACGACATAGTAATTGGATTGAGACAGAGAGCGGTCTTATTTATTTAGTGGATTGGGATTCCGTTCGTTTAACGGATCGCATGTTTGATGTAGCGCATATGCTATGTCACTATATTCCAGACTATCAGTGGAAAGAGTGGTTGACTTATTACGGTTACAAATACAACCAAACAGTCATCAACAAACTATTTTGGTATGCTCAGTTATCCTTCTTGAGCCAGATTGCCAAATATTATACAAATGAAGATCTAGAAAATGTCAATCGGGAGATTTATGCCTTGCGTATCTTCCGTGACAAGTATGGAAAGAAGAGATGAGAGTTAGAAATCGTAAAGGGGCAACAGAATTACTAGAGGCTAATCCTCAGTATGTTGTCTTAAATCCTTTAGAAGCCAAAGGAAAATGGCGAGACCTCTTTGGAAATGACAATCCTATCCATGTTGAGGTTGGTAGTGGTAAGGGAGCCTTTGTGTCAGGTATGGCCAAGCAAAACCCTAATATCAACTATATCGGGATTGATATTCAAAAGTCTGTTTTGAGTTATGCCTTGGACAAGGTCTTGGAAGTTTCTGTACCCAATATTAAGTTGTTGTGGGTTGATGGTTCTGATTTGACCGACTATTTTGAAGATGGTGAGATTGATCGCTTGTACCTAAACTTTTCAGATCCGTGGCCTAAAAAGCGCCATGAAAAGCGTCGTTTAACCTATAAGAGTTTCTTGGATACCTTCAAGCGTATCTTGCCTGAACACGGTGAGATTCATTTCAAGACAGATAACCGTGGCTTGTTTGAATATAGCCTAGTGAGTTTTTCTCAATATGGCATGAAGCTCAATGGCGTTTGGTTGGACTTGCACGCCAGCGACTTTGAAGGCAATGTCATGACAGAATATGAGCAAAAATTCTCAAGTAAGGGTCAAGTTATCTACCGAGTTGAGGCTCAGTTTTAATGTAAAAAAATATATCAATCAAAAATTTTATCATAACCAAAAAAGTTAGATATATAATTTTTCCAAGGGTTTAGTTCTCTATTGCACGGGGCTAAGCTCTTTTAGTTTGCTGTTAGTTCATTCGAGATTTTGGTAACTGTATACTTGCAACCAGATAAGTGGTATAATGAAGGAGTTATGAGAAGAAGAATAAAACCGATTGTAGTCTATCTTTTCTTTTTCCTTGTGATAGGTGGTTTAATTTTGTCCGACTATCAACATCATAAACAAGTGGAGTCGCAAGTAGAAAAAACTGAGAAAACTACTCAACCTAGTGAAATAGAAAAGAATAAGGTTGTTGAAGATAGATTAGTCAGGATGACTTTGGAAGAAAAAGTAGGCCAGTTATTTTGGGCTAGGGTTCCTTCCAATCATCAGATAGAAGACCTTCAATCCTATCATTTTGGAGGATATCTCTTATTTGGACGAGATTTTCAAGGACAAACCCTAGAGGATATCAATGCTTTAACAAGTCGCTACCAAGCCACTTCAAAGATTCCTTTATTAATTGGTTCAGATGAGGAAGGTGGAACTGTGACTCGTATCAGTTCGATTTTGGATACTCCTTTCCAAGCTCCTATGACACTTTATCATCAAGGGGGATTGGAGGCAGTCCTTTCTGATACTAGGCAGAAGGCAGAGGTGCTAAAATCAGTTGGCATCAATGCTGGACTTTTTCCCGTTGCGGATCTTGCAAGGGATCCATCAGCCTTTATCTATGATCGAACCATTGGACAAGATGCCCAAACAACTGCAAGTTATGTTGGGCAGGTTGTAACAGAACTTCAAAAAAACAAAGTTGGGTCAACCTTGAAGCATTTTCCTGGATATGGTGATAATGGAGATAGTCATACTGCTATTATCCAAGACAACCGTTCTCTGGATGAATTAAGACAAGCAGATTTTCTCCCCTTTCAAGCTGGCATAGATGCTGGTGCAGATAGTGTTTTAGTATCTCACAACATCCTGACTAAAATTGATACAGTTCCGTCTTCTATCTCACCCAAAATCAATGAAATTCTTCGCAAGGAACTGAATTTTAAAGGTGTCATTATGACGGATGATCTAGATATGGCAGGATTAGCTGATTTTGTTAATCAGGATGAAGCTGCTTTCCAAGTGATTCTAGCCGGAAATGACTTAATTCTAGGGTCTTCATACCAGACTCAGATTCCCTATTTATTAAAGAAAGTCTCCTCTGGGGAGCTGACAGAAGATCGTATTGATGAATCTGTGAGACGCATTTTATCATGGAAATATGATTTGGGGTTATTAGGAATTTCACAGTCAAAAGAGGTGAAAGATTGAAAAGGATCTGTTGTTTTGATGAGGGTGGTTGATTTGTAGGGAATTCAGATTGCTTGGTAAAGAAACTGATATCTTTCCATAATGGATCTCTTTCTATAAAATCGTGCAGAATTTCAAGAAAAAGCTTAAAATCAAGCCTTCTGAGTGCTTATGCTTTACATAAGTAGTCAAAAGTGCTATACTATAAGTAAGAATATGAAAAAGTGAGGCGAGGAAATATCTTCGCCTCTTGCTTATGAGGAGGTGGACGCAATCGCAACTATCGTAGAATTAGTCAAAGAAGTCGTAGAACCTGTCATTGAAGCTCCCTTTGAACTCGTTGATATCGAGTACGGAAAGATTGGCAGTGACATGATTCTTAGTATTTTTGTAGATAAACCAGAGGGAATTACCTTGAACGACACAGCGGACTTGACAGAGATTATCAGTCCTGTCCTAGATACTATCAAGCCAGATCCCTTCCCAGAACAATATTTCCTAGAAATCACCAGCCCAGGCTTGGAGCGTCCTTTGAAAACCAAGGAAGCAGTCGCTGGAGCGGTTGGGAAATACATCCATGTTGGACTTTACCAAGCCATCGATAAGCAAAAGGTCTTTGAAGGAACCTTGCTAGCCTTTGAAGAGGATGAGTTGACTATGGAATATATGGACAAGACACGTAAGAAAACGGTCCAAATCCCATACAGTTTGGTGTCAAAAGCACGTTTAGCAGTAAAATTATAGTAAAAGAAAGGAAGCTTTTGAAGATTCAAAAGTGAATAGAAGATGAGTAAAGAAATGCTAGAGGCCTTCCGCATTTTGGAAGAAGACAAGGGAATCAAAAAAGAAGACATCATTGATGCAGTGGTGGAATCACTTCGTTCAGCCTATCGCAGACGCTATGGTCAATCAGACAGCGTAGCCATTGATTTCAACGAAAAAACAGGGGACTTTACAGTTTATACTGTCCGTGAAGTTGTTGATGAAGTATTTGATAGCCGTTTGGAAATCAGTTTAAAAGATGCTCTTGCCATTAACTCAGCTTACGAGCTTGGGGACAAGATTAAATTTGAAGAAGCACCAGGTGAGTTTGGTCGTGTAGCAGCTCAATCTGCCAAACAAACTATCATGGAAAAAATGCGTAAGCAAACACGTGCCATTACCTACAACACCTACAAAGAGCATGAGCAAGAAATCATGTCTGGTACAGTAGAACGTTTTGACAACCGCTTTATTTATGTTAACCTTGGCAGCATCGAAGCCCAATTGTCAAAACAAGACCAAATCCCTGGAGAAGTTTTTGCTTCTCATGATCGTATCGAAGTTTATGTCTACAAGGTTGAAGACAATCCTCGTGGTGTGAACGTCTTTGTGAGCCGTAGCCATCCAGAAATGATTAAACGTTTGATGGAACAAGAAATTCCTGAGGTCTATGACGGAACTGTTGAAATCATGAGCGTAGCTCGTGAAGCAGGTGACCGTACCAAGGTTGCTGTTCGTAGCCACAATCCAAACGTGGATGCTATCGGGACAATCGTTGGACGTGGTGGTGCTAACATCAAGAAAATTACTAGCAAATTCCACCCGGCTCGCTACGATGCCAAGAGCGATCGTATGATTCCAATCGAAGAAAACATCGACGTTATCGAATGGGTAGCTGATCCAGCTGAATTTATCTACAACGCTATCGCTCCTGCTGAAGTTGACCAAGTTATCTTTGATGAAAACGACAGCAAGCGTGCCTTGGTCGTTGTGCCAGATAACAAGCTTTCTCTTGCCATCGGTCGCCGTGGGCAAAACGTTCGCTTGGCGGCTCACTTGACTGGTTACCGTATCGATATCAAGTCTGCTAGCGAATTTGAAGCCATGGAAGAAGCTGGTTCGGTAGAGTTGGAAGCAGAAAACGATACTGTAGAAGAATAAAAGCTGCTAGAGGAGGGAAAGATGAAAACGAGAAAAATCCCTTTGCGCAAGTCTGTCGTGTCCAATGAAGTGATTGATAAGCGTGATTTGCTCCGTATTGTCAAGAACAAGGAAGGACAAGTCTTTATCGATCCGACAGGCAAGGCCAATGGCCGTGGCGCTTATATCAAGCTAGACAATAAAGAAGCCCTAGAGGCGAAAAAGAAGAAGGTCTTTAACCGCAGCTTTAGTATGGAAGTTGAAGAAAGCTTTTATGACGAGTTGATTGCCTATGTCGATCACAAAGTGAAAAGAAGAGAGTTAGGACTTGAATAAGCAAAAAATTACCAATCTCTTGGGACTTGCTCAAAGAGCAGGGAAAATCATCTCGGGTGAAGAAATGGTGGTCAAGGCCATCCAAGACCAGAAAGTAAAGCTGGTATTTCTCGCTCATGATGCCGCTCCCAACCTGACCAAGAAGATTCAGGATAAAAGTCATTATTATCAAGTAGAAGTTATTACCGTGTTTTCAACACTGGAATTAAGCATAGCAGTCGGAAAATCAAGAAAAGTTTTGGCTGTGACAGATGCTGGATTTACAAAGAAAATGAGGTCTCTTATGGAATAGAAGAGGAGGACATGATTTGTCTAAGAAAAGATTGTACGAAATCGCAAAAGAACTTGGAAAAGAAAGTAAGGAAGTTGTAGCGCGTGCAAAAGAGTTGGGCTTGGATGTAAAAAGCCACTCATCAAGTGTGGAAGAAGCTGTCGCTGCAAAAATCGCTGCCAGCTTTAAGTCTGCTGCTCCGAAAGTAGAAGCAAAACCTGCAGAACCAAAAGCAAGTACAGAAAAGAAAGCCGAAAAATCTGAGCCAGCTAAACCAGCTGTAGCTAAGGAAGAGGCAAAACCAGCAGCAGCGGTTGCCCCTAAAGAAGAAAGAGTGGCGCCAGTAAAACCGCAGAGTCGAAACTTTAAGGCTGAGCGTGAAGCTCGTGCAAAAGAGCAGGCTGAACGACGCAAGCAAAATAAGGGCAATAACCGTGATCACCAACAAAATGGAAATCGTCAAAAAAATGATAACCGTAATGGTGGTAAACAAGGTCAAGGCAATCGCGACAATCGTCGCTTTAATGATCAAGGAAAAAAACAACAAGGTCAGCAAAATCGTGGAAATGATCGCCGCAAGCAAGAGGACAAACGTCCAAATCAAACAGGACCACGCATTGACTTCAAAGCCCGTGCAGCTGCTCTAAAGGCAGAGCAAAATGCAGAATATGCTCGTTCAAGTGAGGAACGCTTCAAGCAGTCTCAAGCTGCCAAAGAAGCCTTGACGCAAGCAAATAAACGCAAGGAACCTGAGGAAATCTTTGAAGAAGCTGCTAAATTGGCTGAACAAGTACAGCAAGTTCAACCAGTGGTTGAAGTAGCTCCTGCATCTAAAGAACCTGTAGTGGATACACGTCGTAAGAAACAAGCCCGACCAGACAAAGAACGTGATGATTTCGATCACGAAGAAGATGGTCCTAGAAAACAACAAAAGAATCGAAGTAGTCAAAATCAAGTGAGAAATCAAAGAAATAGTAACTGGAACAATAACAAAAAGAATAAAAAAGGCAATAACAAAAACAACCGTAGTCAGGCACCAAAACCTGTTACAGAGCGTAAGTTCCATGAATTGCCAACAGAATTTGAATATACAGATGGTATGACCGTCGCGGAAATTGCAAAACGTATCAAGCGCGAACCAGCTGAGATTGTTAAGAAACTCTTCATGATGGGCGTGATGGCGACACAAAACCAGTCCTTAGACGGTGAAACAATCGAACTCCTCATGGTCGATTACGGTATTGATGCTAAACAAAAGGTTGAAGTGGACAATGCTGATATCGAACGTTTCTTTGCTGAAGATGGTTATCTCAATGAAGATGAACTCGTAGAGCGTCCACCAGTTGTTACCATCATGGGACACGTTGACCATGGTAAGACAACCCTCCTAGATACCCTTCGTAACTCTCGTGTTGCGACAGGTGAAGCCGGTGGTATCACTCAGCATATCGGTGCCTACCAAATCGTTGAAAATGGCAAGAAGATTACCTTCCTTGATACACCAGGACATGCGGCCTTTACATCTATGCGTGCGCGTGGTGCATCTGTTACCGATATTACTATCTTGGTCGTAGCGGCAGATGATGGGGTTATGCCTCAGACTATCGAAGCCATCAACCACTCAAAAGCAGCTAATGTTCCAATCATCGTAGCTATCAATAAAATCGATAAACCAGGTGCCAACCCAGAACGTGTTATCGGTGAATTGGCTGAACATGGTGTTATGTCAACTGCCTGGGGTGGAGATTCTGAGTTTGTAGAAATCTCAGCCAAGTTCAACCAAAATATCGATGAACTCTTGGAAACTGTCCTTCTTGTGGCTGAAATCCAAGAACTCAAAGCAGACCCAACAGTTCGTGCCATCGGTACTGTTATCGAAGCTCGTTTGGATAAAGGTAAAGGTGCGGTTGCAACCCTCCTTGTTCAACAAGGTACTTTGAACGTTCAAGATCCAATCGTTGTCGGAAATACCTTCGGACGTGTCCGTGCCATGACAAACGATCTTGGACGTCGTGTGAAGGTTGCAGGACCATCAACACCAGTATCGATCACTGGTTTGAACGAAGCGCCAATGGCGGGTGACCACTTTGCCGTTTACGAAGATGAAAAATCAGCTCGTGCAGCTGGTGAAGAACGTGCTAAACGTGCTCTTATGAAGCAACGTCAAGCTACACAACGTGTCAGCCTTGAAAATCTCTTTGATACCCTTAAAGCTGGCGAACTCAAGTCAGTTAACGTCATTATCAAAGCAGACGTACAAGGTTCTGTTGAAGCACTTTCTGCTTCACTTCAAAAAATTGATGTTGAGGGCGTGAAAGTTACTATCGTCCATGCAGCTGTCGGTGCCATCAACGAATCTGACGTGACTCTTGCCGAGGCTTCAAATGCCTTTATCGTTGGTTTCAACGTACGCCCTACACCACAAGCTCGTCAACAAGCAGAAGCTGACGATGTAGAAATCCGTCTCCACAGCATCATCTACAAGGTGATCGAAGAGATGGAAGAAGCCATGAAAGGGATGCTTGACCCAGAATTTAAAGAAAAAGTTATCGGTGAAGCGATCATCCGAGAAACCTTCAAGGTATCTAAAGTGGGAACAATCGGAGGATTCATGGTTACAAGCGGTAAAGTTACCCGTGACTCTAAAGTCCGTGTTATCCGTGATGGTGTTGTTATTTACGATGGCGCTCTAGCTAGCTTGAAACACTATAAAGATGACGTTAAAGAAGTTACAAACGGCCGTGAAGGTGGTCTTATGATCGACGGCTACAATGATCTTAAGATGGATGATGTGATTGAAGCCTATATCATGGAAGAAATCAAACGATAATAGAGAAACGATAGCTCATTTGACTCGTTGTCAACAGCGCCTTGATGAACCCTTAGTTCTATCTAAGGCTTGTTTCCTAGATTCAAATGGCTCTAGTTCCTCTATCTACTAGACAAAGCTAGGTCTGCTGGCCTAGCTTTTGGTTCAATTGAGAGAAAGGAAAAAAGCATGGCAAATCATTTCCGTACGGATCGTGTGGGCATGGAGATCAAGCGCGAAGTCAATGAGATTTTGCAAAAGAAAGTCCGTGATCCACGAGTCCAAGGTGTGACTATCACTGATGTTCAGATGCTAGGGGACTTATCTATGGCTAAGGTTTACTACACTATTTTGAGTAACCTGGCTTCAGATAACCAAAAAGCTCAAATCGGGCTTGAAAAAGCAACTGGAACAATCAAACGTGAACTGGGTCGCAATTTGAAATTGTACAAAATTCCAGACTTAACTTTCGTCAAAGATGAATCCATAGAGTATGGAAACAAGATTGACGAGATGCTACGCAATCTGGATAAAAACTAAGTAGAAAGAGGGGCAACCCTCTTTTTTGTGTGGAAAAATGAAAGATAATATATGATATGAAAACGCTTTATAATTGTTGCTTTATATGGTATGATATTATATAATAAAAAAATTACAGGGAGATAGAGATGGCTAAAGAAGATGTGGCGATGCAAGTGTTGCAACAGGTAGTAAAACTTCCTGTCGTTAAAGTGAACCGGTCAAAATTTTTAATGGACAAATTCTCTAAGGAAGTGGCTTCAAAGGATATTCCTAGATTATTGGATGAAGGGCCGACAGCTTTATTACCTCAGAAAACCTTAGATCGAGTGGCCAATGCCTGTATTAAAGATAATGTTTTGCTAGCAAGTGGGACATCTGTTTTGGCTGGATTACCTGGCGGTCTTGCCATGGCGGTTACTATACCAGCAGATGTAGCCCAGTTTTACGCATTTTCACTGAAACTAGCTCAGGAACTAGGCTATATTTACGGCTATGATGATCTCTGGGCTTCACGAAATGAGCTGAGCGAAGAAGCTAAAAATACGCTCTTGCTCTATCTGGGAGTGATGTTGGGAGTAAATGGTGCGGGAGCTCTCCTTCGTTCTGGTGGTGTTACAGTTGCTAAGCAAGTGATGAAAATCGTGAATAAAAAGGCTTTGACAAAGACTCTTTGGTATCCAATTTTGGAAAAAGTTCTGAAAATCTTTGGAGTGAATCTGACCAAGGGAGGATTGGCTAAGGGGATGGGGAAAGTTATTCCTATCTTAGGTGGAGTTCTATCAGGTGGCTTAACCTTTGCGACCATGAAACCCATGGGAGAAAGATTGCAAAAAGAATTGTCCAAATTGATTAACTACGATGAAGCACAATATCAAAGAGATGTTGCCACTATCCGAAAAGAAGTGGAAATCATAGAAGGAGATTGACATGGGGATCATAACAGTACTGGCCAAAACCTACGGTAATTATCTTCTAACAAGGCAAGCTTTAAAAGTTGCAGAAACCATAAAAAAAGATGAAAACATAGTCGTTAGTTTGGGAAAATTATTTCTCGTAGATAAGCTTATGGATACAGCTACTTGGTTGATGAAGCCGGAGGATAAAGAATGAAATCTTTTTGGAGGTTCTTTACTCTTCTTTTTATAACACCAATTGTTGGTCTGATAAAAATACTCTGGTTCCTAATCTCTTTCGCCTTCCAATTACTGTTCTATAAGATTCTTTTCAAGATCATAGATTGGTTTTTCAAACTTCTCTGATGATCATGGTAAGGATAAGACTTTGAGGTTTTACTAGGAAAAGTCTATATAAATGGAAATAATGAAATTATACGAAATAAACTAGCAAGTCTTCTACTGCTAGTTTTTTAATCTTTGCCCTTGTGGTATAATAAAAAAGAAAAAACTGTTAGAGAATATGATGGAGGTTATGATGGACAATATCATTGATGTATCTATTCCTGTTGCGGAAGTTGTGGACAAGCATCCAGAAGTTTTAGATATCCTAGTAGAACTCGGTTTTAAACCTCTTGCAAATCCTTTGATGCGAAATACAGTCGGACGAAAAGTATCGCTCAAACAGGGGTCTAAACTGGAGGGAACTCCTATGGATAAGATTGTGCGCACACTTGAAGCAAATGGTTACGAAGTGATTGGAATAGACTAATGGCAGATGAACGTATTCATATCCTACGGGATATTTTATTAGAATTGCATAATGGAGCTTCCCCTGAATCCGTTCAGGAACGCTTTGATGCAACCTTCACAGGTGTATCAGCTATCGAGATTTCTCTCATGGAGCACGAGTTGATGAACTCGGACTCAGGCGTTACCTTTGAAGATGTCATGGAGCTCTGTGATGTCCATGCCAATCTCTTTAAGAATGCTGTTAAGGGTGTCGAAGTTGAGGACACCGATCATCCTGGTCACCCTGTGCGTGTCTTTAAGGATGAAAATCTAGCCCTCCGTGCTGCCTTGATTCGGGTTCGTAGATTGCTCTCGACTTATGAATCTGTGGACGACGAGGAAATGCTGGCAGAGATGCGTAAGGGTTTGGTGCGTCAGATGGGGCTTGTTGGTCAATTTAATATCCACTACCAGCGCAAGGAAGAGCTCTTTTTTCCTATCATGGAACGTTATGGACATGATTCGCCTCCAAAAGTCATGTGGGGAGTCGATGACCAGATTAGGGAACTCTATCAAAAAGCCTTGGGGACAGTTAGGTCACTACCAGAAGCATCCATTAGTATTGTAAAGGCAGATTTTGAGGCTTTTGCGACTGAATTTGAGAGTATGATTTTCAAGGAAGAGTCCATCCTCCTCATGATTCTGCTCGAATCCTTCACCCAGGATGACTGGATTCAGATTGCCGAGGAAAGTGATGCTTATGGCTATGCCATTATCCGGCCATCTGAAAAATGGGTTCCTGAACGTAAAAGCTTTGTTGAGAAGAAAAGTGTAGAAGAAGCAAGTCAGTCAGAAACTGTAGATGGACAGGTTCAACAAGTGATTGATACGCCAGAGGGTCAGTTTACTATCACCTTTACACCTAAGGAAAAGGAAGCAGTGATGGACCGAAATAGTCAGCATGCTTTTGGAAATGGCTATCTTTCAGTTGAACAGGCGAATCTTATCCTCAACCACCTGCCTATGGAGATTACCTTTGTTAATAAGGATGATATTTTCCAGTATTATAATGACAATACTCCAGCGGATGAAATGATTTTCAAGCGAACACCGTCTCAGGTTGGACGAAATGTCGAACTATGCCATCCACCAAAATATTTGGAGAAAGTCAAAGCGATTATGCAAGGTCTTCGTGAGGGAAAAAAAGACAAGTACGAGATGTGGTTCAAGTCAGAATCACGTGGAAAGTTTGTCCATGTCACTTACGCAGCTGTTCATGATGAGACAGGGGAATTTCAAGGAGTCCTAGAATACGTTCAGGACATTCAACCATACCGTGAGATTGATACAGATTACTATCGCGAAATAGAATAAGGAGAGACAATGAGTTACGAACAAGAATTTATGAAGGAATTTGAAGCCTGGGTTAATACCCAAATCATGATTAATGATATGGCGCTCAAGGAAAGCCAAAAGGTCTATGAAGAAGATCAAGATGAGCGCGCTAAAGATGCCATGATTCGCTACGAGAGTCGCTTGGATGCCTACCAGTTCTTACTAGGTAAATTTGAAAACTTCAAGGCAGGTAAGGAATTCCATGATTTACCAGAAGGTTTGTTTGGCGAGAGAAATTATTAATTTTTAGAGATTAGAAAGGGGAGTGGGACTCCCTTTTTCATTGTTCCTTGAGCCTTTTTGTGTTACAATGTTAGCATGAAAACGAAAAATATTTTTAAGACAGGTCTTGCCTTAATAGGACTCGGAGCTCTTGCTTTTGGAGCAAAGAAAATAGCTGATGATCACAAACTAATGGCAAGTCAAGAAGAATTAACTAGTAGAGTCCGAGAGGAATTCTCAAAAATGGGAGTTATTGCAACTCTTTACGTACAGCTTTACGAAAGTGATATGAATCGCTTGGTCGGAGGTGTTATTTTTGAAGATGGTCGTCACTATACCTTTGTCTACGAAGATGAAGATCTCATCTACGAGGAGGAAGTCTTATGATTTCTCCTAAGAGTATAGAAGAATTAGCAAATCTAGTAGAGCAGGATGGCAAGAAGGTCTTCCTTTTTGTTGCGGATTGGTGTGGCGATTGTCGCTATATCTATCCAGCTCTGCCAGAGATTGAAGAGACCAATCCAGAGTTTATCTTTATACGAGTAGACCGAGATGAGTACATGGAACTTGCAAAACTATGGGATGTATACGGGATTCCAAGTCTAATTGTCTTAGATAAGGACAAGGAGATTGGACGCTTTGTTAATCGTGACCGTAAAACCAAGGCACAAATAAATGACTTTTTAGCAGAATTAAAATAGGAGAAAAGAAAGAATGATTTTTACATATAACAAAGAATATGTCGGTGATGTCCTTATGGTCATCGTGAAAAACAGTGGCGATGCCAAACTAGATGTTGAACGGAAAGGCAATGTGGCACGTGTATTCCTAAAGGAAACTGGTGAAACTGTCGCTTGGAATATTTTTGAGATTTCTAGCTTATTTGAGATTGAGAATCGTGGACAGATCTTTTTAACTGACGAGCAAGTAGCACGTTTGAACCAAGAATTGCAAAAAGAAGGATTTACTGAAGCAATCATCAACGACAAGGAACCAAAATTTGTGGTTGGAGAAATTGTAGAAATGGTTGCGCATCCAGATAGTGACCACCTCAATATCTGTCAAGTTGCTGTTGGGAATGACAAAACAGTACAAATCGTGGCAGGTGCTCCAAATGCGCGTCTTGGTTTGAAAACCATTGTAGCTCTTCCAGGAGCTATGATGCCAAAAGGCAATCTCATTTTCCCAGGGGAACTTCGTGGTGAAAAGAGTTTTGGCATGATGTGTAGTCCTCGTGAATTGCATTTGCCAAATGCTCCACAAAAACGTGGTGTCATTGAATTGTCCGAAGACCAAGTTGTTGGAACTCCATTTGACCCAGCAAAACACTGGACAGCTTAAATTTGTTAAGTTAGATAGGAGAAAGTAAGATGGCAAAAAATGTTGTGATAACAGGTGCAACATCAGGTATTGGTGAAGCTATTGCGCGTGCCTATCTAGAAAAAGGTGAGAATATCGTTCTTACGGGACGTCGAACAGAAAGACTCGAAGTCCTAAAAAACGAGTTTGCGGCAACCTTTCCAAATCAAAAAGTTTGGACCTTTCCTTTAGATGTTACGGATATGCGCATGGTTAAGACTGTCTGTTCAGATATTCTAAAAACTGTGGGTCAGATTGATATATTGGTCAATAACGCTGGACTTGCTTTAGGCTTAGCTCTCTATCAGGATTATGAAGAGTGGGATATGCTGACCATGCTGGATACCAATGTCAAGGGCCTGATGGCTGTTACTCGTTGTCTCTTGCCTTCTATGGTGACTGCAAATCAAGGCCATATCATTAATATGGGTTCAACCGCAGGTATTTACGCTTACGCTGGTGCAGCAGTCTATTCAGCAACCAAGGCTGCAGTCAAAACCTTTTCAGATGGACTACGGATTGATACCATTGCGACTGATATCAAGGTGACAACCATTCAGCCTGGTATTGTAGAGACTGATTTTTCAAAAGTCCGTTTCCATGGAGATGAGGCACGGGCTGCGACGGTCTATCAGGGGCTCGAAGCCTTGCAAGCACAAGACATCGCTGATGCCGTTGTTTATGTGACCAGTCAACCACGTCGTGTGCAAATTACAGATATGACCATCATGGCCAATCAACAAGCAACTGGATTTATGATTCACAGAGATTAACATTATTTAAAAAAGTTACAAATTTTGTAACTTTTTTCTTTTACCTTCGAATAGATAAGTAGGAGGATGAAAAAATGTATAATAAAGTTATTATGATCGGACGTTTGACGTCTACACCAGAGTTGCACAAAACCAACAATGATAAGTCTGTTGCACGAGCAACTATCGCAGTGAATCGCCGTTATAAAGATCAAAATGGGGAACGTGAAGCAGACTTCATCAATATTGTGGTCTGGGGAAAATTGGCTGAAACCTTGGCTAGTTATGGAAGCAAGGGTAGTCTCATTTCTGTGGATGGGGAACTTCGTACCCGTAAGTTTGAGAAGAATGGCCAGACCAACTATGTAACAGAAGTTCTCTGTACAGGTTTCCAACTCTTAGAAAGCCGTGCCCAACGTGCTATGCGTGAAAATAATGCAGGACAAGACTTAGCAGATTTGGTCTTGGAAGAAGAGGAACTTCCATTTTAATATCAATCAAATAGAAGAGCTGGTTCGCCTATAGACCAGCTTTTTCTATTGTTTTTGTGCTATTGTTCGGAAATTAATTCTTAAATAGGTCAAATAAATGCACTTGTACAATAAAATCAAGCACTTTTTTTGAAAAAGTAGTAGAATAAAGTAATATATATTCAAAATTTTCAGAAAAGGAATGAAATTTGACGAAAAATAAAGAGAAAATAGAATTGTTGAAATGGCTGATAAAGCGTCTATTACTGCTGATTCCAGTGGTCTGTGTTCTCTTATGGGTTTTCGGCCGTTGTCAAACAAGTGGCATCAAGGATCAGACTAAA
This sequence comes from Streptococcus sp. oral taxon 431, assembly GCF_023115445.1. Lineage (GTDB taxonomy): Bacteria > Bacillota > Bacilli > Lactobacillales > Streptococcaceae > Streptococcus. The sequence continues at coordinate 91,909 of NZ_JALDUI010000004.1, read as the reverse complement.
ATTGGTGTCACCTATATGACCATGAACAATGGGTTCTATAAAAGTATTCATTCGGAAATTAGTCGAATTGCCGATGAAAGAGGAGCTCTTGTTTATGTCCGAGATCCAGAATTGGACGAAGAAAGACAGAGCCAACAGATTGATGATTTTTGTGCTCAAAAAGTTGATATGATAGTGATCAATCCGGTCAAGGGGGATAGCCAGTCAATTTTAACTGCTCTTGAAAAAGCTAGAAAACAAGGAATTAAAATCATTGCGGTCGATACCCAACTGAAGAATTTTAAGCCGGATGCAAGTATTGTATCCGATAATTACCAAGCGGGAGTATTGATTGCTAAAGAGTTGATGAAACGTTCTTCTAGTGCTCGGGTCCTCCTTTTGGAACATAAGGGGACTGTTTCAGCAGATACGAGGATTCAGGGCTTTAAAGACACTATAGAGGGGCACAGTTCTTATCAGATTGTCTCGGAACTAGAAACCAAGGGGCAAACGGAAATCGCCATGCCGGCCGTCCAGAATTTTTTACAATCAGGGGTTGAAATTGATACCTTGGTTGCCTTAAATGACCGCTCAGCTATAGGAGCTCTGGCTGCAATTAAGGAGCAAGGAATAACTTACCCCATTGCGATTTATGGAATCGATGGTTCACCAGATATGAAATCTTTGTTGCACTCGACGGATGATGTTGTGGGAACCGTTGCTCAGTCTCCTTTGAAGATGGGAGATCGCGTGATGGAGATCATTCAAGATATTGCTGAAGGGAAGAGCTATACCAAAGAGGTGAGCATTCCAGTTGAAATGATGACAAAGGAAAACATTGATCAGTTTGATGTGAATGGGTGGCAGTAATGAGAAAGTTTAGAGGTGTCCGATACAGTTTGGCCATTCTTATGGTCGTCAATTTTATCGCTGTTATGCTAAACAGTATCATCTATCTTCAAGCAACCAACTATATCATTGCTCAACGCCAAGCTTCTCTATTATTAGAGCGCCTAGAGCGTATTCCCTTTGCTCCATCTACGACTTTTTGGTTGTCTGCAGTTTTGTTTGCTGGGATTGCTTTGATATCGATGAGTCGATATCTGCCTCAAACGAGTCGATGGTCTATTTTTGATAAGAGGAATATTCTGGAGATTCTCCTGATGCTGCTTCTGATGTGGGTTCAAAATGTAGCTTATAACGGGCTCATTCTCTTGGTTTTTGCGGATATCTTCTATGGTTCCAAAGAGTTGAATACCAAGAGAGATCGGAAGTATTGGTTTGCCTTTATCCTAGTGAGCTTTTTGATGCTCCTTGTGACAAATTCAGATGTCTTTTCACTTTTCTTCCCGATTCCGTCCTTAGATGTCTATATTCATTTTTATCCTGAATCTATCCGCATTTTGGCCTTTTTCTTAAAGAATTCCCTTTATGCCTCGAATATGGTACTCTTCATTATTTCACTTTTGTTTTATATTATGAACGTCCTTGCGGAAAACCACGAAGTAGAGGAAGAATTGGCTATGGTGTCCAAGGTTAATACGGAGTTGAACAATTATATGGCCTTGTCTGAGAAGATTGCAGAGGATCGGGAGCGTAAGCGGATTGCTCGTGAGATTCATGATACTCTGGGGCACGCACTAACAGGCATCTCAGCAGGTTTAGATGCTGTTGGGGTCTTGATCGATATCGATCCAAATCGGGCAAAAGAGCAGGTGAAAAACGTATCAGAAGTGGTCCGTGAAGGAATCCAAGATGTGAGAGGTTCTCTTAATCGTCTTCGTCCGGGAGCACTTGAGGGACGAACTCTCAAAGATGCTTTAGAAAAGACCATCCGCGAGTATCAAATTCTTTCCAACTTACAAGTTGATCTAAACTATGAATGGGTAGATGTCGATATGGATGTCATGATTGAAGATACGATCTTTCGTGTGATTCAAGAGTCTATGACCAATGCGGTTCGCCACGGTCACGCCAGCCAACTAAAACTCCATTTTTTTGAGGATAAAGAGAATTATTTGATCGCTTTGCAAGATAATGGAGTTGGGTTTGAAACCTTAACTTATGGTTATGGACTCAAACAGATGATGGAGCGTATTTCAATTCTAGGAGGCCAGCTTCAATTTGAAAGTCGCGATGGATTTTTCACACGTGTCAGTTTACCAAAATATAAAGAAGGGAGATAAGATATGGTGATAAAAGTAATGGTGGCAGATGACCAAGCCTTGATTCGAGAATCTTTGAAAATTATTTTGTCGGCTCACTCCGACATCGAAGTGGTAGCTACAGTGGAAGATGGGAATCATGTCTTGTCCAGCATTCCACAGACGCATCCGGATCTGATCCTGATGGATATTCGGATGCCAGGCATGGATGGGGTTTTGGCTACAAAAGAAGTAAAAGAACACTATCCGGATATCAAAATTATTATTTTAACAACTTTTGACGATGATGAATTTATCTATAGTGCACTCAAGTATGGTGCTTCAGGATATCTCTTAAAGGGAGCCTCGACAGAAGAGCTCTATGAGGCTATTAAGGTGGTGCATCAGGGTGGAGCTATGATCAATCCCAATATCGCAAGCAAGGTCTTTCAGATCTTCTCTCAAATGGCCAAATCGAATTTCTCTATTGCTGTGGATGAGGACAACGTCAAGGATTTGAGCACGACAGAATGGCGAATTATTCAAGAAGTCGGCTATGGCGAGTCAAACAAAGAAATTGCTGCCAAACTTTTCTTGTCAGAAGGAACTGTGCGCAATTACCTATCAACGATTTTGGCGAAATTAAACCTAAGAGATCGAACGCAATTAGCAATTTGGTCAGTTCAAACAGGAGTGACTAGACGCGATTTTTCAAAAGGAAATACGGAATGAAATTAAACCGAAAGCATCTTTGTTGGGGAATCGTTCTCCTTTTTGTGCTCTCTTTGAGTACTGGTTTTTATTGGTGGAAACAACAACCAATCGTGCTCCATATAGGCGTTTATGCAGGATCTAGTTGGGATGTACCGACCAGTCAACGCTCCCATGCTTTGGATCTTGCGATTCAAAAATTTGAAAAGTCCCATCCTAATGTCCGTGTGGAATATGAAAATGGGATTCCACAGTCGGATTATTCAGACTGGCTCTCAGAAAAAATTGTTTCAGGAAAGACGCCGGATGTGTTCATGGTCTCTGAGCAAGATCTGTCCTTATTGGCGGCACGTGGCGTTCTAGAAAAGTTAAATGGCTATATGAATCAAGAAGACCAAGCTGCTTTTTATCCTGTTGCATTTGAATCAGGTGTCTATCAGGGGCAATCCTATGCCTTACCTTATGAAAGTAATCCTATTTTGATGTGTGTCAATAAAGATTTGCTGGACAAAGAAGGCATTGAGGTTCCCAAGGAAGGTTGGAGTTTGGAAGAGTTCCATACAATTTGTAAAAAACTAACCAAAGATACCAATGGAGATGGTCAATTGGATCAGTTTGGGAGTACAGAATATACCTGGAAAGAAGCTTTGGCAGCAAATGGGGGTAGTCTCTTTCAAGGAGGGATGCTCAAACTTACGGCTCCAGAAGTCAAAGAGTCTTTGACTTTTTTACAAAAATTGGAAGAGTTGAATAAGAACTATAAGGTGAGTTCCAAAGATTTTGACCAGGGGAAAGTCGCTTTTTATCCCATGACTTTGGCTCAATATAGAACCTATAAACCTTATCCTTACCATGTTTCAAAATATTCAAACTTCACCTGGACCTGTATCCCTATGCCTGCTAAGTCAAAAACTACCAAGGCGACTTTGGTTACGACGACTTCTTTTGCCATGTCTGCTCGGACCCCTCATTCCAAGTTAGCTTGGGAATTGATGCAAGTGTTGACAGAAGATCCAGAAATTCAACAACTCCTCTTTGATCAATCTCAAGGGATTTCCGTTATGCCACAGGTGGTCCAAAGTCAGTCTAGTAAAGATCTTTTACAGGTAGATGATTTTGGCACGGATTCCTTGACCAATCAGACCTTGAATCGTATCATGGAACAAGCTGTTGAAAGTAGTCCCAAGAATGTCTCTAAAGAAATGTTGGAAAAGCTGGACTACTTGATTGGCAATGCTTTGCGCGATCAAGATGTCGAGAACCGCTTGCCTCAAATTCAGAGGGAAATTGAAAGTAGTCTTCAGGTAGGAGTTTAAAGAAAAATAAGATGACATTGTGTCAAGTGACAGATGTCATTTTTTTGTTGCTAAATGTCATGTTTATCATGTGACATTTGACAATGTAAAAGCGCTTCCAAATGTTCTACAATAGAGTCAAATAAAGGAGGTGTAGAAAAATGAAATATCTCATTTTAGTCAGTCATGGTGGATTAGCAGAAGGACTAAAAACATCGCTAGCTATGTTTGCTGGTGACAAGATGAATCAGGTCATCGCAGTTGGACTTAAGGAAGGAAAATCGGTCGATGACTTTGCAGTTGATTTTAGAGAGAGCATTTCAGAATTGACAGCAGATGATTCTGTGCTGGTCTTGGCAGACATTGTAGGTGGTAGTCCATTAACCACGGCAGCTACTGTCCTAGAAGAAGCTGGAAAGCTAGATGGAGCTTTGATCCTTGGTGGGATGAACCTGACCATGGCCCTGACAGCAGTTGTGATGAAGGATGTGTTGGATGGAGACGATTTGTCAGCAACTATCTTATCAGAAGCACAATCTGCACTACAACCTTTTGAAGTTTCAGCCACTAGTGCTGAAGAAGATGATGACGATATTTAATAGGGAGGTACCTTATGGTAGTAACATTTGTACGGATTGATGACCGCATGATTCACGGTCAAACAGTCACACGCTGGGCAAAAGAAAAACCATGTGATGGTTTGATTGCCGTAAACGATGCAGCAGCATCAAACAAGGTTTTGATCCAAGCTTACAAAGGCGCATCAGACAAGAAAACCTTTGTATGGACAAAAGAAGCCTTTAAAGAAAAGTCAGCAAAAGTAACGGAATCTGACAGTCGGTACTTCTTGATTACCAAAAACCCAATCGATATGAAGGAAATTTTGGTGGATCAAGGTTTTGTCCCAGGTGATGTCAGAGAAATCATCGTTGGCCCTGCAAATGATAGACCTGGTGCAGTGAAATTGGGCAATAACCAATCCATCACCCAGGAAGAAGCAGAAGCCTTTCAGGCTATTCAAGCAGCAGGATATAAGGTGAAATTCCAATTGTTGCCGGATGTTTCAATTGGTTACTGGGATGATTTCAAATCTAAATTTGGTTTTTAAACCTAACAGTTTTATTAGTTAGGTAAATAAATTTACAAACAAAAGGAGCGTTTGTTATGACAATTTCATGGATTCAAGCAATCTTGCTTGCAGTTTTCGCCAGCTTGTCTTCAATGCCTGGTATGGGAGGTTCCAGTATCGGGAACTATACACTCGGTCGTCCCTTGATCGGTGGGTTGATCTCAGGTTTAATTCTTGGAGATGTGACAACCGGTATTATGGTCGGGGTTGCCCTTCAAGTCGTTTATATCGCCTTGGTAACACCTGGTGGAACCGTATCTGCTGATGTTCGTGCAATCTCTTATATCGGTGTTCCTCTTGCTATCTTGTTTGTGCATGCAAATCACATCACAGACGAAGCTGGAATTGCAGCAGCTGCAGCCCCAATCGGTGCAGCCGTTGGGACAATCGGTACTGTTCTTTTCTACGGTACAGCTACAATGAACTTGCTTTGGCAACACATTGGTTGGAAAGCCGTTGAAGAAGGAAACTTCAAAAAACTCTACGCAGTTGACTGGGTTTATCCTTGGATCTCTCACTTCCTCTTCTCTTTCCTTCCAACTATGATTATCACCAAATATGGTGAAAACATGGTTGATTTGATGAAACTTTACCTTCCTATGGATGGTTTCTGGATGAAAGCCCTCTTTACAGTTGGAGCCCTTCTCCCATGTGTCGGTATTGCTATCTTGTTGAAACAAATTGTTACAAAAGCAACTGACTTCATTCCATTCTTTGTTGGATTTACCTTGGCTAAATCTCTAGGATTGAACTTGGTAGCGAGTGCAGTTGTTTCATTGATCTTTGCAGTAATCTACTATGAACTTGAAGTAATCAAATCTATGAAAGCTGCTCCAGCTGGGGTTGTTTACGTAGACGATGATGAGGAGGATATTTAAAATGGCTGATAGAAAGAAAATTTCAAAGAAAACATTAGCAAAAGCATTTCATCATTGGTATTATGGTCATTTGACTTGTTTCTCTCAAGAACACATGCAAACCTTTGGGTACTTGACTTCTATGCTTCCAATCGTAGAAGAAATGTATGATACAAAAGAAGAACAAAAAGATGCTATGCAAACCTATACTGCCTTCTTCAATACTGAACCACAACTTGGCTCTCTCGTTGTAGGGATTACAGCTGGTTTGGAAGAAGCGCGCGCAAACGGAGATGCAGTGGATGGTGAAACCATAAATGGTATGCGTGCCGGTTTGATGGGTCCAATCGCTGGTATCGGTGACTCTTTGGTCGTTGGGACCTTGATTCCAGTTCTTTTGGGGATTGCCCTTGGTCTCTCTAAAGGTGGTAACATCGCTGGTGCTATCTTCTACATCGTCGTATGGAACCTCTTAGTATACTTTGGTATGCGCTTTGCCTTCTTTAAAGGGTATCAATTAGGGGATAAAGCCGTTGAATTCCTAGTAGGACCAAAAGGACAAGCACTTCGTAAAGCAATCAGCGTTGTCGGCGGTATGGTTATCGGTGCGGTAGCAGCAACTTGGGTATCTGTTACAACAGCTCTTCAATTCGAGAATTCTGAAGGAAAAGTCTTCTTAAATATCCAAGAAAAGATTGATGGTGTTTATCCAGGTCTCTTGACAGCAACTTTCATCACTATTTGCTGGTGGTTAATGTCTAAGAAAAAAGTTTCACCAAACAAAGTTATGTTGCTTCTAGTTGTTGTCGCTTTGGTCGGTGTTGCTCTAGGTATCTTTGACCCACATCTTAATTACTAAGCTCAAGAAAAGCACATATTTACTAGTAGAGAATTTTGAGAATGAAGTAGACTAACCTCCTTCTCTTACACTTCATTCTCAATTTTTGTCAGGAGGATACTCATGGTTACAAAACAAGAACTTGTTAATGGATATGAAACAGAAATTAAGTATCAACGTCACATGATTGAAAATCTTGGCCGTTGGTTTAGCTTACTCTTTATCATTGCCAGTGTAGGTATGGTCTTGATTTATCTCTTTCATAAAAGCTTCCTCCCACTCTTACTTTTCGGAATTTTACTTGCCTTGGTTGGAATATTGGGAATGGTGGTTTTTGGATATGGTATCTATCGAGGACGGATCAATCTCCAAAAAGTCGTCGATGATTTTAATCGAAAGTTAATAATTCTAAAGTGATCTTTAAGGAACATCTCATTCATTTTGAGGTGTTTTTTTCTTGACTATTTCTGACTAAGTGATACAATAGAACTATGGTTTAGCACTCGTTTGTAAAGAGTGCTAACAATATGATTATGTTATGGAGGAAAACAGATGTTGAAACCATTAGGGGACCGTGTGGTATTGAAAATTGAAGAGAAAGAACAAACAGTCGGAGGCTTTGTCCTCGCAAAATCAGCCCAAGAAGAAACGAAAACAGCTACAGTAGTGGCTACTGGACAAGGTGTTCGCACCTTGAGTGGTGAACTAGTCGCTCCAAGTGTAAAAGTTGGAGATCAAGTTTTAGTCGAAGCTCATGCAGGTATCGAGGTCAAAGATGGTGACGAAAAATATGTCATCGTGGGTGAAGCTAACATCTTAGCAATCGTTGAAGAATAATAGGAGGAAGTAAGTATGTCAAAAGAGATTAAATTTTCATCTGATGCACGTTCAGCAATGGTCCGTGGTGTTGATATCCTAGCTGATACTGTTAAAGTAACCTTGGGACCTAAAGGCCGTAACGTCGTTCTTGAAAAATCATTCGGTTCACCATTGATTACCAATGACGGTGTAACCATCGCTAAAGAAATCGAACTAGAAGACCATTTTGAAAATATGGGTGCCAAATTGGTGTCAGAAGTGGCTTCTAAAACCAATGATATCGCTGGTGACGGGACAACTACTGCAACAGTATTGACTCAGGCCATTGTTCGTGAAGGGATCAAAAACGTTACGGCTGGCGCAAACCCAATCGGTATCCGTCGTGGGATTGAAGCAGCAGTTGCAACTGCTGTAGAAGCCTTGAAGAACAATGCTATTCCTGTCGCCAACAAAGAAGCTATCGCGCAGGTTGCTGCTGTCTCATCTCGTTCTGAAAAAGTTGGTGAGTACATCTCTGAAGCCATGGAAAAAGTTGGCAAGGATGGAGTCATCACCATTGAAGAATCACGTGGGATGGAAACAGAGCTTGAAGTTGTAGAAGGAATGCAATTTGACCGTGGTTATCTATCACAGTACATGGTCACTGACAATGAAAAAATGGTTGCAGACCTTGAAAATCCATACATTTTGATTACAGATAAGAAGATTTCAAATATCCAAGAAATCTTGCCACTTCTAGAAAGCATTCTTCAAAGCAGTCGTCCACTCTTGATTATTGCAGACGATGTTGACGGTGAAGCTCTTCCAACTCTTGTTTTGAACAAAATTCGTGGAACCTTCAACGTAGTTGCTGTTAAGGCGCCTGGATTTGGTGATCGTCGTAAGGCTATGCTGGAAGATCTTGCCATTTTGACAGGCGGAACTGTTATCACAGAAGATCTTGGTCTTGAATTGAAAGATGCTACCATTGAAGCACTTGGTCAAGCAGCTAAAGTGTCTGTTGATAAAGATAGTACAGTCATTGTAGAAGGTGCAGGTAATCCTGAAGCAATTGCTAACCGTGTTGCTGTCATAAAATCACAAATTGAAACAACAACTTCAGAATTTGACCGTGAAAAACTCCAAGAACGCTTGGCTAAGTTGTCAGGTGGGGTAGCAGTTATCAAGGTTGGTGCTGCAACAGAAACAGAATTGAAAGAAATGAAACTCCGCATCGAAGACGCTCTCAATGCGACTCGCGCAGCTGTTGAAGAAGGTATCGTTGCAGGTGGTGGTACTGCCCTTGTCAATGTTATCTCTGCTGTTGCGACCTTGGAGTTAGAAGGTGATGAAGCAACAGGACGTAACATTGTTCTTCGTGCCTTGGAAGAACCTGTACGCCAAATCGCTTATAATGCAGGTTATGAAGGTTCAATTGTTATTGATCGTTTGAAAAATGCAGAACTTGGAACAGGTTTCAATGCTGCAACAGGTGAATGGGTCAACATGATTGAAGCAGGAATTATCGATCCTGTTAAGGTTAGTCGTTCAGCCCTTCAAAACGCCGCTTCAGTAGCAAGTCTTATCTTGACAACAGAAGCAGTTGTGGCTAACAAACCAGAACCAGTAGCCCCAGTACCAGCTATGGATCCATCAATGATGGGTGGTTACTAGAGAATATAAAAATAACAGGTAGAGATGAAAGATTTTCTACCTGTTTTTTTACATGAAATGCAAAAGAGGAAGCTCGACTTCCTCTTTTTATGTTTATTTTATTATGGTTTAATGACTTCAGCACCACCCATGTATGGACGAAGTACTTCAGGAATAGTAACAGAACCATCTTCGTTTTGATAGTTTTCAAGAATTGCTGCCACTGTACGTCCAACAGCAAGTCCAGAACCGTTCAAGGTGTGGAGAAGTTTAACCTTACCATCGGCTTCATCACGGTAACGAATTTGCGCACGACGGGCTTGGAAATCTTCTGTATTTGAACAGCTTGAGATTTCGCGGTAGGTGTTTTGTGCAGGAATCCACACTTCCAAGTCGTAAGTTTTTGCTGCTGAGAAGCCCATATCTCCTGTAGAGAGAGCTACCACACGGTATGGAAGGTTGAGTTTTTGAAGGATGTTTTCAGCGTTGGCCGTCATCTTTTCTAGTTCTTCGTATGACTCTTCAGGTTTGGCAAATTTCACCATTTCAACCTTGTGGAATTGGTGTAAACGAATCAAACCACGAGTATCACGACCAGCTGAACCAGCTTCAGAACGGAAAGATGGGCTCATAGCAGTAAAGTAGATTGGCAAGTCTTTCCCATCAAGAATTTCATCACGGTAGTAGTTGGTCAGAGGGACTTCAGCAGTAGGAATGAGGACGTAGTTAGTATCTTTCAATTCAAATGTATCTTCTTTGAATTTTGGATATTGACCAGTACCGAACATAGAATCATGGTTAACCATGTAAGGTGTGATGACTTCAGTGTAGCCTTCTTTTCCATGTTCATCCAACATAAAGTTGTAAATAGCACGTTCCAAACGAGCTCCAAGGCCTTTATAGAAGAGGAAGCGGGCACCAGTTACTTTTCCACCACGTTCCCAGTCAAGAATACCAAGATCTTCACCTAGATCCCAGTGAGCTTTTGGTTCAAAGTCGAACTCGCGAGGAGTTCCCCAACGGCGAACTTCTACGTTATCGTCTTCGTCTGCACCGATAGGCACGCTATCAGCTGGGATATTTGGAAGTGTTGTGGTAAATTCTGTCAATTTAGCATCGATTTCAGCCAATTCTGCATCAAGAGCTTTTACCTCGGCAGAGAGGGTTTGCATAGCTGCAATCTTGTCGTCTGCATTTTCCTTGTTACGTTTAGCTTGGGCAATCTCAGCAGAAACTGTGTTACGTTCTGCTTTTAAAGTTTCAACCTTGACCAAGATGTCACGTCGTTTGGCATCGATTTCTTTCATCTCGTTCAAGATAGCAGCATCTACACCACGTGTAGCTAGTTTTTCTGCGACAGCATCAAAGTCTGTACGAATACGTTTGATATCTAACATATAAACTCCTTTATGAAAAAAGCACACCTGACAAAGCGTTGGAGTGGCAGGGCCACGGTTCCATCCAACTTCACAGGTGTGCACTTGATTGTGTATGTAATTGTTACTAACGGTAGAATTTCAATTAAATCTTCTATCTGCTCGCAGCACCCGCAGACTTTCTGAAAGAAGGAAGTAACCTACTTATCCGTTTCTATGATTATACTAAACTTTCTATTTTTTTGCAAATAGATTTTTAATTTTTCGACCAATGATTTGAACTAAGGTAGGAAGTTTGACTACCTTGTCATTTCCCAGTTTTTCACGAGCTATTTTAAGAATTTTTCCAGAGTCTTTTGAGGCGAAGAGAAATTTTCCTTGATCTGTAAAGATTTCAAAATGACGACTAACCTTGCGGCCTGAAACATTGGCTCCGATTTGATTAATGCTGGACCATGGAATTTGAATATAGTCCTCGACATTTCGATCTGCGTAAAATTCTAGCGCATGATCTCCAACCAGAAATTTTCCAACCTTTCCTGTAATGGAGAGATAGGAAGTTCCAGTTGTTTGCAAGTCGACGACCTTGTTGAGGGATTGTGCCATATTTAGTCTTCCTTATTTTCACCGAAAAATGCTTGATAGAGAGATTTAAGAGCGGCTTTTTCTTGGTCTTTATGGACAACAAACATGATAGAAACTTCACTAGAACCTTGTGACATCATTTGGATGTTGATGTTGTTTTCAGATAAGGCACGAGTGGCTGTAGCAGTTACCCCGATATGACGCTTCATTTTTTCCCCAACAATCATAATGATAGAGAGGTCGTGTTCGATTTCAGCGTGGTCTACCTCTGCTTTTTGGACTAACTGACGAAGGATTTCTTCTTCCTTGATCGGAGTCAATTCTCGTGAACGTAAGATGATAGACAGGTCATCGATACCAGTTGGCATGTGTTCCCAACCAATATTAAGGTCCTCAAGGATCTGAAGAACTTTACGACCAAAACCGATTTCGCGGTTCATCAGATATTTAGACATATTAATGCTGACAAAGCCAGAATCACCAGCGATTCCAACAACTGGGAATTTGTCGCTGCTATGTTGTAGCACAATGCGAGTACCTGGGTGGTCTGGATTGTTGGTATTTTTAATGACAAGAGGAATTTTCCCACGGTAGGCAGGAAGAAGGGCTTCGTCATGAAGGACAGAGAAACCTGCATAAGCCAATTCACGCATTTCACGGTAGGTCAATTCAGGGATAGAGTGTGGCTTATGGATAATACCAGGGTGGGCTGCAAAGATTCCATCTACATCCGTAAAGTTTTCATAGAGGTCAGCCTTGACACCAGCAGCAATGATAGAACCAGTGATATCTGAACCCCCACGTGAGAAGGTACAGATGTGATCTTCTTTCGTAACACCGAAGAAACCAGGGATAACAAGAACTTCAGTTGAATTTGTCAATTCCTCGATTTTATCGTAACTTGATGGGATGATACGTGCATTTCCAGGTTCGCTCGTAACGACGATACCAGCTTCTCTAGGATGAACATAACGCGCCTCCAAGCCATTTTGGTTAAAGTAGGCTGCAATCAATTTGGCATTGTTGTTTTCCCCTGCAGCAAGGAAGGTATCGTAAAGAAACTTATTATCTTCAATTGGAAGAGTAGCTAGAGAGCGAATGCTTTTTGAAATTTTATCTAAAACGGCTGGTTTAAGACCTAATTCGCTAACCATGGCAGCATAACGATCAATAATCCAGTTTTGACGTTTACTGATATCGTTACCAGCTACATAGTCGCGGTAGTATTTAATCAAGGCATCTGTAACCTTAGTATCTTCAGAATTACGTTTACCAGGGGCAGATACAACCACAAAACGACGTTCTGGGTCACTTTTGACAATATTTAAAACTTTTTCTAATTGACTAGCAGAGGCAAGCGAGCTTCCACCAAATTTAACAACCTTCATAAGAACTCCTAAAGTAAGTATTTTATACGATTATAGCAGAAAGAGGGGCTTTTTTCAATCTGGAAAATTTCCTATATAATTGTTTGAATGTCTCATCAAGAAAGCTTATAATAAAGATGTAGGGGGAAAGACTCTTCTGATGAAAGGAGTTGGGAAAGATGATTAAAAGAGTGTTTTGTTTAATACTACTAGTCCTTACCTTCGTGATGAATCCTACAAATATAGGAGCAACTTCTCATCCTCTTCCCAGTGGTCGTTTGACCGGAGAAGAATTAGCGATTGAGTATGCTCAGGAAGGTCAGATATCAGTTGAGAGGGCTAAAATTATCTTATCTATCGGCTTGTCAGATAGTCAGTCAAGGACTTATCGAATTCTCTCTGAAAAGATTATCGTCAATCCTAACTATGAAGCTAGAGTCAAGTTTTACTGTCAAACAGATGAGAGTGGACAATTTAGAGGAATCACGAAACTCTTAGCTGCAAGTCTGGTCGACAAGGATGGGGATAAGGAAGTTCCTTTTACAGGAAATCTTTTTGCCTACCTTGAAGATCCAAATCGTGTTTTTTACATGGTTTCAGGAGAATTCTACCATAAGGGACCCAACCAAGCACAGCTCTATCAGAGAGAAGGAGGACGAATGCTTGAAGTGATTTATGATTTTATGGATGATACAAGTACTGGTTTTCCTGTATTTTTAGAGACCAAACTAAGCTTTTAAAATCGGCCGAGACACTTTCGGTCGATTTTTCTCTTGTCTTATAAACAAGAAAAATATATAATTTGAAAATAAAATAAAATAATTTAAACATCATTGTAATTTGAAAGGAGTGGCTATGGATCATATTCTCTATCAAGTTCAAGACGATTTAGCGATACTAACTTTAAATCGTCCTGAGGTGGCCAATGGTTTTCATATTCCTATGTGTCAAGAAATTCTAGAAGCATTGGAATTGGCTGAAAAAGATGCTTCGGTTTCGTTTGTTCTCATTAATGCTCCCGGCAAAGTCTTCTCTGTTGGGGGCGATCTAGTAGAAATGAAACGTGCTGTTGAAGAGGATGATATTGTCTCCCTCACCCAAATCGCGGAGTTAGTAAATACGATTTCCTATAAGATTAAACAAATTCCTAAACCAGTCATTATGGAGGTGGATGGAGCAGTTGCTGGGGCAGCGGCTAACATGGCTTTAGCAGTTGATTTCTGTATTGCTTCTGACAAAGCTAAATTTATCCAGGCCTTTGTAGGTGTGGGCTTGGCTCCAGACGCGGGAGGTTTATTCTTGCTGACACGATCGCTAGGAACGACTCGGGCAACGCAGCTTGCCATGACCGGTGAAGCTTTTACAGCTGAGAATGCTTTAGAAGCAGGTGCTGTCTATCGTATGTGTGCTAGTGATCAACTGGAAAAGACAAGAGAACAATTGTTGAAGAAGTTGAGAAGAGGCTCCTCTAACTCCTATGCTGCTATTAAGAAGTTAGTCTGGGAGAGCGAGTTTAAGCAGTGGCACGAGTACGCACAGCTAGAATTGGAATTGCAAAAATCTCTATCTTATACGGAGGATTTCAAAGAAGGTGTTCGTGCACATTCTGAAAGAAGACGTCCAAAATTTTTGGGGAAATAATAAAATACTTGCGCAATTCTTTGAAGTTTGATATACTTTTTTTGTCAAATGTTTTGATAGTTAAACTTTTTTTGATGAGGGAGGGAAGAAAATTGGACTACCAACGGATCAATGACTATTTAACATCTATTTTTAATAACGTCCTTGTGATTGAGGAAGTGAGTTTGAGAGGTAGTCGTTTCAAGGATATCTCCATCAAGGAAATGCACACGATCGATGTGATTGGCAAGTTTCCAGATGTGACTCCAAGTCAAGTGTCCAAAGAGTTGATGGTAACTCTAGGAACCGTGACAACTAGCTTGAACAACTTGGAACGAAAAGGTTATATCGAGCGCTTGCGATCAGATCAGGATCGTCGTGTAGTACATCTGCATTTGACAAAGAAAGGTCGCTTGGTACATCGGCTCCATAGACGTTTTCACAAGGCCATGGTCGAAAGGATCATCGAAGGCATGAGCCCAGAGGAAATGGATGTCATGAGTAAAGGTTTGACCAATCTTTATCAATTTTTGGAGGATTTGAAATAATGGCTTTTGCGAAAATAAGCCAGGTTGCTCATTATGTTCCAGAGCAGATTGTCACAAATGAAGATTTGGCTCAGGTTATGGATACGAGTGATGAATGGATTTCAAGTCGAACTGGGATTAAGGAACGTCGCATTTCTAAGACAGAATCAACAGGAGATTTGGCAACGGAAGTTGCAAAACAACTCCTAGAGAAGTCAGGGATTTCTGCGGAAGAGTTGGATTTTATCATCCTAGCTACGATGACACCTGACTCAATGATGCCTTCTACTGCAGCACGTGTACAGGCTCGTATTGGTGCTCGTAAGGCCTTTGCATTTGATCTAACTGCCGCTTGTAGTGGTTTCACCTTTGCCCTTTCAACTGCTGAGAAATTCATATCATCTGGACGATTTGGCAAGGGCTTGGTCATCGGTAGTGAAACTATGTCCAAAACCTTGGACTGGACAGATCGTTCAACAGCTGTCCTATTTGGAGATGGAGCTGGTGGCGTCTTGTTAGAAGCAAGCGATAAGCAACATTTCCTAGCGGAGAGTCTCAATAGCGATGGTTCACGTAGTGAGTGCTTGACCTATGGGCAGACAGGCTTGACTTCGCCATTTTCAGTTCAAGAAAATCCAGATGCTTTCTTGAGAATGGACGGCCGAGCAGTTTTTGATTTTGCGATTCGAGATGTTGCTAAGTCTATAAAAAATACCATAGAAGAGAGTCCTCTGTCGGCAGAAGAACTAGATTATCTCCTGCTTCACCAAGCTAATATCCGCATTCTAGATAAAATGGCTAGAAAGATCGGTGTAGATCGAGACAAGCTTCCTGCCAATATGACCAAGTATGGAAATACCAGTGCGGCAAGTATTCCGATTCTACTTTCAGAGTGTGTAGAGGAAGGGCTCATTCGTTTGGATGGAAGCCAAAAAATTCTCTTGTCAGGCTTCGGCGGAGGTTTGACATGGGGCACGCTTATTGTTACAATTTAGGTAATCATGTGGTGAACACATTGTTATAAAAACTATTTATTTTAAAGGAGTCTATCATGGCAGTATTTGAAAAAGTACAAGAAATTATCGTTGAAGAACTTGGAAAAGATGCATCAGAAGTAACACTTGAATCTACTTTTGATGATTTGGATGCAGATTCATTGGACTTGTTCCAAGTAATCTCAGAAATTGAAGATGCTTTTGATATTCAAATCGAAGCAGAAGATGACTTGAAAACAGTTGGTGACTTGGTTGCCTACGTTGAAGAGCAAACAAAATAATTAAAATAAATGAAGAAGGAGTAGGGGGAACCCGCTCCCTCTTGTTCAGGTAATAGTTTGACAGTCAAAGTATAATGTGGTCGAACTATTACCTAAGCAAGACTCATGGAGGCACTATGAAAACACGTATTACAGAATTATTGAACATTAAATATCCTATCTTTCAAGGGGGAATGGCCTGGGTTGCAGATGGTGACCTTGCTGGAGCTGTTTCAAAAGCAGGTGGTCTAGGTATCATCGGTGGAGGAAATGCTCCTAAAGAAGTGGTTAAAGCTAATATCGATAAGATTAAATCTTTAACAGATAAGCCTTTTGGTGTCAACATTATGCTTCTGTCTCCATTTGTTGATGATATTGTTGACCTCGTCATTGAAGAAGGGGTTAAGGTAGTCACAACTGGTGCAGGAAACCCAAGTAAATATATGGATCGATTTCATGAAGCAGGAATCACCGTTATTCCTGTAGTTCCTAGCGTAGCTTTGGCTAAACGGATGGAAAAAATCGGTGCAGATGCTGTTATTGCAGAAGGTATGGAAGCAGGTGGACACATCGGTAAACTAACAACTATGACCTTGGTTCGTCAAGTTGCAGCTGTTGTTTCTATCCCTGTTATTGCAGCTGGAGGCATTGCAGACGGTGAGGGAGCCGCTGCTGGCTTTATGCTCGGTGCAGAAGCTGTGCAAGTAGGAACTCGTTTTGTAGTTGCTAAAGAATCAAACGCCCATCCAAACTATAAAGCTAAAATTTTAAAAGCTCGTGATATTGATACAACGATTTCGGCACAACATTTTGGACACGCAGTTCGTGCCATTAAAAACAAATTGACTCGTGAATTTGAACAAGCTGAAAAAGATGCCTTTAAACAAGAAAATCCAGATTTAGAAATCTTTGAACAAATGGGTGCTGGAGCCTTAGCAAAAGCTGTTGTCCATGGGGATGTGGATGGTGGTTCAGTGATGGCCGGCCAGATTGCAGGTCTGGTTTCGAAAGAAGAAACTGTTGAAGAAATCTTAAAAGATATTTACTACGGTGCAGCTGAAAAGATTCAAGCAGAAGCTGCTCGTTGGGCAGGAGTTACAAGAAATGACTAAAACAGCCTTTCTATTTGCAGGTCAAGGAGCCCAGTACCTTGGAATGGGACGTGAGCTATACGACCAATATGCTATCGTCAAGGAAACAATCGATCAAGCTAGCCAAGTCTTAGGTTATGACCTTCGTGACTTGATTGATAACGATGAAACGAAGCTACATCAGACTCGTTACACGCAACCAGCTATTTTAGCTACATCCGTTGCTATTTACCGACTACTAAAGGAAAAAGGTTACCAGCCTGATATGGTGGCAGGTTTGTCTCTTGGAGAATACTCTGCCCTGGTAGCTAGTGGTGCCTTGGATTTTGAAGCTGCAGTGGCTCTAGTTGCTAAACGTGGGTCTTATATGGAAGAAGCAGCACCAGTAGGATCAGGGAAAATGGTAGCTGTGCTAAATACACCAGTTGAAGTGATTGAAAAAGCTTGTCAAGAAGCTTCTCAACTTGGTGTTGTAACTCCAGCTAACTACAACACGCTGAGTCAAATTGTTATTGGTGGTGAGGTAGTGGCGGTAGATCGTGCGGTTCAACTCTTGCAAGAAGCAGGAGCAAAACGTTTGATTCCGCTAAATGTTTCTGGTCCTTTCCATACAGCTTTATTGGAACCTGCTAGTCAAAAACTAGCTCGAGCCCTGACAGAAGTTGAGTTTTCTGACTTTGCTTGTCCACTTGTTGGCAATACAGAAGCAAAGGTCATGGAAAAAGAACGAATTGCAGAACTTTTGACTCGTCAAGTTAAGGAACCCGTTCGTTTTTATGAAAGTATTGCAGTCATGCAAGAAGCGGGTGTCACTCGTTTTATCGAGATTGGTCCTGGAAAAGTCTTGTCAGGATTCGTTAAAAAGATTAATAAAACAGCTCAACTTGCTAATGTGGAAGATCAAGCAAGCTTAGAAGCACTTCTAGAGAATTAAATTTCATGAGGTAGAAGTTCTGAAAGGAGAAACATGAAACTAGAACAGAAAAATGTCTTTATTACAGGCTCAAGTCGAGGAATTGGTCTCGCCATTGCTCATAAATTTGCCAGCTTGGGAGCCAATGTTGTTTTGAATAGTCGTGGTGAAATCTCCGAGGAACTTCTTGCCGAATTTAAACCATACGGGGTGAAGGTTCTTGCTATTTCTGGTGACGTGTCTGATTTTGCGGACGCAAAACGTATGGTAGACCAAGCCATTGAAGAGCTGGGTTCAGTTGATGTCCTCGTTAATAATGCTGGGATTACTCAAGATACTCTCATGCTCAAGATGACAGAAGAAGATTTTGAGAAGGTCTTGAAAGTCAATTTGACAGGGGCTTTCAATATGACACAATCAGTCTTAAAACCGATGATAAAAGCACGCGAAGGTGCTATCATCAATATGTCTAGTGTTGTTGGTCTCATGGGAAATATCGGTCAAGCCAACTACGCCGCATCCAAAGCTGGTTTGATTGGATTTACTAAATCAGTAGCACGTGAGGTTGCCAATCGCAATGTACGTGTCAATGCTATTGCGCCAGGGATGATTGAATCGGATATGACCGCAGTCTTGACAGATAAAGTAAAGGATGCCATGTTGGCACAAATTCCGATGAAACAATTTGGCCAAGCTGAGCAGGTTGCTGATGTGACAGCCTTTCTGGCTAGTCAAGATTATCTAACAGGACAAGTCATTGCAATTGATGGTGGACTAACTATGCAATAAGAGTTAAAATAGAGGTAGAAGAATGAAACTGAATCGAGTAGTAGTGACAGGTTATGGAGTGACATCTCCAATCGGAAATACACCAGAAGAATTTTGGAATAGTTTGACAACTGGAAAAATCGGAATTGCTGAAATCACCAAGTTTGATCATAGTGAATTTGCGGTGCATAATGCGGCAGAAATCCAGGATTTTCCTTTTGACAAATATTTTGTAAAAAAAGATACCAACCGTTTTGATGCTTATTCTTTATATGCACTATATGCAGCACAAGAAGCAGTGAACAATGCTAATCTTGATGTAGAGACTCTTGATAGAGACCGCTTTGGTGTCATCGTTGCTTCAGGTATCGGTGGAATCAAGGAAATCGAAGATCAAGTGCTTCGACTTCATGATAAGGGACCAAAACGTGTAAAACCATTGACACTTCCAAAAGCTTTACCAAATATGGCATCAGGAAATGTTGCTATGCGTTTTGGAGCAAACGGTGTTTGTAAATCTATCAATACTGCTTGTGCTTCTTCAAATGATGCAATTGGGGATGCCTTTCGTTCCATCAAGTTTGGTTACCAAGATGTTATGCTAGTTGGTGGTTCTGAGGCTTCTATCACTCCATTTGCCATTGCAGGTTTCCAAGCCTTGACAGCTCTTTCAACAACAGAGGATCCAAGTCGTGCCTCTATTCCATTTGACAAAGACCGTAATGGATTTGTCATGGGTGAAGGATCAGGTATGTTGGTTCTTGAAAGTCTAGAGCACGCAGAAAAACGCGGTGCAACTATTCTAGCTGAAGTTGTTGGTTACGGGAACACTTGTGATGCCTACCATATGACTTCACCACATCCAGAAGGTCAAGGAGCTATTAAGGCCATCAAATTAGCCTTGGAAGAAGCTGAGATTTCTCCAGACCAAGTAGCCTATGTCAATGCTCATGGAACCTCGACTCCTGCCAATGAAAAGGGAGAAAGTGGTGCCATTGTATCTGTTCTAGGTAAGGATGTTCCAGTTTCTTCAACCAAATCCTTCACAGGTCATTTGCTGGGAGCAGCAGGGGCTGTTGAAGCCATTGCTACTATTGAAGCTATTCGTCATAGCTATGTTCCAATGACAGCCGGAACGAAAGAATTATCAGACTATATTGAAGCAAACGTTATCTATGGACAGGGATTGGAGTGTGGAATTCCATATGCTATCTCAAATACCTTTGGATTTGGTGGGCATAATGCAGTCCTTGTTTTCAAACGTTGGGAGAATAAGTAAAGATGAATTTAAATGAAATCAAAGACTTGATGGCGCAATTTGACCAGTCAAGCTTGAAAGAATTTTCTTATAAAAATGGAACGGATGAGTTGGTCTTCAGTAAGAATGAAGCGAAACTTGTTGCAGAAGCAAGTCCAGCACCTCAAGATCAAACTACACCAGCTGTAGAAGTAGTTTCAGAATCAAGTGCTAGTGAATCTGTAGCTGAGGGGGACCTTGTAGAAAGTCCACTTGTCGGAGTTGCTTACTTGGCTGCCGGACCAGACAAATCTAATTTTGTTTCAGTCGGTGATACTGTTAAAAAAGGCCAAACCTTGGTCATCATCGAAGCCATGAAGATCATGAATGAAATTCCAGCACCTAAAGATGGTGTTGTAACAGAAATTCTAGTTGAAAATGAAGAAATGGTTGAGTTTGGGAAAGGCTTGGTACGTATCAAATGATTGATATTCAAGGAATTAAAGAAGCTTTGCCACACCGTTATCCCATGCTCTTAGTAGATCGTGTCTTAGAAGTTAGTGAAGATACAATTGTTGCCATTAAAAATGTGACGATTAACGAACCTTTCTTCAACGGTCATTTTCCTCAATACCCAGTTATGCCAGGAGTCCTCATTATGGAAGCCTTGGCTCAGACAGCAGGTGTTTTGGAATTGTCTAAACCTGAAAACAAAGGGAAGCTCGTTTTCTATGCTGGTATGGATAAGGTTAAGTTTAAGAAACAAGTTGTTCCTGGTGATCAGCTTGTCATGACAGCAACTTTTGTCAAACGTCGTGGCACAATCGCCGTAGTAGAAGCGAAGGCAGAAGTAGATGGTAAGCTTACAGCAAGCGGTACTCTGACCTTTGCTATTGGAAACTAGGGAGGTTTTCCATGTTTCGTAAGATTTTAATTGCCAATCGTGGTGAAATTGCTGTTCGTATTATTCGTGCGGCACGAGAGTTAGGAATCGCAACAGTCGCTGTCTATTCGACTGCTGACAAGGAAGCTCTCCACACGCTTTTGGCTGATGAGGCTATCTGTATCGGCCCTGGGAAGGCTACAGAATCTTATCTGAACATCAATGCCATCCTATCAGCTGCGGTCTTGACTGAAGCTGAAGCTATTCACCCTGGATTTGGTTTTTTAAGTGAAAATTCCAAATTTGCAACTATGTGTGAAGAAGTCGGTATCAAATTTATTGGGCCATCAGCTCGTGTCATGGATGTCATGGGAGATAAAATTAACGCCCGTGCTCAAATGATTAAGGCTAAGGTACCTGTCATTCCAGGATCAGATGGAGAAGTCCATACTGCAGAAGAAGCGCTTGCTGTTGCCGAAAAAATTGGTTATCCAGTTATGCTGAAAGCTTCAGCTGGAGGTGGTGGTAAAGGAATTCGTAAGGTTGAAAAGGCAGAAGACCTTGTATCAGCCTTTGAAACAGCCTCTAGTGAAGCTAAAGCAAACTTTGGTAACGGGGCTATGTACCTCGAGCGTGTGATTTATCCTGCTCGCCATATTGAAGTACAGATTCTTGCTGACCAGATGGGACATGTGATTCACCTAGGTGAGCGTGATTGTTCGCTTCAGCGGAATAACCAAAAGGTTTTAGAAGAAAGTCCTTCGATTGCTATTGGGAAAACACTTCGTAATGAAATTGGTGCTGCAGCAGTTCGTGCAGCAGAATCTGTTGGTTATGAAAATGCGGGTACGATTGAATTCCTACTAGATGAAGCAACTGGGAAATTCTACTTTATGGAGATGAATACTCGTGTCCAAGTAGAACATCCAGTAACCGAATTTGTTTCTGGTGTGGATATTGTCAAGGAACAAATCCGTATTGCGGCAGGTCAACCTTTGACTCTGAAACAAGAAGATATTGTTCTAAAAGGACATGCTATTGAGTGCCGTATCAACGCAGAAAACCCAGCCTTTAATTTTGCACCAAGTCCTGGTAAGATTACCAATCTTTATCTACCAAGCGGTGGTGTTGGCTTGCGCGTAGATTCTGCAGTTTATCCAGGTTACACTATTCCACCCTACTATGATAGTATGATTGCTAAGATTATCGTTCATGGTGAAAATCGTTTTGATGCTCTTATGAAAATGCAACGAGCTCTATATGAACTCGAAATTGAAGGGGTCGTAACCAATGCTGATTTCCAACTGGATCTAATCTCTGATCGTCGAGTGATAGCAGGAGACTACGATACTTCATTCTTGATGGAGACCTTCTTACCACACTATCAAGAAAAAGAATAATGTAATACTCTTCGAAAATCTCTTCAAACCGCGTCAGCTTCGCCTTGGATTATATATGTGACTGACTTCGTCTGTCTTATCTACAACCTCAAAGCAGTGCTTTGAGCAACCTGCGGCTAGCTTCCTAGTTTGCTCTTTGATTTTCATTGAGTATAAAATAGTATAAGACTGAAAAGGGGGATGTATGGCTCTATTTAGTAAAAAAGATAAATATATTCGAATCAATCCCAATCGTTCGACTGTAAATCAACCTCAGATCAAGCCAGAGGTTCCAGATGAGCTCTTCTCCCAATGTCCAGGTTGCAAATATACGATTTACCAAAAGGACTTGGGGAGTGAGCGTATATGCCCTCACTGTGGCTATACCTTTCGTATTTCAGCTCAAGAGCGTTTAGCTTTAACCATTGATATGGGTACGTTTTTGGAAATGTTTAAAGGGATTGAGACTCAGGATCCTTTGAATTTTCCAGGCTATCGTAAAAAGTTGACTTTGATGCGTGAAAAGACAGGTCTTGATGAGGCTGTTGTAACAGGAACAGCTTTGATTAAGGGAGAGAAGGTTGCCCTTGGCATCATGGATTCAAACTTTATCATGGCATCAATGGGGACAGTTGTTGGTGAAAAAATTACTCGCTTATTCGAATTTGCCACAGATGAGAAATTGCCAGTCGTCTTGTTTACAGCTTCTGGTGGTGCCCGTATGCAAGAAGGAATCATGAGTTTGATGCAGATGGCCAAAATCTCTGCCGCAGTCAAACGTCATTCCAATGCAGGTCTCTTTTATCTGACAATCCTTACGGATCCAACAACTGGAGGTGTTACAGCTTCCTTTGCTATGGAAGGGGATATCATCTTAGCGGAACCTCAAAGTCTTGTTGGTTTTGCTGGACGCCGTGTGATTGAAAATACTGTAAGGGAAGACTTACCAGAGGATTTCCAGAAGGCAGAGTTTCTTCTAGAGCATGGCTTTGTAGATGCAATTGTAAAACGGCGAGAATTGCCAGATATGATTGCTCGATTAGTAAGGTTGCATAAGGGGGATCGTTGATGAATATAGCGAAAATCGTCAGAGAAGCACGTGAACAAACCCGCTTAACTGCCTTGGACTTCGCAACAGGAATTTTTGATGACTTTGTGGAGCTACATGGGGATCGCTCTTTCAGAGATGATGGTGCTGTGGTTGGTGGTATCGGATGGTTGGGAGACCAAGCAGTAACTGTAGTTGGAATCCAAAAAGGTAAAAGTTTACAAGATAATCTTAACCGTAACTTTGGACAACCCCATCCAGAAGGCTACCGCAAGGCCCTTCGTTTGATGAAGCAAGCTGAAAAGTTTGGTCGTCCAGTTGTTACCTTTATCAACACTGCGGGAGCCTATCCTGGTGTAGGAGCAGAAGAACGGGGTCAAGGTGAAGCTATTGCCCGTAACATCTTTGAAATGAGTGATTTAAAAGTTCCCATCATTGCGATTATTATCGGTGAAGGTGGATCTGGTGGTGCCCTTGCCCTTGCAGTAGCTGACCGTGTTTGGATGCTTGAAAATTCCATCTATGCCGTACTGAGTCCTGAAGGATTTGCTTCTATCTTATGGAAAGATGGAACTCGCGCCATGGAAGCAGCTGAGTTGATGAAAATCACCTCGTATGAGTTGTTGGATATGCAAGTTGTAGATAAGGTCATTTCTGAAGTTGGTCTTTCAAGCAAAGATTTAATCAAGCAAGTGAAGGAACAACTCCAAGCAGAACTCGATGTACTTGGTAAACTTCCGCTAGATCAACTCATTGAAGAACGTTATCAACGCTTTAGAAAATATTAAAAAGAAAGCTAGAACTAGGAAAAGGTTCTAGCTTTTTGTCTTCTATAAAAAGACATTTCAGGATTAAGAATTGACAGTTGAGGAAATAACTGCTAAAATAATCAAAAAAATATGTATAATGTACATATAGATTTAGAAACATATCATTTAAGAAGCTACTTGACATGACATGTATAGATATATTTACAGTTCTTTCATTTGAAGAGTTAGAGCAAGTTTCAGGCGGTGGTATGATTTGGATGTTTGATGAAAGAATTTGGACTTGACCTAGTATAGCAACAGATCAGAAAACTATACTTGCTGATGTGACTAGACGTGGTTCTGGTGTTGGCTATTGATAAGTTAAAGGAGTGAGTATGAAAAAACTTTGGCATTTGGGAGTCTATATCTTACTGGTATTTCTATCAGTTTATCTACCAGAGTTAGGGATTATGCATCTGACTAAGTTTTTAGGATGGGGGATAGATGGCTATTCTATCTTTTTAACAGTTGAAGTAACAGCTCTTTTGCTATTATTTATCTACTGGCTCAAAAAGAAAAAGATGCTCTATATCGTTGAAAATGAGTCTTGGAAATGGTCGACAAATCTTTATCTTCTAGTCGCTCTAGTGGCTACTTATTTTGATCGTCAATTGGTGGATGCCTTTCAGTTACAGTTTCATCACTTAATTGATAACAAGTATATCTTTCAAGACCTTCTTTCGATTCTATATTCCAATGGGCAACCAACTTTTCTATCAACTGTTCTCAGTTTTAGTTTAACAGTAGTCGTCGGCCCTATATTGGAGGAACTGATTCATAGAGGGTACTTTATGAATACCTTTTTCCCCCAGTCCAAGTACTACCTGGATGTTATCCTATCTGCTCTTATCTTTGGACTTAGTCATTTGATCCTAACTCACCGAGATCCTATCAGTTTGATCATTTATAGTTTAGGCGGTCTCTTCTATGCCCTTGTCTACCGTTGGACAAAGAACCTGAGAATTACAATCCTATGCCATAGTTTTTTCAACTTTCTCACTTATGCAAAACCTATCTGGATTTTTGTTTATAATTATGTCTATTACCACTTTTTTAGATAGTGGAAGGGAAAGAAAAAAGTGTTTGATCTGAGTCAAACACTTTTTCTATATTATTTAATCTTCTTCTGTCACAAATTGACTGAGGAGTCCATTGATGAAACGAGCTGACTTTTGATCTGAAAAGCTTTTAGCAAGCTCAATGGCTTCGTTAACAGCTACGAGTTGAGGAGTGTCAAATGAAGTAATTTCAAAAACTCCTAGGCGTAGAAGAGTTTTTTCCACTAAAGTCAGACGATCGATGGTCCAACCAGTTTTCAAATGTTGAGTGATTTGTTTATCCAGATCATCCTTTTTAGCTTGGACACCAGAAACGAGCTCTACAAGGAAGTTAGGAAGTTGTACGTCTGTATCTTCGCGATCATGTGTGTAGGCGAAGCGACAAGCAGTTTCTAGATCTGAACCAAATTCAAGACTCATCAAGGCTTGGAAAGCACACTTACGTAGTTCACGTCTAGATTCTAATAATGGACTAGTCATTGAGGAAGTCCTCGTCGAATAAGTCTTTCAATTCTGGTTTTGGTGTTTTATCTGGAACGATACCAGCAACGTGAATGTTGACGGCAGTGATTTCAACATCAGCCATATTGCGGACAGCATCCTTAACAGCTTTCTGGATAGCCATAGCAACCTTAGGAACTTTGACACCGTACTCTAGGTAGAGGTAGATATCAGCTGTGAGCTCATCGTTTGCTTCTTTTAGATATACGCCACGACCAAGAGAAAGTTTTGAAAGGGTGTCAGATACTGATTTGTTTGAAAAAGAGTGTACGCCTTCAACTTTCGCAGTTGCGATAGCAATAATTTTTTCAAGTACACGTGGGGCGATGACGATTTCGCCAAGTTGTTCTTCAATTCCCATAGAATGACCTCTTTCTAGTTTCTAGAGATTAGGCGCGAGAAACGTAAGTTCCTTCTGCAGTGTTGATAATCAATTTTTGTCCTGCTTCGATGAAGTCTGGAACGTTCACGACAAGACCAGTTTCCATTGTTGCTGGTTTACCAGAACCTGTAACAGTAGCACCTTTGATAGATGGTTGTGTTTCAGCAACTGTCAATTCAACAGTAGTTGGTACAGTCACACCGATTACTTCAGTTCCGTAGAATTGGATTTTTACATCTGAGTTTTCAAGGATGTAAAGCAATTCGTTTTCAACATTCACAACAGGAATTTCGTATTGGTCATAAGTTTCTGTGTTCATGAAGTAAGCTGTGTCGTCCATTTTGTACAAGTATTGAGCTGGAACTGTTTCGATGATCGCTTGCTCAAATTTTTCTTCTGGGCGGTAGCTTGTTTCAAAAGTTGAACCAGTACGGACATCACGCAATTTCATACGCATGATAGTGTTTCCTTTACCTGGTTTGTGGTGGCTAGCTTCCAAAACGCGGATCAATTTTCCTTCTGTTGTTTCAAAGGTCATACCAGCCTTTAGTTTACTTGCTTCAATCATGTTTTTACCTCTTTTATAAATATTATTACTCTTCATTTTACCATAAAATCTTCTGGAAATAAAGCCAAAATAGTTATTGGGAGATGGTAGAGGAGAAAAAGAATATTGCCTAGTCAGGTGGAGTGGTTAATGTTAAATAGTATCCACTATATTTCTTCTCATACTCAATGAAAATCAAAGAGCAAACTAGGAAGCAAGCCGCAGGCTGCTCAAAACACTGTTTTGAGGTTGTGGATAGAACTGACGAAGTCAGTAACCATATATACGGTAATGTGACGCTGACGTGGTTTGAAGAGATTTTCGAAGAGTATTATATTTCAAAAGGCCGAAGTAAGCTTACTCCGACCTGTTAGTATTGTCTTAAAAAGATTGATTTTTATTCTGGTTCTACCAAAATTTTAATTTGTGACTTATCTTGAGTTAATTCGATAAAGCCTTCTTCGACGATATTTTCCAATTTAATTTTCTTAGTAACTAATTTTTCAGCAGAGAAGTAGCCTTGTTCCATCAATTCTAATACTTTAGGGAAGATATGACGATAAGCAATGATTCCTTTTAGTGTCTTTTCTTGGATTGCAAATTCATTCGGATTAATATTTGCTTCTCGTTCCCAGATAGAGACCACCATGCACTCACCTGCTTTATGTACGGCAGCTAAGGCTTGTCCTAAAACTACTGGCACACCCGTTACTTCATAAGAAACATCTACACCACCGTTTGTTAAACGATGAATAGCTTCAACAGCTGTTTCACCTTTTTCCGGACGGACAACGATAGCTCCTAACTCTTCAGCTTTTGCTTGACGTTCAGGTGATAGTTCAACAGCATAAATCTTAGAAGCACCCGCTGCACGAAGAGCTTCTACAATTAAGAGACCAATCGGACCTAAGCCAAAGACAGCAGCAGTATCACCAGCTTTTAGTGCTGATTGACGAACTGCATAAACTGCAACAGCAGCTGGCTCAGTGAGAGCAGCTTGCTCATAGCTTAAGCTATCTGGAATGACATGTACTAAGTCACCGTCTAAAACACAATATTTGGCAAATCCACCGTCTGCAGCCAAACCGACAAAATTAAGGTTTGGATCCAAATTATAATTACCAACTAAGTTATTCTTAGCTAGAATTGGTTCTACAGCAACACGATCACCAACTTT
This sequence comes from Streptococcus sp. oral taxon 431, assembly GCF_023115445.1. GTDB lineage: Bacteria > Bacillota > Bacilli > Lactobacillales > Streptococcaceae > Streptococcus. Next base: position 63,982 of record NZ_JALDUI010000004.1, on the reverse strand, counting down.
AACACGAGTAACATCACTTCCGACTTCTACAATTTCACCAGAAAATTCATGTCCCAGTGTTACTGGTGCTTTTTGACCAGAATAGACATGTTCTTCTGTTGGGATGAAGATAGGGCCATCTAAAAATTCGTGGAGGTCAGTACCACAAATTCCTGTGAATTTAACAGCAACTTTTACTTGGTGCGGAAGTACCTCAGGGACTTCTACTTCTTGAATACGAACATCTTTTGCTGCATGCCAGCGAGCTGCTTTCATTGTAGCCATATGAATAACTCCTTATCGTTGCGATTTTTAGTTTTCCTTTTAGGAAACTTTACATGTAATATTGAAAACGCTTTCCTAGTATTTGTCAAGAAAAAACCAACCTCAGGGCTGGTTTCCTTTACATATTAATCTTCTTTTAACTTAGCCAATTCTTGGGCAAGTAGCTTGAGGGCGACTTGTGGGTTGGCTTGGCCTTTGGTCGCTTTCATGAGGAATCCTGTGAAGGCCTTGTCAGCGTTACGTTTTCCTGACTTGAAGTCGGCAACAGCGGCTTCGTTATCCGCAAAGACTTGATGAATAATTGGAATCAAAACATCAGGATCTGAGATTTGAACTAAACCAGCTTTTTCCACGTATTCACGCGCTCCACCACCATTTTTAGCTAGGTGAACAAAGACTTTCTTGGCAATCTTAGATGAAATCGTACCATCTTCGATGATAGCAATCATTTCAACCAAGTTTTCAGGTGTCAATTCGATTTGTTCCAGTGTCTTACCTTCGGCGTTCAAGAATTGAGCGACTTCACCTTGGAGCCAGTTAGAAACTTGTTTGGCATCACCACCGAGGGCGACAGCTTTTTCAAAGAAATCAGAAGTGACTTTATTTGCAGTTAACTGGCTAGCGTCATAGTCTGACAAGCTGAGGTCAGAGACGTAGCGCGCACGGCGTTCTTTTGGAAACTCTGGTAACTCCGTACGCATTTCTTCAATCCACTCGTCAGAAATTTCAAAGAGAGGTAGGTCTGGTTCTGGGAAGTAACGGTAGTCAGCAGCACCTTCTTTGACACGCATGAGGATGGTTGCCTTGTTAGCTTCATCGTAACGGCGTGTTTCTTGGCGAATTTGACCACCAGAGCGAAGGATTTCAGCTTGACGTTGAACTTCGTATTCGAGACCCTTGCGAACATTTGAGAAGGAGTTGAGGTTCTTCAATTCAGTCTTGGTACCGAATTTTTCTTGACCATAAGGACGAAGGGAGATGTTAGCATCTACACGCATTGAACCTTCTTCCATCTTGACGTCAGAAATACCAGCGTACTGGATGACTTCCTTGAGGGCAGTTAGGTAAGCATAGGCTTCCTCTGGTGAACGCATGTCTGCTTCAGATACGATTTCAATCAAAGGCACCCCTTGGCGGTTGAGGTCAACATAAGAGTAACCATCTGTACCATGGGTGTTTTTACCAGCGTCTTCTTCCAAGTGAGCACGTTCAATACCGATTTTCTTAGTCGTACCATCTTCTAGTTCCACTTCAATCCAACCGTTGTAACCGATTGGTTCATCAAACTGAGAAATTTGGTAGGCTTTAGGATTATCAGGGTAGAAGTAGTTCTTGCGGTCAAAGTGCATCTTCTTATGGATGTCCATGTTAAGAGCGAGTGCAGCCTTGATACCAGCATCGACAACACCCTTATTGAGAACTGGCAGAACTCCTGGGAAGGACCAGTCAATCACGTTAGTGTTGGCATTTTGGTCATTTCCAAAGTGGGCAGAAGTAGGTGAGAAGATTTTTGAATTGGTGTTGAGCTCTACGTGGACTTCAAGTCCAATGACTGTTTCAAAGTTCATTAGTTATCACCTCCAAAAATCACAGGTTGTTGTTTGTGGTAGTCTGTTGTTGCCTCAAAAGCAGCAGCAGCTTGGTAGATAGTTTCTTCAGAGTATTTAGGACCGATCAATTGGAGTCCTACTGGTAGACCTTGAACAAATCCAGCAGGAATAGAAATCCCTGGTAGACCAGCTAAGTTGACAGGAATTGTCAAGAGGTCAGCCAAGTACATAGCAACTGGATCATGGTTGAGCGAATCCAAGTCGTAGGCAACGCTAGGAGCAGTTGGTCCCAAAATCAAGTCATAATCCGCAAAGACTTTTTCAAAATCTTGGATGATGAGGGTACGAACTTGACCAGCCTTCTTGTAATAGGCGTCGTAATAACCTGATGAAAGGCTGAAAGTTCCAAGCATGATACGACGTTTCACCTCTTCACCGAAACCTTGGCTACGGCTGTTTACATAGATTTCATCAAGATTAGTCGCATCCTCTGCACGATAGCCATAACGGATACCGTCAAAACGTTGCAAGTTTGATGAAGCTTCAGATGAAGCGATGATGTAGTAAACGGCAACACCGTATTTAGAGTGAGGAAGGCTGACTTCTTCGACGATAGCACCGAGTTTTTCAAAGTGTTTGGCCGCATTCAGAATGGTTTCCTTAACCTCTGGGTCAATCCCTTCACCAAGATATTCCTTAGGCAAAGCAATTTTCATGCCCTTGATGTCTTGCCCGATTTTTGAAGTAAAGTCGGCAATGCGGATAGGAGCAGAAGTAGAGTCTTTGGCATCTTCGCTAGCAATAGCGTTGAGCAAGAGGGCGTTTTCCTTAACAGTTGGTGCGAAAGGTCCGATTTGATCTAATGAGCTACCGAAGGCAATGAGACCGAAACGAGAAACTGTTCCGTAGGTTGGTTTGAGACCAACAATCCCGTTGAAGGTAGCAGGCTGGCGGATAGAACCACCAGTATCAGAACCCAGTGATAAGCGAACTTGGCCTGAGGCTACAGCTGCAGCAGAACCACTTGATGAACCACCAGGAACCTTGCTATGGTCCCAAGCATTTTTAGTGGCACCGTAGTGGGAAGTCTCACCTGAACCACCCATGGCAAACTCGTCCATGTTGGTTTTCCCAACAACGATCATGCCCTTAGATTTTGCATTGGCAACAGCTGTCGCATCAAAGATTGGCTCGTAGTTATAAAGCATTTTTGAGGCTGCAGTTGTGAGGATACCGTCTGTAGAGATATTATCTTTGACTGCGAGCGGAATTCCTGAAAGGACATTGTCAGCGTCAATTCCAGTTTCGTCAATAGCTTTAGCTTGAGAAAGAGCTTGATCTTCAGCGATAGTGACAAAGGCATTGATAGCTTCTTCACGTGCCTTGATATCTTCAAGCGTTGCTTGCGTTAGTTCGGTTGCAGAAATTTCCTTAGATACAAGGAGATTATGCAACTCTTCAATCGTTTTATTGTTAAAAGTCATTAGGCATCTCCTCCATCGTCCAGGATAGCTGGTACCTTGATATAGTAATTGTCTTTTTTAGGTACATTTTTAAATAAGCGATCACGGTCAGTTCCTTCTTCGGCTACGTCTGGGCGAAGAACGGTCTTGCGATCTGCCATGGTAGTCGTTGGTTCAACACCAGTAGTGTCAACTTCGCCCAGCAATTCGACCATATCAACAATCTTAGACAAGGTTGTCGCAAAGGCAGCAGTTTCTTCTTCTGAGAATTTTAATTTTGAAAGATTGGCAACGTGTGTTACCTCTTCTTGCGTAATTTTCATCTTGCATCCTTTCGTGAAATGATGATTATTTATCTGTTCTATTTTACCATATTTTCCTATAAATAAGGGAGGGATAAGTGAAAAGAAATAGAAATTGAAAAAAATGCTAAAATCCGATATAATGGAGTGTTGAAAGGAATGGTAAAATCCAATGTAGAAATCATTCTTAGCTATTGAAACAAGAAAAATAGAGAATCAGAGAAAGAGAACTTATGAATATTCAAGAAGAAATTAAGAAACGTCGTACCTTTGCTATCATCTCCCACCCTGACGCGGGGAAAACAACCATTACTGAGCAGTTGCTCTACTTTGGAGGCGAGATTCGTGAGGCTGGTACCGTAAAAGGAAAGAAAACAGGGACTTTTGCCAAGTCTGACTGGATGGATATCGAGAAGCAACGTGGGATTTCGGTTACTTCATCTGTGATGCAATTTGACTACGATGGTAAGCGTGTCAATATCCTAGACACCCCAGGGCACGAGGACTTTTCAGAAGATACTTATCGGACTTTGATGGCGGTGGATGCTGCGGTCATGGTCGTGGACTCTGCAAAAGGTATCGAGGCCCAAACCAAGAAATTGTTTGAGGTTGTGAAACATCGTGGCATTCCCGTCTTTACCTTTATGAACAAGCTGGACCGTGACGGTCGTGAGCCTTTGGATCTCTTGCAAGAATTAGAAGAAGTTCTAGGCATTGCGAGCTATCCTATGAACTGGCCAATCGGGATGGGGAAAGCTTTTGAAGGTTTGTATGACCTTTATAACCAACGCTTGGAACTCTACAAGGGGGATGAACGTTTCGCTAGTCTAGAAGATGGGGACGAGCTTTTTGGCAGCAATCCTTTCTACGAGCAAGTCAAGGATGATATTGAGCTTTTGAATGAAGCTGGAAATGAGTTTTCAGAGGAAGCTATTCTGGCTGGAGAATTGACACCAGTCTTCTTTGGTTCAGCTTTGACAAACTTTGGTGTGCAGACCTTCCTTGAAACCTTCCTTAAGTTTGCTCCAGAACCACATGGACACAAGAAAACAGACGGTGAAATTGTGGATCCTTACGACAAGGATTTTTCAGGATTTGTCTTTAAAATCCAAGCCAACATGGACCCTCGTCACCGTGACCGTATCGCCTTTGTCCGTATCGTATCAGGTGAATTTGAGCGTGGGATGAGTGTCAATCTGCCTCGTACTGGTAAGGGTGCTAAACTTTCGAATGTCACTCAGTTTATGGCGGAAAGTCGTGAGAATGTGACCAATGCCGTGGCAGGAGATATAATCGGAGTTTACGATACAGGTACTTATCAGGTTGGGGATACCTTGACAGTTGGAAAAAATAAGTTTGAGTTTGAACCGCTACCAACCTTTACCCCTGAGATTTTTATGAAAGTTTCTGCTAAGAATGTCATGAAGCAGAAATCCTTCCACAAGGGGATTGAGCAATTGGTGCAAGAAGGAGCCGTTCAGCTTTATAAGAATTACCAAACAGGTGAGTACATGCTAGGGGCTGTGGGGCAACTCCAGTTTGAAGTCTTTAAGCACCGTATGGAAGGTGAGTACAATGCGGAAGTAGTCATGAGTCCAATGGGTAAAAAGACTGTTCGTTGGATCAAGCCTGAGGACTTAGATGAACGGATGTCATCAAGTCGCAATATCTTGGCTAAAGACCGTTTTGACCAGCCAGTCTTCCTCTTTGAGAATGACTTTGCCCTCCGCTGGTTTGCGGACAAGTATCCAGACGTGGAGTTAGAAGAAAAGATGTAGATCGCCAAAGTTACTTGATTGTGTAACAATCTAAGTAACTAACGCCAAGTTTCTATGGAACTTGGCTAGGCGCTCCACTAGTAAAGTTTTACGAATATAATCGATTCGTAAAACTTTACGTCGTAACAGAAAGGAAGCGAACTAGCTAACTGTCTTACTAACTTCGTTTGGCAAATATAATCGATTTGCCAAACTTCGTGTCGTAATTTAATAAACGGTAACCGTTATGGCAGTTCACCTAAACGCTTCACTAGGCAAAGTCCACGAATAGTTTCGATTCGTGGGCTTTTTCGTCATAACAATTCAAAAATGGTCTGCCTAACGATCGTTAACTTATCAGCGTTTCTGCCTCTTCGTGTCGTAGTTCAGTAAATTTATGTGGTTGTGTAACAATCTAAGAAGATTAAGGAAAGACCTAATAGAGTTGCCTCACTATCTTACTAACTTCGTTTGCCAAATAGAATCGATTTGAAAAACTCCGTGTCGTAGTGAAAAAGAGTATCTGAGTTGTGAACTTACCTTAAAACTATTGCAAAAAGCCAAGAAAATCCCTTCCTTGGCTTTTGTTGTAGCTTGCTATTTAGAATTTTCCTAAAACTCCGCCCCAATGTGGGACGGAGTTTAGGAGGTCTTTTAGGTCGCTAATCGGTAAACAGCTTCAGCATAGATATCCATAGCATGATAGAGATCATCTAAGATAGCATATTCATTTGCTTGGTGTTCTGTTTGCTCTCTTCCTGGGAAGAGGGCGCCAAAAGCGACACAGTTTGGCATCGTACGTGCAAAGGTTGCACCACCAGACGATAGAGCGGGACTCTTGTCACCAGTTTTTTCTTCATAAACCTGCATGAGAGTAGTGACGAGCATACTATCTCTTGCTACGTAAAGTGGCGCTAGGTAGTCAAATTCTTGGTAGCTAAGTTGGTAAGCTTTTGCGCGCTCTTTCAGCTGATGAACAAGGGCATCCTTGTCTGCAAGGACTGGGATTCGGATATCGATTCGAATCTCAGAACTTTCGGGAGTAATGGTCAAGGCGGCCACATTAAAGGATAAATGTCCAGAAGGCTGGTCGCTGATATCACCAAAGATTCCTTTTCCTTGACCATCCTGACCAACTTCTTTGGCAAGAAATGTAAGTGCAGGATGGGATTGAATAGAATCAAGGACGGTGGCTAGTCGAATGACTGCATTAGTCCCTTGGCTAGCATCCTTGGCATGCTTAGATACTCCTAGAACAGTAAGGTTCTGGTCATTTTGTTGATAATCGTAGCCAGCAGCTATTAGGCCTGCCTGGATCTGATCCATAAGTGGTCCTTGATAGGTTGCCTTATCAGGAACGACATTGAAAGCTCCACCTACATCTAAGGCGAGTTGTTCTGATCCAGGTCCATGAAGTTTGACTTGAAGGAGTCCTTTTTCTGCATAGGTTAATGGGAATGATGAGTCAGGAGCAAATCCCATGCTGGCTTGCTCTTCAATGGCATTATATCTTGCCATACAACGCCAAAGTGTTTCTTCATCAGTGCCAAATATGAACCGAACCTGTTTTTTGAATTGAATTCCTTGGTCAAGCAGGCTTTTGACTGCGTAAAGGGCTGCAAGAGAAGGTCCTTTATCATCCTGAGAACCCCGACCATAAACCCTCCCATCTCTGATACTAGCTACAAATGGAGGAGTTTCCCAGTCTGTCAAATCGCCTGCAGGAACTACATCTAGGTGGCAGAGGATGGCAAGGAGATCCCCCTCACCAACTTCTGCATACCCATAATATCCTTGAGGATCAAGGTAGGTTTTAAAACCAAGTTCTTGACACAAGTCCAGCGTTTTTTTCAGGATATCTTGAATTGCTTGACCAAAGGGAGTGCCATTTTCACCTTCATTGAGAACAGAAGGATAAGAGATGATTGTTTTCAAACTTTGAAGAAAATCCTCTTTGATTGATTCTGTAATATAGGATTTCATCCGTATTTCCCCTTTTGACTATAAGAATGGCACAAAGGTACCTAAGATAAGAAGTAGAATACTTGCAACGACAATGACGATGACAAGTTTTCCGACAAATTTCCACCAAGTTCCAAGGCTGACACGACCAAGAGCAAGAGCTCCCATGACAATACCTGAAGTAGGAGTCACAAGGTTAAGGACACCAGAAGCAGATTGGTAGGCAGTGACGATCAGGCTTGCTTTAACATTGACGAACTCTCCAAGAGGAGCCATGATACCCATAGTTGCACTGGCAAGACCAGATGAAGAAGGAATGAGGAAGGACATAGGTAGGTAGAAGATATAGGTCAATACGATGAAGATTTGAGGAGAAAGACCTTGAAGGCCAACTTCACCCCAGTGTAGGATGGTTGCAGTAATCATACCATCGTTCATGATAACTTGGATACCACGAGCAACCGCACAAATCAAGGCTACTGAAAGCAAATCTGCAGCACCAGTTAGGAAGGTTGAGACAATCTTGCTTTCTTTGAGACCATAGACAACACCGATCAAAATCCCCATAACGGCAAAGAGCATAGCGCCTTCAGGGAAATACCAGCTACCAAATGGTAGAGCAGATGAACCGATAACTCCTCCAATTACAGGAAGTCCGATTAACCAATTCTTGAAGTCTTCAAATACAGTAACATGCAAATCAACCCAAGGGATGAAACTTGCAATCATAATGATAAAGGTTAATACAAATAAAGCGAGGACATGTTTTTGTTTCTTGCTCAAAGTAGATGGTGCATCATCGTTTTCTGAAACATTAAAGTGTTTAATATCTTCTTCGCGTTGAGCGTAAACGAGTGATTTAGTAGGATCTTTTTGAATCTTTTCTGCATAACGATAGACAAAGTAAGTGCTGATACCTGTCATTACAAACCAGAAGATAACACGGAGAATAACCCCATCCATAGAAGAGATTCCCGCAGTATCAGAAGCAATAACAGTAGCAAATGGATTCAATGTAGATGCCAAACAACCAACTTGAGAACCTAGTAAGATGATGGCTACGGCAGTGATACTGTCAAAACCAACTGCCATCATTACAGGAATAAGAAGGGGGTAGAAAGCCATGGTTTCTTCCCCCATACCATAGGTAGTTCCTCCAAGTGCGAAGAGGGGCATGAGGATGAGAATCAACATTTTTTCGCGGCCCTTGTATTTTTTTACGATGGAGGCAATCCCTACATCGAGTGTACCAGTAGCGTTTACAACACCAAGGAAACCTCCGACCATAAGGATAAAGAAGGCAACATCGATGGCTGCGCTAGTTGGTTCGTGACCGAGCATGGCACGAATTGGTGCCATGAGGATATCGTAAATCCCTTGAGGATTTGAGTCAACAGTTTGATAGGTACCTGCGATGAGGTTACCTGCTTCATTGGTATCATACTTACCTGCAGGAATGACCCAGGTCAAAAATGCCATAATGGCAATGATGATGATCAAAACAGTGTATGATGAGGGCATTTGAAACCTTTTTTTATTTTCACTCATTTGTTTTTCCTCCTAAACTATGTCACACAGTATAAAAACGAATGATGTGGCAAGAGTGCTGACTAAACTTTCTTGAAAGGTATGACTAAACTATTATTCTTTCACGATGATTGTCCCGCTATCAGATTCAATCAAGGCTCCCAAATTGCTGAGGGAAGTGATGACGGCTTTTCCTGCTGGACGATTGGTTACAAAATCAATGGCAGCTTGGATTTTTGGTAGCATACTACCAGGAGCAAATTGCCCCTCTTGGATGTATTCTTGAAGTCGGTTAACAGTTACTCGCTCCAACTTTTCTTGATTTGGTTTGTTATAGTTGACATAAGCATAATCTACGCCGGTTAAAATGATGAAGAGATCTGCTTCGACTAGCTCTGCCAAGCATTGCGATGCAAAATCCTTATCGATGACAGCTTCTACCCCTGAGAAGTAACCGTTTTCGTTTTTGGTTACAGGAATACCTCCACCGCCTGCTGCGATGACAATTTGTCCCTTATCTAAGAGTGCGCGTATACTATCGATTTCTTTGATATAAACAGGTTTTGGAGAAGCCACTACCTTACGCCAGCCACGTCCTGCATCTTCTTTAAAGTTGGCTCCAGTTTTTTCGCTTTCTGCTTTAGCCTCTTCTTCTGAGTAGAATGGACCAATGGGTTTACTTGGATTGAGAAAGGCAGGATCATTCTTGTCCACGACAACTTGTGTGACAACAGAAACGACAGTTTTATCAAGATGAATATCCTGTAAAGCATTTTCCAGAGCATTCTGGAGCCAAAAACCGATGCTACCCTCAGTCATAGCAACAAGTGAATCGAGAGGAAAGGCAGGATTTTTTTCGGAATTCGCTGCTAGGTGTTGGAGGAGAAGGTTACCAACTTGCGGTCCATTGCCATGGGTGATAATCAATTCATCACCATTTTGGATGAGTTTCACCAGATGGCGTGCTGTTTCTGCCAGAGCGGCTTCTTGAGCTTGAGCAGATGGATCTGTGGAAAGAATGGCATTTCCTCCAAGAGCGACAACGATTTTACGATGAGACATGAGCGCTCCTTTCTTTTGGATGAACAAAAGCCAATTTTGGCTAAAAGCTTGGATTTGGAAATTGAGAAGAAAGAGTTTGTAGGGGCGAGTTGAGTTGGAATTTCGAAATGCGAATAACTGGAAGACAGTTACTTGTTATGAGGTTTTTGCTTGAATGGTGACTATTGGTGAATTCCAACTCAGAGCTCGGAACTATTACAAAAAGGGACCGGACTAAAACATTAGTCTCAGCCCCTAAGCTGTTTCTTATAGTCGGTATCACACTTTAGGAATGTAGAGATTTCCTAGTGTAGCAGCCATAACGGCTTTGATGGTGTGCATACGATTTTCTGCTTGATCAAACTGACGAGCATATTTGCTATGGAAGACCTCATCAGTTACTTCCATTTCTTTTACGCCAAATTTCTCAGCTACTTGTCTGCCGTAGATTGTGTTCGTATCATGAAAGGCTGGTAAGCAGTGGAGGAAGATTAAGTTTTCATTGCCTGCTTTTTTAACAAGATCCATATTGACTTGGTAAGGTTTTAGCAAAGCGACGCGTTCTGCAAACTTATCTTCTTCGCCCATAGATACCCAAACATCAGTGTAAAGGACATCAGCCCCTTTTACAGCTTGATCAGCATCTTCTGTGATGAGGATGTGAGCCCCACTTTCTTTGGCATATCCCTCAGCCAGTGCAACAACTGCTTGATCTGGGAAGAGTTCTTTTGGTGAAAAGACATGAACGTTCACACCAAGGATCGCTCCTGTTACTAGAAGGCTATTGGCAACATTGTTACGACCGTCACCACAGTAAACCAATGTCAAACCTTCAAGATGTCCGAAATTTTCTAGTACTGTCAAGTAGTCTGCAAGCATTTGAGTTGGGTGCCATTTATCCGTCAAGCCATTCCAAACAGGAACGCCAGAGAATTCAGCTAATTCTTCAACCATATCTTGACTAAAACCACGGAATTCAATACCATCAAACATCCGTCCCAAAACTTTTGCGGTATCTTCCGTAGTTTCTTTTTTACCTAGTTGAATATCGTTGGCCCCTAGGTATTCTGGATGTGCACCAAGATCGATTGCAGCAGTTGTGAATGCTGCGCGTGTACGGGTAGAAGTTTTTTCGAATAAAAGAGCAATATTTTTACCAGCTAGATAGCGGTGTTCGATGTTTCGTTTTTTAAGATCCTTCAAGTGAGCTGAAAGTCCAATCAAATATTCGAGCTCTGCACGGGTAAAATCTTTTTCAGCTAGAAAACTTCTTCCTTGAAATACTGAATGTATCATTCTATATATCCTTTTCTAACAAGCATGATTCTGCTAGCAGATGCTAGGCAGAAATAGGAAGAATTTAAATGTCTTCGCGTTCAAACGGCATTGACATACAACGAGGTCCACCACGACCGCGTACCAACTCCCTGCCGCGAATCTTAATGAGACGAAGTCCATGTTCTTCAAGTTTCTTATTGGTCACAGTGTTGCGTTCATAAACGACTACGACACCTGGTGCGATAGCGAGTGTGTTAGAGCCATCATTCCATTGTTCACGAGCAGCTGCAACGATATTCCCATCACCACAAGGAATGAGTGTAACTTTTTCTAAACCAAGGTTTTGAGCAAGGAGCTCTGCCAAATCTCCTTTTTCTTCAACAATCTTGAGTTCTTCATTTTCGTAAGTGACGGAATAGACGCGAAGATTGCCTTGGATTTCTGGGTGGATTGTAAATTTGTCATAGTCTACCATGGTGAAGACAGTATCCAAGTGCATGAACTTACGGCTGTTTGAAAATTCAAAAGCCAAAACTTTCTTGAAGCCAACCTTCTTTTTGAAGATATTAACCAAAAGTTTTTCGATAGAAGCGGCATCAGTCCGTTGAGAGATCCCAACTGCTAGGACATCTTTTGAAAGAACAAGTTCATCTCCACCTTCAATCCGAGTAGTTTCTTCACGGTTATAGATGAGCTCTACTTTACCACCATAAATTGGGTGATGCTTGAAGATGTACTTACCATAAAGTGTTTCGCGATTGCGTGTATCGGCGTACATGTGATTAAGTGATACTGCATTCCCGATAGTCGCAAATGGGTCGCGGGTGAAGTAAAGGTTTGGCATTGGATCGATGGCAAATGGATAGTCAGATTCAACCAAGTCAGTTAATCCTTTGCCTTCTTCAGGGATGTCAGGCAATTCAACTTTTTGAACACCTGCCATTGTTTTCTTGATCAGTTCAAGATTGTCGTCAATATCATGAAGCAGTTTTCGGATGGCATTTTTAGTTTGTCGACCACGAATATTTGCTTCGTTGAGATATTCTTCGATGAACTGGTCGCGTATTTCTGGAGAAGTTAATGATTCAGCAGCCAATTGTTCAAGATAGAGCACTTCGATTCCTTCGTCACGGAGTGCTTGAGCAAAGGCGTCGTGTTCACTTTGGGCATCTGCTAAAAATGGGATGTCATCAAAGAGCAACCTCTCAAGGTGATCAGGCATCAAGTTTTCTAATTCTTGACCCGGACGGTGCAACATAACTTTTTTCAGTTTCCCAATTTCTGAGAAAACATGAATTGGATGTGAAGACATGTGTATCCTCCTTTTTTTCTCGTGTGTACCAAATGATATTGGTATCGCTTACAAGCTAATAGTATCACAATTTAATATGCATTACAAGGGATATGATAAGGCCTAAAAGGCTTTAAAATGGCTATTTTAAAGGATTTCTTACATTTTTTTATAAGAATATTCACAAATATACATGTTAAGTTAACTTATTTTTATATTCTATAAAATTTATGCATAAAAATATTTTTAAAATTTTTTAAAAAAATTTTTGAGATAGTAGAAAAAAGTGGATTTTCTGAGGTGGAAAGTTTGTTGAAATAAAAAAATCCCTTAGACTAGGAGATTGATCTAGCCTAAGGGAAGAATAGTTGGGTATTAGATACCGAAATTTTTCATAAAAATTGTAAAGAGTGCCAGTAAGATGAAACTGATACTATTAAGTAGCATATGGATCGAGATAGACATTTCCAAACGTCTGGTACGATAAGCAGTCCAAGTGAGGACAGCAGACATCCAGCCATAAATCAAAACGGAAGGGAGATTAGAAGGTCTGTGCGCAAGGAGGAAGATCAACCAACCAATGACATAGCCAAACTTTTCGTAGCCTTGGAAGAGTTTGGTAGGAATAATCCCGCGACAGATGATTTCTTCACAAATAGGTGCGATTAAAACGATGAGGAAGAAACTGCTAATCAGAGAGCTTTCGGAAATAAGGTTGTTGATTACTTGCTGATTAGAAGTTGTTGTTTGTTTTATGAGTTGTAACCAGATGCCACCTACAAGATTTCCAACAAAGATTGTCAAATAACTCAAAACAATACGAGGAAGATCATTAATCGTTAAGAGTTTAGGCTTAAATACTAGTAACTTACTCTTATGGGCTCCGTATAAAAAGATAGCAAGCACAAGAATCGAAATAAGAGCTACGATAAGTGATGACCATATAGGATCAATCTGACTTATTGCTAGCAGAGCTAGAGTTTGCATCGGGATTTGAGAGAGAACGATGGATACTAACAAAATCCCAAACCACGCGAGTCGTTTACGAAAATCTTTAAAAAAGTTCATTGATAGGTCTCCTAAAATTTTTATCTAATTATAACACAATTGCTGAGAGGATTCTATTTGTTACCATAAGAGGAAAGTACAGACGACAAATAGAATATCCCGAATCAAATGACCGTAGAATGATACCTCCTGTCTCAAATTTTTGGGGAATAAAAAACTGAGAAATAGAGCACCAAGGCCAATATAAAAAGCAATCGATAAAATGGTGATTGGATTACGTAGGAAGATTAAAATAGAAATGATGATGACGGCAAATCTCACTTCCTTGCTACTGGAATTTTTTTGTAACCTTCTCCATTTTTTCAAGGGGAGAAAGGTAACGAGATCAACTCCAAAGAGAAAAAAGAAGGAGGGAAGGATGAGTTCTACAGCTTCTTTTTGAAGTAAGTTAACAGTGACGATACTCTCTGACAGAACCAGTCCAATACCACAGAGGTTGACCACAATCATCATACTATAAAATAAAAAGATAAAGCGACTCCTATCAATCAGTCTATCTCTTTTCAGGTTGTGACTAGATAAATAATGCATAAAGGCACAAGACCCAGATAAGCCCAATAAAGCCAGTAGAAAATAAAAACAGGATTGTTTAAGGGCCAGAGACGTTCCAGACCAAAAGATACAACTACAAAGTGCCAGTTGGATTAAGGCAAAGAACAAGAGTAGTCGAATTGATTTCATGACTTTTTCCATAAAGTATCCCCTATATTTTTTTCTTATTATAGCTAAAAGATAGGAGAGAAAAGTCCTTAAATTCCCAATTGTCGATTTTTAGGGCTGTCTTGTCTTTTGAAACTAAAAAATCCCTCTTCAAGGGTTCCTTGAAGAGGGGAGATAGGTGTTCTAACGTTTAGACCAAGTGCGCTTCATAAAGAGCAGTATGATTGGATAAATTTCAAGACGTCCTGCAATCATTGCAAAGGATAGCAGAAGTTTTGAAAATGGACTAAAAATTGAGAAACTTGCAGTTGTTCCTAAAATAGGACCGATATTGTTAAAACAACTGAAAACAGCACTCGTAACAACCATTAAATTATTGGTATCTAAACTGACGATGAAAATCAAACTGAGTAAAATCATGATATAAACCACAAAGTACTTCAGAATCTTGTGCTGGGTATCCTTATCAATAACCGTTTGATTGACCTGGAGGGTCAACACACGGTGAGGTGATATGGTAGACAAGACTTGATTTTTAGCAATTTTAGATAGGATGACTCCGCGGATAACCTTGAGACCACCTGCAGTGGAGCCGGCAGAACCACCGATTGCCATCAGCATTAGCAAGATGTATTGAGAAAACAAAGGCCAGTTCGTGATATCTCCATATCCAAAACCGGTAGTGGTAATGATGTTAGATACTTGGAAGAAAGCCATCTCAAAGCTTTGTGAAACTCCGCTATAGAGGTGGAGTGTGTTAAGCGTGATTAAGCCAGTTGATATGGCTACAATCAAGAGATAGGCTCGGAGTTCTTCATCAAAAAAGAATTCCTTAATACGACGGAGCATGAGATAGTAGTAGAGGTTGAAATTGACACCAAACATCAAAACTCCGATACTTGTCAGATAGGTAATGAGAGAACTGTGATAGTGGGCAATTCCATCATTATAAACAGTAAAGCCACCTGTACCAGCAGTACCCATAGCGATGACAAAACTATCGTAGAGTGGCATCCCAGCAAGGTAATAAATAACCACAAAAAGGGCAAACATAGCCAGGTAGAGGATATAAAGGATTTGAGCTGTATTTTTTAGCTTAGATACAACCTTACCAAATACTGGTCCAGGAACCTCTGCCTTCATAACCTCTAAGTGACTGTTTTTTGCATTGTCCATGATAGCTAGGGCAAAAACCAGCACCCCCATCCCTCCGATGAGGTGGGTGAAACTTCTCCAAAATAGAAGCGAACGGCTTAAGACAGAAACGTCATTTAAGATGGTTGCTCCCGTTGTTGTGAAGCCGGAACTAATCTCAAAGAAGGCGTCTATCATATTGGGAATTTGTCCTGAAAAGACAAATGGAAGGGCACCAAAGAATGACCAGAGAATCCAACAGAGAGCAACAATTAAGACCCCTTCTTTTGCATAGATTCGCTGTTTTTTAGGCTTACTGATAATTCCCAGAAGACCTAGAACAACAAGGATTCCGATGGTAGAGAAAAGAGCTGTAAAAACTTGACTCGATTCTCGATAATAAATAGCAATGCTAACTGGAACTAAGAGTAGACCAGCCTCAATCAAGAGTAGCTTAGCAAGAAGAAAGCGTACCATACTTCTATTCATGGCTTACCTCTCTAGCAAATCGTAAATCTTGGTGATATTTGACAGTAGCGTGATAACCACTAGTTTATCACCGACTTGAAGGCTATCTTCACCAGTTGGGAAGATGGTTTTCCCATTACGAATAATAGCAGCGATCAACAAATCTTTTTTGAATTTAAGTTGAGACAAAGGTTTGCCAGTCATTTTATTGGCTTCCTTGATGAGGAATTGAAGTGTCTCAACCTGTCCATTTGCAAGGTGGTGCATAGCTTGAAGGTCTGAATATTGGGCATTAGCACGACCGTGGATAAAGTGCATGATAGCATCTACAGCGATGGTTTTTGGTGTGATAATACTAGAAAACTCAGGTGCATGGATAATCTCTAAAAGGCTAGTTCGATTGACCTTGGTGATGTTTTTCTGAACACCAACACTATCTAAGAACATAGATGTAATAATGTTTTCTTCGTCAACGCCAGTGAGAGTTGCGACAGCATCGTAGTGTTGGGCGCTTTCTTCTAGGAGGATATCTTTTGCGGTTCCATCACCTTGCACAATATAGAGTTTTGGATATTTTTGACTGAAAAATGCTGCACGATCTGGATTAAGCTCAATGACCTTGGTATCAATACGGCTATCTTTCAAAATACCAACAAGGTAGTAAGCGATTTTTCCAGCTCCAATAATGAGTAAACTTTTAACGACACGAGATTTGACATAGTTATGAAAAAGCATCATGTCTACACGGTTACCTGTAACAAAGATCCGATCCTTATCTTGGAGGACCATATCCCCACTTGGAATCATGAGCTTATGATCGCGCTCAATGGCACAAACGATAACATTACCAAACTTTTTACGGAAATCAGCAATAGACATCTGACAAATATTACTATCAATTCGAACCTTGAATTCCATCAAACTAACCAAACCACCTGCAAAACGCTCAACAGAAAGAGCATTTGGGAAATCGATGATATTAGCAATAGCACGAGCTGCAAGGAGTTCTGGATTGACAATAAGAGAAAATCCGAGAATATTTTTTTCTTTAAAGTAAGGGTTGGAATACTCAGGATTGCGGACACGGACGATGGTTTCTTTAGCCCCCATCTTTTTAGCTAAGACAGCAGAGACCATATTGACCTCGTCATATTGAGTCATAGCAATGAAAATATCGCAGTCTTGAACATTGGCAGCTTCTAGCATGGCAAAGTCAGCCCCATTACCTGCAATTCCAATAATATCAAAACGGCTTGTCATATAATTAAGAACCGTTTCGTTCTGTTCAATGAGGACAACATCATGATTGTCAGCGACAAGTGAACGACAAAGGGCAGAACCAACTTTCCCCCCTCCGACAAGAATAATCTTCATACTTAAATAACCTACTTTTTCAATATGTATCTATCATACTCTTTTTTAGAATAAAATGCACTCGGCAACCGACTCTTTTCATTATTAGGGTAGAAAATTGTCCCACTGATAATCTTACTTGTTAAAAATTTAAGATATAAATCAGCTATTTTCGTGTAATTCTAATGAATACATAAGCATTTTAAGCTAATGTAAATATGTTTGTAAAAAAATTGAAAAAATCAAGTCATTTCTATTGACAATCAAGCTGAAAGTGATATACTAAAACAGTAGTTTCGCTGATTTACTTCAAACCTGTTGTGAGGTAAGTTAACGATGCCTTAACCACGCTGTTTGCTGAGCTTGACTCCGGGCAGTGTGGCTATTTTTTTGCACTAGTGAGAGGAAACAAGGCATGGCAAATCACATTGTATTATTTGAACCCCAAATTCCACAAAATACGGGTAATATTGCTCGTACCTGCGCAGCAACGAATGCGCCCCTTCATATTATTAAACCGATGGGCTTTCCTATCGATGACCGTAAGATGAAGCGAGCAGGTCTAGATTATTGGGACAAGCTTGAGATTCATTTTTATGATAGTTTGGCTGATTTTATGGAAAAAATGGATGGTCAGCTCTACTTGATTTCCAAGTTTGCAGAAAAAGTCTATTCAGATGCAGATTTTACGACAGAAGGAGATCATTATTTTCTTTTTGGGAGAGAAGATAAGGGATTGCCTGAGGAATTTATGCGTGAGCATCCAGAAAAAGCTCTCCGCATTCCTATGAATGATGAGCATGTTCGTAGTCTCAATGTTTCAAATACAGTTTGTATGATTGTTTATGAAGCACTTCGTCAACAAAACTTTGCGGGTCTCGAACTGGTTCACACTTACGAAACAGATAAGTTGAAATAAACACTTAGATAAAATGCTTGCGCTTGCAAGCTTTTTTTGTTATCATAAAGGGGTCTTCAGGGCAGGGTGAAATTCCCGACCGGCGGTAAATTTGACTAGCTATTTTAGCTTTCTCGTCGTTGTCTTGTCTCGATATACTTTAAGTATTATCTTCGACTACGACGCCTAGATAAATCTAAAATATCTTAGCCAAATAAGTCCGCGAGCGCAAGCTGATGTGGTGAGATTCCACAACCGACAGTATAGTCTGGATGGGAGAAGACGAAAGAATGGCTTTGTCTATTCTAATTGATTTTTTATAGGTAAATTGCAACCGCTTGCTAAAAAAAGAGTGAGGGGGAACTTTTGGAATATAAAAATAAAGGATAGATAGAGGAATCCTTTCCAACTTCTTCTGATTTTATAGAAAATTGGAGGAACCTGTTATGACAAACACACGTCGACTTTCGACCATTGCAATTCTATCAGCACTTTCATTTGTGTTGATGTACTTTGACTTTCCGCTTTTGCCAGCGGCATCCTTTTTGAGGATTGAGTTCAGTATTTTACCGGTCCTTGTGGGCTTGGTAGTCTTGGATTTACCAGCAGCTTTTGGAGTGCTTTTCCTTCGGTCCTTGTTGAAAATCCTTCTGAACAATCAAGGGGTTAGTACCTATATTGGTTTACCGATGAATATTGTTGCCTTGGGAGTCTTTGTACTTGCTTTTGGTTTGATTTGGGAAAAAGAGCGAACAACCATGCGTTTCGTCCTAGCTTCACTAGCTGGTACGCTTGGTTTAACTCTAGCTATGCTAGTTCTAAACTATGTTTATGCTGTTCCTTTGTACGCTAAGTTTGCTAATTTTGATATTGAGAAAATCTTAGGATTGAGCAACTACCTGATGACTATGGTTTTGCCTTTTAATCTGATTGAAGGTATTATCTTTGCCATCTCTTTCTGGTTGTTGTTTGTCCTTTTGAAACCAACTTTAAAATACTATGAAAGATAAACAAACATTTATGATGAAGGGCTCTTTTGCCCTTTTACTTTTTATGATTATTGGCTATATTGTCAAATTTTATCCAGAAATGCTGGTCGGTTTTGATCAGCCGATTCAGACTGCCATTAGAGGTGATTTACCTGAGACCTTAACGCTTCTTTTTCGGGCAATTACGCACTTAATTGATATCCCAGTCATTATTAGCTGGGTTTTAATTGTAGCTTTTATATTTTATCGTAAGCAATGGAAGATGGAAAGTTATCTCATGCTGGGGAATTTGACTTTAGCTGGAATCTTAATCGTAACTTTTAAAAATATCTACCAAAGACCACGGCCAGAAATTCTACACTTGGTAGAAGAAAAAGGTTTTTCTTTTCCAAGCGGACATTCTCTGGCAGTAACGATTATGGTTGGAACTTTGATTGTGATTTTGAGCCAAAGGATTAAGAATACAGTCTGGAGAAAAATCGTTCAAATCTTGCTAAGTTTATACATCTTCAGTGTATTGGTATCAAGAATTTATCTGGGAGTTCACTACCCGTCAGATGTGATTGCCAGCCTTTGTGTAGGCATAGGAGTTTTGTTTATGGAGTTTCCTTTCTACGATAAACTGCGATTTCAATGGCGCTTCAAAGGAAAGCAGAAGTAGGCATTAACCCTTCTTGAGGAGGAAGAAATGGAAGTCAACATAAAAGATCTTCATCCGAGTCAACTATACTTATCAGAAAAGAAATTACAAGATATCCAGATGCTTTATCAATCGGTAGAAAAGCACAATCTTAATCCAATCAGTGTTCTTACATTTGGAGATTATTTGTTGATTACAGACGGGCATCACAGGGCTTATCAGGCTTTATTGATAGGCCAGAATACGATTTCTGCTGAGTGGGATAAAGATGGTGGTGATGAACTATATCATCTCTATGCGCAAGCTTGTGAGAAAAGAAAGATATACTCTGTTCTGGATTTAAAAGATCATATCTTACCTCAAGATGAGTATGAAGCAAAATGGTATAACTGGTGTGATGGTTTTAATCAAGCAGCGGAGCTAGTATTAGGATTAGAAAATGATGACAAAAATCATTCAGATAGATGATTCCTTGCGTCTAGTTCCCTATTTTTTAGCAGATCATCATGATGCAGCTTTGGCCTGGTATCAAGATGTGGATTTGGTGGAACTTGTAGACGGTATTAAAATACCCTATAGTTCAGAAAAATTAAATGCCATGTATTCCTATTTAGAAAGACACGGGGATTTGTTCTGGATTGAGTTTCGAGAAAAGGGAGAGTGGCTTCCAATTGGGGATGTAACCTTATCTCAGGAGAATCTTCCTATTGTGATTGGCAATCCAACTTATCAACATCAAGGACTTGGACGCAAGGTATTGAAGACTTTGATTGATCTAGCTCGGCAAAAGGGTTGGAAACAATTGAAAGTTCAAGAAATCTACACTTTCAATCGGATTTCTAGAAGATGTTTTGAGTCTCTTGGATTTGTGGAAAGTGGTACTACTGAAAATGGAGTGAGTTTTGTATTGACTTTGATTGAATGAATTCACTCCATCGAGATAGAAGATTCTAAAGATTGATTTCACCAAAAAATTGTAACAGAAAGAAATATCAAAAATAAAAATTTCTCTTGCATTTTTTAAAAAATAGTGTATAATAGATGGGTATGCGTAAAGCATACTTGTGGGAGGTAAAAATCTCTAAATTACCGCCAAAACCACAAAGGAGGATTTAAAAATGGCTAAAAAAGTCGAAAAACTTGTAAAATTGCAAATCCCTGCTGGTAAAGCTACACCAGCTCCACCGGTTGGACCTGCTCTTGGTCAAGCTGGTATCAACATCATGGGATTCACAAAAGAGTTCAACGCTCGTACTGCTGACCAAGCTGGTATGATCATTCCAGTTGTTATCTCAGTATACGAAGACAAATCATTTACTTTCGTTACAAAAACACCACCAGCTGCTGTTCTTTTGAAAAAAGCTGCAGGTGTTGAAAAAGGATCAGGTACACCTAACAAAACTAAAGTTGCTACAGTTACTCGTGCACAAGTACAAGAAATTGCAGAAACTAAGATGCCAGATTTGAACGCTGCAAACATTGAGTCTGCAATGCGTATGATCGAAGGTACTGCTCGTTCTATGGGATTCACTGTTGTTGACTAATCAATAACATCCCTATATAACCCGCAAGACTTCATCATTTCGAGAAGTGACGTGGGAGATGAAAATCGATTGAACCACTTACAAGGAGAATAGAAAATGGCTAAAAAAAGCAAACAACTTCGTGCTGCTCTTGAGAAGATCGACAGCACAAAAGCATACAGCGTGGAAGAAGCTGTAGCTCTTGCAAAAGAAACTAACTTCGCAAAATTTGATGCAACTGTAGAAGTTGCTTATAACTTGAACATCGACGTTAAAAAAGCTGACCAACAAATCCGTGGAGCAATGGTATTGCCAAACGGTACTGGTAAAACAGCTCGCGTTCTTGTATTTGCACGTGGTGCAAAAGCTGAAGAAGCTAAAGCTGCTGGTGCAGACTTCGTTGGTGAAGACGACCTTGTTGCTAAAATCAACGACGGTTGGTTGGACTTCGACGTAGTTATCGCTACACCTGATATGATGGCTCTTGTTGGACGTCTTGGACGTGTCCTTGGACCACGTAACTTGATGCCAAACCCTAAAACTGGTACTGTAACAATGGATGTTGCTAAAGCAGTTGAAGAGTCTAAAGGTGGTAAAATCACTTACCGTGCAGACCGTGCAGGTATCGTACAAGCTATCATCGGTAAAGTTTCATTTGAAGCTGACAAGTTGGTTGAAAACTTCAAAGCATTCAACGAAACAATCCAAAAAGCTAAACCAGCTACTGCTAAAGGAACTTACGTAACAAGCTTGACAATCACAACTACTCAAGGTGTTGGTATCAAGGTTGACGTTAACTCACTTTAATTAGTAATAATTTAACATGAAAGGTTGAAGACAAGTTTGTCTCAACCTTTTTTCTATTAAAAAAATAAAAATACGTATAAACTTCCTAATCTATTTGATATTGTAAAGTATCTAGATAGAAAATTCAGAAAATTTGCTCTTTTCCCTTGAAAATTTTTGAAAAAATGGTATCATAGTAACAAGCTATTTTTAAGAGAAGAGAAAGGGGAACGATGGAGAAAATCATTTTAGACTCACCTAAGTCGGGATCGGATCTTGTTTTGGAAACACTTCGTGACTTAGGAATCGATACGATTTTTGGTTATCCTGGTGGAGCGGTACTTCCTTTATATGATGCTATTTATAATTTTAAGGGAATCCGCCATATTCTAGGTCGCCATGAGCAGGGCTGTCTTCACGAAGCTGAAGGTTATGCTAAGTCAACAGGAAAACTGGGTGTAGCAGTCGTCACAAGCGGACCAGGAGCTACAAATGCCATTACAGGGATCGCAGATGCTATGAGCGATAGTGTTCCCCTTTTAGTCTTTACTGGCCAAGTAGCACGTGCTGGAATTGGGAAAGATGCTTTTCAAGAAGCTGATATCGTTGGTATCACCATGCCAATCACTAAGTATAATTATCAGGTTCGAGAAACTGCGGATATTCCACGAATTATTACAGAGGCGGTACATATTGCGACCACAGGTCGTCCAGGGCCAGTCGTCATTGACCTTCCAAAAGATGTTTCTGCGCTTGAAACAGACTTTATTTACTCTCCAGAGATAGATTTACCAAGTTATCAGCCAACACTTGAGCCAAATGATATGCAAATCAAGAAAATCTTGAAGCAATTGTCTAAGGCTAAAAAGCCAGTCTTGCTAGCTGGGGGTGGTATTAGTTACGCTGAGGCTGCAGCAGAGTTAAATGAATTCGCAGAGCGTTATCAAATTCCTGTTGTGACAAGTCTTTTGGGACAGGGAACAATCGCAACTAGCCATCCACTATTTTTGGGAATGGGTGGAATGCACGGTTCCTTTGCAGCTAATATTGCCATGACTGAGGCTGATTTTATGATTTCTATTGGTTGTCGTTTTGATGACCGTTTGACTGGAAATCCAAAGACCTTTGCAAAGAATGCAAAAGTAGCGCATATTGATATCGATCCTGCAGAGATTGGTAAGATTATCGCAGTTGATATTCCGGTTGTTGGAGATGCGAAAAAAGCTTTGCAACAGTTACTAGCTGAGCCAATTGTTCGTAACAATACTGAAAAATGGATTGAAAAAGTTACCAAAGATAAGAACCGTGTTCGATCTTATGATAAGAAAGAACGTGTGGTTCAACCTCAAGCAGTTATTGAACGTATCGGTGAGTTGACTAAGGGTGATGCTATTGTTGTAACAGACGTTGGGCAACACCAAATGTGGACGGCTCAATACTATCCTTACCAAAACGAGCGTCAATTGGTTACGTCAGGTGGTTTAGGAACTATGGGATTCGGAGTCCCTGCAGCTATTGGTGCTAAGATTGCCAATCCAGATAAAGAAGTTGTTCTCTTTGTCGGAGATGGTGGTTTCCAGATGACCAATCAGGAATTAGCAATCTTAAATATTTATAAGATTCCAATCAAGGTCATCATGCTAAATAATCATTCACTTGGGATGGTCCGCCAGTGGCAAGAAGCCTTCTATGATGGTCGAACTTCAGAGTCGGTATTTGAAACCTTGCCAGACTTTCAATTGATGGCTCAAGCCTACGGGATTAAAAATTATAAGTTTGATAATCCTGAAACTCTTGAGAAGGATTTGGAAGTCATCATGGAAGATGTACCAATGTTTATTGAAGTAGACATTTCTCGTAAAGAACATGTTTTACCGATGGTACCAGCTGGTAAGAGTAATCATGAGATGTTGGGGGTGAAGTTTAATGCGTAGAATGTTAACAGCCAAACTTCAAAACCGTTCAGGTGTTCTCAATCGCTTCACAGGAGTCTTATCGAGACGTCAAGTCAATATCGAAAGCATTTCTGTTGGCGCAACGGAAAATCCTAATGTATCACGAATTACCATTATCATTGATGTTGCCTCACATGATGAAGTTGAGCAAATCATCAAACAACTTAATCGTCAGATTGATGTGATTCGCATTCGTGATATCACGGATCAGCCCCACTTAGAACGAGAAGTAATTCTTATAAAGGTTTCAGCGCCTGCTGAAAAACGTGCAGAAATTTTGGCTATTATCCAACCTTTCCGTGCAACAGTAGTCGATGTAGCTCCAAGTTCCATTACCATTCAGATGACTGGGAATGCTGAAAAGAGTGAAGCCTTAATTCGAGTGATTCGACCATATGGTATTAAGAATATCGCTCGTACGGGTGCAACTGGATTTACCCGCGATTAAAAATCCAACCTCAATTTGTTAAACTAGCCTAATAGGCAATAAAAATAGAAAAGAGAGAAAAAACTATGGCAGTTCAAATGGAATACGAAAAAGATGTAAAAGTAGCAGCACTTGACGGTAAAAAAATCGCCGTTATCGGTTATGGTTCACAAGGTCATGCTCACGCTCAAAACTTGCGTGATTCAGGTCGTGATGTGATCATCGGTGTACGCCCAGGTAAATCTTTTGACAAAGCAAAAGAAGATGGTTTTGATACATACACAGTAGCAGAAGCAACTAAGTTGGCTGATGTTATCATGATCTTGGCTCCAGACGAAATCCAACAAGAATTGTACGAAGCAGAAATTGCACCAAACTTGGAAGCTGGAAATGCAGTTGGTTTTGCACATGGTTTCAACATCCACTTCGAATTCATCAAAGTTCCTGCAGATGTTGATGTCTTCATGTGTGCTCCTAAAGGACCAGGACACTTGGTACGTCGTACTTACGAAGAAGGATTTGGTGTACCAGCTCTTTACGCAGTATACCAAGATGCAACAGGAAATGCGAAAAACATTGCTATGGACTGGTGTAAAGGTGTTGGAGCTGCTCGTGTAGGTCTTCTTGAAACAACTTACAAAGAAGAAACTGAAGAAGATTTGTTTGGTGAACAAGCTGTACTTTGTGGTGGTTTGACTGCCCTTATTGAAGCAGGTTTCGAAGTCTTGACAGAAGCAGGTTATGCTCCAGAATTGGCTTACTTTGAAGTTCTTCACGAAATGAAATTGATCGTTGACTTGATTTACGAAGGTGGATTCAAGAAAATGCGTCAATCAATTTCAAACACTGCTGAATATGGTGACTATGTTTCAGGACCACGTGTAATCACTGAACAAGTCAAAGAAAACATGAAAGCAGTTCTTGCGGACATCCAAAATGGTAAATTCGCTAACGACTTTGTAAATGACTACAAAGCTGGACGTCCAAAATTGACTGCCTACCGTGAACAAGCAGCTAACCTTGAAATTGAAAAAGTTGGTGCAGAATTGCGTAAAGCAATGCCATTTGTCGGTAAAAACGACGATGATGCATTCAAGATCTACAACTAATTTTTAAGAATATAAACAGAAGGCGAGTTGGGGGGAACCTAACTCGCTTTTTATCTTGAAAACTCATCTAGGAGGAGATTATGCTAAGTGCAAAAGATGTGGTGAAAGCCCACAAGGTTTTGAGTGGTGTAGTAGCCAATACGCCACTTGACTACGATCATTATTTATCCGAAAAATACGGAGCGAAAATTTATCTTAAAAAGGAAAATGCTCAACGTGTCCGTTCATTTAAAATTCGTGGGGCTTATTACGCTATTTCCCAATTGACAAAAGAGGAACGTGAACGTGGTGTAGTGTGTGCTTCAGCGGGAAATCACGCTCAAGGAGTTGCCTACACGTGTAATGAGATGAAGATTCCTGCAACAATCTTTATGCCAATTACGACACCTCAACAGAAAATTGGTCAGGTTCGTTTCTTTGGAGGAGATTTTGTTACGATCAAATTAGTAGGGGATACTTTTGATGCTTCAGCCAAGGCTGCTCAAGACTTTACTGTAGCTGAAAATCGTACTTTTATTGACCCCTTTGATGATCCCTATGTTCAAGCTGGTCAGGGTACGGTAGCCTATGAAATTTTAGAAGAAGCTCGTAAAGAATCTATTGAATTTGATACTGTCTTGGTACCTGTTGGAGGCGGAGGTCTCATTTCAGGTGTTTCTACTTATATTAAAGAAACAAATCCTCAGATTGAGGTCATTGGAGTAGAGGCTGAAGGTGCTCGTTCTATGAAGGCTGCCTTTGAAGCTGGAGGACCGGTTAAACTTAAAGAAATTGATAAATTTGCGGATGGAATTGCTGTGCAAAAGGTAGGACAGTTAACCTATGAAGCAACACGCAAACATGTAGAAACTCTTATCGGTGTAGATGAAGGCTTGATTTCTGAGACCTTAATTGATCTTTATTCTAAACAAGGTATCGTAGCAGAACCTGCGGGTGCCGCTAGTGTTGCAGCTCTAGAAGTATTATCCGATTATATTAAGGGCAAGACCATTTGTTGTATCATTTCTGGAGGGAATAATGACATCAACCGTATGCCAGAGATGGAAGAACGTGCCTTGATTTATGATGGTATCAAGCATTATTTTGTAGTGAATTTCCCACAACGTCCGGGAGCACTTCGAGAGTTTGTAAATGATATCTTAGGACCTCATGATGATATTACTCGTTTTGAATATATCAAACGAGCTAGCAAGGGAACTGGTCCAGTACTAATAGGGATTGCGCTGGCTGATAAACATGATTATGCGGGATTGATTCACCGTATGGAAAAATTCGACCCGTCTTATATTAACTTAAATGGGAATGAGACCCTATATAATATGCTTGTTTAATATGCTATGAAATTTTTATCATATTATTTGCCTAACCTATTTACTAGTGCTATAATGTAAGTGAAGAAAGGGGGAGATTCCCATGGTTTTAAAAGTTATACTTGTTCTAATTATTCTAATGCTTATTGTAGGAGCTATATTAATGAGCTCAATCTATGTTGTTCGCCAACAATCAGTAGCTATCATTGAACGATTTGGTAAGTATCAAAAATTGAGCAATAGTGGTATTCACCTAAGAGCACCATTTGGAATTGATAAAATTGCAGCTCGTGTACAACTGCGTCTCTTGCAAAGTGAAATCGTTGTGGAAACCAAGACTCAAGATAACGTATTTGTGACGATGAATGTTGCGACACAGTACCGAGTAAATGAACAAAATGTTACAGATGCTTACTATAAACTAATGAGACCTGAGGCTCAAATCAAATCTTATATTGAAGACGCATTGCGCTCATCAGTTCCTAAGTTAACTTTGGATGAATTGTTTGAGAAAAAGGATGAAATTGCATTAGAAGTTCAAAAACAAGTAGCGGAAGAAATGTCAACGTATGGGTACATTATCGTCAAAACGCTCATTACCAAAGTAGAGCCGGATGCGGAAGTCAAGCAATCGATGAATGAAATCAATGCTGCTCAACGTAAGAGAGTAGCAGCACAAGAATTGGCCGAAGCAGATAAAATTAAGATCGTAACAGCGGCCGAAGCAGAGGCAGAAAAGGATCGCCTACATGGTGTGGGGATCGCAGAGCAACGAAAAGCAATTGTTGATGGACTTGCTGATTCTATTAAAGAGTTAAAAGGAGCCAATGTTGAATTAACTGAAGAGCAAATCATGTCAATCTTGTTAACTAACCAGTATTTAGATACATTGAATAATTTTGCAGAAAAACAAGGTAATAATACAATTTTCTTACCAGCAAATCCTAACGGAGTTGAAGATATACGAACCCATATATTATCGGCTTTAAAAGCCAAGTAAACTAAATCTTAACGTCTTATTTGATTGGATATATGTTTTTTTATTGACAAATGCCTTAAAAACGTATACAATTAAATATCGTAAAGAATAAAATAGGAGAAAAACATGGCTAAGACTAACTTTGAAAAAGTAGAATCAGTTGTTAGCTGGGTTCGTGATAAGAAAATCACTGGTTATCGTATTTCTAAAGAAACGAATGCACGTGAAATGTCTATCATTGCTCTAGCTCAAGGACGTGCAAAAGTTAAAAATATTTCCTTTGAAACAGCCCTTGGATTAATTGATTTCTATGAAAAAAATCATGAAAAATTTGAAGATTAATCTTTGGATACTAGCAGACTCTAATTAGGGTCTGCTTTTATTTATGGAATGGAGAAATAGCCATGCTATGACCTGATCAACACATCTATTTGTTAGGATGAACTAGGTTGACAGGAGAGGAGTAATCTCACTCATGAAAATCAAATAAAAGATTAGGAATGTAGCTACAAGTAATACTTGCTCAGTAAACAGAAGAAGGGATAAAAGTGATTTTTAAAGTATATAAAAAGAGGTCGGGATAAAAAACTCCGACCTTGATTTTTATGTTCATAAGCCTTTGACTCAATGTTGATTGGGGATTGAATAGGAAAACAACTCTTGGTTTAAGAGGTTTATTCAACCGCTTTTGTCTTATCCTAAATAGCGTTGTAAAAATTCTCTTGTACGTTCCTCTTTAGGATTTGTAAATAAATCTTCAGGTTTACCTTCTTCTGCAATAACACCTTTGTCCATAAAGATGACACGGTGTGATACATCACGAGCAAATTCCATTTCGTGGGTTACAACGATCATTGTCAAGCCTTCTTGAGCTAGTTCTTGCATGATTTTTAGAACTTCACCGACCATTTCAGGGTCAAGGGCTGAAGTTGGCTCATCAAAGAGAATGGCATCAGGGTTCATAGAAAGTGCGCGAGCAATGGCGACACGTTGCTTTTGACCACCTGAAAGTTGCTTAGGTTTAGCTTGCCAGTAGCGCTCTCCCATTCCAACTTTTTCAAGGTTTTCTTTAGCAATTTTCTCTGCTTCTGATCGTTCACGTTTGAGAACGGTTGTCTGTGCAACAATCGTATTTTCAAGAACATTGAGATTTTCAAAGAGGTTAAAGGATTGGAAAACCATGCCTAGTTTTTCACGATAGTGAGTGAGATTATACCCTTTTTCAAGTACGTTTTCACCGTGATAAAGGATTTCACCTTCAGTTGGTGTTTCGAGAAGGTTGATAGAACGTAGGAAGGTTGATTTACCACTACCGGAACTACCGATGATAGAAATCACTTCTCCTTTGTGAATAGTGAGAGAGATGTCTTTTAAGACCTCGTTTTGCCCGTAGGATTTTTTGAGGTGTTTGATTTCAAGGATTGGTTGACTCATTATTTCAAATCCTCCGTTTGCATTTGGTTAGCACCTGTCGTGTAGGTATCCATATCCATACGTTTTTCGATGAAGCGGAGGATACGCGTTACTGTGAAGGTGAGGACAAAGTAGATAACTGCTATGATGGTAAAGGTTTGGAAGTACTGGTAGGTTTGTGTTGCTACTGTATTTCCTGAGAAGTAAAGTTCTACTACAGAGATAACGTTCAATACAGAAGTATCTTTGATGTTGATGACGAACTCATTACCAGTTGCTGGTAGAATATTTCGAACAACTTGAGGCAAAACAATCTTACGCATGGTCTGGTTATGAGTCATACCGAGTGCAGTTGCCGCTTCAAATTGTCCCTTATCAACAGACAAAATACCACCACGAACAATTTCAGTCATGTAGGCACCAGTGTTGATTGAAACGATAAAGATAGCAGCTAGCGTACGGTCTAGGTTGATCCCGAAAGCTTGGGCAGTTCCATAGTAGATAACCATAGATTGTACAATCATAGGTGTTCCACGGAAAATTTCAATATAGATATTGAGAATCCAACCGATTAGTTTTTGGATTCCAAAGATAAATTGGTTTTCAGATAGAGGTGCAGTACGGAAAACACCGATAGCAAGACCGATAGCGAGACCAACGATGGTACCGATAATTGAAATGAGAAGGGTAATACCAGCACCACGCAAGAGTTGTTGCCAGTTTTCAGTTAGAATTTTAGCAACTTGACCAAAGAAATTACTGTTGCTTTCTTCTGTCGTTGTAGATTCTGCTGGTTGCTCTTTGATCATACGATCCATGAGAGCAACTTGTTCATCTTTAGAAATGGTTTCAATACTGGCATTGATTTGTCTGATACGTTCGTCGTCTTTACGAAGACCGATAGCGATAGAGGTATCCTCTTCTCCAGTTTTAAAACCAGGTTCAGGCTGAATCATTTTGAACTTAGCGTTTGCTGATTCGGCAGTTAGGGCTTCAGGACGTTCAGAAACGTAGGCATCAATGACACCAGCTTCAAGAGCTTGACGCATTTGAGCAAAATCTCCCATGGCAGTTTCCTTCTGAGCGCCTGAGATTTGTGAAATCAAGTCGTAAAGGTAAACACCTTGTTGAGAAGTGATTTTTGCTCCGCTAAAGTCATCTAATGATTTGGCGTTAGCATAGGCAGAATCCTTTTTGACCAAAAGTACTGGTTCGCTAGTATAGTAGCTGCTTGAAAATGCAATTTCTTGTTTGCGTTCAGCAGTTGGGCTCATACCTGCAATGATCATATCAATCTTACCAGAAGTAAGGGCTGGAACAAGTCCTTCCCACTTGGTTTTAACAACCAAGGGCTCTTTACCTAGGTCCTTAGCAATCTTTTTAGCTATTTGGACGTCGTAACCATTAGCATATTGGTTAGTTCCATCAATTTTGACAGCGCCGTTACTGTCGTCATCTTGAGTCCAGTTAAAAGGTGCGTAGGCTGCCTCCATACCGATGCGTAAATATTCATCGGCTTGGACCTGGCTAACTAGTCCTAAAGTAAGGGCCAGGCTAGCAAGGATAGTTAAGCATAATTTTTTCATGATTTCTCCTATCTCTAGTCTAAAATTGCTTCTCTCTATTGTATCGAAAAAGCGGAACTTTTTCAATCTTAGTAAACCCTTACTTGTAAAAAAATGATATAATGAGAAAAAGGTCAAAAGAGGCTATATTATGAAAAAAAGATGGTTAATAGTATTTATATTTACTTGTCTGATAATTGTTCCAAAATTGGTTTTTGCCGTGGATTATAGCATTCCATCCTATAAAGGAGAACTGTATATTCATGCAGACAATACAGCGGAATTTAGGCAGAAGATAGTTTACCAGTTTGAGGAGGACTTTAAGGGCCAAATCGTGGGACTTGGACGTGCTGGCAAGATGCCTAGCGGATTTTATATTGATCCTCAGCCAAAGGTTGAGGCATCTAAAAATGGTCATAAAATCGAAAATCTTACTAGCGAAGTGACAGAAGAAACGAATGGTTATACTGTTAAAGTCTATAATCCAGGTCAGGAAGGGGATAGGGTCGAAGTGGAACTTACCTGGCAATTGAAAAATCTTCTTTTTTTATATGATGATATCGCTGAATTAAATTGGCAACCCTTAACAGATAGTTCAGAATCTATTGAAAAATTTGAGTTTCATGTGATGGGAGATAATGGGGCCGAAAAACTCTTTTTCCACACAGGGCAACTCTATAGAGAGGGAAGGATTGAACAGAGTGGTCATGACTATACGATTCGTTTAGACAATCTTCCGTCTAAGCGTGGAGTTGAGTTGCATGCCTACTGGCCTCGAACTGATTTTGCTAGCGCTACAGATCAGGGCTTAAAAGGGAATCGTTTAGAAGAGTTTAATAAGATAGAAGAGTCGATTGTTAGAGAAAAAGATCAGAGTAAACAACTCGTTACTTGGGTGTTTCCTTCAATACTTTCCATCTCCTTGTTATTGAGTATCTGCTTCTATTTTGTCTATAGAAGAAAAACCACTCCTTCCGTCAAATATGCCAAAAATCATCGTCTCTATGAACCACCGATGGAATTAGAGCCTATGGTTTTATCAGAGGCTGTCTACTCGACCTCCTTAGAGGAAGTGAGTCCTCTAACCAAAGGAGCAGGAAAATTCACCTTTGACCAACTTATTCAAGCTACCTTGTTAGATGTGATAGACCGTGGGAATATCTCTATTATTTCAGGAGGAGACGCAGTTGGCTTGAGGCTGGTAAAAGAAGATGGTTTATCAAGCTTTGAGAGGATCTGTCTAAATCTGGCCTTTTCAGGTAAAAAAGAAGTTGCTGTTTCCAATTTGTTTGCAGATTATAAGATTTCTGAGAATCTTTACCGTGGAGCGAAAGCTACTGATGAAAAACGGATTCAAACAAAAGGCCGTAAACTTAAATATTCTTTTGAAAGAGCATTGAAAGAGATGCAAGACGGGGTCAAGGACCGAGTCTATTTCTTGGGGCTTCCGGATTATTATCGCCCCTTGACTAGCGTGGAAAAGATCTTGCAAGTGAGCATGGGTGTTTCTACTATTTTCCCACTAATCATCGGATTTGGTTTGTTCTTGTACAGTTTGGACGTTCATGGCTATCTTTATCTCCCCTTGCCAATACTTGGCTTAATAGGTTTAGTTTTGGCTGCTTTCTACTATTGGAAGATTCGACTGGATAATCGTGATGGTGTTCTAAATGAAGCAGGTGCGGAAGTCTATTATCTCTGGACCAGTTTTGAAAATATGTTACGTGAGATTGCACAACTGGATCAAGTAGAATTAGAAAGTATTGTTGTTTGGAATCGTCTATTAGTTTATGCAACTTTGTTTGGATATGCTGACAAGGTTAGCCATTTGATGAAGGTTCACCAGATCCAAGTTGAAAATCCAGATATCAATCTCTATGTAGCCTATGGCTGGCATAGCATGTTTTATCATTCAACAGCGCAAATGAGCCATTATGCCAGTGTCGCAAATACGGCAAGTACTTACTCAGTATCTTCTAGTAGTGGAAGTTCTGGTGGTGGATTTTCTGGCGGCGGTGGTGGCGGCAGCATCGGTGCCTTTTAAAGAAAACTAAACACAGCTTATAAAAGTATGATATAATGGAGGATAGAAAAAGGAGTTATCTATGTATCTTATTGAAATTTTAAAATCTATCTTTTTTGGTATTGTTGAAGGAATCACGGAATGGTTGCCGATTTCAAGCACTGGTCACCTGATTTTAGCAGAAGAATTTATCCAGTATAAAGACCAGAGTGAAGCCTTCATGTCTATGTTTAACGTAGTTATTCAACTCGGAGCTATTTTAGCGGTTATGGTTATCTACTTTAACAAGCTTAATCCCTTCAAACCTGGTAAGGATAAAGTGGAAATCCGTAGAACTTGGCAGTTATGGTCCAAAGTTTTTGTAGCGACTCTTCCTCTTCTCCTTGTCTTTAAGTTCGATGACTGGTTTGATACTCATTTTCATAATATGGTGTCAGTGGCTATTATGTTGATTGTTTATGGGGTGGCCTTTATCTATCTTGAAAAACGCAACAAAGCGCAAGCGATTGAGCCAACAGTCACAGAGTTGGACAAATTACCTTATAAAACAGCCCTTTATATCGGTCTTTTCCAAGTGTTGGCTCTTTTACCAGGAACTAGCCGTTCAGGTGCCACTATCGTCGGTGGTTTGTTGAACGGTACTAGTCGTTCAGTGGTAACTGAGTTCACCTTCTATCTAGGAATTCCAGTTATGTTTGGAGCTAGTGCTTTGAAGATTTTTAAATTTATCAAAGCAGGAGAAGTGTTGAGTTTTGGTCAATTCTTCTTACTTCTAGTTGCTATGGTAGTAGCCTTTGCAGTCAGCATGGTTGCTATCCGTTTCTTAACTAGCTATGTGAAAAAACACGACTTTACGATGTTTGGTAAATACCGTATTGTCCTAGGTAGTGTATTACTACTTTATAGCTTTGTTCGATTATTTGTATAAGAAAAAGCCTTGAGGGAAGCTTCCTTCAAGGTTTTAAAATCCAGTCACAGTGACACCCAATAAGCGAACGTCTTTATCTTTATCTGTCAGAGATTCGTAAAGTTGGATAGCCATTTGTGAAATAGTTTCAGCATCTTGGATCTTTTGAGATAAGCTTTTCCGCTTAGTCATTGTAGAGAAGTCAGCATAGCGGATTTTTAAAATAATAATCTTTCCAGATTTTTCATGTTTTTGAAGACTCAGGGCAACTTTTTCCGAAAGGAGAGTTAGCTCTTTTTTGATATCCTCTTCTAGATTGAGAATTTTACTATAAGTTTTTTCTTTTCCAATAGACTTACGAATGCGATTGGATTTGACGGGAGAATTATCAATGCCACGAGCCTTGCGATACAAGTCAAAACCGAGTCGACCAAAACGATCAATGAGACTAATTTCAGAAATTTTTAAAAGATCAGCACCTGTAAATACCCCCATTTGATGCAATTTCTCAACTGTTTTCTTACCTACACCGTGGAATTTAGCGATATCCATTTGTTTGAGAAAATCTTCAGCTTCATCAGGGAGAATAACTGTCAGACCTCGAGGTTTTTGGTAATCGCTGGCTATTTTAGCTAAGAATTTATTATAAGACACACCAGCAGAAGCAGTCAGATGAAGTTCTTGCCAAATATCTTGTTGGATTAGTCGAGCGATTTTAACAGCGGACTTGATGCCGAGTTTGTTTTCAGTCACGTCTAGATAAGCTTCATCGATACTCATAGGCTCGATATTATCCGTATAACGTTTGAAAATAGCTCGAATCTGTTGACCGACAGCAGTATATTTGTCGTAGTTTCCAGAAATGAAAACTGCTTGAGGACAACGTTCATAGGCTTCTTTAGAACTCATGGCTGAGTGGATGCCAAATGCTCGTGCTTCATAGCTACAGGTAGAAACAACACCGCGACCACCAGTTTTTCTAGGGTCACTGCCAATCACAACTGGCTTCCCTTTAAGTTTGGGATTGTCTCGAATTTCAACAGCAGCAAAAAAGGCATCCATGTCAATATGGATGATTTTACGAGATAAATCATTCATTAGTGGAAAAATCAACATGGAGAAACCTCTCAGTGCTAGTTTGTTTAATTTTATTATACTCTTTTTCTGAAAAAATGAAAATCAAATAATCTCTTTCAAAAATATAATACAGTTTGTGATATATTTTGAACTGTATTAGAAAAGAAAGTGTTAAAAAAGTGAGTTTTTAGTTGTTGAAATCGTTTACTGTGTGTTATACTGAATACATGAATGTAACAGATGACTGTTACTAGAAAGAAAAAAGAGGAATTAACATGGTTGTTAAGACAGTTGTTGAAGCACAGGACATTTTTGACAAAGCCTGGGAAGGCTTTAAAGGTGTTGACTGGAAAGAAAAAGCAAGTGTATCACGCTTTGTACAAGCTAACTACACACCTTATGATGGAGATGAAAGCTTCCTTGCAGGACCAACAGAGCGTTCACTTCACATCAAAAAAATCGTAGAAGAAACTAAAGCACACTACGAAGAAACTCGTTTCCCAATGGACACTCGTCCAACTTCTATTGCTGATATTCCTGCTGGATTTATCGACAAAGAAAACGAATTGATTTATGGTATCCAAAACGATGAACTCTTCAAATTGAACTTCATGCCAAAAGGTGGTATCCGTATGGCTGAAACTACTTTGAAAGAAAATGGATACGAACCAGATCCAGCTGTTCACGAAATTTTCACTAAATACGTAACAACTGTTAACGATGGTATCTTCCGTGCTTACACTTCAAACATCCGTCGTGCTCGTCACGCTCACACTGTAACTGGTCTTCCAGATGCATACTCACGTGGACGTATCATCGGTGTTTATGCACGTCTTGCTCTTTACGGTGCAGACTACTTGATGCAAGAAAAAGTTAACGACTGGAACGCAATCGAAGAAATCGATGAAGAAACAATCCGTCTTCGTGAAGAAATCAACCTTCAATATCAAGCATTGCAACAAGTTGTACGCTTAGGTGACCTTTACGGAGTTGATGTTCGTAAACCAGCGATGAACGTTAAAGAAGCTATCCAATGGGTAAACATTGCCTTCATGGCTGTCTGCCGTGTTATCAACGGTGCGGCTACATCTCTTGGACGTGTGCCAATCGTATTGGACATCTTTGCAGAACGTGACCTTGCTCGTGGTACATTTACTGAATCAGAAATCCAAGAATTTGTTGATGATTTCGTTATGAAACTTCGTACAGTTAAATTTGCTCGTACAAAAGCTTACGACCAATTGTACTCAGGTGACCCAACCTTCATCACAACTTCAATGGCTGGTATGGGTAACGACGGTCGTCACCGTGTTACTAAGATGGACTACCGTTTCTTGAACACTCTTGACAACATCGGTAACTCTCCAGAACCAAACTTGACAGTTCTTTGGACTGACAAATTGCCATACAACTTCCGTCGCTACTGTATGCACATGAGCCACAAACACTCTTCAATCCAATACGAAGGTGTTACAACAATGGCTAAAGATGGATATGGTGAAATGAGCTGTATCTCATGTTGTGTATCTCCACTTGACCCAGAAAACGAAGAACAACGTCACAACATCCAGTACTTCGGTGCTCGCGTTAACGTTCTTAAAGCTCTTCTTACTGGTTTGAACGGTGGTTACGACGATGTTCATAAAGACTACAAAGTATTTGACATCGAACCAATCCGTGACGAAGTCCTTGAATTCGAATCAGTTAAAGCTAACTTTGAAAAATCTCTTGACTGGTTGACTGACACTTACGTAGATGCTTTGAACATCATCCACTACATGACTGATAAGTACAACTACGAAGCTGTTCAAATGGCCTTCTTGCCAACTAAACAACGTGCAAACATGGGATTCGGTATCTGTGGATTCGCTAACACTGTTGACACATTGTCAGCTATCAAATACGCTACAGTTAAACCAATCCGTGATGAAAATGGCTACATCTACGATTACGAAACAATCGGTGAATACCCACGTTGGGGTGAAGATGACCCACGTTCAAACGAATTGGCAGAATGGTTGATCGAAGCTTACACAACTCGTCTACGTAGCCACAAACTTTACAAAGACGCAGAAGCTACTGTATCACTTTTGACAATCACATCTAACGTTGCTTACTCTAAACAAACTGGTAACTCTCCAGTCCACAAAGGTGTATACCTCAACGAAGATGGTTCTGTGAACTTGTCTAAACTTGAATTCTTCTCACCAGGTGCTAACCCATCTAACAAAGCTAAAGGTGGATGGTTGCAAAACTTGAACTCACTTGCTAGCCTTGACTTTGGTTATGCAGCTGACGGTATCTCATTGACAACTCAAGTATCACCACGTGCTCTTGGTAAAACTCGTGACGAACAAGTTGATAACTTGGTAACAATCCTTGATGGTTACTTCGAAAACGGTGGACAACACGTTAACTTGAACGTTATGGACTTGAACGATGTTTACGAAAAGATCATGTCAGGTGAAGACGTAATCGTACGTATCTCAGGATACTGTGTAAATACTAAGTACCTCACTCCAGAACAAAAAACTGAATTGACACAACGTGTCTTCCACGAAGTTCTTTCAATGGATGATGCATTGCTATAAAATTCAGCAATACTAAAAACTAGCCAGTCTGATGACTGGCTTTTTTGATTTGAATAAATATCGTTATAAATTTACAGTTGGAAATTTATTTTCTAGACATAGGAATCCACTTCCTAAGGTCAACATTGTTAGGCTATCATTGCTGTTTATCATCAGTGAAGCTTGAAAACCAGCTCTTACTCGAAAAAAAGATAAGTAAAAGATATTTTCATATTTTATATCTTCAGTACCATAAATTTTTTAAAAAAATAATAGTCAAACTTGGTCAAACTTCTTGACTAAAACTGACCAAAGTGATATACTAAGAACATAAGGATAAGGAAAGTCCTTAGAAAACCTTGATTTTAAGATGATTGTATATACTATCTTAAGATCAAAGTATGGGTAAAACCTAGAAAAGAGGTACAACCTATGGTTAACATTAGTATTTTTAGAAGTCCAATCGAAAAACCTGTATTGGATAAAGAAAAACCTGAAATTATACGTAGAGTAGCAAATAGCTAGTCTAAATTTTTTGAAACAAAGGTCAGAGAAAGTCAAATTATTTTGACAAGTAAATTTGAAAACAAACGAGGTATGAAATATGAATAACAACTTTAATAACTTTAACAACATGGATGATTTATTTAACCAATTGATGGGTGGTATGCGTGGATATAGTTCAGAAAACCGTCGTTACTTGATTAACGGCCGTGAAGTAACACCTGAAGAATTCGCTATTTACCGTCAAACTGGTCAACTTCCAGGCGAAGGAAGTGAACAAGCTCAATATGTTCAAGGTAAAGCCATGAAACAAGACGGTATTCTTGCTAAACTTGGACGTAACTTAACTGCTGAAGCCCGTGAAGGTAAGTTAGATCCAGTTATTGGACGTAACAAGGAAATTCAAGAAACATCTGAAATCCTTTCTCGTCGTACAAAGAATAACCCAGTTCTTGTCGGGGATGCTGGTGTTGGTAAAACGGCAGTAGTTGAAGGTTTGGCTCAAGCTATCGTGAATGGTGATGTTCCAGCAGCAATCAAGAACAAAGAGATTATTTCTATTGATATTTCTGGACTTGAAGCTGGTACTCAATATCGTGGTAGCTTTGAAGAAAATATTCAAAACTTGGTAAAAGAAGTTAAAGAAGCTGGAAACATTATTCTCTTCTTCGACGAAATCCATCAAATCCTGGGTGCAGGTAGCACAGGGGATGGTCAAGGATCTAAAGGTCTTGCTGATATCTTGAAACCTGCTCTTTCACGTGGGGAATTAACAGTTATCGGTGCAACAACTCAAGATGAATACCGTAATACCATCTTGAAAAATGCAGCCCTTGCTCGTCGTTTCAATGAAGTGAAGGTCAATGCTCCATCTGCTGAAGATACCTTCAAGATTCTTCAAGGCATTCGAGATCTTTATCAACAACACCACAATGTTATTTTGCCAGATGAAGTCTTGAAAGCTGCCGTTGATTACTCTGTTCAATATATTCCACAACGTAGCTTACCGGATAAGGCTATTGACCTTGTGGATGTGACAGCTGCTCACTTGGCAGCACAACACCCAGTTACAGATGTACATGCAGTTGAGCACGAAATTCAAGCGGAAAAAACTAAACAAGAAGAAGCTGCCGTTAAAGAAGATTACGAAGCAGCTCTAAATGCAAAAGTCCGTATCGAAGAGCTTGAAAAGCAAATTGCTAATCATACAGAAGATCACAAGGTTACAGCTACTGTAAATGATGTAGCTGAGTCTGTCGAACGGATGACTGGAATCCCAGTATCACAAATGGGTGCAACCGATATCGAACGATTGAAAGATATGGGTCACCGTTTGCAAACCAAAGTTATTGGCCAAGACAAGGCTGTTGAAGCAGTAGCAAAAGCGATTCGTCGTAACCGTGCTGGTTTTGATGAAGGAAACCGTCCAATCGGTAGCTTCCTCTTTGTAGGTCCTACTGGTGTTGGTAAGACTGAGTTAGCTAAACAATTGGCTCTTGATATGTTTGGTACTAAAGATGCCATCATCCGTTTGGACATGTCAGAATATAGCGACCGTACAGCCGTATCTAAATTGATTGGTACAACTGCAGGTTATGTTGGTTACGATGATAACAACAATACCTTGACTGAACGTGTTCGTCGTAATCCATACTCAATCGTTCTTCTTGACGAGATTGAAAAGGCGGATCCTCAAGTCATCACCCTTCTCCTTCAAGTCTTGGATGATGGTCGTTTGACAGACGGTCAAGGTAATACTGTCAACTTCAAGAATACGGTGATTATCGCAACTTCAAACGCAGGCTTTGGTTACGAAGCTAACTTGACAGAAGATGCTGATAAACCAGAACTTATGGATCGTTTGAAACCTTACTTCCGTCCAGAATTCCTTAACCGTTTCAATGCTGTCATCGAATTCTCACACTTGAGCAAAGAAGATCTTTCTAAGATTGTAGACCTTATGTTGGTTGAAGTTAACAAGACGCTTTCTAAGAAAGACATTGACTTGGTAGTGAGCGAAGCTGCTAAAGAATACATGACTGAAGAAGGTTACGATGAAGTCATGGGTGTTCGTCCACTCCGTCGTGTGATTGAACAACAAATCCGTGACAAAGTCACAGACTTCCACTTGGATAACCTTGATGCTAAACACCTAGAAGCTGACATGGAAGATGGTGTTTTGGTCATTCGTGAAAAAGCCTAAATCAAGATTTTGAAAATAAAAAAAGGAACCAGTTCAAAAGCTGGTTTCTTTTTTATTATTAGATGACATGACGTTCAAAGGCATCGTCTGAGATTCCTTGTTGGAGAATCAATTTTGCCCATTCTTTAGCTGAAAATAGGCTATGATCCTTGTAGTTACCACAAGATTCAATGGTTGTTCCTGGGACATCTTCCCAAGTTGTTGTTTCAGCGATTTCTTTGAGTGAATCCTTGATGACAGCAGCGATTTCTGCGCTAGTATGACGTCCCCACATAATCATATGGAACCCTGTACGACAACCAAATGGTGAACAATCGATCATACCGTCGATGCGAGTACGGATTAGCTTAGCCAAGAGGTGCTCAATAGTATGAAGTCCAGCAGTAGGGATAGAGTCCTCATTTGGTTGAACCAAGCGAATATCAAAGTTAGAAATGATATCTCCCTTAGGACCTGTTTCTTCTCCGATTAAACGGACATACGGTGCTTTAACAATGGTGTGATCGAGTTCAAAACTTTCAACAATAACTTCTTTTGACATGGTATTTCCTTTCAATTTTCTCTTTTCATTATATCATAAAGATTTGTTTGAGAACTGTCAATAAAAGAACTTTTTCTCAGTTGGTTTTTAGAAAAGTTTCTCATAAAAATGTTTTTAAATCAATTTGAAAAATTCTGAAAATTGTATTGACACTTGGCTGAAAAGGGATTATAATGTATAAAAAGTTAAAAAGGAGTTTATTATGAAATTTTCAAAAGTAATGGCCCTAGCAGGGGTGACTCTGTTAGCGTCTGGTGTTTTGGCAGCTTGTTCAGGTTCAGGCTCTAGTGCAAAGGGTGAGAAAACTTTTTCTTATGTTTATGAAACAGATCCAGATAGTCTCAACTATCTGACAACTGGTAAGGCTGCGGTTGCTAATATCACAAGTAATGTCGTTGACGGTTTGATGGAGAATGACCGCTACGGTAACTTCGTGCCATCTTTGGCAGAAGATTGGTCAGTGTCTAAAGACGGGTTGACTTACACTTACACAATCCGTAAAGATGCTAAGTGGTACACTTCTGAAGGCGAAGAGTATGCACCAGTTAAAGCGCAAGACTTTGTAACAGGTCTTAAGTATGCTGCTGACAATAAGTCAGAAGCCCTTTATCTTGTTCAAGAATCTATTAAAGGTTTGGATGCTTATGTAAAAGGTGAAGTTAAAGACTTCTCAGAAGTTGGAATCAAGGCTGTAGATGATCAAACAGTTCAATACACTTTGAACAAACCAGAAAGCTTCTGGAACTCTAAGACAACCATGGGAATTCTTGCACCAGTCAATGAAGAATTCCTTACTTCTAAAGGAAGTGACTTTGCTAAAGCAACAGATCCAAGCAGTATTCTTTACAACGGTCCTTTCTTGTTGAAATCATTGGTAGCAAAATCTTCAGTAGAATTTGAAAAGAATCCAAACTACTGGGATAAGGACAATGTTCATATTGATAAAGTAAAACTTTCATTCTGGGATGGTCAAGACAATAACAAACTTGCAGAAACCTTTAAAGATGGTGGTTTCTCAATGGCCCTTCTCTTCCCAACAAGTGGAAGCTACTCTGAACTTGAAAAAGAGTTTAAGGATAACATCGTTTATACAACACAAGATTCTACAACTTTCTTAGTCGGTACGAATATTGACCGTCAGTCTTACAAATATACTTCTAAGACTACAGACGAGCAAAAGACTTCAACTAAGAAAGCTCTTCTTAACAAAGACTTCCGTCAAGCCATCGCCTTTGGTTTTGATAGAACAGCTTATGCTTCTCAAGTTAATGGAGCAAGTGGAGCAAGCAAACTCCTTCGTAACTTGTTCGTACCACCAACATTTGTTCAAGCAGATGGTAAAAACTTTGGTGACTTAGTTAAGGAAAAATTAGTGACCTATGGTGATGAGTGGAAAGATGTTAATCTAGAAGACGCTCAAGACGGTCTTTACAATCCTGAAAAAGCAAAAGCAGAGTTTGCTAAGGCTAAGACAGCTCTCCAAGCGGAGGGTGTTCAATTCCCAATCCACTTGGATATGCCAGTTGACCAAACCAATACTACAAAAGTTCAACGTGTTCAATCATTGAAACAATCGCTTGAAGCAACATTAGGAACTGACAATGTCGTTATTGATATCCAACAACTTCAAAAAGATGAAGTTCTCAATGTCACTTACTTTGCAGAATCAGCTGCTGGGGAAGATTGGGACCTTTCAGATAACGTTGGTTGGTCTCCGGACTACATCGACCCATCTACATACCTTGATATCATCAAACCATCAGTAGGTGAAAATACTAAGACTTACCTAGGATTTGATTCAGGTACAAATAACGCTGCCGCCAAACAAGTTGGTTTGGAAGATTACGAAAAGATGGTTGTTGAAGCTGGAAATGAAGACACTGACGTTTCAAAACGTTATGATAAATATGCTGCAGCCCAAGCTTGGTTGACAGATAGTGCATTGATTATTCCAACAACTTCTAAAACTGGACGTCCAATGTTGTCTAAGATGGTACCATTCACCCTTCCATTTGCATACTCAGGTAACAAGGGTATGAGTGAAGCCCTCTTGTACAAGTACCTTGAACTTCAAGATAAACCAGTAACTGCTGATGAATATCAAAAAGCTCAAGATAAATGGAAGAAAGAAAAAGAAGAATCTAATAAAAAAGCGCAAGAAGATCTTGCAAATCATGTCAAATAAGAAAAAAGAGGCCGGACAAAAAGTCTGGTCTTTTGATATCATTGCTGAGACATCAGTTTGATATTTTGGTTATTAGTTCAAGCACTGCATTGAAGTAGTAGAACAGACATTCTAAGTCACGCTCCAGTATTACATAAAAGTAAGATATCTTTTATCTATAATTTTAAACAGTTTTCCCGACTATTTAACTTGTGTTTGGGATAAGGTTGCGATTGAGATATTAACCTGTTCAGTTGTTTCTCTACATATTTTTAAAAAGTTTGACCTGGTAGAAATTAAGATTCCACCATAAAAAACTGCATACAAAAAACTGAGAATAAATCCTCAGTTTTTTATATTTTATTGCTGCCCTTGTGTATTTTGTGGGGCTGGATTTTGTTGTTGACTATTTGTAGTTGTGTTTGGTACTGAGGCATTTGGATTGGTAGCGCCATTCGTATTATCATTCGAAGAGCTTGGACTTTCAGTTGTTGAAGTTGTACTTGAACTTGAGCTCTCTGTTGTCGAACTTGCTTGAGTTGACTGTGGAATCCAGTTGTTACGAGCACCGTTCTTAAAGACGTATTCGCCGTTGCGATACAAACCTTCAGGCATTGTCCAATCACCAGGATGATCATCCTCTGACAGATATCCCATCATTGAGCGGTAGATATTTGCAGCGACTCTAAATCCATCTCCTACGATTGGAGTAAGACGGTTTGAGTAACCAGTCCAAACGGCCATTGAATACTTACGAGTATATCCTACGAACATTTCGTCTGGAGCAACATACCCAGTGTTCTTAATGTAGTTCTCAATTTCATTGTCTGTATAGTTTGAAGTACCAGTTTTCCCAGCTTGTGGAAGCCATGACATGTAGGCTCCACGACCAGTTCCGTATGTTAATACGGTTTTCATCATTTCTGTCATCATGTAGGCGGTTGTTTCCTTCATGGCGCGAGTACCTTGGTCTGAAAACTCTTTTGAACTGCCATCACTAAAGACAACTTTATTGATATACATTGGTTTGTGATAGATACCGCCGTTAGCAAAGGCAGCATAGGCAGCAGCCATTTTTTCACTACTTGCTCCGTACTGTTTATGAGATTCAACTGTATTACTTGAGATAGCATTTGCGTATACCATTGATGGGTAATCAATTCCTAAACCATTCAAGAAGGTCTTAGCATGGTCTAATCCAACTTTTTCAAGTGTTTTAACGGCTGGTACGTTACGAGATTGTTGAATTGCGTACTGGAGAGTGATATTTCCAAAGTAGGTTTTATCCCAGTTATAGACAGGAATGTCTGTTCCAGGATAGTTATAAGGGGCATCATTAATCGTTGCTGCAG
The DNA here is from genome assembly GCF_023115445.1 of Streptococcus sp. oral taxon 431. GTDB lineage: Bacteria > Bacillota > Bacilli > Lactobacillales > Streptococcaceae > Streptococcus. The sequence continues at coordinate 19,929 of NZ_JALDUI010000004.1, read as the reverse complement.
TAGAGTCGAAGATTCCGTACTCAAGTGCAGGAGCGTAGTCTGTGATTGGTTTCATAGTAGAACCCCAGTCACGGTTTGTTTCGACGGCTTGGTTGATACCGAATGAAACATTACTTGATTGGTGTCTAGAACCAAGTTGAGCGATGACTTTACCATTTGTAACATCAACGATAGTAGAAGCAGCTTGAAGGTCATCATCTGGATAGTCAACGTATTCGTCTGTATTGTAAATATCCCAAAGGCGTTTTTGTACCTCTTGGTCGACGTTTGTATAGACTTCCATACCTGTTGTTAATAGATTATAACCTGTCTCTTGCTCTACTTGGTCAATAACTTCTTTAAGATAGTTATCCATGTACGGTGGATAGCTATTAACAGATTTTAGACTTTGAAGTCCATCTGTGATTGGGGTATTGATTGCTGTTTCATATTGCTCGGCTGTAAGGTAGCCTTGTTTTTGCATTTCTGACAAAACGAGGTTTCGTCTTTCAAGGGCTGCTTCAGGATGAGAATAGGGATCGTATTGGTTTGGAGCCTGTGGCATACCTGCTAAGAGTGCAAGTTGTGGGATGGACAAGTCTTTGAGGTCCTTACCATAATAGTTTTCCGCAGCTGTCTGCATACCATAGTTACCATTTGACATGTAGACCTTATTGACGTAATAGGTCAATATTTCTTGCTTAGTTGCAGTTCGCTCTAGCTGGATAGCCAACCAAGCCTCTTGAACTTTACGGGATAGGGTTTGATCAGCTGTTGATGTTGAGAAATAAGTCAGCTTAATCAACTGTTGGGTCAAGGTTGATCCCCCTTGAAGACCACCATTACTACTGAGGTTACGTAGGAAAGCTCCTGCTATTCGAATGCTATCAATTCCTCTGTGGTTAAAGAAGCGATGATCCTCGATAGAGACAATCGCATTGACAAGATCAGTAGGAATATCACTACTTTGAGCATTGACACGACGTTCAGCACCTAAATCTGCAATGAGTTCATTTTTGCTATCATAAATTTTACTTGATGTAGTTGCAACAAGTTTGCTTTCAGAGAGTTCAGGAGCCTTGTTTGCATAGTGAAGAAATACACCACCGCCAAGTAGGAAAGCTACGATAAATAAGCTAATCGTAACAATGCTGAGGTATTTAACGATGCGCAAGATAGTTTGTTTGTTCATATTGTTTTACCACCTAGTAAATGTTGTTTGACTGTATCAAGGTAAGGAATTTGTGGGAAAGCAGACTGCTCAATCACATAACCGAATTCTTTGATATAGTCAAGCGGCATTGACTTTTTCCCCATATCCTGATGATAAAAACGGATGAGGTCAAGTGCCGGCAATAAATACGTTTCTTGATAAGAAGAAAAATGAAGAAGGACAAAGCAAATCCCTTTTTGATCAAGGACTTGTTCCATATGCCGAATCTGATGAGGATGGAAGTTCTTCATCGGAATGGCATGTTTTTGCTTAGTTTCCTTAGCTTCGAAATCGATGTAAAACCCTTCATAAACTCCAGAATAATCGGTAGTCGATGCCTGTCTAAAATAAGCTTCAACAATCTTAGCCCGACTACGCTGCGGATAGTCTACGCGGACAATCTGAACAGGAGTTGGTTTCTTATGGATAACAGCTAAACCGTGTGTCAGATAATAATCGTTTGTAGCATTGATCATCTTTTCAAAGGTCATCCCACGATTTGCGAAATTTTTAGTTTGTGAGGTGACTTCTTGTTTTTTTTTCGATGAAAGTTTATGAGGATAGTTGACCATAATTCTCCTTATTGGTACAATAACATCACTCTATTATACCATAAAAGTGCACAGAAAGGGTGAAAAAATGCATACAGCCTTGGTTTTAGGCTATTCTAGCTTTGATTTAGGATTGTTTAATGATAAAGATATTCGTTTAAAAATTATTAAAAAAGCCATTCGTAGTGATTTGGAAAAAATGGCTGACGAAGGTTTGAAATGGTTGGTATTTACGGGAACTCTGGGATTTGAACACTGGGTTTTAGAGGTGGCCAGAGATATGAAAGATGACTTTGGTTTCCAACTTGCAACTATTTTTGATTTTGAGACTCATGGGGAAAACTGGAATGAGGGAAATCAGGTTAAACTTAGTGAATTTAAACAAGTTGATTTTGTTAAGTACGCCTATCCAAACTACGAGCACAAGGGTCAATTACGAGACTATCAACTTTTCTTACTTGAAAATACAGATGGTGCCTATCTTTTTTATGATGAAGAAAATGAAACAAAACTGAAGTATTTTTACGAACTGATGAAAAAGAAAGACAACTATATTACAAAAAGATTAACATTTGAGGAATTAAACGAAGTAGCTGAAAATTTTTCCGAAAATTGAGCCTTTGACCTTGCTTTTTGTTTGCCTTTTTTTATATAATAATACTAGCAACTGAGAATGGAGAGAGACATGGCAAGTATTATTTTTACAGCAAAAGATATTTTTGAACAGGATTTTGGAAGAGAAGTACGTGGATATAGTAAAGCAGAGGTTGATGAATTCTTGGATGATGTCATCAAGGATTATGAAACTTATGCAGCATTAGTAAATTCATTGCGTTCAGAAATCGCGGAGCTCAAAGAAGAATTGGCGAAAAAACCTCAAGTGGCACCAGCAACTTCTGAATCAGCAGATCATGGAAGTACGACTTCTATGACAAACTTTGATATTTTGAAACGTTTGAATCGTCTTGAAAAAGAAGTATTTGGCAAACAAATCTTGGATAATTCTGATTTCTAAGAATGATTTTGTTGTGCAATTTTTGGATAATCGCGTGAAGAGAATTTCTTTTCATGAGGAAAGTCCATGCTAGCACAGGCTGTGATGCCTGTAGTGTTTGTGCTAGGCGAAACCATAAGCCTAGGGACGAGAAATCGTTACGGCAGTTGAAATGGCTAAGTCTTTTGATAGGTCAGAGTAGGCTTGAAAGTGCCACAGTGACGGAGTCTCTCTGGAAACGGAGAGAGTGGAACGCGGTAAACCCCTCAAGCTAGCAACCCAAATTTTGGTCGGGGCATGGAGTGCGCGGAAACGAACGTAGTACTCTGACTGCTATCAGCTAGAGCTGCTAGTGGTAGACAGATGATTATCGAAGGAAGTGGTCCTAGTCACTTCTGGAACAAAACATGGCTTATAGAAAATTGCATATAGGTTGGGGCTGAGATATATTCTCAACCTCATTTTTTAAAGTGAATAAAGAAAGGTCTACAAAAGACTGAAATGAAACAAACATTTAATTTAATTGCAACTGCTGCGGCGGGTTTGGAAGCTGTAGTTGGGCGAGAGGTACGCGATCTTGGTTATGATTGTCAAGTTGAGAATGGACGTGTTCGTTTTCAAGGTGATGTGAAAGCAATCATCCAAACTAACCTGTGGCTAAGAGCTGCGGATAGGATCAAAATCGTTGTGGGAACATTCCCAGCAAAAACATTTGAAGAACTTTTTCAAGGTGTTTTTGGTTTAGACTGGGAGAACTATCTCCCGCTTGGTGCCCGTTTCCCAATTTCAAAGGCCAAGTGTGTTAAGTCAAAATTACACAATGAACCAAGTGTACAGGCAATTTCCAAGAAGGCAGTTGTTAAGAAATTGCAAAAACATTATGCACGGCCAGAGGGTGTTCCTCTCATGGAGAATGGACCAGAGTTCAAGATTGAAGTTTCTATCCTTAAAGACATAGCAACTGTCATGATTGATACTACTGGCTCAAGTCTCTTTAAACGTGGTTACCGTACTGAAAAAGGTGGAGCTCCGATCAAAGAAAATATGGCAGCTGCGATTTTGCAACTTTCTAACTGGTACCCTGATAAGCCTTTGATTGATCCAACTTGTGGTTCGGGAACTTTTTGTATTGAGGCGGCTATGATTGCGCGCAAGATGGCGCCTGGTTTACGTCGTTCCTTTGCCTTTGAAGAATGGAACTGGGTCAGTGACCGTTTGATTCAAGAAGTCAGAACTGAAGCTAGTAAGCAGATAGATCGAGAGATTGAACTGGATATTATGGGCTGTGATATTGATGGTCGTATGGTAGAAATTGCCAAGGCCAATGCCCAGGCAGCAGGAGTATCTGGAGATATTCTCTTTAAACAGATGCGCGTACAGGATTTGCGTACGGATAAGATTAATGGGGTGATTATCTCTAACCCGCCTTATGGTGAACGCTTGTCAGATGATGCAGGGGTTACCAAGCTCTATGCTGAAATGGGTGAGGTTTTTGAGCCTCTCAAGACGTGGAGTAAGTTTATCCTGACTAGTGACGAAGCCTTTGAAAGCAAATATGGTAGTCAGGCGGACAAAAAACGAAAACTCTACAATGGTACTTTGAAAGTTGATTTATATCAATATTTTGGTCAACGTGTCAAAAGAAATTTGACAGATTAGAAAGGAGTTGCCATGGATCCAAAGGATAAAAAAGAAGAGTTGTTAGAACCTGAGAAAACCTTTCAGGAGCCTCAGTTTGATTTTGAAGAAGCTAAGGATCTGACAGTTGGACAGGTTATTCGAAAAAATGAAGAAATCGAGGCAGGAGTAACTCCTGATGATACTATTTTGGACAAATACATTAAACAACACCGTGAAGAAATCGAGGCTGACAAATTTGCAAACATTCAGGCGAAGAAAGAGGAACTTCGAAGTCTAGATGATTTGCTTCAAGACGCCAAAGAAACAATTGATGAAGAGGTTGAACCAGTAGAAGAAATCCCTGACTTAGAGATTGCTGCTGAAGAAGAGGGAGTAGCAATGGAAGAATTTCTCCTTCCACCCCTTGAAGAAACCTTGGTTATGGATAAAAACCCAGTGGAACCTGTAACTGAGCCCCTTGTTGCAGAGGATGAAGAAGCTTTGCAAGAGGAACATCAATCTTTATCTCGCTCTGCTCAAGCAGAAGATGAGCCACAAAACAAAAAACTGTGGGTCATCTTGTCAGCTCTTTTAGCGATTATTGTCTTGATTATTGGGGGTAGCTACTACGTTTATCGTCAAATTACGCGTTCTTCTCAAGAAATTCAGTCTCAGTCATCTGATACAGGTTTGGTAAGTAATCAAGCAATTCTCAATCAATTTAACAGTCTCTATGATACTTTTTATACTGATGAGAATAAAACTGCCCTAAAAAATAGTCAGTTTAGTCAGCTGAGTCAGCTCAAAGAACTTTTAGATAAACTTGAGGGAGCTAGTGAGCATACTCTTGCCAAATCAAAATACGATAGTCTTGAAACACAAATCAAAGCGGTACAAGATGTTAATGCTCAATTTGAAACACCAGCTATCACAGATGGTGTTCTAAATACAAATGCTAAAGTAAAGGCAGATGCTAAATTTACCGAAGTTAAGACTGGGAATACTGAAATTGATAAACTGCTAGCTAAGGCTATTAGTCTCGGTAAGAGTCAACTTTCAAGTTCTACAAGCTCAAGCAGTAGTCAGTCAAGTTCATCAAGCCAAGCAGAGTCAAGTTCTGCAACTGAAAGCAATGCTAGCAGCTCTGCTAATGCATCAACTTCAGCGGGTGAAACAGCCTCAGCAAGTAATATCCTAAATAGTGGACTATCAAGCAATGGTGTGAACCTACAAAGAAGTGTCAGTCGAGTACCGTACAATCAAGCCGCTGTAAGTGATAGTAGTGATCCTGCTTGGACTTTTGCAGATGGTGTCCTTGAACGCATTCTTGAGACTTCGCGTGCGCGTGGCTACATTACAGGCAACCAATACATTTTGGAACCTGTGAATATTGTTAATGGTAATGGCTACTATAATCTTTATAAACCAGATGGTACCTATCTCTTTACCCTAAATTGTAAGACAGGTTACTTTGTAGGGAATGGTTCTGGACATGCGGATGATTTAGACTACTAGTCAAATTGTTACAAAATTCTTTCTTTTCACAGATAAACATGATAAAATAAAACATATTAAACAAGAGGAGTGTCACATGACAAAAGCTAACTTTGGTGTTGTTGGTATGGCCGTAATGGGTCGTAACCTTGCCCTTAATATTGAATCTCGTGGTTATACAGTTGCTATTTATAACCGTAGTAAAGAAAAAACTGAAGATGTGATTGCTTGCCACCCTGATAAAAACTTCGTGCCAAGCTATGATATCGAAAGTTTCGTAAACTCAATTGAAAAACCACGTCGTATCATGCTTATGGTACAAGCAGGACCTGGTACAGATGCGACCATCCAAGCCCTTCTTCCACACTTGGATAAAGGTGATATCTTGATCGATGGAGGGAATACTTTCTACAAAGATACCATCCGTCGTAATGAAGAGTTGGCGAACTCAGGTATCAACTTTATCGGTACAGGTGTTTCTGGTGGTGAAAAAGGTGCCCTTGAAGGACCATCTATCATGCCTGGCGGACAAAAAGAAGCTTATGACTTGGTAGCAGATGTTCTTGAAGAAATCTCTGCTAAAGCTCCAGAAGATGGTAAACCATGTGTAACTTACATCGGTCCTGATGGAGCTGGTCACTATGTAAAAATGGTCCACAATGGTATCGAGTACGGTGATATGCAATTGATCGCAGAAAGCTACGATCTTATGCAACACTTGCTTGGTCTTTCTGCAGAAGACATGGCTGAAATCTTTACTGAGTGGAACAAGGGTGAATTGGACAGCTACTTGATCGAAATCACTGCTGATATCCTTGGACGTAAAGATGATGAAGGTCAAGATGGACCAATCGTAGACTACATCCTGGATGCTGCAGGAAACAAGGGAACAGGTAAATGGACTAGCCAATCAGCTCTTGACCTTGGTGTGCCATTGTCACTCATTACTGAGTCAGTATTTGCCCGTTACATCTCAACTTACAAAGAAGAACGTGTTCATGCAAGCAAGGTGCTTCCAAAACCAGCCGCTTTCAAATTTGAAGGCGATAAGGCTGAATTGATTGAAAAAATCCGTCAAGCCCTTTACTTCTCAAAAATCATCTCATACGCACAAGGTTTTGCGCAATTGCGTGTAGCTTCTAAAGAAAATAACTGGAACTTGCCATTTGCAGATATCGCATCTATCTGGCGCGATGGATGTATCATCCGTTCTCGTTTCTTGCAAAAGATTACTGATGCTTACAACCGTGATGCAGATCTTGCTAACCTTCTTTTGGATGAGTACTTCTTGGATGTAACAGCTAAGTACCAACAAGCAGTGCGTGATATCGTAGCTCTTGCTGTTCAAGCTGGTGTACCAGTGCCAACCTTCTCAGCAGCTATTACTTACTATGATAGCTACCGTTCAGCTGACCTTCCAGCTAATTTGATCCAAGCGCAACGTGACTACTTTGGTGCCCACACTTACCAACGTAAAGACAAAGAAGGAACATTCCACTACTCTTGGTATGACGAAAAATAAGTAGGTCAGCCATGGGGAAACGGATTTTATTACTTGAGAAAGAAAGAAATCTAGCTCATTTTTTAAGTCTGGAACTCCAAAAAGAGCAATACCGAGTTGATCAGGTAGAAGAGGGACAAAAAGCCCTCTCCATGGCTCTTCAGACTGACTATGACTTGATTTTACTGAATGCTCATCTAGGGGATATGACAGCCCAGGATTTTGCGGATAACTTGAGTCGGACCAAGCCAGCTTCGGTAATCATGGTCGTGGACCATCGAGAAGAATTGCAAGACCAACTTGAAACAATCCAGCGTTTCGCTGTTTCATACATCTACAAGCCAGTCATTATTGATGATTTGGTGGCTCGTATTGTAGCAATTTTCCGAGGTCGGGATTTTATAGACCAACACTGTAGTCAAATGAAGGTTCCTACATCCTATCGAAATCTGCGTATGGATGTAGAACATCATACCGTCTATCGTGGCGAGGAGATGATTGCTCTGACACGTCGTGAATATGACCTTTTAGCAACCCTTATGGGAAGCAAGAAGGTCTTAACTCGTGAGCAGTTGCTGGAAAGTGTTTGGAAGTATGAAAGTGCGACCGAAACCAATATTGTGGATGTTTATATCCGTTATCTACGTAGCAAACTTGACGTGAAAGGTCAAAAGAGCTACATTAAAACAGTGCGTGGTGTTGGTTATACCATGCAAGAATAGAAAAGCAGTTGCAGTTTTGTAACTGCTTTTTTAATATTTAAACAAGGACAATCGTTTTTCTTAATTAAAATCATAAATATATCCCTTGCTTTGTGAAACTGAAAGGAAACAATCGCTTTTTTTGTGAAAATATAATAAAATAGAAAGGAATAAAGTTCTAAAATTTTATCTAGAAACAGATGATTTTCATCTGATAGTAGGATTAAATGACAAAAGAAGTTGGTGTCGGTCAGGCACATAGTAAAATTATTTTAATAGGAGAGCATGCGGTGGTTTATGGCTACCCAGCAATCTCTTTACCTCTTTTAGAGGTTGAAGTGACTTGTAGGGTGGTTCCAGCAGCGACACCATGGCGTCTTTTTGAAGAGGATACCTTGTCCATGGCAGTTTATGCTTCTCTCGAGTATCTAAATATCAAAGATGCTTGCATACGTTGTCAAATTGACTCGGCTATTCCTGAAAAACGTGGGATGGGTTCTTCAGCAGCCATAAGTATTGCGGCCATTCGAGCGGTATTTGATTATTACCAAGCGGAACTTCCACATGATGTGTTAGAGATTTTGGTCAATCGGGCGGAGATGATTGCCCATATGAATCCTAGTGGATTGGATGCTAAGACCTGTCTTAGTGACCAACCTATTCGTTTTATTAAGAATGTTGGTTTTGAAGAATTAGCCATGGATTTATCAGCTTATCTGGTCATTGCAGATACTGGAGTTTATGGACATACTCGTGAAGCTATCCAAGTCGTGCAGAGCAAGGGCAAGGATGCCTTACCTTTCTTGCATGCACTAGGAGAGTTGACCCAAGAAGCAGAAGAAGCTATTCAAACAAAAGATGCCGTGAAGCTGGGAGAGATTCTTACCAAAGCTCATGGAAATCTAAAAGAAATCGGAGTTAGTAGCCCTGAGGCAGATGCCTTGGTAGAAACTGCTCTTGACCATGGAGCCCTAGGTGCCAAGATGAGTGGTGGTGGTCTAGGAGGTTGTATCATCGCCTTGGTTGCAAATGTCAACCAAGCGCAAGAACTAGCAGACAGATTAGAAGAGAAAGGAGCTGTTCAGACATGGATCGAAAGCCTGTAACAGTACGTTCCTATGCCAATATTGCCATTATCAAATATTGGGGTAAGAAAGCAGAAAAAGAGATGGTTCCTGCGACTAGCAGTATCTCTCTAACCTTAGAAAATATGTATACGGAGACAACACTTTCTCCTTTACCTGCAGATGCAAGCTCGGATGCTTTCTACATCAATGGTCAGTTGCAAAATGAAGCTGAACATAAAAAGATGAGTAAAATCATTGACCGCTACCGTCCTGAAGGAGCAGGTTTTGTTCGTATCGATACCAAGAACAATATGCCAACAGCGGCAGGTCTTTCTTCAAGTTCCAGTGGCTTATCTGCCCTGGTCAAAGCCTGCAACGCCTATTTCCAATTAGGATTAGATCGTAAAGAATTGGCTTTGGAAGCTAAATTTGCATCAGGATCTTCGTCTCGTAGTTTTTATGGCCCCTTAGCAGCTTGGGACAAGGATAGTGGAGAAATCTATCCTGTCGAAACTGACTTGAAACTAGCTATGATCATGTTGGTTTTAGAAGACCAGAAAAAACCAATCTCTAGTCGGGATGGTATGAAACTCTGTGTGGAAACTTCGACAACATTTGATGAGTGGATTCGTCAGTCTGAGCAAGACTACAAGGATATGCTGGTCTATCTCAAGGAAAATGACTTTAAGAAAGTTGGAGTATTAACAGAAAAGAACGCTCTCGCAATGCATGCTACGACAAAAACTGCAAATCCGCCGTTCTCTTATCTGACAGATGCGAGTTATGAGGCTATGGATTTCGTTCGTCAGCTTAGAGAACAAGGAGAATCTTGTTACTTCACCATGGATGCGGGGCCTAATGTCAAGGTTCTTTGTTTAGAAAAAGACTTGGAACATCTATCAGAACTCTTAGGTCAACGCTATCGCTTAATCGTATCAAAAACAAAGGACTTGAGCCAAGATGACGATTGTTAAGACTTGTGGGAAGCTCTATTGGGCTGGGGAGTATGCCATTTTAGAACCAGGACAGTTGGCACTAATAAAAGCCATCCCCATCTATATGACGGCTGAGATTAAAACATCTGATGCTTATCGACTCTACTCAGATATGTTTACATATAGTGTAGATATGCGACCGGATTCTTCTTATGCTTTGATTCAAGAAACAGTTGCCTTGGTGGAGGAGTATCTGACTGATCAAGGGGTTGACTTGCAGCCATTTTCCTTAGATATTCGCGGGAAAATGGAACGTGAGGGCAAGAAGTTTGGTCTGGGTTCTAGTGGTAGCGTCGTTGTATTGGTTATCAAGGCTATGCTTGCTTTCTATGAAAGACCAGCTGAAAGAGACCTCTTGTTTAAACTGGCGAGTGCAGTCCTTCTCAAACGTGGAGACAATGGTTCCATGGGGGATATTGCCTGTATCGTTTCAGAAGACCTAGTCCTCTATCAGTCGTTTGACCGTGAGAAAGTGGCACAATGGCTAGAAAAAGAAGACTTGCCAACTGTATTAGCACGTGATTGGGGATTTTCTATTTCTAGTATTAAACCGACCTTGACATTTGACTTTCTGGTTGGTTGGACCAAAGAAGTAGCTGTCTCTAGTCACATGGTCAAGCAAATTAAGGATAATATGAACGCTAGCTTCTTGCAGGCTTCGAAAGAAATTGTAGCTAACTTGATGAAGGATTTGGAGGTAGGTCAAGAAGAAACCGTTATTGACTTGCTAGAACAAGCTAGCCAACTCTTAGAAGGCTTGAGTTCAGATATTTACACACCTTCGCTCAGACAATTAAAAGATGCCAGCAGAAACTTAAAAGCTGTTGCTAAAAGTAGTGGTGCTGGTGGTGGAGACTGTGGGATAGCCCTCAGTTTTGACCAAGATTCGACCACATTACTGAAAAAACGCTGGGCTGATCTAGGGATTGAGCTCTTGTATCAAGAAAGGATAGGACATGACGACAAATCGGAAGGATGAGCACATCCGCTATGCCCTTGAACAAAAAAGTTCTTATAATAGTTTTGATGAGGTGGAGTTAATCCACTCCTCACTACCCTTATATGACATAGATGAGATTGATCTTTCGACAGAATTTGCAGGGCGCAAATGGGACTTTCCTTTTTATATAAATGCCATGACAGGCGGTAGTGACAAGGGCAGAGAAATCAATCAAAAATTGGCCCAGGTGGCAGAGGCCTGTGGAATTTTATTTGTGACGGGTTCTTACAGTGTGGCACTTAAGGATCCATCAGATGACTCTTTCTCCGTCAAGTCAAATCATCCTGACCTACTACTTGGAACCAATATTGGCTTGGACAAACCTGTTGAACTAGGATTACAAACGGTCAAAGAGATGAATCCCCTTCTCCTGCAAGTTCATGTGAATGTCATGCAAGAATTGCTCATGCCAGAAGGCGAGCGGCAATTTAGATTGTGGCAAAATAATCTGAAAGATTATGCTGAGCAAATCTCTGTGCCCCTTGTTTTAAAAGAGGTCGGCTTTGGCATGGATGTGAAAACCATTGCTAAGGCATATGAGATGGGGATACGTACGGTTGATTTGTCTGGTCGTGGGGGAACTAGCTTTGCCTATATCGAAAATCGTCGTAGCGGTCAACGGGACTACCTCAATGATTGGGGGCAATCGACCATGCAAACCCTTCTAAATGCCCAAGACTGGAAAGATAAGATGGAGCTTCTGGTAAGCGGAGGGGTTCGCAATCCACTAGATATTATCAAATGCTTGGTCTTTGGAGCAAAGGCAGTTGGGCTATCACGCACCATGTTAGAGTTGGTCGAAAACTACCCAGTAGATGTCGTTATCTCTATTGTTGAAAGCTGGAAGGAAGACCTACGTTTGATTATGTGCGCCCTTAATTGTAAAAGAATTGAGGATTTGCAAGAGGTTGACTATCTCCTGTATGGAAAATTAAAAGAAGCAAAAGATCAACTATAAGGAGGTCGGGATTTTGGTCCCGGTCTTTTTATCATTCCTCAGACTGATGTGACATTTTGGTTTTGTGATACAATAAAATAGAGAGGACGGATACATGCGAAAATTTCAAATTTTTCTATTTATTGAAGCTTGTTTATTGACAGGAGCTCTGATTATGATGGTATCAGAGCATTTTTCCCGTTTTCTGCTGATCTTGCTCTTGTTTTTACTGCTGATTCGATACTATACCGGAAGACAGGGAAATAACCTCATATTAGTGGCAGTGAGCATCCTATTTTTCTTTATCATCATGCTCAATCCCTTTGTCATTCTAGCTATTTTTGTGGCCTTGATATACAGCCTGTTCTTGCTTTATCCTATGATGAACCAGGAAAGAGAAGACACCAATCTGATTTTTGAAGAAGTAGTGACGGTGAAGAGGGAGAAAAATCGCTGGTTTGGAAATCTCCACCACTTTTCAAGTTACCAGACTTGTCGTTTTGATGATATCAATCTTTTTCGTCTTATGGGGAAGGATACCATTCATCTAGAGCATGTAATTTTGAGCAATCATGATAATGTCATCATCTTGAGAAAACTGGTCGGTACGACTAGAATTATCGTACCAGTGGATGTAGAAGTCAGTCTAAGTGTCAATTCTTTGTATGGAGATTTAACCTTCTTTGACCAGCCTAAGCGAGCTTTGCGCAATGAGCAATTTCATCAAGAAACCAAGGATTATCTCAAGAGTCCTAAGAGTGTTAAGATTCTTTTGACAACTATGGTTGGAGATGTTGAGGTGGTGCGAGGATGAAAAAGCAACCCTATATTTTAATTGGACTCACCTCATTTCTCTTTGTTGCTTTTCTATTTCGAAGCATTTTTAAGGTCATAGATTTGGAGTGGACTTCTCTTTTTCAGGATCTAGAAAAGACAGAAAAAGTCCTATTTTTGGTTTTAATGTTTAGTGCTGCCCTAGCATTTTTATTAGTCCTATTATGGACGATGGTTGATGAAATTTCAAAAAGAAGAATCCAAGCAAATCTCAAACGTCTGCTAGCTGGCAAAGAGATTGAAAGTCTGGGAGATGCTGACTTAGACGCAAGTTTTAGAAACCTATCAGGTAAGCTCGGTTTGTTGACAGAAGCGATTCAAAAAGCAGACAATCAGGCCTTGGTCAAAGAAGAAGTGATTATTGAAAAGGAACGCAAACGAATCGCGCGTGACTTGCATGATACGGTCAGCCAAGAAATTTTTGCTGCCCATATGATTTTATCGGGACTTAGTCAACAAGCTTCCAAATTAGACAGAGAGAAGATGCAAACACAACTCCAAAGTGTGACTGCCATTTTAGAGACAGCCCAAAGAGACTTGCGCATTCTTCTTTTGCATCTGCGACCAATTGAACTGGAACAAAAAAGCTTGGTGGAGGGGATTCAGCTACTCCTCAAAGAGCTAGAAGAAAAAAGTGAACTCAAAGTCAGTTTTAAATATCAGGTAGACGAATTGCCTAAAAAGATTGAGGAACATGTCTTCCGTATTGTCCAAGAATTGATTAGTAATACACTTCGTCATGCACAAGCTTCATGTCTAGATGTTTACCTTTATCAAACGGAAACGGAATTACAGTTGAAGGTTGCAGACAATGGTCGTGGTTTTCAGCTAGATGATGTTGATGAATTAAGCTATGGTTTACGCAATATCAAAGAACGAGTGGAAGATATGGCTGGGACTATACAATTATTAACAGCTCTCAAGCAAGGTTTGGCAGTGGATATTCGCATTCCCTTGCTTGATTTGGATAGATAAGAGGAAGTAAGATGAAACTATTATTGGTAGATGACCACCAAATGGTGCGTCTGGGTTTAAAAAGTTATTTTGAATTACAAGATGATGTAGAGGTTGTAGGAGAAGCAACCAATGGTGCGGAAGGAATTTCCATGGCCTTAGAGCTTCGTCCAGATGTGATTGTCATGGATATTGTCATGCCTGAAGTCAATGGGATTGATGCGACACTAGCTATTCTCAAAGAATGGCCAGAAGCTAAAATCTTGATCGTGACTTCTTATCTAGACAATGAAAAAATCATGCCAGTCTTAAATGCTGGAGCTAGGGGTTATATGCTCAAGACATCAAGTGCCGATGAATTGTTACACGCTGTTCGTAAGGTGGCGGCTGGAGAGTTGGCTATTGAACAAGAGGTGAGTAAAAAGGTAGAATACAACCGCAATCATATTGAATTACATGAAGAGCTGACTGCGCGTGAACGCGATGTCCTTCAACTGATTGCCAAGGGCTATGAAAATCAACGTATTGCTGATGAATTGTTTATCTCACTCAAGACGGTGAAAACTCATGTTTCAAACATCCTTGCTAAACTTCAGGTTAGCGACCGCACCCAGGCAGCAGTTTATGCCTTTCAACATCACTTGGTAGGGCAGGAGGATTTTTAGATGAGTTTAGCAGATTTACTTGTGGAGCTAGAAGCGGCAAAAGATCCGAAAAAGGCAGGGCCTATGGAAGCCTATATGCGCCAGCAATTTTCCTTTCTAGGTATTGCGGCACCTGAAAGAAATGCGCTCTATAGAAAATACTTTCCAAGCGAGAAAAAAACAAAGATCATCGATTGGGATTTTGTGGACACTTGCTGGAAAAAGGAGCCAAGAGAATACCAGTATGTGGCTGCCAATTATTTGAAAAACATGCAGTCTTATCTAAAGGACACCAATTTGCCTAAGCTTGAGTGTCTGGTCGTGACCAAGTCTTGGTGGGACACGGTAGATATTCTAGATCGAGTAGTAGGAAGTTTGGTATATGACAAGCCAGAACTGGAGAAAATAATCCTCGAATGGAGCCTATCAGACAATATCTGGCTGAGACGAGTCGCTATTGACCACCAGTTGTTAAGAAAAGAAAAAACGAATGTCCGACTGATGGAAAAAATCCTACTAAACAATCTGGACCAGACAGAATTTTTTATCAATAGAGCCATCGGCTGGGCTCTAAGAGACTACTCTAAGGCCAATCCAGAATGGGTAGCAAGTTTCATCGAAAAAAACAAGGGAAGAATGGCTGAACTTAGTATCAAAGAAGCAAGCAAGTATCTCAAGAAGTCCTAAAAACTCGGTTCTAACCAGAAAAAACCATAATAGGCGGTAGCTAGTAGAACTTGTTAACAACTAGACAGTAGAGAGTATCATCTCGAGAAAGATGTCTGTCAAATGAGTCTAGCGCTGTTATTCAGACTGCAACAAGAGACAAATGATTTAGACCAAGGATTTAGTCCAGTATGCTAGAAGACTAAGTCCTTTTATAATGGATTGAATCTAGAATAGCACACTATGACTGCTAAAAAATATTTCTATAAATTAGTTTGCCTTTCCTAAACGATTTGTTCGTGCCTTATTTCAATCTACTATATTTGACTCTCGCAGGTGTAATCAATGGCATCCCTCGGTGCTATCTCATAATTTTTAAAAGAAAACACCATTTTGATCCTATAAAATCAAAAAGAGCAGAAATTTTCAGTGTGCGATCACCTATAGTATAGGATTTATTAAAAACTCTTCCCTTAGCTTCTTAGAACATAAGAAGATTCATTGATTGACTTGTAAATTAAAAATATATACTTGGACTAGCATCTTTCTTAAGTGGTTTGTCAATAAAAAGTGTCGGTTGATTTTTCTTGAGTAGTAAAAGATTCAAGAAAATTTAGGGTTACTCATGTTCTTTGATAAAAACTTCATTCATATATTTTTTCTTTCATTCTGAAAACTTAGTGTAAATTTTCTGCTTTTTTTTGAAATTTTGTGTCTTAAAAGGTCCAGTGAAGAAAACTATGTGTATAGAATCCTATTTTACTGAATTTTTAGATAACTATATTAAGTGATAAAAGACATTATATATGTAGTTTTTGGTTTATAAAATACTTGAAAGTTCGAAAGTTGTTTTAATTGACTATTTTCTAAAAGAGATGTATAATTGAACTGTATGTAAAAGACATGCAGTTATTTTTAAAAAAGGAGATAATGTAATGTATTTTAATCGTAAAAATGCAGAGCAGAAGAACTGGCGAATGATCAAAAAAGGAAAACATTTCTTGTTTGGTTGTTCGCTTGTCTTTGCAGTTGGTGCAGCCTTGGTAGCTCCAACGGTTAAGGCCGACACAGCTGATACTGGGGAGGTAGAGACTAAAACTGCCAACTCAGCTGCTGAAGCAAGCACTAGTGACGAAGTAGGAACGTATAAGGCACCAGCAGTGGAGGTATCAACAACTTCACCAGTGGTTGCTGAAAATCCTACAAGTTCAGAAGCCACTTTATCAAAAACAGCTAACAAAGAAGCTTTGACCCAATTGGTCGAAGAAGTAAAAGGCTTGGACAAAGCAGGCAAGACAGAAGACTCTCTTTCTCGCTTGAACACAGCCCTTGAACAAGCACAAAATGTTTTGGCAAATGCAGAAGCTAGCCAAGACCAAGTGGATGTAGCGGTCGCTAGTCTCAAAGATACAGTAGCTCAGCTTGCTGCCAAAGAAGAAAAAGCAGCAACAGTAGCAACAGAGGCTAAAACTGAAGCAACAGAGGCTAAAGCTGAAGAAGCAACGGAAGCAGAAACTTCAGCCACTCAACCTAAGTCAAGAAGCCGTCGAGCTGCAGGACAAGAACGTGCTCAAGATCGCTCTGCAGAAGGGAAAGACATCAATTTCGAATACCGGAGTCGTAAAAAAATTGAGGATGGAGATCCAACTCAACGTGCCAAGATTGAGTACAGACAGCTGGGAGACTATGAGGTAGCCGATGGAAAAACAGTGGCTACAGACCCAGAGGGTAAAGGCCGTCCAGTCTTGGAGTGGACGGTAACCTTTAACGAGGCTCAGTACGATCTGATGGGAGGATACTACTACTTTACAATCCCTAAAAATGTATCTGATCCTTATAAAGTTGTGACAGAATATAACAACGGCGCTTACAAACCCCGCGATGGCTGGGTGGATGGAAATGTTACATCAGGTGGTTCGCCGTCTGCAGAAGGTCAGCAGTTTATCGATGCTGGAAATAAGCTTAACTGGCGTGTTGGAAATACTGTTGGGAATATCAATTCGGTACCCGGTCTTAGTGGTGTTATGGATCAAACCGAAAAGGTTTATGTCCTTGCTTTTGCTAACAACACTAAGGCACGCAAGGTTACTATTAAGTACCGTACTGTGGTTACAGACCCTTCACAGGCCATTTCTTATATTGCAGGTATTGACTCTAAAACAGGCTTACCAAAAAATAACTGGTATGGTCTCACAGGTAAGTACGACAAGCACTTGGTAAGTCAGGTTGATGCACCAAAGGTGACTCCAAACTTGACCAACACCTCTGTCAACGTTCCTATTCAAACTGTAGCTTCAACTTCAAGCACTCTTTCAGGGACAGGGGTTCCAGGGGCTAAAATCAAGCTTTATATCGATGGTCAAGAGCAAAACATCGGCAATGTCACTGTTGACAGTGCTGGAAACTGGACTACTGGTGAGCTTCCAACAGCTTTGAACAACAACCAAGGTGATGGTACAACAATCAAACCACGTCAAACAGTAGAGGTAAGCCAAGTAGTTAACGGTGAAGAAAGTAGCCGCCGTACTGTACCAGTATCTGTCGGTGAGACAACTGTTGAACCTTCAAGCTTGACTACTAACCAAGATGCAGTTGTAGCAGGGCAAAAAGAAGTTACTCTTAAGGTTCCTCATGATGCAGGGATTGCCTACATGCGCTATACAAATACTGCGGGTCAAACAGTTGAGATTCCAGTCAAACGTGACAATGCCTCATCTGCATGGGTATCACAAAAGTCAGATAAGGCAACTGTAAAATCATACGCACATGGTAAGTTTGAAGATACGATTGTCCTCACGATGGCTGACAAGATTGCAGGTACGGAAGTATCAGCTATTTCAAACGTGGTAGATGGTGGATTCTCAAGTGTGGCTGGTTGGCAACCTCGTGGAGTAGAAAACCAAGCACCAACTATCGCATCAGCTGTTGAAGGAAACAGAAAAACTGTTACTCAAGGTGCTCAACTTGACCTTGCATCTCTTGTGACCGTAGCAGATAAAGAAGATGATGCTCAAGCAACACTAGGTGATAAGGTTCATGCTGAAGTTGTTTCAGTAAATGGCAACGCAGCAACCAAGACAGTTGATACAAATACCCAAGGCACTTACACAGTTAAGTATAAAGCCGTTGATAGCCAAGGTAAAGAGTCAGGTGAGATTGAAGTTACTGTAGTTGTAAATCCTGCACGTCAAAACGAGGCTCCAACAGTAGAGATTCCTTATTCTAATAAAGCTGAAAAAGAAGTTTATGTCTATGGTGGGGAAGCAAACTCATTCGATATCAAATTCAAAGATGATAGCGGAAAAATTGCAAGTGCTACTGTAAGACAAGGTGGTAACAAACCGTTTGATCCTGTTACTGGTGAAGCAAATACCATCAATACTCAATATGGATTTAAAGCAAATGTTATCAATGCTGAAACTACAGCGACAGATGCTACCCCAGCGGTAATCACTTATAGAGGTACCCCAGCAGCAACAGATGGTTTGAGCCAATCTGACTTTGATGCAGCAACTAAGGGAGATAAAGCACCAGGTATGGTTTTAGGATGGCGTTATGCAACAGCAACTGACACAGATGGTGCATTTATTGAGAATAAAGCCGTAGGAAACCCAACTGACCCAGGTGCATTCCGTGTCATTCTTAAAACACAAGCTCAAAAATATGACATTGCAACTCCAACTGAAAAAGTTACTGTAGCAGATCCAGCTAATGTAACTAATGCTGAGCTAGGCAAAATCAAAGAGAAACTTCAACTTGAGTACTCTCAAAACAACGATGATGCTAACTTAGCAGACAAAAAAGGTAAAACTGTAGCTGATAAAGATGCTAAGATTCAATCAGTAGCAAAAGATGCCGAAGGAAATCTTGTTGTAACCTATGCAGATGGTTCTCAAGAAAAAAGAGCTTTATCAGATTTTGTAAACGTAGCTCCAAAAGTTGAAATTCCATACTCATTGGACAACAGGAAAGATGTATTTGTATATGCAAATGAAGATTTTGATATTCCTATTAAATTTACGGATGATTCAGGGAAAATTGCATCTGCAGAAATTTTACGTGGTGGAAATAAGGTACAACCAGCTAAAGATGAATCAAATCCAAATATATTGGATAACGAATATGATACAGTAGTTGAAAAAATCTCGACAGAAACAACAGCAACAGCGGCAGATCCTGCAGTTGTTCACATTAGAGGTAAAATCACAAAAGATACAGAAGGTGGAACACCTGTAAAAAAACTAACACTTCCTACAACAGAAAGTGCTGAACTTCCAATTGTAACTCGTTATGCCACTGCAACAGATACAGATGGAGGACTTCTTTACAATATCTCGACTGGAAATTCATATGCAAATGACCCAGGTTCATTCAGAATTGTCTTAAAAGCTCAAACAGCAAAATATGATATTAAGGATCCAGAGACAAAAATTTCTGTAGCGAATGCTAATAATATATCAGAAGATGTGTTTAACCAGATTAAAGATAGCATTAAGATTCAATATTCTACAACAAACAAAGATAAAAATCTGCTTGACAAACAAGGTACAGACGTTGATAACCAAAATGAGCGTATTGAAAGCATAACTAGAGAAGGAAATAACGTTGTAGTAACCTATAAAGATGGTTCTAAAGATACAAAAGCATTAGCAGATTTTGTAAACGTAGCTCCAACAGTTGAACTTCCATACTCAAATAAAGATAAGAAAGAAATCTATGTTTATACAGGTGAAAACACTGATTTAACATTCAAAGCATCAGACAACACTGCTGTTAAAG
>NZ_JALDUI010000003.1:149014-154110 GCF_023115445.1 Streptococcus sp. oral taxon 431 | reverse complement strand
GGTGTTACTACTGCATCACCATTTGGTTGTTGAGTAATTTCAATCTTACCTGGTTTTTCGGTTTCTGGTGTTGCTGGTGTTACCTTACCTGGTGTTGTTACATTCACCGGTTGTGATGGTTTCTTATTCGGTTCGGTTACTGTTCCTGTACCTGGGACAGCTTTCTTAGGAAGATTGTCATTTGGTACTTTACCTGAACCGTCTTTACCGATTTCAACAGTGATTGGACCATTTTCACCTGGGATTTCTACCGTAGTTTTTGGTGGGTATGTTGAGCCATCTGGTTTCTTAGGCGTTACAATCGCATCTCCATTTGGTTGTGGGGTAATTTCAATCTCAACTGGTTTTTCAGTTTCTGGTGTTTCTGGTGTTGTTACCGTTACTTTTACTGGAACTTCATCTGTTGAACCATCTGGATAAGTTACTATAACTGTACGTGTGACTTTACCATTGTTAACAGTTGGAGTTTCTCCAGCTTTCCATGCGTAAGTCGTTGTCGTACCTGGTGTTGTTCCTTTATCTGGCAAGTCAGACTTGTTGGCAATATAAGTCTCTGGTGATCCCAAATCTGGAACAGTTCCATTTGAAGTCAGATTCACTGTAGGATTTGTAGCTGTTGGTGTATATTTATCAGCTTGCTTACGGAACTCAATCTGAATATTGGCGTTATTAGCAGGACCATTGTTTCCACTGTTATTTGTTAGACCTTCTTGGTCATATCCGCTAATATAACGATTCCAGATATTTTTGCTAGCATCAGGATTAATTGTCTGACCTTTACCTACATACCCTGAAATATTTACCTTGTACGGATTAGTATCTGTCGCATTGCCAGCTTGACCTAAATTACTTGTATTAGCCGTAAAGTTAATCTTTGTACCATTAGCAGGAATTTCAAGACGACCACCATTTGTAACTTCGAAATTACCTGATGGTGCTACTGCTTGAGCATTGTCGTGAACCTTAATCTTATCCAAGCGACCACTGTTATCAGTTAAGTTCACATCAACGCTAAACTCTTCTTCACGATAAACGATAATCTTATGTGGGTTAGTGCCATCAATTTCTGCATTACTAATAGGTGTTAAGCTAGTAATCGTTGGTGGTACTGTATCATTAACTGTGAAGGTAACAGGTACTTCATCTGTTGAACCATCTGGATAAGTAACCACAACTGTTCGTGTTACTTGTCCATTTGTAACAGTTGGATTTTCACCATCTTTCCATGTATAAGTCGTTGCAGTACCTGGTGTTGTACCTTTAGTTGGTAAGTCTGACTTGTTGGCAATATAAGTCTCTGGTGTGTTATAGCCACTGATTGTACCATCTGTTGCTACATCGATTTTAGAACCTGTTACTGCTGTTGGAGTGTACTTATCAGCTTGCTTACGGAACTCAATCTGAATATTGGCGTTATTAGCAGGACCATTGTTTCCACTGTTATTTGTTAGACCTTCTTGGTCATATCCGCTAATATAACGATTCCAGATATTTTTGCTAGCATCAGGATTAATTGTCTGACCTTTACCTACATACCCTGAAATATTTACCTTGTACGGATTAGTATCTGTCGCATTGCCAGCTTGACCTAAATTACTTGTATTAGCCGTAAAGTTAATCTTTGTACCATTAGCAGGAATTTCAAGACGACCACCATTTGTAACTTCGAAATTACCTGATGGTGCTACTGCTTGAGCATTGTCGTGAACCTTAATCTTATCCAAGCGACCACTGTTATCAGTTAAGTTCACATCAACGCTAAACTCTTCTTCACGATAAACGATAATCTTATGTGGGTTAGTGCCATCAATTTCTGCATTACTAATAGGAGTTAAGCTAGTAATTGTTGGAGCTACTGTGTCACGAACTGTGAAGGTTACAGGCACTTCATCTGTTGAACCATCTGGATAAGTAACTACCGCTGTACGTGTGACTTGACCATTGTTAACAGTTGGAGTTTCTCCATCTTTCCATGTATAAGTCGTTCTTGCACCTGGCGTTGTACCTTCAGTTGGCAAGTCAGACTTGTTGGCAATATAAGTCTCTGGTGAGTCATAACCACTGATTGTACCATCTGTCGCTACATCGATTTTAGAGCCTGTTACTGCTGTTGGTGTATATTTATCAGCTTGCTTACGGAACTCAATCTGAATATTGGCGTTATTAGCAGTGTTATTGTTTGTGTTGTTATTTGTCAGACCTCCTTGGTCATATCCACTAATATAACGATTCCAGATATTTTTGCTAGCATCAGCTTTGACTTCCTGATTTTTACCAACATGACCTGAAATATTAACTTTATATGGGTTAGTATCTGTCGCATTGCCAGCTTGACCTAAATTACTTGTCTTATCCGTGAAGTTAATACTTGTACCATTAGCAGGAAGTTCAAGACGACCACCATTTGTAACTTCGAAATTACCTGATGGTGCTACTGCTTGAGCATTGTCGTGAACCTTAATCTTATCCAAGCGACCACTGTTATCAGTTAAGTTCACATCAACGCTAAACTCTTCTTCACGATAAACGATAATCTTACGTGGGTTTTTACTATCAATTTCTGCATTACGATTATCAGTTAATTTAGTAATTGTTGGTGCTACCTGGTCAGCTGGTGTTATCTTAGCTGGAGTTGTTACATCAGGAACTTCAACAGTTGGTTGACCTGGTTCTGTAATCTTACCTATACCTGGGACATTACCTTCAGGTAAATCACTATTAGGTACTTTACCTTTACCGTCTTTACCGATTGTGACTGGGATTGGCTTGTCACCTTTACCTGGGATTTCTACCTTAGTTTCTGGTGGGTATGTTGAGCCATCTGGTTTCTTCGGTGTTACTGTAACGTCACCTGTCTTAGGATCTTGATTCAACTCTAATGTTGGTGTAATAGATTGTGTAACCTTGACAGTTGATGTAAACTCCGCACTTTGTCCAACGTTATTGACAGACTTGACCTTGACCTTATAGTCGCCAGGATCTGAAGCAACACGACCTGTGATAATAAGCTTGTGCTCATAATCACTCACTTTTTGAACTTCAACTTTTTGATCTTTAAGTTCCAGCTTACTATCCACTAACTTGATAGAATCAGCTGGATTATAACCTAGTTTTGGATCACCAAGTGAAAATCCTGCTAGATTATCTTTAGTTGTAAATTCAAGTCGAATTTCCTTACCTTTTTCGATAGTTTGATCAGCCCCCGTCACCTTAGGAGATGGCAAACCATACCATTGCATATCATTTCGGTGGGTGCTGAACTCATAGGAGCGCATCCCTGCTGCATACATGAGTGGAGTCCCCTCAGCAGCCTTGGTTTTGAAACGAAAGATATAGTTTGATGCACTATCCTTAGTTCTACCACGATAATCAATATCAAAATGATAAACTCTTTGCGTA
Organism: Streptococcus sp. oral taxon 431; assembly: GCF_023115445.1. Taxonomy (GTDB): domain Bacteria; phylum Bacillota; class Bacilli; order Lactobacillales; family Streptococcaceae; genus Streptococcus. The sequence goes on along the minus strand of NZ_JALDUI010000003.1, from coordinate 150,711 downwards.
TGCTGGATCAACCAATCCTTCAAATAATCTGATACCAGAACATCCTTCTCCGTTGTCGTACGGGCACCACCTGTACGATTAAAATAGAGTGTATCAGGTTTTGAAATGATTTCTTCAAATGTTTTAATCTCTCCATCAGCACCTTTCCAGAAAGCATCGGTAGTGGCGGCTTTGCCCCAAGCCTGCTCGATAGCTCCACCAGGGGTACCAATGTTAACATCCTTAGACGTAGAGCTAACCTGATCTTTAAAGATGTCGTATAAGTTTCGTGGTAATCTTCCTTGAGTTTCAATACGTCGTTTTCCACCAGAACCACCCCAGTAACTACCAAATGATGCCGAACCGTCGTCTACCAAGGTATGACCAGTTGGAATGGTAAACCAAGCATGGGCATTTTGGTGGTTTTCAGGATTACCTTCAAACTCAATGACCCAATCGTATGTATCTCCGTTTTTAGTGACATCAACCTTAACGACATCCTTGACATCCTTAACTCTTTGTTTATCCGCAGTATTTTGGTTACGATCTCTAAAGAGCATGGTACCGGCTGGATAACCTGAGCCATCTCCTTCTTTTGTGAAGTAAAGACCGACAGCATCGTCATACCTTACTCCCTCATCAGCACGAAATCTTGTACCGACTGGGATAGTTGCGCCATTACGGACGTCATTATGCCCAGAAGTCAAACGATTACGTGCAATCATAACAGATCTTTCGTTACGTTTGATGACACGATTCATATCCTCAACATCACGAAGGCTAACTTCTACACCACCAAATGCAGACTTGGCTACGGCAACTTGGGCGTTAGCTTTTTCCAAGATTTCACGTGTCAAGTCATTCTCAGGTGTTTGGGCGATAGCCTGCTCCAAACGATCAATAGATACTTTGAGACTAGCTTTAGCTTTTTCCAGTTGCTCAGCATTAGTATTTTCTGAAGTTTCCTCAGACTTAGCTGAAATTTCTGGAGTTGGCTTCGCTACTTCTGGCTTGATTTCTGGAGTTGCTTCCTGTGTACTTTTGTCATTTTTATCTTCTTTGACTTGAGGAGTTTCCACTGCACGTAGCTGGTCCAAAACATTGGTCAAGCGAGCTACCAAAGCATCCACTTCTTCTTGACTCACTTTTGAATCAGCGAGAGTCTGTTCAGCCTTAACAAGTTCTTCATTAGCGGTAACCAAAAGATCTGTATTAGCAGCTTCCTTGACATGGAGCTGGTCTTTGATCTGTGCCACAAGCTGACTTGCAGTAGCTGTATCCACTTTTACAGAACTAGCAGGCTCTTCCTTATCTTGCGATTCAAGCGAACTCGTTCCTTGAATTGAAGCCCCTACATGAGGTTGTTCGACAGGTGTTACGCTATCCGCACTAACGACGCGCGCACCCAAAAACATCAGCGCTGCAACAGCAACTGAAGCCGCACCAAAGCTATATTTACGAATAGAGAAGCGTAAAACTTTTTCCTGTTGTCGACGCTTTACTCTACTTAGTGAATTTGATTTTTTTTCCATCGTTCCTCCTTATATTAAAGACAAAATCAAATTGAGAAGCAGTATTCCCTCTGGGGAATAATACAATAAAAATCACTCTTTTGAGCAATTTTTACACATCACAGCTATTACAGCTATTACAGCTATTACAGCTATTACAGCTATTACAGCTATTACAGCTATTACAGCTATTACAGCTATTACAGC
>NZ_JALDUI010000003.1:146207-148914 GCF_023115445.1 Streptococcus sp. oral taxon 431 | reverse complement strand
TCGATTATATCATTTTCAATTCATTTAAGCAATCATAAAGCCGTTCAACCTCTCGAATAAAGCGCAAACATATGCGAATGTTTATAACACATTAATATACAGTTTGTTTAAATAAAACAGAAAGATTCTCCTTTCTGATGACATTCTCTATATATAGTGGATTAAAATAAGATATGAACAAAGAAATTAGGAAAGTCAAATAAATTTCTATAAATGTTTTAGAATCCGTAGCGTACTATTCTAGGTTCAATCCATTATATTAGATTAGAAAGTGTACTAATCGCTCACCGATTGAGAACTTTTGGGAACATTTCAAAACTGAGCACTAGGATTAAAGACATACAATATTTTGAGAGGGGGTTGGTACCAATACTGATACCTCCCTTTTTCAAAAATAAAACAACGACCTTGTACTTCTTCAAATGAGGAACAAGGTCGTTTCTTAATCTTTTATTTCATCGTTCACTTAACAGTGAGTAGTTCAAACTTTAACGAAATGCTTATTTTAGTCTTCTTTTTTCTTTCCAAACGCAAGTCCAAGGCTACTTAGCATACCAAGAAGCCCTAAAGATGCAAGAGTCATACTTGACTCTGTTCCAAGTCTTGGCAATACATTTTGAGAATCATTTGACTTAGATTCCTTATCAATAGTAGTTGTAATGGATCCGTGATTAGCATTCGGACTAACAGCATCTTGAATTGGAGTAGCTAGTGGAGCTGTGGATTGACTAGAATCACCATTAGTATCAGGTGTGACTGGAGTGACTGGAGTGACTGGAATTGTATTTGGATTTGTATTTCCACTTACTTTTCTGAAAATGTGAGTAATTACTGGTTCATTTTCATCAATCACAGTTCGTACAAATTCATATACTGGAATTGATCCATGTTCAGCATCCTTTTCATTACCTGTCTTAACGGATGGTTTCAATACATTTCCGTCTTCATCAATCCATCGAACCTCAATCATTAGCTCTGGCAATGCAATTGAACCCCCTAATACATCGTTTTCAAAAGTTGTTACCTTAGGAACTTCCACAGATGATTTACCTGGTTCAGTAATCTTACCTGTACCTGTTTTTTCTACGTTTGGTAGATCACTGTTTGGTACTTTACCTTTACCATCTTCATCGATTGTAACGACGATTGGATTACCATCTTTACCTGGGATTTCTACCTTAGTTCCTGGTGGATATGTTGACCCATCTGGTTTCTTCGGTGTCACTGTAACATCACCTGTCTTAGAATCTTGTTCTAACTCTACTGTCGGTGCTTTCGTTTTCCCATAAGTTCGAACGATTGTTGGAGTTACCTTACCTGTTTTTGGATCAACTGCATAGGTAGTGGTATCAATCACATCACGGCCTTCAGAATCTTTAGATTGTTCAACCTTAGTTTTAGCTCCTACTTTAACGATTGTCTTACCTGCTGGGGTGACTACTGGGGTACCAACGTGTTCTGTGATATGACCGTCGTTTGAATCTACATCGTAAGTAGTGGTAGTAACTGTTTTACCTTTAGCTCCTTCAACGCGTTCATTAGGTGTGCCAACTTCTCGTTCACTATCTCTAATATACTCAACTTCTGGTTCAATCGGTGTTTCTACTACTTTGTCTTTGGCTGCGACTTTGACAATAGTTGCTGTTGGATTTACTACTACTGGTTCTCCTACTGTTTCTGTAATAGCGCCTGTAGTAGGATCAACACTATAAGTTGTTGTGGTATTACTTGAACCTGCTTGTCCTGCTTCTTCCACATTTGGTTGATCTTTGTCGCGTGTATCATCTTTCACATATTTCTTAGGTGATGGGATTTCTGTTGTTTCTACTTTATCCTTCGCTGCGACTTTGACAATAGTATTCGTTGGTTCTTTCGTACGAACTGGTTGACCTTCACTTGCTGTAATCTTTCCAGTATTAGGATCCACAGTGTAAGTTGTTGTGATAGTGTCTTCACCATCTTCACCTTTAACAGTAGTTGGGGCTGTACCTTTTTCTTTCGTATCATCTTTTTCATAGACAACAAGTGATGGTACTACTCTCTTCTCAACTGTTGGTTCTTTTGTTGTTCCATAAGTTCGAACGGTTGTTGGAGTTACCTTACCTGTTTTTGGATCAACTTCATAGGTAGTGGTATCAATCACATCATGACCTTCAGAATCTTTAGATTGTTCAACCTTAGTTTTCGCACCAACTTTAACGATTGTCTTACCTGCTGGGGTGACTACTGGATTACCAACGTGTTCTGTGATATGACCGTCGTTTGGATCTACATCATAAGTAGTTGTAGTAACTGTTTTACCTTTTTTACCCTCAGTACGCTGAGCTGGTGTACCGAAGTCTTTTTCAACATCTCTAACATACTCAACTTCTGGTTCAATTGGTGTTTCTACTACTTTGTCCTTCGCTGCAACTTTGACAATTGTTGCTGTTGGATTTACTACTACTGGTTCTCCTACTCTTTCTGTAATTGTTCCATCTGCTGGATTTACTTCGTAAGTAGTTGTTACTGTACGTGAACCTACTTGGCCTGCTTCTTCCACATTTGGTTGATCTTTGTCGCGTGTATCATCTTTCACATATTTCTTAGGTGATGGGAGTTCGGTTGTCTCCACTTTGTCCTTCGCTGCGACTTTGACAATTGTTGCTGTTGGATTTACTACTACTGGTTCTCCTACTCTTTCTGTAATTGTTCCATCTGCTGGATT
>NZ_JALDUI010000003.1:0-146107 GCF_023115445.1 Streptococcus sp. oral taxon 431 | reverse complement strand
TGGGAGTTCGGTTGTCTCCACTTTGTCCTTCGCTGCGACTTTGACAATTGTTGCTGTTGGATTTACTACTACTGGTTTTCCTACTGTTTCTGTAATAGCGCCTGTAGTAGAATCAACACCATATGTTGTTGTGGTAGTGCTTGAACCTGCTTGGCCTGCTTCTTCCACATTTGGTTGATCTTTGTCGCGTGTATCATCTTTTACATATTTCTTAGGTGATGGAATTTCTGTTGTTTCTACTTTATCCTTCGCTGGAACTTTGACAATAGTATTCGTTGGTGCTTTCGTACGAACTGGTTTACCTTCACTTGCTGTAATCTTTCCAGTATTAGGATCCACAGTGTAAGTTGTTGTGATAGTGTCTTCACCATCTTCACCTTTAACAGTAGTTGGGGTTGTACCTTTTTCTTTTGTACCATCTTTTTCATAAACTACTGGAGACGGTACTACTCTCTTCACAACCGTTGGTGCTTTCGTTTTCCCATAAGTTCGAACTGTTGTTGGAGTTACCTTACCTGTTTTTGAATCAACTTCATAGGTAGTGGTATCAATCACATCACGACCTTCAGAATCTTTAGATTGTTCAACCTTAGTTTTCGCACCAACTTTAACGATTGTCTTACCTGCCGGGGTGACAACTGGGGTACCAACGTGTTCTGTGATATGACCGTCGTTTGAATCTACATCGTAAGTAGTTGTAGTAACTGTTTTACCTTTTTTACCCTCAATACGCTGATATGGTGTACCGAAGTTTTTTTCAACATCTTTAACATACTCAACTTCAGGTTCAATTGGCGTTTCTACTACTTTGTCCTTCGCTCCCACTTTTACAACTCTAGCTATTGTTAGAGTTACGACTTCTGGTTTGCCTTTTGATGGAGTTAGGGTTCCATTTACTGGATTTACGCTATATGTTGTGGTGACTTTAGTTTGTCCTGCTTTCCCTAGAAATTGAACGGTAACAGTACCTTTTGGACTGTTCTCATCTTTTAAATAAACTGGTTTGGGTTCAACTGAATTATACTCAACTATATCCCTCGCGCCACCTCTATTGACTACTTCTTCCTTCTCAGTCGAAGTAAGACTGCCAGTTTTTGAGTTTACTGTGTAGCTCGTTGTCTTCTTAACAACATCGTCTCCTTTTTTAATGTATTCTACTTCGTCCTTGGCTGCGACTTTGACAACTGTTTCTGTTGCCGGTTGCTTAACTACTGGTTGTCCTACATGTTCAATAAGATCTCCAGTGTTAGGATTGACACTATAAGTTGTTGTTACCGTCTGTTCTCCAGTTTTACCAGGCTCTTCAACATTAACTTGTCCTTTTTCGCGTGTATCATCTTTTACGTATTTCTTAGGTGATGGGATTGCTGTTGTTTCTACTTTGTCCTTAGCTCCATCTTTCTTGAACATTTCATCAAGTGTATTCTTAGTAATGTTTTCTGTATCAGGATCCTTGATACTAACAGTTGTTGACTTAATGATGTCATTTCCGAGTTTGCTATATACAACAGTTTCTCCAACTTTTTCTAGAGACTTGGCTGTAGTAATCTTAGGATTTTGAAAACCTATCCCATCTAAGGAAATTCGTTTCCCAGAAATAAACTCTGGTCGTCTATTAATCATATCGGCTTCAAAATAAGAACGGGAACTATGCCCTCCTTTTGTATCCCCAACATTTATAACAACATCACTATCATTACTGACACTTTTTCCTATAGTAGAATCGTTATTAACTATATAATGGGTCAGTTTACCTGACTTAGCTATTTTTTTACTATCTAAACCTTTTTGCCAAAACGCAGATGATGAGAGAAGACCTGTCCTCACTTTTGGAGCATTAAATGTTGTTCCTTTTTTTAATACATTATTATAAAAGTTTCTATAAGCCAGCTGTTCTTTAGTAGACATGACTCTGCTGTCAGAATATGCCAACTGATAGGCTTCAACCATTGCCCGTTGTACTAAATATCCTCCCAGAGAATGTCCTGTTAGATAAAGGTTGGTGACACTCTTATCCTTGGCTAATTCACGCATAATTTCTTCTGCTTCTATCGCCTGTTTAGGATTACTCCCTGTTCCAAGTGTTATATCAGCACCTATATCTTTAGAATCACTAGTCCCACGAAATGCTAGTACCTGGGCAGTTCCATTTGGTAAATATAAGAAATCGCTCTTAGTCTCAAATAATACAGCATCAAGTCCACTGGATGTATGATAACTTTTCTTTCTTTCCCAATAAGGTCCCAATTCCCTATTCATCATCATATATTCATAGCGTGGTTTACTTTCACCTTTCTTTTTGTATAACTCTGCTTCTGTTAAAGGTCTCTTATGATCCAGTACTCTGTCAATGTACTTATCGTCACGGTAAGCCAATTCCATGAACATAATCATATCACGTTCACTTACATTCCATTTTAATTTTTCATCTGGCTTTTCGTCACTATCAATAATCCCATCACCATCAGTATCCTCTAGTAACGGATGACTATTATAACCTACATACTTTTTACCATTTTTTTCATAAATATAGAGTTCTTCTTTATCACTCAAATAATCGTTATCTGTATAACCATTCGGTTTTAACTGTTCTCCATCTAGTAATAGGCTATCATACTTATCCCCTTCTGAACCGATTATTCCTGCTTTGATTTTTTTAGCATCTTCCTCAGTCAATTCATATTTTTTAATCTCAGTAGGATTTGATGCTGCTCTAACCTCTGGAGCACTTGATCTGTCTTCACCAGCCACCAAAGTAGTTGCCGTCGAATTGATATTTTCCTTACCACCGGAAGTATCTAGAACTGTCTCTTTTGTAGCTACTGTTGAAATCTCTTTAGCATCTATCTCAGAAGAAGCATTGTTTCGATGTTCTGAGATACTTTGAGCTTCTTCTTTGATCTCCACAGTCGGCAGAGAATTGTCAGTTTCAGAATTAACTTCTATCCCTGTATTATTATCATTATTATTTTCCGTAGAAGCTAAGACTCCTTGAGTTGGAGCAAATAAGGAAACCCCTATTAGTACCGACGCCACTCCAAAAGAAAACTTTCGAATCGAAAAACGCTGGCGTTTATTAAAGATATCTTTCATGTTATCCAATCCTTTTTAACAATTTTTCATATAAAACATAGAAAACATTAACATTTTCTGTTAACAAAATCACAATTTTTTCTTTTCCTAAAATTTAGGAAGTTTACTCTACTTTAATACATCACATTTTAAATCCTTTCAATTTTTAAATAACTATTTGTTATAATAGCTAAACCCAGTCACCCAGTTCATCAGGCATGTTATTTAGGTTACGGACAGAACCGCTAATTTTAGACTTCCAAACAACTCTGTAAAAAGTACAAGGTTATCTTTTTCTATTTTATCATCTAGTTCCATTTTCCCATCCGTATAAAGATCAATAACCTGCTGTTAAAATTTCACTAAATTAAGAAAGAAATCTAAATACTGAACTTTCTATACTGCCATTATATCACAAAGAATTCCTTAAAAGAAAAAAATCACCATTCTTGATTTTCTAGAAAACCAAAAAATGGTGATTCTATGTTAATTTTCTTGAAGCTCAATGACAATTTCTTGACCATTTCCATTTTCTTCCACAACTACTTTTTCTTCCAGTTGTGATTTGAAATGATTCAAGGTTTCTTTTGAAACTTCAGTCGCTTGTTGAGCATGATATTTTGCTTTATCAAGAACAGTGTCCAGAGTAATTTCCCCAGATTCAATCTGCTCTTTTGTTTTAAGAACAAATTCTTTGGTTTGTTCTTTGACATCCGTTAATTTTTCACAAACCTGCTCTTTCGCATATTCAGGATCTTCTTTTAGATCTTCTAAAAATTCTTGTGCTTGGCTTCTAACTTGTTTTCCTTTGTCACTAGTTAGAAACAAGGCAGCTGCAACGCCTGAAACAGTTCCTAAAAGGATAGATGATAGTTTTCCCATTAGTCAACTCCTTTTTTATTTTTTAAAAAATTTACTTGCAACACGAATGGCAGACAAGCCTGCGCCAGTCTTCAAGGTTTTTGAACCAGCAGATGATGCCTTTTTACTCAAAACACGCGCTTGATCATTAAGGTCTGATACAGAAACAGACAAATCAGCCACTGCTGTAAAGAGGGGGTCAATCGTTGCCACTTTAACGTTGATATCATCAACCAGAACATTGACCTTTGTAAGCAATTCATTTGTTTGATGAAGAGTTACATCTACATCTGATGTTAAAGTTTTAACAGTTTTTTCAGTTTCATCAATTACACGACCAACTTTTTGAAGGGTAATAATCAGATAAACTAAAAATACAACCAAGGCAATTGCCACAATAATATAAGCCACTTCTAACATTTTAATTCTCCTTTTTTACATTATAAAATGGTGCTTTTTTCCGATTTTGATAAAAGATGATATAAATACCAAGGCCAATCAATAGGGCAGACAACCACTGGGATACTCGGAGCCCAAAGAACATGAGACTATCCGTACGCATGCCCTCGATAATCATACGTCCAAATCCGTACCAAATTAGATAAAAGGCAGTGATATGACCACGACGGATACTCTTTAATCGGCGTCTAAAAATGACAATCAAGGCAAAACCGATCAGATTCCAGATAGATTCGTATAAGAAGGTTGGTTGGCGGTATGAGCCATCAATATACATCTGATTCTTAATAAAACCAGGTAAATAGTCTAGATTGTCAACGACTGCTCCATAAGCTTCTTGGTTAAAAAAGTTTCCCCAACGCCCTAGACTCTGAGCAATCATGACGCTCGGAGCTGCAATATCTAAGAAATCCCAAGTATTGATTAATTTGCGATCAGCAAAGATATAGAGAACAATCGCTCCAGTAATTAAACCGCCATAAATCGCAAGACCACCATTCCAAATAGCAAAAATCTCTCCCAGATGTTGGCTATAGTAATCAAATCTAAAAATAACATAGTAGAGTCTAGCACCAATGATGGATAAAGGAAAGGCAATTAAGATAAAGTCCAAAATATCATCAGATAAAATCTTCTTTTTAGGCGCTTCTTTACTGGCAAGGTATACCGCTAAAACAAGACCTGAAACAATGCAGAGTGCATACCATCTAACAGCTAAAGGGCCAATTTGAAAAGCAATTGGATCAATCATCTTTCACCTCGTTCTTTGCAATCAGATTTGTCAATCTTTCTTCAAACAATCGAGTAGCATCAAAGCCCATTTCCTTAGCACGATAATTCATCGCTGCTGCTTCGATAACGACAGAAATATTACGTCCTGTTTTTACAGGAATGCGGATACGCGGAATGGCTACTCCAGAAATCTCCAATTCTTCAGCATTATTGCCTAGGCGATCAAAAGTCTTTTGTGTGTCATAATTTTCTAGATAGACAGCTAACTGAACTTGTGAAGAATCCTTAACTGCACTGGCACCATAAAGACTCATCACATCTATAATACCAACACCACGAATCTCAAGTAAATGCTTCAAGATTTCAGCTGGTTCACCCCAGAGAGTCATTTCATCCTTAGCAAAGATATCTACACGGTCATCCGCTACCAAACGGTGTCCTCGTTTCACGAGTTCTAAACCTGTCTCACTCTTACCAATACCACTGTCACCCTGAATGAGCACACCCATACCATAGATATCCATCAAGACACCATGTACACTTTCACGCTCAGCCAAACGAGAATCTAGGTAACTTGACAATTCCCCAGACAGACGACTTGTTGCTGTACGACTCGTTAAAATAGCGATTTTACATTCTCTAGCAGCCTTTAGCATTTCCTCTGGAACTACTAAACCACGCGCAACAATAACTGCAGGTGTTTCTGGTTGAAACATCTTTTTCAAAACCTGGTAGCGATTATGAGAAGACATACTAATCAGATAAGACCACTCTTTCATTCCCAAAAGTTGAATCCGCTCTGGAGTATAGTAGTCAAAATACCCCGTCATTTCAAGCCCTGGTCGCGTAATATCCGCAGTATTGATTTTCTTTTCAAGTAATTCAGTCTCACCATAGACAATGTCTAGTCTGAGCTTATCAATCACTTCTTTGACTAAAACCGACATAATTTTCTCCTTCAATCAAGTTCTTCCCTCTATTATATCAAATTGTAGGAGGAAGTTTCAGAATTTTGCAGGATTTATAGGATTTATTTAAAGCAAAAAAGACTAGATCACTCTAGCCTTTCTTATTAATTAGAATTTTTTACGTTTACGAGCTGCTTCTGACTTACGTTTACGTTTTACAGAAGGTTTTTCATAGAATTCACGTTTGCGTGTTTCTTGAAGAGTACCAGCTTTAGTAACTGCACGTTTGAAACGACGAAGAGCATCGTCAAGAGATTCATTCTTACGTACTACTGTTTTAGACATTTTTTTCACTCCCTTCAAGTTCAAGATCTATTCTATTTTACACGGAATAAAGAAAATTGTCAAGAAAAAAATGAAATTCTCCCAAATCATTCCATTTAAAATTTACAAGATTTTACCATTATGTCTAGCCTAGTTCTCCACTTCTAAAGTTTGTTCTAAACGAACACTTAATTTTTTAATTTCTAACCCCATGTGGTCTAGGTACTCCCAATAATCTGACGGTAGATCAAAAATGGTATATAAGTCCTTGCTGCCAACGTGATCAACAAGATGTTTCAGTATTTGCTCTCGAATAAAATATAAATCCTTTACTTGACCTAAACTAATAGTTTCTAACTTTGCTAAATACTGACATAAAGCAGAAAGTGAAGAACAGTCAAATTTGTCTTCTTCATGTAAAAAATATAAAAATTTTGATTTTCAACCCTTATCATATTTGAAATATACCCAAACCAAAAAACCACCCAATCCATAGGATCGAATGGTCTTTAATGATTAAAATCTTATTTTTTTAACAAGCTGAGTGCTGCTGCATCTGCGATAATGGTCACATCTGGATGGTTTTGCAGGCTACTTGCAGGTAGACTTTCTGTCACAGGGCCTTCAACAGTTCCAGCGATAGCTTCTGCTTTTGATTCACCATAAGCAAATAGAAGGATAGACTTAGCATCCAAAATGTTCTTAATCCCCATTGAAATAGCTTGGGTTGGAACATCTTCAATCTTCTCAAAGAAGCGCGCGTTAGCTTCGATAGTAGACTGGTCAAGCTCTACAAGGTGAGTTTGACTATCAAATGGTGTGCCTGGTTCATTAAAGCCTATATGACCATTGCGACCAATTCCTAAGATTTGTAGGTCAACTGGATGGTCAGCAAGAATTTGGTTGTAGCGTTCTACTTCTGCTTCTGCATTATCCTTGACACCACGTGGCAAGAAGCTTTCTTTAAATGGTTTCTTATTGAAAAGATTTTCTTGCATGAAGTAACGATATGATTGAGGATTGTCCCCATCAAGACCTACGTACTCATCCAAGTTCACACTTGTAAGATTTGAAAAATCAAGATCGCTCTCAACGATTTGTTGGTAAAACTCCAGAGGGCTACTTCCTGTTGCAAGTCCCAATGTTTGTGCACCGTTTTCCAATTTTTCTTTTAAGATATCAAAAGCAACTTTTCCACCTTCAATTGGATTTTCCACTTGAATAACTTTCATAATTTTGTCCTCCATATTCTTTATTTTATTATATGGTATAGACCAATTTTTGTCAAGTGAAAACGATTTATTTTTGTTAGAAATATGAATATATTAGTAACTGATTTAAAAAGTAGATTAGAAAACTAAAATTGAGAACCAGAGTTTATAAACTATTTGAAGTTACACAATTTTTTCATAACTATTATAGAACATGTTTTATTGTAGATTAACTATAATATCAGAAAATAATAAAAACTCATTAGATTTCTTGCGAAACTAAAATCCTAGTTCACGGTTGATAATGCCAGCAATCAAATTCATTCGTAATCCAAACCGTTTGCGTCGATTTCGATAGGTTGTTGAAAATATTTTAAACGTTTTTACTTTGGCAAAAATATTCTCAACCTTGATTCTCTCTTTAGATAGCGCATGGTTATCGGAGTTTGCGCTTGTGAATACATCTTCGTGAGTCCTTGATAACCACTGTCAGCCAAGATTTTACCAGCTTGTTCGATATTTCTGCGACTCATTTTGAACAATTTCATATCGTGGCAATAGTTCACAGCGATATCCAATGAAACAATTCTCCCTTGGCTTGTGATAATCGCTTGAGCCTTCATAGCATGATATTTCTTTTTACCAGAATAATTGGCTAGTTGATTTTTTTAGGACGATTTATTTTTACCTCTGTTGCATCCACAATCACCGTATCCTCAGCACTAAGATGAGTTTTTGAAATCGTAAAACCACTTTGAATAAGAGTTACTTCAACCCATTGACTCCGACGGATTAAGTTGCTTTCGTGAATGCCAAAATCAGCCGCGATTTGTTCATAAGTACGGTATTCTCGCATGTATTGAAGAGTAGCCATGAGGAGATCTTCTAAGCTTAACTTAGGGGTTCGTCCACCTTTTGCGTGTTTACGTTGATAAGCTGTTTTTAACACAGCTAACATCTCTTCAAAAGTAGTGCGCTGAACACCAACAAGGCGCTTAAAGCGTGCATCAGTTAAGAGTTTACTTGATTCATAATTCATAGTTTTATTGTATCATATTTTGTTTCGCAGGAAGTCTATTAGATTTCTAGCAAAATTCAACTACATGAACTCGATAGGAAGGAGTTTCTTATGTGATTTCATCATTTTACCATAGAGAATCTGAAAGTATTCTATTCGACCATTCTCATAGTCTAAATTTTTCATAAATATGAAATTATTTCATTCCATTCTTCTAGTACTAGTCGTGATTAGAAACAGAAGGAGGTAGTTCTCAATGACCAACAATCTACTGATGAAATAAAAAGCTACCTACTCTTACAGTATTTTAAGGATGATATTAGTTATCAAACAAGCTGGCAATGAAGAGGTAAATTTTGATGATAAACCACTTTCACATGGTCCTTAGATTGTAATTCGCCAACTTCACCATCGTATAAAACATATTCTGCTAGAAAAGCATACCAGATGAGGTGTTGTTTTAGTATGCCTTTCGGAGATCAATAAGTGTTAACAATATGACAGTAGCCTCAAAATAGCTACTGTCTTGTCTCATTTGATTCTTAAAACCTTGATAGACTTGACAAATAGTAGGAAAGAGCCAAAAAAAGCTCGATAATATTTGTAATAGGCAAATTCCTATAGATATTATGGAGCTTTTTATTGTATCGAATTGTCAAATGAAGAGCAGATAGTAGATTGCATACAGAATAGTGCACTGTGACTTCTAAAACATTGCTAGAAATTGATTTGACTTCCTTAATCAATTTATCCAGATTTTAATACTTTCAAGATCTATTATTTAGTATATCCTCCGACAGGTGAATGGTATCATCAACTAACATGAGATCGCTAGTATTGAGAGAATTTTTTTAATAATATTAACAACATATTTATTTTACCAAAAATATTAATCATAAAAAATCTTGTTCATCTATAATGAACCTAGAAAATATATTTCTTTAAAGTATTTGATAAAGCTTGATAACCAGCGACACCGAGATGAAGACCATCCGTTGTGAAGTCTGACTTGAGTTGACCTTTCTGATCTAGTAAGTTCTCAAAAACAGGCACAAATTCAACCTGCATGTATGCAGAAGCTAGCTCTTGATAGGCTTGGTTCCACGCCTTGATTTTCTCATTGGTACGAATATAAACTGTCTGTTTAAAGTCCTCACCTTCATTGACCGGTAAGATTGAAACTAACTTTATCTGTGACAGTGGATAATCACGAGAAATACTTTGAATCACACTTTCAAGATTTGTTAATGCTTGACTCATTGGAATATCTTTCCCAATGTCATTGGTCCCAATCAAAAGCACAATTTGATCCACTGCATCGCCATAAAGATGAGCATCAAGATTTTCTCGTAAAAGTCCAGTCTGGTAGCCTCGAATCCCTCGGTTCACAATAGTTTTTGACGTTCCCAATAATTCTTGCAAGGGATAATATTCAATAATGGAATCCCCGATAAAAATGATATCTGGTTCAATTACCGAGATTTGATTGAGTTCACGATACTTGGTTTGGATTTTCTCCTGCTCTTTCAAGAGCCAGTTTTCTAATAATTGTACTGCCAAGTTATTCTCCTTCTTCTAGCCAGTTTTCTAAAACTTGGTAAACACCTGCCTGACTGTTTGCTGGCGCTACTTCTGTCACAATTTCCTTGACTCTATCCTCTGCATTTTCCATTGCATAAGAAATACCCGCCAACTCTAACATTTCAATGTCATTTTCACTGTCTCCAAAAGCCATGATTTGTTCAGGTTTTAAATTCCAACGTTTGAGCAATTCTTCTAAGCCCCAAGCCTTATGAATTCCATCTTGTAAGATATCAATACAACCATATCCACTAGAAACAGCTCGCACATGCCCATCAAATAAGTCATTGATTTCCTGTAAAACCGAATCGGATCGTTCTTCACCAACAACCATACTCATCTTAAGAACTCCACCGAAAAGACTGGAATCCCATTCATCAATAAAGTGCATCCGTTGATAGAATTTCTCAATCATCTCCGGAGTCATGAATTTATCAAGTTCTGTAAAGACAGTGCCTTCCTTGACAAAACCCCCACTCATAGCAGTTACGACAAACTGATCCTGACACTCTCTGCCTTTAAAATGAGCTAAAGCTCTATCAACCATAGCATCGTCCCAAGTCTGAGCTTGAATCAATTTATCACTTTCGAATATACGAGCACCATTAGCAACCACGAGAACTACTCTATCTGCTAGATGTTCCAGTAATTGTCGCATTCGATGAACTTCATTTCCCGTTGCAATGACAAAACGAACTCCACGCTGATCTAGCTGATTTAAAATTTTCTCTAGTCGAGGTAGATCCAGTTGTCCTTGAGGATCCAACAAAGTACCGTCCATATCCGTCGCTATTATCTTAATATCCATCTTGCTCCTCTTTTAATGTCACTACCACTTCAAACCTACATGCTCGTTCATTTCTTTATAGGCTGTATCAATCCGTTGCTTGGTGGCCTCGTCTAACTGACTACGGTATTTCCCACCCTCAATAAAGTCTTCCAGGATATAAGTTTGGTAAAGATAGAGTGGGTAGCCTTCTGGAGAATAGCCTCCCTTTGGAGTTCTACTCACCCAGCTTGGATGGGCTTGAGCCGTCTCAATTATAGTCTTACCTGCTTTTTTCTTAATAGTCACATCCATGAGAACACCACGTTCTGTCCATTTTGCATTTTCCTCATCCTGCATAGTCTCAATTCGCTGATTTGAGATGAAATTCCCCATAGAATAGATAATGAGTTTCTTGTCCCCATCTTTCTCAACCGTTTCAGCAGGCTCAACTACGTGAGGATGGCCACCAAAGATAATATCAGCTCCCCAATCAATCATCTTGTGATAGAGAGTCTTTTGCTCTTCAGTTGGTTCCAATTGGTACTCAATTCCCATCTGAGGCATGATAATTGTAATATCCGCTTCCTTCTCTGCTCGTTCAATTTCAGCCTTCATCTTGTCTTCATTTAGGTCAGCAAGATGATTATCATAGTCTTCTTTTGAAATGTATTCTTCAATGCCGTTAAAACCATAAGAATAGGCTAAAAGGGCAATTTTAATTCCATTGACTTCCTTGATAACTATCGGTGCTTTCTCTCGTGGTTCATGGGTATAAACACCAATTGGTGTCATTCCAGCTTTTTCGATAGCATCTGCAGTTGAAAAAACTCCCTCAATCTGAGAATCCAAGATATGATTGTGAGCCAAGTCTAAGACCTGATAACCAGCATCCTTTATAGCATCCATGACTTCACCAGGTGCATTAAACAAGGGGTAGCCAGCTAAATAATGGCTAGGACTTATCGTCCCCTCAAAATCACCGATGACTAAGTCAGCTTGCTTGAGCCAAGGTTTTACATACTCAAAATTTTCATGAAAATCGTAAGTCCCATCTTCTTTTAGAGCAGTTCTATAAATCGGAATATGATAGAGCAAATCCCCATTTGCCATAATACGCGCACTTGTTTCTTGCTCCGTATCTGCATTCTTTTCCTGAGAATTTAACTTTTTCTGCACAGCACTTGGATCACTACTGCTTAAAGAAATCCCTCGAACTCCTTCCACTAATAAAGTAAAAATCATCAAGATAGCTACCGAAGCTAACAAGACCACAATAAAAGTGCGATTGTTCCACTGCTTATAGTTCCTGAAAAATCGAACAGAATGTCTAATAGCATGTAGAACAGGACCTTTTTTTCTTTTTCTACTACGTTGTTCCAAATTTTTTCTCCCTACTTTTTGATGCAAGTCACCTTACCTTATTATACCACAGACAAATTGGTATTTCCTTTTATTATATTATTTTTTAGCAACTTCTGTGACTTTCTTTCTCATCTGTTTTGTGTTATCATGTAATTGTAATAGAAGGAAAGGAAAGGAAAGGAAAGGAAAGAATATGTCTGCTATAGAACGAATTACCAAAGCTGCTCATTTAATCGATATGAAAGATATTATCCGCGAAGGGAACCCTACTCTTCGTGCCGTTGCCGAAGAGGTCTCTTTCCCCTTGAGCGACCAAGATATCATTCTTGGAGAAAAAATGATGCAATTTTTGAAACACTCGCAAGATCCTGTTATGGCTGAAAAATTAGGTCTACGTGGAGGTGTTGGGCTTGCTGCACCACAGCTGGATATCTCAAAACGCATCATCGCCGTACTGGTACCAAATATCACTGAGGAAGATGAGACTCCTCAAGAAGCCTATGATTTACAGGCTGTCATGTACAATCCGAAAATCGTCTCACATTCAGTCCAAGATGCTGCCCTAGGCGAAGGGGAAGGTTGCTTATCTGTTGACCGTGCTGTTCCAGGTTATGTTATCCGCCACGCTCGAGTAACTGTCGACTATTTTGATAAGGATGGAGAAAAGCACCGCATCAAACTTAAGGGCTATAACTCTATTGTAGTTCAACACGAAATTGACCACTTAAATGGCATTATGTTCTACGATCGCATCAATGAAAAAGACCCATTTGAAGTTAAAGATGGTTTGCTCATTCTTGAATAAAGAAAATCCCGTTGCAAGACGGGATTTTGTGTTATAATGAAGATATGAAAACAAACGATATTGTCTATGGCGTTCATGCCGTCACAGAAGCTCTTTTAGCAAATACTGGAAACAAACTCTACCTTCAGGAAGATTTACGAGGAAAGAATGTGGAAAAAGTTAAGGAATTGGCTACTGAAAAGAAAGTATCCATTTCTTGGACTTCTAAAAAATCACTTTCTGAGATGACTGAAGGAGCTGTTCACCAAGGTTTTGTCTTGCGTGTTTCTGAATTTGCCTACACTGAACTCGAGCAAATTCTTGCTAAGACACGCCAGGAAGAAAACCCACTACTACTAATCCTTGATGGTTTAACGGACCCACATAATCTCGGTTCTATCTTGAGAACAGCGGATGCAACCAATGTTTCAGGTGTTATCATTCCCAAACACCGAGCTGTCGGCGTCACTCCTGTCGTTGCAAAAACAGCAACAGGTGCGATTGAACACGTTCCTATCGCTCGCGTGACCAATCTCAGCCAAACCTTGGACAAACTCAAGGATGAAGGCTTCTGGACCTTTGGAACTGATATGAATGGAACTCCTTGCCACAAATGGAATACAAGTGGTAAAGTCGCCCTCATCATCGGAAATGAAGGCAAAGGTATCTCAAGCAACATCAAGAAACAAGTAGACGAGATGATCACCATTCCTATGAATGGTCACGTACAGAGCCTCAATGCCAGTGTCGCAGCTGCTATCCTCATGTACGAAGTCTTTAGAAATCGATTATAATAAAAAGGTGAGGTTGGGACAAAAAGATCCCGACCTCACCTTTTTATTAGCAATCAAACTTTGACGCGGAGCTGATTGAACTTTTTGTTCGTCTTTTGGACTCCAAAAAGCTCCTAATCATCCTCGCGGGGCTGGGACTACGAAATCGAGACTTTGTCTATCGATTTCTGTCCCACCGCCTTTTTAACTATGTTCAGTAATATATTTATAAGCTTCTTGACCTGCAATAGCGCCATCTCCAACTGCAGTTGTGACTTGACGAAGGTCTTTTTGACGAACATCGCCAACTGCGAAGACCCCTGCAACGCTTGTTTTCATGTGGTCGTCTGTCACAATCCAACCCGCTTGGTCTCGAATCTGCAACTCTTGGACGAAGTCACTAACAGGGTCCAATCCAACATAGATGAAGACACCACCAAAGGCTTGTTCTGTCACTTGTCCTGTTTTAACATTTTCAATGGCAACCGACTCAACACGGTTTTCACCCTTGATTTCTTTGACAACCGAATCCCAAATGAAGTTGATTTTTTCATTGGCAAAGGCGCGATCTTGCAAGACCTTTTGGGCACGTAGTTCATCTCGACGGTGAACGATGGTTACAGACTTAGCAAATCGTGTTAAGAA
Organism: Streptococcus sp. oral taxon 431; assembly: GCF_023115445.1. Classification (GTDB taxonomy): domain Bacteria; phylum Bacillota; class Bacilli; order Lactobacillales; family Streptococcaceae; genus Streptococcus. The sequence continues at coordinate 131,608 of NZ_JALDUI010000003.1, read as the reverse complement.
GATTGCTTCTTCAACTGCTGAGTCACCTCCACCTACAACCAACAAATCTTGGTCACGGAAAAAGGCTCCATCACAAACCGCACAGTAAGAAACACCACGGCTATTGAGTTCTTCTTCCCCAGGAACTCCCAAGAGACGATGATTAGAACCTGTCGCTACGATAACTGTGCGCGTTTCATAAACTTGGTCGTCTGTTACGACTTTTTTGAATTCGCCATGGTCCTCAATATTTTCAACGAAGCCATAGAGATGCTCAACACCCAGATTTTCAAGAGGTTCAAACATTTTTTCAGCTAATTCAGGACCACTGATATTAGCATAACCTGGATAGTTTTCAATGTCAGAAGTATTATTCATCTGACCTCCTGGAAGGCCCCCTTCAATCAAAGCCACTTTCAGATTACTGCGTGCTGCATACAAGGCTGCAGTCATCCCAGCAGGACCTGCACCGATAATAATCGTATCGTACATTCTCTTTCCTTCTTTCTTGTTGTAACTATTTTTATTCTAACGAATTAAATCCCATTTTACAACTATTAAGCCTTGAGAACCAACAAGATGCTCATGGTTGCAAATGACAATACTGGAATTGTTAAAACTCCAATCATAATCATATCGTAGAGATGGGCTTGACGTGCTTTGGCAGTTTTGTCAACCCCCGACAGAGCTCTAAGACCAATCCAGAGTCCCAAAATAATCAAGACAAGTAGAATTGTCAACACTAAACTCTCTAAATACAAAGCAAATAGCTGAACTAGCATGCTCTCTCTCGTTTCTATTAATTTTAAAGAGCAAACCCAGTTGGCCTAGCCAACTGAGTCTTTCTTGTCTTCTATTATATCAAATATAGGTCCGTTTGTAACTAGCAAAGAATTCTTTTGTTCGTTCTTCTTTAGGATGATTGATAATCTCATCTGGTGTTCCAGACTCAATAATCTTTCCTTTATCCAAGAACAAAACCTTATCAGCTACTTGAGAAACAAAGGACATATCGTGACTGACTAAAATCATGGTTTGACCTGATTTAGCTGCATTAGCAATAGATCTTTCTACCTCACCAACTAATTCTGGATCAAGGGCTGAAGTAGGTTCATCCAAGAGCAAGATAGCTGGCTTCATGGCCAAAGCACGCGCCAAAGCTACCCGTTGTTTTTGTCCACCTGATAAGTGGCGAGGATAGTGCTGTTGACGATCTGAAAGACCAACCTTAGCCAACTCTTCTTTGGCAATCTTAGTTGCTTCTTCGTCGGAAAGTTTTTTAACGACTACCAAACCTTCCTTGACATTGTCTAGGGCTGTTCTACGCTCAAACAAATTGAACTGTTGGAATACCATAGATAACTTGCGGCGGAGAGTCAAGATCTCATCTTGAGTAATTTGAGAAAAGTCGACTTTGAAATCATCAATCTGAATGCTTCCACTATCAGGTGTTTCCAGATAATTTAGGCTACGAAGAAAGGTTGATTTACCAGCTCCTGATGAACCAATCAAAGCCACTACTTCCCCTTTTTGAATATCTAAATTCAGATGATCCAAGACGGTTTGACCTGAAAAGGATTTGCTTAAATTTGAAATCTTAATCATTAGCGAAGGTCTCCTTTCACATCTGTTTTCACATTATCTGGTGCTTCGATGGACATTTTTCTTTCAATAAAGCGGCCAAGATTTTCAATAGCGATATTTACCACCCAGTATACAAGGGCAACTGAGATGAAACGTTCGAAGTAACGGTAATCGGCACCACCCAAAATCTGAGCTTGGGCAAAGACTTCTACAACACCCGCACTAAAGGCTAGGGAAGTACCCTTAGTCAAACCGATTAGGGAGTTAATCAAGGTTGGAGTTGCTACTACCGCTGCATTTGGAATAATCACACGACGGTAAACTTGTGCACGTGTCATTCCAAGACTACGAGCGGCTTCAATCTCTCCAGGATTGACAGAAAGAATAGCGGCACGGATAGTTTCACTAGCGTAGGCTGCTTCATTAAAAGCAAAGGCTACAATGGCAAAAGCTGCAGCCGGAATCGCATTGATATTAAAAGCAGTCCCCCATTGTTGATTCAACGCTTTTAATGCTAGAGGAATTCCATAGTAAGTCAACATCAGCTGCACTAGGATTGGTGTCCCTTTTAAGAAACTAACAAAGAATGCTTGTAATGGATAAAGAATTCTAACGCGATTAATTTTTACAATAGCAAAAACCAAGGCCAAGATGATACCAAAAAAAGCACCAAATACTGTCAACATCAATGTTGTTGGCAATTGTTGTACAATTCTTGGAATCCCATCAAAGACAGAACGAAAACTAAACAGTTTGCCGTCTGGAATATACTGCATCAAGTTTTGGTACCAATCTGATGCTAAAAGTGTTGTAACATTCATAGAAACATCCTCTCCTGATAATGAATCATTCTATCATACTTCTGCCTAGATTTAAAATATTTGCTACGAGCAGAAGAGACTTTGTCTACCTACTAGTTTATCATACTTTAAAAGTGTGAGGTTATATATTTTACCTATCAAGGAGATAGAAAAAAACTATTTCAAATCCAAGTTGTCGTAGGTTTTACGATAGCCAATTTGTTTAACAACACCATTCTCCACTAATATTGGACGTTTTAATAACATACCATCACTGGCCAAGAGTTTGGCTGCTTCTTTATTGGATAAAGTCCCAACCTTATCTTTTAAACCCAGTTCACGGTATTTAATCCCACTGGTATTGAAAAATTGCTTCAACTCAAATCCAGAAGTTTCAAGCCAGTTCAGAATGATCATTTCACTTGGAGTTTCTTCTACAATATGAACATCTTTATATTCTAGTCCAAGTTGATCTAACTCTTTTTTGGCTTTTTTACAAGTTGTACATTTTGGATATTCGATAAATTCTAACATTTTCTTTACTTTCTATTTCTTATTTTCTTGAAATGCTGCACCTTCATGCTTTAAGAGCCAAGCCTTCTTGTCAATTCCTGAAGCATAGCCTGTTAGACGATTACCAGCACCTAATACGCGGTGACAAGGTACTAGGATAGACCAGGGGTTGCGCCCCACAGCACCTCCGATTGCCTGAGCCGAAGCTATCTGCAAGTACTTAGCTATTTGTCCATAAGTAACAGTCTGACCAAAAGGAATTCCACGCAAGTAGTTCCAGACTCTTTTTTCAAAGTCACTACCAACAGGAGCCAAAGGTAACTGAGACAAATCTTGATTTTGTCCTTTAAAATAAGCATCTAAATAGCTAGCAATCTGATTTAAGATGGGATGACTTTCCACCTCAACTAGATTACCTAGCGACAAACCTCGCTCAAAATGGCTCTGTGCTTCAACCCATATTCCAAACAGATAGTGATCATCTGCTATCAAAGATAAGATTCCAATCGGAGACTTGTACAGCATCTTTGCATAATTCTTAGACATTTGATTTTAATTTTTGATAGGCCAAGCGTTCCCCATCTACTGGAACTTTACCAACTTGTTTAAAACCTAGCTTCTCAAAAATATGTTGCATGGCTTTGTTTTTAGCGTGCGTATCTGAACGAAAATCTAGGTAATCAAAGCCTTCAATCAAGCCTTCCAAGAAGGTCTGGGCAACACCTTGCCCTTGGACATCTCTAGAAACCGCAATCCGGTGAAATACAAGGTATTCTGGTTCTCTTCCTTCCCAGCTTCCATCATAAATGGCTTCATAGGCTTTTTCTGGACTCTTGGTTACTGCTGCATAAGCTAAGAGCTCTCCTTCTTCCAGGGCTACATAAGCCTGACCTGAGATAATATCTTCGATAATCGTATCAGTATTTGGATAACCATTTTGCCATTGGGTGCTATCAGCTTCCGCCAAGCATTTTTTAGCTTCCTCAATCACTTGCATAATTGCATCTACTTCGTTTGGAAAGGCTAAACGAATTTCCATCTTATCTCCTCTTTTCTGACTAGTTTCTCTCATCATAGCATAATTTAAGGCTTTCTACAAGCAGTTAAAACTTGACTTTTTGTTTCTATTATTTTATAATCTAGTTATCAAAACTAGATAAACAGGAGTTGAAAATGAAAACTACTTTTTCCTACCCAGAATGGGACGAAATTCCAAACATTGATCTCTATTTGGATCAGGTCCTACTTTATGTGAATAAAGTTTGTTCCCCTATTTCTCTTGCTAAAGAGAAAGGTTTAACTGCATCAATGGTGAACAACTATGTGAAGCACGGCTATATCAGTAAACCTGAAAAGAAAAAATACCAACGCAAGCAAATTGCTCGTTTGATAGCTATCACAACGCTCAAGTCTGTTTTTTCTATTCAAGAGATTGCTCAAACACTCAATACTCTACAAACAGAAACTAACTCAGAGCAACTCTATAACGATTTTGTGGACTATATGAACGAAGGAATTGACCCAGAAAATCCAATCATTCAAGCAAGCTGTCAAACGGTCAAACTTTATCATCAAACACTAGCACTAGTCTATACAGAAAATGAAGAGGAAGAAACAAATGAATACTAGTTTCAAACTTAGCAAGCGCCTTAGTTTTGGAGAAGAAATAGCAAACAGTGTCACCCATGCTGTAGGGGCACTTATCATGCTGATTTTGCTCCCTATCTCATCGACTTATAGTTATGAAGCTCATGGATTTTTATCGTCTGTCGGTGTGTCCATCTTCGTCATCAGCCTCTTTCTTATGTTTCTTTCATCGACTATTTATCATTCTATGGCTTATGGTTCCACTCATAAATATGTGTTGCGAATTATTGACCATTCTATGATTTATGTTGCGATTGCAGGTTCTTATACTCCTGTCGTTTTAACCTTGATGAATAACTGGTTTGGTTATCTGATTATCGCCATTCAGTGGGGAACAACTATTTTTGGTATTCTTTATAAAATCTTTGCCAAAAAAGTCAATGAAAAATTTAGTCTGATACTCTACCTCATCATGGGTTGGCTAGTTGTGACTATCCTACCAGCAATCATCAGTCAAACAAATCCAATCTTTTGGACTCTTATGGTATCAGGTGGGCTTTGCTATACAGTTGGTGCTGGTTTTTATGCTAAGAAGAAACCATACTTCCACATGATCTGGCACCTCTTCATTCTGGCAGCTTCCGCTCTCCAATACATTGCCATTGTTTATTACATGTAAAAATAGGTCGGGAAAATCCCGACCTATTTTTATTTGCACATATTGATAAAGTATTGATGCAAGCGAAGATCATTTGTCAATTCAGGATGAAAGGAAGTCACTAGCATATTCTTTTCTTGAGCAGCAACGATTTGATTGTTCACTACCGCCAGAACATCAACACCCTTACCAACTTCACTAATAATAGGTCCACGGATAAAGGTCATGGGAATTTTGCCAACACCCTTGCAGTCAGCTTCTGTATAAAAGCTTCCTAGCTGACGTCCATAGGCATTGCGCTCTACTACTATGTCCATGGTCGCTAAATGGCTTTCCTCTTGAGAAGTGATTTGTTTTGCTAGCAAAATTAAACCCGCACAAGTTCCAAAGACCGGTAAACCATTGAGAATAGCCTCTCTTATAGGAATCAACATTTGCTGATCTCGCAATAGTTTTCCCATAGTTGTAGACTCACCTCCTGGCAAAATCAAACCTGATAGCTCACTTCGATGTTGCTGAAAATCTTCTAGGTTTCGCAGTTCAATACTTTCAACTCCTAGTTCAGCAAGCACTTTTTCATGTTCTACAAAGGCTCCCTGCAAGGCCAATATTCCAATTTTCATCTATTTTCCTCGCTCAGCCATGAGAATTTGGATTTCATTCTCATTGATACCAACCATGGCTTCTCCCAAATCTTCAGAGATTTGAGCTAGAATTTGAGGATTTTGATAGTTTGTGACTGCCTTGACAATTGCTGTCGCACGTTTAACAGGATCACCTGACTTGAAAATCCCTGAACCAACAAAGACACCTTCTGCACCTAGCTGCATCATGAGAGCAGCATCTGCTGGTGTTGCAACTCCTCCAGCTGCAAAGTTGACAACTGGTAATTTCCCATGTTCGTGGACGTATTGAACTAATTCTACCGGAACTTGGAGTTCTTTTGCTGCGACATAGAGTTCATCTTCACGGAGATTTTGAATGCGACGAATTTCTTGATTCATCATACGCATATGGCGGACTGCCTGAACGATGTCTCCTGTTCCAGGTTCCCCTTTTGTACGGATCATCGATGCTCCTTCAGCAATACGACGCAAGGCTTCTCCTAGATCTTTAGCACCGCAAACAAAAGGAACTTGGAATTCTTTCTTATCCACATGGAAACGATCGTCAGCTGGAGATAGCACCTCACTCTCATCGATATAGTCAATCTCGATGGCTTCTAAAATCTGTGCTTCAACAAAATGCCCAATTCGAACCTTGGCCATAACTGGAATGCTGACTGCGTCTTGGATTTCCTTGATCATCTTTGGATCGCTCATACGAGAGACACCACCAGCTGCACGAATATCAGCTGGGATTCGCTCCAAGGCCATAACAGCTGCCGCACCTGCAGCCTCTGCAATTCTTGCTTGCTCAGGATTTTGAACATCCATGATGACGCCACCTTTAAGCATCTGTGCCAAATTTTTATTTAATTCATAACGATTTTCAGTCATTTTTTTCATCCTCAATAGTTGTATTGGTAGCTACAGTTTTATTGTAAGGTATAAAAGACTTCATAACAAGATAAAATAAATCGATTTGTCCGGGTACAATTGTCTCTATCACAAAAAAGCACCCACATTGGGTACTTTTATTTCTTAGATTTTTTAATACTTTTCACAAGATAAAAGAGATATCCTGAAACCATGTAGGCAAGAAAGATAGTAGCTGCCCATCTAAAGACAAAGCCCCAACCATGTTTGGTAGCATTCAAAAAGAAATAAGGGAAGGGACTATCCTTAGCATTAGGGACATCCATCTTTAGAACAAAACCGTTTAAGAGGGCAAAAATCATATAAAGCAAAGGAAGGCTAGTCCAAAGCATGGGATCAACTAACTTATATTGACGACTCTTATCAAAAATAATTGTATCTGCTAAAAACCAGAGAGGGACAATATAATGGCAAAGGAAATTTTCCAAACGGTAAAAATCTGTCGTCAAAGGAGCTAGCATGAAATGATAGATGACACAAGTAATCATAATACTCATAGTGACACCACCTTTGAGACGTAGAATCCCAGAACTCTGCCAACTATCACCGCCACTACGCATCTTTAACAAAAGATAAGCTGTAAAGATGACAACCAAAAGATTGGAAAGGACTGTATAGTAAAGCAACATCCCTAAACCACCACGTTTGGTAATTTCCAGATAGACCCCTGTAAATGCTGCGAAAAACAAGAGAGTCCGACTGAAAAAAATAAATTTATTCCAAGTAGTCATGATTAAATCTTTTTAACAAATTCTGATTTTAGTTTCATAGCACCAAAGCCATCAATCTTACAATCGATGTTGTGGTCACCTTCAACGATACGGATATTTTTAACACGTGTCCCTTGCTTAAGGTCTTTTGGAGCACCTTTTACTTTGAGGTCTTTGATTAGGGTTACTGTGTCTCCATCAGCCAATTTATTTCCATTAGCATCGATAGCAACAAGGCCTTCTTCAATCTCTGCTTGCTCAGCAGGATTCCATTCATAAGCACACTCTGGACAGACTAGCAATGCTCCGTCTTCATAGACGTATTCTGAATTACATTTTGGGCAATTTGGTAGATTATTCATTTTATCTCCTTCTATTTCATGATGGTTTGATTGTCAAATTTTTGTTAACAAAGACTATTATACCTTAAAATTAAAAATTTGACAAATTGCTAAAAAACCGACTCACCACTATCATGGTCAATCGGTTAAAATTTCAAATTAAAAATGTTTGACTGCTTCTGATTTAATTTTTTCGACAACTTCTAAAATAGTTAGTCCTGTAGTATCTAAGTAGATAGCATCCTCTGCTTGTTTAAGAGGCGAAGTTTCTCGATGACTATCCTTGTAGTCACGCGCAGCAATTTCTTCTTTCAAAGTTTCTAGATCTGTTTCGATCCCCTTTGAAAGATTTTCCTTGTAACGACGTTCTGCTCGCTCATCAACTGAAGCAACAAGAAAAATCTTCAATTCAGCCTTAGGCAAGACCACTGTGCCAATATCTCTCCCATCCATGACAATACCGCCTTGTTGGGCAATTTCTTGTTGAAGAGCAACCAATTTTTCACGAATGGCTGGAATGGCAGCAAAAGCTGATACTGCATTAGTCACAGTATTTTCTCTGATTGGATGGCTAACATCTACATCTCCGACATAGACAAGCTGTTCTCCATCCTCAGAACGCCCAAAACTAATCGGATATTGATCCAATAAATCAAGGAGCTGAGAGGATTCTTCTGGATTGATTTGATGCTGTAAGGCAATATAAGTTGCCGCACGATACATGGCACCTGTATCCAAGTAGGTATAACCAAAATCCTTAGCTATGATCTTAGCTACTGTACTCTTTCCACTTGAAGCTGGACCATCAATAGCGATCTGAATTGTTTTCATTCTAACTCCTATCTTGTCTTAAGAACATCACCAGGATTTGCAAACCAAGAACCTGAAGACATATGACCAGGATTCAAGGCTTCAAGCTGGGCAATAGAAATTCCTGCTCTAGCTGCGATAGCCGCTTCACCTTCACCAGCAAGAACAGTAATAGTTCCCTCGGCATTAGCATGTCCCTCTGAACTACTTGAAGAAGTTGATTCTGCATCAGAACTTGATGCTTCAACTGAACTACTTGATGATGTTGAAGAAACTTCCTCTACCTTAGGCGCAGAAGAATCATGGAAATCTTTCAAAGCTGCCGTACGATCACTACCACCTGAAGATAGATAGATTAAAACAGCAATCATACCGACCACGATTACAAAGAAAATACAAGCTAAAATGGTTAGAATACGGTTAGCAACCACTCCTGTTCCCTTATTTCCTCTGCTTCTACGCTCCGAACGGCTTTCCTCATTGTTATAGATATCTTCTTGCCACGGTTCCTTTTCCATACCTTACTCCTTGTTTTTTTTCTATTTTCTTATTACAATATAAATATGAAAATCACACTTATACCTGAACGATGCATTGCCTGTGGGCTATGCCAAACTTATTCTGAATTATTTGATTACCATGATAATGGTATTGTACGTTTCTATGATGATCCTAATCTACTAGAGAGAGACATCCCAGCTAGTGAAGAGCTGCTAGAGGCTGTGAAACAGTGTCCTACTCGCGCGCTCATCAAATATTAATTTGTCATCAGTGGTGTTTTGATGTTCAAATCCCACTTTCTCTAGTTTAGCATATTTTTCCAGAAAATTATAGTCTTTTGAAGGACTTATTTTTAGCAAATCTTATCTTGACTCACTCTGTTCTTTTATCAGATAGAGGGGTCTTTTTTTCGTTTCCATATAAATTTTACTGATATATTTTCCGAGAATCCCAATCGTCAATAATTGGATACCACCAAGAAATAGAATGACAGCCATCAGAGAGGTCCAACCAGAAGTTGGATTGCCAAGTATAAGAGTACGAACAACTACAAACAAGGTCATCACCAAAGCCAGAAAACACGACGAAAGGCCAGCAACAAAGGCTAATATCAAAGGAAAATCTGAAAAATTCACAATCCCTTCAATGGAGTAGAAAAAGAGTTGTCTAAAACTCCAACTTGTCTTACCTGCCTGCCTTTCAACATTAGGATATTCTAGATAGTGAGTGCGAAAACCAACCCAGGCAAAGAGTCCTTTGGAAAAGCGATTGTATTCTGTCAATTCTAACACTGCATCCACAACTGATCTTCTCATCATCCGAAAATCACGAACACCCGATGGAAGAGCTACTGGGCTAATTTTTTGCATAAAACGATAAAAAAAATCTGCGCAGCAACTACGTAAAAAGGGTTCTCCTTCTCGACTGGTTCTGCGTGTTCCAACGCAGTCCAAGTCTGGATTCTGATCTAGTAGTTCTTTCATCTCAAGCAAGAGACTTGGCGGATCCTGAAGGTCTGCATCCATAACCACCACCAAATCCCCTGTTGCTTGTTGTAAACCTGCATATAAGGCCGCTTCCTTCCCAAAATTTCGCGAGAAAGAGATATAATGTACTGCAGAATTTTTCTCTCGATAAACCTTTAAAACATCCAAAGTCTTATCAGTAGAACCATCATCTACAAAAATGTATTCGATTTCTGTTTCCAAATCTGGGATCAGTGCTTCAAGAGTTTGATAAAAAAGAGGAAGTACTTCCTCTTCGTTTAAACATGGGACTATGATTGAAATCATCATCTTAATCTTCAAATCCGTTTGGATGTTGACTTTGCCAACGCCAAGCATCTTCACACATCTCTGTAATTCCAAGTTCTGCTTCCCATCCTAGCTCTTCCTTAGCTTTTGCTGGATCTGAGTAGCAAGCTGCAATATCACCTGGGCGACGTTCAACGATACGATAAGGAATAGGGCGACCAACTGCTTTTTCCATATTTTGGATAATTTCAAGTACAGAGTAACCTTTTCCTGTACCAAGGTTGTAAATATTTAGACCTGAACCTTTTTGAAGTTTCTTAAGTGCTGCAACGTGCCCTTTTGCAAGGTCAACGACGTGGATATAGTCACGGACACCTGTTCCGTCTTCAGTATCGTAGTCATCTCCAAAGACCTGAACTTGTTCCAATTTGCCAACTGCGACTTGTGTCACATATGGAAGAAGGTTATTTGGAATACCGTTTGGATTTTCACCCAAATCACCACTCTTATGTGCACCAATTGGGTTGAAATAACGAAGTAAAACAACATTCCATTCTGAATCGGCTTTATAGATATCTGTCAAGATTTCTTCAAGCATCAACTTAGTACGACCATAAGGGTTAGTAGCAGAAAGAGGGAAATCTTCGAGGATTGGAACAGTATGCGGATCTCCATAAACAGTTGCTGAAGAGCTGAAGATGATATTCTTACAGTTTGTCTCTTCCATAACTTTCAAGAGACTGACAGTTCCAGCAATATTGTTATCATAGTAGGCCAGTGGGATACGTGTAGATTCCCCTACAGCCTTCAAACCAGCAAAATGGATGACTCCTGTTGGTTCTTCATGTTTGAAAATATCACGAAGTGTATCTGTATCACGAATATCTGCTTCGTAGAAAGGAATTTCTACGCCTGTAATTCTTTCGACTACTTCAAGACTTTTACGGCTACTGTTTACCAAATTATCCACAACAACTACTTGGTGTCCAGCTTGGACCAGTTCGATGACAGTGTGAGTTCCGATAAAACCTGCTCCACCTGTTACCAGAATTTTTTCTTGCATTTCATTTCCTCAATTCTTGGATTATTTTTTTCATTTTACCATTTTTGATAGGGAAAGTCATTTACTTTCCTAAGACTATCGTAAAAACTAGGTAAAAGTTTTACTATTGTTTCTTTTTAATGTATCTTTCAGTCGGATAATCTGCTGGATTTAATACTCCACTTCTCCCCTGAAGCATTTGGGCTAGGTGATAGCCTATAATGGGTCCAGTTGTCAATCCTGACGATCCTAATCCACTCGCAGCAAAGACTCCTGATAAGTCTGGAACCTGTCCGAAAAACGGCGAAAAATCACTCGTGTAAGCACGAATCCCCACACGTTCACCACTTATCATTGCATCTTTTAAGCTAGGATAAAACGAACTTGCTGCTTCAGCCATTTGTTGAAGCAAATTCTCATCAACTGCTAGGTCAAATCCCATGTCATTTTCATGGGTAGCTCCTAGAGATAATTTACCGCCGGGAAATGGTATCAAATCCCACTCACCTTCAGGCATAACTACAGGGTAAGCTCCCATGTCTTGTGGCACTTGATAATCTCTAAGTTGACCTTTTTGAGGACGAACATCCACCTCATAGCCTAAAGGCTCCAAAATGTGTCCAAGCCAAGCTCCCGTAGATAAAATTACTTGATCAAACATTTGATTGTCTATCTGATAGCCTGATAATAAAGGAGTTAGACTAACCTCTTTCTTTACGACCTTAACCTGACTGGCATCCAGTAAACGACTCACTAGGAGTTGCCCATCTACTCGAGCTCCACCAGAAGCATAAAGCAATCTATCAAATCCCTTTAGACCAGGGAATAGGCTGCTTGCAGCAGCTTGGTCCAAAATGGCTAATTCGCCAATTAAGGGAGATTCATCTCTACGTTGCAAGGCAAGTTGATAGAGTTCCTCTAGCTTGGAATCATCCTTTTTGAGAAGGAAGACTCCTGAGCGCTGGTAGAAATCAATCTTTTGACCATTTTTTTCTAAATCAGCTAATAAATCTACATAAAAGTCTGCTCCTAGGCGAGCCATCTTGTACCAAGCTTTATTACGTCGTTTAGAGAACCAAGGACTGATGATTCCTGCCGCTGCCTTGGTAGCTTGTCCGTGCCCATGATCAAAGACAGTTACTTCGACATCTGCTTCTTTAGAGAGATAGTAGGCAGCTGTTGCCCCTACAATTCCTGCTCCTACAATGGCAACTTTTTTCATTGTCTTTACCTTCTAACTAGATATGATGGAATGGATTGGTAGAAACTTGACTTGCGACAACTTCTAGCGACCAAGCATTCTCTTCCTTCCATTCATTCAAGAGCACTGCAATTTTTTCAACAAAAAGAACTTCGATATAGTGGCCTGGATCCAATGCCAGCAAACCGTCAGACAACATATCCTGGGCAGTATGATAATAAATATCACCAGTGATATAAAGATCTGCTCCTTTTTCTAAAGCATCAGAGTAGAAAGATTGTCCACTGCCACCACAGATAGCCACTCTTGAGATTGTTTTTTGCAAATCACTCTCATGATAATACACCATACGAAGGCTATCTAGACCAAAGACTTCCTTAACATGACTGGCAAATTCTTCAAATGTTTGAGGTCTAATCGTTCCAATACGCCCAATCCCACGTTCAGGACCTGTTTCCTGCAGATAAGTTGTATCTTCAATACCCAATAGTTGGCAAAACCAATCATTAAGACCATTTTCAACAATATCGATATTAGTATGGCTAACATAGACGGCAATATCATTTTTGATGAGATTGATGTAAATCTGATTTTGAGGACGACTAGCTACCAAGTCCTTGATAGGACGAAAGATAGGAGCGTGCTTAACGATAATCAGATCAACACCCTTGTCAATAGCTTCAGCGACTGTCTCTTCACGGATATCAAGAGCAACCATGACTTTTTGGATATCCTTATCTAGAGTACCAATTTGCAGACCACGACTATCACCTTCCATAGAAAATTCTTGTGGGCAATAGGCTTCATAACGCTTAATTACTTCACTTGCTTTCATGGAGCACCTCCTTGATGGCTTGAATTTTATCTGCTAGAACCTGACGTTCTTCTTGATTTTTTTCTGGAATTTGACTAAGGGCAAACTCAAGCTTGCTGGCTTCTTTTTGCCATTTTTGGATGAAGACTGGACTGACTTCTTTGGACAAGAAGGGGCCAAAGCGAACATCAGTGGCTGATAGCTTCATTTCACCAACTTCTACAACTATGATCTCGTAGAATTTCCCAGCTTCTTCTAGAATACTTTCTGCTATGATTTGAAAACCGTGTTCTTGTAACCAAGAACGCAACTCATCTTCTCGGTTATTTGGTTGAAGAATCAAACGCTCAACATTGGCAAGTTTGTCTAATCCTTCTTCTAATATCGTAGCAATCAAGCGACCACCCATTCCAGCAATAGTGATAACAGAGATCTGGTCAGCCTCTTCAAAAGCAGCCAAACCATTTGCTAGGCGAACCTGAATTTTCTCAGTCAAACCATGACTTTCAACATTTTTGACTGCAGATTGATAGGGACCTTCTACTACCTCTCCTGCAATGGCACGCTCAATGTGACCCTTTTCAACTAGCTCAATCGGTAAATAAGCATGGTCGCTTCCGACGTCCAGTAAAACAGCTCCTTGAGGTACAAAGGAAGCTACCGTTTCTAATCTCTTTGAAATCATCTTCTCTCACTTTCCAAAAGTCTATTTCTCTTTATTATACCATATTTTGTCTAGCAATCCTGTACCTAAAAAAGACCGCAATCATGGATTGCAGCCTTTCTTTATCTTCTAGCTTGATAACGACTTGTCAGGATGAAAATCACAGTAAAGATGAGCATCATGATGCCATAGATAGGCAATGTTTGTCCTGTCAGTGTTGAAATTTCAAGTAGTTTTTGGATTCTTGGAAATAGAGCTGTTCCAAGGAAGCCACCAACTGACCAAATAATCAAGAGGACACGCCACAGACTAAATGGCAAACAAGCTCTAACTACAGACATGAAACCAATCGATGCCAGTAGATAATACAAAAGTGTCGAAATTTCAATGGCTGACCAACCTTGACTGGTTCCAAAAATTTTAATAAATAGAACGCTAAAGACTACCATCAAGGCACTTGGTAGTGCACGGAGCATGGATTTTCTGAGAAAGTTTTGTTCGACTGGTTTGATATTTCGTTCAAAGGTCAATACGAACGGTGGGAATCCTTCCACAAACTGGTCAATCATAGTAATCTGAATCGGAATGAATGGGAAAATCAAAATCCATTCACTACGTCCCAACAATGCACTTGCAATACAGATAACTGCTAACAAGAAAGAATAGATTGTCTTAATCAAGAAAATTGGAGCAATGTGGGCAATGTTATTGACCACACGACGACCTTCAAAGAGAATCTCAGGGACATCATTAAAGTCTGAGTTCAAGAGGACCAGATTTGCAATCTGACGAGTCGCTGGATCTCCTTCAGCCATCACGATGGAACAGTCTGCCTCACGAAGAGCTAGAATATCATTGACACCGTCTCCTGTCATGGCTGTAGTATGACCTGCTTTTTTCAACGTTTGGATAATCAGTTTCTTTTGATGAGGAGAGACACGTCCGAAAATCGCTGTCTCCTCAGCCATGGCAACCAACTCTTCATCAGTAATTTTCGAGCAATCTACGTAGCTGTGGTAGTCTGCAAAACCAGCTTTTTGAGCAATACTTGAAACAGTAACTGGATTATCACCAGAAATAATTTTCAAGCCCACTTCCTGAGAACGAAGATAGTCTAGAGTTTCAGCTGCCCCTTCTCGGATTGGATCTAGAATTTCAAGCAAAGCCAAGGCTTGAATATCAGATGGCTTTTGTGGCTTGTGGTGATCAAGTTTTTCTTGACTGAGGGCCAGAACTAAGACACGAGATCCTTGTTCAAGAGCTTCTCTAGCCTCAGGAACTTCAGCATTCAACAACATCTCAGGTGCACCTAGGAAAACAGTTCCGAGACCTTTCAACTCCATTGCTCCCCATTTACGATCGCTTGAAAATGGAAGATTAGAAATCATCGGATAAGTTACTTGACCTTGAAAATGTTGACGAATAGCTTGTGCTGTTGGGTTCTTATCCTCACTGTTTGCCATATAGCTAGTTAGTATGTCAGCAATAGCATTTTGATCATAAACTTGAGTAAGAGGAAGGACAGTCTCAACCTGCATCTTACCTTGGGTGATGGTACCTGTCTTATCCAAACAAAGCATATCCACACGCGCTAGGGTTTCAACAGAGTACATCTCCTGTACCAAAACCTTTTTCAAACCAAGCTTGATAACAGCGGTTAGAAGAGAGGTAATGGTCAAAAGGGCAATTCCCTTAGGCAACATTCCTAAAAGAGCTGTAGAGGAATTCACTACAGAAGACTTCAGTGGTAAACCTTTTAAGACCAAAGCTTCAAGCAAGAGGGTAATTCCAAATGGAATGATGATTTTCCCAGTAAAGCTTGCCAGCTGGTCTAACGATTTCATGATGCGTGAGTTGATGGGTTTAACGGTCTTAGCTTCAAGCATAAGCTTAGCTGCATAGTTATCCGCCCCTACATGATGAACTTGAGCAAAGACAGAACCACTGGCAAGAAAACTACCTGACAACATTAAGTCTTCTACTTCTTTTTGCACCAAGTCGCTCTCGCCCGTTAACATGGCTTCATTGACTTCTGCAAAACCTTCTAATACAACTGCATCGCTTGGAATCTGATCCCCTGCAGACAAGCGAATCACATCATCCAAAACAAGCTCTTCAGGGTCTAAAGCAATCTCCTGTCCATCACGAATAGTCGTAATCTTTTCTTTATTCAAGAGATTGAGTTTATCTACCATATGTTTGGCACGTAGCTCGGTTACAATTCCTGAAAAAGCGTTAAAACAGATAACTGCAAAGAAAACCAAGTTGCTCCAGGCTTGAACAAAAGCGAGCGCTAAGGCAATAGCAAAGTTCAAAGCATTGAAGAGAGTAAAAACATTTCGTTTTACAATCTGCCAAGTACTGGTACTAGCTGATGCTTTGAAATCATTGACCTGCCCCTGTTTCTGACGTTCTTTAACTTCTGATTGGCTTAAGCCTATAATTTTATTTTTATCCATAATCTCTATCATATCATTTTTTTTTGAATAATTCTAATTTCATATAAAGAGCTTTTCCGCCTTTACAAAAAAAATTTGCCTGTCCTACAACGATAAGGTATAATAAAAGAAAGAAATTTGAAGGAGACACCATGTTTTATACTTATCTTCGTGGGCTGGTTATGTTGATTCTTTGGTCTATCAACGGTAATGCTCATTATCATAATACGGATAAAATTCCGAGTCAGGATGAAAACTATATCCTAGTTGCTCCCCATCGTACTTGGTGGGATCCTGTCTACATGGCATTTGCGACCAAACCGAAACAGTTTGTTTTTATGGCTAAAAAGGAACTTTTCTCTAATCGGATCTTTGGTTGGTGGATTCGAATGTGTGGTGCCTTTCCTATTGACCGAGAAAATCCTAGCGCTTCTGCCATTAAGTATCCTATCAATGTTCTTAAAAAGAGCGACCGATCTCTCATCATGTTTCCAAGTGGTAGTCGTCATTCTAACGATGTCAAAGGTGGCGTAGCTCTGATTGCTAAAATGGCCAAGGTTCGCATCATGCCAGTTACTTACACTGGTCCAATGACCTTAAAAGGACTCATCAGTCGCGAACGTGTCGATATGAACTTCGGAAATCCTATCGATATCTCAGACATTAAGAAAATGAATGATGAAGGAATTGAGATGGTTGCTGAACGTATCCAATCAGAATTCCAACGTCTTGATGAGGAAACAAAACAATGGCACAATAACAAAAAACCAAATCCTTTGTGGTGGTTTATTCGCATACCAGCACTGATTCTTGCTGTCTTAGTTGCGATTATTACCATCATCTTTAGCTTTATCGCAAGTTTTATCTGGAATCCAGAAAAAAAACAAAATCAATTAGGTTAGAATAAAATGGCTGAGGGATATTCTCTTAAGCCATTTTAGTTTGACTGACAGCTGATTACTTTTAAATAAAATATTTTATTGACAAAGATTTGATTCTATAGTATACTTTTTAAGTAAGCTGATTTAGCTCAGTAGGCAGAGCGCATCCATGGTAAGGATGAGGTCGCCGGTTCGATCCCGGCAATTAGCATTGTTTAACAGTTCCTTGGTATAGGAACTTTTTTTATTGACATTTTATGGATCTTATAGTAGAATAGACAATGCGATGAGTCGATATGTAGCGAGAGCTACTATTGAGCAAAGGAGGTCATAACGCAGGAGCGGACCTTGAGAAATTGTGTGAACCGATTTCTCACATGGAGATGCCTCTCAAGCTTTCTGTTTTTTCCAGAGAGCTTTTTTTATTTTCCTAAACACTATTAACTCCTATCTTTTAGCAATCCTTTCTGTCCAAATAGCAATAAGCTCAAGCAACAATCAAACACTTATAGACTTATTATCCAAAAAATCCTAGCTAGATTTAGACAAAAAGATACTAAGATAACCAATGAAATCTCTAATTACAGCAAAAGTTACAGGGCAAACTGTATTATAGTCAATTGAACCCAAAATAGTACATAATGTGGTATAATCTTCTTATGGCATTTTCGTAAAAAAGTTCTCGCTTATTGTGAGCGAACAGGTAGTATAACAGAAGCATCACACATTTTCCAAATCTCACGTAATACCATTTATGGCTGGTTAAAAAACAGGAGAGCTAAACCATCAAGTAAAAGGAACAAAACCAAGAAAGGTTGATAGAGATAGACTTAAAAACTATCTTACTGACAATCCAGACGCTTATTTGACTGAAATAGCTTCTGAATTTGGCTGTCATCCAACTACTATCTACTATGCTCTCAAAGCTATGGGGTACACTCGAAAAAAAAGAATCACACCTACTATGAACAAGACCCAGAAAAAGTAGCTTTATTTTTTAAGAATTTTAATAGTTTAAAGCACTTAGCATCTGTTTATATTGATGAAACAGGATTCGAGACTTATTTTTATCGAGAATATGGTCGCTCATTAAAAGGTCAGTTAATAAGATGTAAAATATCTGGAAGAAGATATCAGAAGATTTCTTTGGTTGCAGGGCTAACAAATGGTGAGTTAATCGCTCCAATGACTTACGAAGAGACGATGACGAGCGACTTTTTTGAAGCTTGGTTTCAGAAGTTTCTCTTACCAACATTAAACACACCATCAGTTATTATTATGGACAATGCAAGATTCCATAGAATGGGTAAGCTAGAGCTCTTA
This sequence comes from Streptococcus sp. oral taxon 431, assembly GCF_023115445.1. GTDB lineage: Bacteria > Bacillota > Bacilli > Lactobacillales > Streptococcaceae > Streptococcus. The sequence continues at coordinate 112,971 of NZ_JALDUI010000003.1, read as the reverse complement.
TGTGAAGAATTTGGGCATAAACTTTTACCACTTCCTCCCTACTCACCTGAGTACAATCCTATTGAGAAAACATGGGCTCATATCAAAAAGCACCTCAAAAAGGTATTACCAAGTTGTAATACTTTTTTCGAGGCTCTTTTGTCTGGCTCTCTGTCAACTGTAGTGGGTTGAATAAAAAGCTAACATCTGGAGAGGACAATCGTTGTCCTCTCCATTTTTATATTCAGAGCGATGAAAATTCGTTTCTTAAAGTTGTCAAAGTTCCGAAAACCAAATGCATTTCGTTTGATAAGTTTTATGAGATTATTGGTCGCTTCCAGTTTGGCGTTGGAATAGAGTAGTTGAAGGGCGTTGACAATTTTCTCTTTGTCCTTGAGAAAGGTTTTAAAGACAGTCTGAAAAAGAGGATGAACCTGTTTAAGATTGTCCTCAATGAGTCCGAAAAATTTGTCTGGCTCCTTGTTCTGAAAGTGAAAAAGCAAGAGCTGATAGATATTATAGTGGTGTCTCAAGTCTTCTGAATAGCTCAAAAGCTTGTCTAGAATCTCCTTATTTGTTAAGTGCATGCGAAAAGTAGGGCGATAAAAACGTTTATCACTCAGTTTACGACTATCCTGTTGAATGAGCTTCCAGTAGCGCTTGATAGCTTTGTATTCATGGGATTTTCTATCAAATTGATTCATGATTTGAACACGGACACGACTCATAGCACGGCTAAGGTTTTGCACAATGTGAAAACGATCTAGAACGATTTTAGCACATGGAAAAAGCTGTTTAGCCAAGTTATAGTAAGGACTAAACATATCCATAGTAATGATTTTCACCTGACAACGAACAGCTCGCTCGTAGCGCAGAAAGTGATTTCGGATGATAGCCTGTGTTCTGCCTTCAAGAACAGTGATGATGTTGAGATTATCAAAATCTTGTGCAATGAAACTCATTTTTCCCTTAGTGAAGGCATACTCGTCCCAGGACATAATCTCAGGAAGACGAGAAAAATCATGCTTAAAGTGGAAATCATTGAGCTTTCGAATGACAGTTGAAGTTGAAATGGAAAGCTGATGGGCAATATCGGTCATAGAAGTCTTTTCAATTAACTTTTGCGCAATCTTTTGGTTGATAATACGAGGAATTTGATGATTCTTCTTGACGAGCGAGGTCTCGGCGACCATCATTTTCGAGCAATGATAGCACTTGAAACGACGCTTTCTAAGGAGGATTCTAGTAGGCATACTAGTCGTTTTGAGGTAAGGAATCTTAGACGGTTTTTGAAAGTCATATTTTTTCATTTGACTTCCACAATCAGGACAAGATAGAGCATCGTAGTCCAGTTTGGCGATGATTTCCTTGTGTGTATCCATATTGATGATATCTACAATCTTGATGTTTGGGTCTTTAATATCAAGGAGTTTTGTGATAAAATGTAATTGTTCCATATGAATCTTTCTAATGAGTTGTTTTGTCGCTTTTCATTATAGGTCATATGGGACTTTTTTTCTACAACAAAATAGGCTCCATAATATCTATAGGGGATTTACCCACTACAAATATTATAGAGCCTTTTGTCTTATTCTTGTTTCAATTGATTATATATACCTTAGCATTGAAAGGAAAATGATATATTTTGCCCCTCGTCACAAAAAAAGACCTATCACACAAGCTAGAAAGCTTGATATGATAGGCTTTTTAATATTAGATTAACGTACAGTGCGGATACGCATTGTGTTAGTACGAACTGCTTCACCAAGTGGCACACCTGCAACGATAACGATATCGTCACCAGATTGTACAAGACCTGCTTCAACTGCTTTACGTTCAGCAATTTCGAACATATCATCAGTTGATGATGGAGCTTCTGTCAACATTGGGATAACACCCCAGTTCAACATCAATCCACGTTCTGTCAATTCGTCAAATGTCAATGCCAAGATATCAGCATTTGGACGATATTTAGAGATCAAACGTGCTGTGTGACCAGTCTTAGTAAGAGTTACAACCAATTTGATGTCCATTGAGTTTGTAGCGTCTTTAACTGCTGAAGCCATAACTTCTGTCTTAGAGTTACGTTCAAATGAATCTGAGTTCAAACGTCCGTATTCGTTAAGAAGAGTTTGAGCGTTCTTATCGATAGTTGCCATTGTACGAACAGACTCAAGTGGGTATTTACCATTTGCTGACTCACCTGAAAGCATTGTAGCATCAGTTCCATCGATAACAGCGTTAAATACGTCTGATACTTCTGAACGAGTTGCACGTGGTTTTTCAGTCATTGTTTCAAGCATGTTTGTTGCAGTGATAACAACTTTACCAGCAGCGTTCACTTTAGTGATGATCATTTTTTGGTAAACTGGAACCATTTCAAATGGTACTTCGATACCCATGTCACCACGAGCGATCATGATACCGTCAGCAGCTTCAATGATTTCATCCAAGTTATCGATACCTTGTTGGTTTTCGATTTTAGCGAACAATTGAACGTGACCGTTACCAGTTTCTTCACAGATTGCACGAACTTCGTTAACGTCTTTTGCAGTACGTACGAATGAGATCGCGATGAAGTTGATACCTTGTTCAAGACCGAAGCGGATATCAGCGTTATCACGTTCAGCAAGAGCTGGGAAAGGAATTTTAGTGTTAGGGATGTTTACACCTTTTTGTTTAGCGATAACACCGTCGTTTTCAACTTCAACGACAAATTCACGAGTTGCATCGTCTTTTTCTACAACACGAAGACCAAGTTTACCATCGTCAACCAATACTTGGCGACCAACTTCAACGTCATCATAGATGTCAAGAGCTCCAGCAACGTTCAAAGCAATCACTTCACGAGTTGATTTGATACCTTGTTTAGTTGCAACACGGATTTTTTCACCAGTTTTGTATGAGTACTCTTTAGCTTCACCTTCGAACAATTCAGTACGGATTTCTGGTCCTTTAGTATCAAGAAGGAAACCAACTTTTTTACCTGCAAGTTTTTCTGCAAGTTTAACAGTTGCCATACGGTCACCTTGTTCTTGGTGGTCACCGTGTGAGAAGTTGAAACGGAAAGTGTTAGCTCCTGCTTCAATCAATTGGGCAATGTTTTTAGCTGAAGCTTCAACGTCAAGTTTTTCACCCCAATATCCGTCTTCACCGAATTTTTTACCACCACGGATTTCTACCGCAGGACCCAAAGTTGCAACGATTTTTACACGTTTGTTCATGATTTTTGTGACTCCTTTATATAATTTGACCTTTTATGGTCATTTTACCAGTTTAGTTAAAGTTGATTATGACAAGCTCTTGTTCAAAGCAGAAAGTTCAAGGTCAGCTTTATGAGGGTTGTTAACAACGATATTACCATCAGCTGTTAGGCTAAACAAAGCTCCTTCTTCTGCAGTTCCAAGAATTGGATTTTCAACCATTTTCTCATTGCGAATACCAACAGCGACACCACCGATTCCTTGTTTAAGGAGTTTAATAGCGTGTGCTCCCATGCGTGACGCCAATACACGGTCACGAGCAGTTGGAGATCCACCACGTTGGATATGACCAAGTTCAGTTACACGAAGGTCGCTTGTATCTCCAGCTTCTTTTAGCTTTTGACCAAATTCAGCCGCTGACATAACACCTTCTGCCAAAACGATAATGTTGTGTTTCTTACCGTGTTCATATCCAGCTTTGATACTTGCTACGATGTCTTCCATCTTGAAGCCTTCTTCAGGGATGATAATTTCATCAGCACCAGTGGCAATACCAGCCCAAAGAGCGATATCTCCAGCATTACGTCCCATAACTTCAACTACGAAAGTACGACGGTGACTTGATGAGGTATCACGAATCTTATCGATGGCATCCATTGCAGTTGTAACTGCAGTATCAAATCCGATTGTGAAATCAGTACCTACGATATCGTTATCGATTGTTCCTGGAAGTCCGATAGCAGGGAATCCATGCTCAGTCAAGCGCATAGCTCCGTGATAAGAACCGTCACCACCGATAACTACGACACCTTCGATACCGTGTTTTTTCAACTGCTCAATCCCTTTAAGTTGGCCTTCGAGTTTTGCAAACTCAGGATAACGAGCAGAGTGAAGGAAAGTACCACCACGTGAAATGATGTCTCCCACTGAAGCAGCATCAAGTGGATAAATTTCGCCGGCAACCATACCTGCGTATCCATCATAGATACCAAAAACTTCCATTCCTTCTGAGATTGCTTGACGAACTACTGCACGGATGGCAGCATTCATACCAGGGGCGTCTCCACCACTAGTCAAAACAGCAATACGTTTCATTTGGTTTTGCTCCTTTTTCTTTTAACATTCTAACTGATTATACCATAATTAAAGTTAAAATTCTTTTATTTTCATTGATTTTTAACGATAAATCGTTTTCATAGTTATTTGACTCAAAGATTCCTGCAAACTAACATCTTTTGCAACAAAATAGCACGGCAACAGAACATTTTTTTGTTCATTTTCGTAGCGAATGATGACAGGAATTTGTCCCTTGTATTGTTCTAAAATATGATAAATTTCAGAATCATGTTCATGATCAGCAGCCTGAATCCAAAAACGTTCACTCACTGCTTCTTTTAGATTATTTAATACTAACTGAAGGCGACCGTCTCTTGCCTGCACTTTTCCATTAAGGTAGTAAAATCTTTCTTCATGTAAGAGATTGTTAAATTGACGATACTGGTCAGAAAAAACTGTGACTTCAAGCTTCGTTTTACTATCACTAACTTTCAGAAAAGCCATGTTTTCACCTTTTTTAGTACGAATGACACGAATGGATTCTATCTCAACGAGTACTGTAGCTGTCTGTCCTTCAGATAGTTCAGACAAACTCACAATTGGATAGAGGGGATTCTTTGCTAAAATCAGTAAGGGATGCGGACTGATACCGACTCCAAGCCACTCCTGTTCCTTACGAAACTTTTCGACTTGCGTAAAATCCTCACTCTCAAGCCAATTGTAGCTATTATCTGCAAATAAACTACCCAATTCTTCCACAAAAATAAACAAAGTAGGTAAATTGGATAAGATTTTTTGGCGATTTTTTTCAAAACTATCGAATAAACCAATCTCGACTAGGGGAGTTAAAAGACTCAACTTCTGATAATTTTTAGGCAAGCGAGTGACAAAATCTTCGACACTACTAAAAGGACGATTCTCTATAATCCAATAGGCAAAATCTCGAGGCATCCCCTTGATACTCTTAAGTCCCAAGTAAATAGTCTTGTCTGTCAATTTATCCTGATATGGGATTGTATTGATAGATAGTGGTGTCAGTTCAAAGCCCATTTCAAGCGCATCGAGAATATAATCTCCACTGGCATAGTTGAGCATGACTTGATAAAAGATTTCTGGGTAATGTGTTTTAAAGTAAGCAAGCTGGAAGGCTAAAGCCGCATAAGCATAAGCATGTGATCGGTTGAAACCATAACCAGCAAATTTTTCCATGACAGCAAAAACCTGCTGAGCCTGTTCTTTTCCATGACCTTTTTCGAGTGCTCCTTGGATGAAACTTTCCTCCATTCGGTGCATCTCGCCCGCATTCTTTTTCCCCATAGCACGACGTAAAATGTCGGCCTTCCCAAGGCTGAAACCAGCGTAACGCTGTGCCACTTGCATAACCTGTTCTTGGTAAAGCATAATTCCATAGGTTGGCGCCAGAATATCTTCCAAAACTGGGTCCAGAACTGTCACCTTTTCTTTGCCATGTTTTCTAGCAACAAAGTTATCGATATAGTCGCTTGCTCCAGGTCTGTTAAGAGAAGTCGTTGCCACTACTTCTTCAAAGCTTTCAGGCTTCACGCGCTTTAATAAGCGAATAGCACCAGGTTGTTCAAACTGAAAAATCCCCTTGGTCTTTCCAGCTGCAAAGAGGGCTAAAGTTTCTTTATCCTCAAGGTCTATATCCTCAATTCTTAGCTGAATTCCTTGAGTCTCATATAAGAGCTCCTGCATTTTTTGAGCGAAGGTTAGGTTTCGTAAGCCCAAGAAATCCATCTTGAGCAAGCCATTTCCTTCAACACCATGAGCATCATACTGGGTAATGAGCATATCCTCACCATACTTAAGAGGAATATAGTCCGTTAGATTTTTATCACTGATAACTACACCCGCAGCATGAATGGAGGTTTGACGTGGTGCTCCTTCTATTTTCTTGGCAATTTCAAAAGCCTTTTGGTACTCAATCTTACTTTGAATCAGTTGTCTAAATCCTAGATTGCCTTCATAGGCTGTTGTCAAGGTATCTTTGAAACCAATTTTCTTAGTTATGGATGTCAACTCGTACTCGGGAACACCATACCGTTTAAAAACATCTCGGATAGCCTGTTTGGCACCAAAAGTCGAGTAGGTGACTATCTGAGCAGCGTGAATACTACCATAACGGTCACGAACATAGCGGATAAATTCAGGACGATAGATATCAGGAATATCAATATCGATATCAGGCATGGTATAGCGTTCACGATTTAAAAAGCGCTCAAAGATAAGATTCTTAGCTACAGGATCAATACCAGTAATATTTAAGGCATAGGCCACTAGACTTCCAACTGCAGACCCACGTCCCATTCCCATATAATATCCCTGAGAACGACCAAAACGTAAGAGATCCCAGACAACCAAGAAATAGTCATCGAATCCCATGTCATGAATCACAGATAGTTCTTCTTCCAAACGAGCCTGATAAACTGAATCTAGTAAGCCTTTCTGTTCCAAGCCCTTGATAGCTCTTTCGCGCAACTCTTCAACAGCTGGTCTCTCTGGATTGAAGCGTGGAAGCTTGAGGCTACTATCAATCTCATAGGAAGCTTCCTTGATTAATCTTGCCAGATTTTCAAGCGCGAGTGGAAATTTCTCTAAAAAAATCTGTTCTAAACGGTCAGCAGGTAAAAACAAGCCTTGTTGCGCTTGAACATCCACCTCTCGCAAGGTCACATTTTCCTTAATCGCCTTGAGCATTTGAAGCGTTTCTAAATCCTCAGGTTCGAAAGAATTAACACAATAAAGAGGGAGAATTGGTCGAGAAAAATTCGACTGAGCTGTATCTGGATAAACTCCGATATAGTAGTCATGTCCCAAATCCAAATTAACTATTTCCTGAAAGTAGGGAACAATGATGCAAATATCTTCAAGGTAAGGAGAAAAATCAGTCCATTCCTTTTTACCTGTCATTTTTTGACTCGAAAGCTTCATAAGATTTCGATAACCACGATTTGATAGGGCTAGAAAGCGCAGATCTATCAGTTCTTCCTTATGATGAACTGTCATCTCCAGACCTAATAAGGGCTGAATCTCCTGTTTTTGGCACTCTTTGATAAAATAATAGGCTCCATAGAGATTGTCAACATCCATGATTCCAAGTGCTGAGTAGCCGTATGCTTTCCCCTGGTCAACATACTTCTGAATGGAAATCATACTCTCCATGAAACTATAAACCGTTTTTGTATCAAGTTGTGCAATCACTCGCTATCACCTCCCTTTTTCTCCTTATATTATACCATTTTAGAAAATAGAAAAACAATTTCTTTCTCCCCTTGTAGAAAAAAGAACCACAGTTGAATTAACCGTGATTCCCATTCATTATTCTACCTCTAGGATAGGATTTGTGGTTGTCAAATGACTGATCTTACCACTAATACTCTTCGAAAATCAAATTCAAACCACGTCAGCGTCGCCTTGCGGTACTCAAGTACAGCCTGCAGCTAGCTTCCTAGTTTGCTCTTTGATTTTCATTGAGTATAACACCAAAATATTTCTCAATTTTAGTATGTAATTCTAGCATTGATTCTAGAGCTCGTGATGCCTGCTCTTCATTGATAGCTTCAATGACTAAAATAGCATCTTTGTTTTGGTTCTTTGGGCTTCACGCCAGTTTAAACAGCGACAAACCGCACCGTGGTCATCAAAATAAATCATTTCATCAGCTAATGCAGAAGCATCACTTTCAGACCCTAGTGGAAGAAGGATTCATTCCTTCGTGCTCTTCCAAGAAGTCACCAACAATCTTAGCTAAATCCTCTTCCCCACAAGGAACAGCGTAAGAAAGTAAGACGCTATTATAGATATCTACCAAAGGATTTATTGGATTAAATTCTCTTCCTTGACTCACACGCTTTAATAAAGCTTCAATAGAAGAACGAGCACCTTTTTTGGTTTTGAATTTAGTGAATGCCTGACGCCATTCTTGAATCACTTCATTCTGAGTAAAATTCTCATCTGCTATAAAAGTCCGGGCTTTTTTTGTTCCTTCATCTAATAAAGCTTTAAAATATGGATCGTCACTCTCATCAATAGTATTGTTGAGACCTTTTACCACCAATACAGAGATTTGAGCATCTGGAAATAGTTGCCAAAAATCATCTTTTACATGAACTTTCATGACCTTGACGCCATTCTTTTTCTTTCATTCTACTACAAATTAAAAAAACGAGTAGCATACAAGCTACTCGATAGGAACTATAATGAATTTTCACGAATCACTTCTACCTTGTATCCATCTGGATCTTTGATAAAGTAATAGTTTGGTTGAGTCCCTGGAAGTCCATTAGGTGCTGTCACTTCATAGCCTTTGTCGCTATGTTCTTTATGAAGAGCCTCAAGATCAGGTGTGCTTAAGGCGATGTGAGCAAAACCGTCACCGACAACATAAGGTCCGTGATCATAGTTGTAAGTCAACTCCAACTCATAATCATCACCTTCAAGTCCAAGATAAACGATAGTGAAAGCATAGTCTGGAAAGTCTCTACGACGCAATTCCTTAAAACCAAAAGCATCTTGATAAAAAGCGATTGATTTTTCAAGATTTTCAACTCGCAAACAAGTGTGTAGCATTTTAGAAGCCATTTTTTTCTCCTTTGTTTAAAAAAGACTGGGACAAACTTGCACCAGTCTTATGAATAATTATTTACCAAGTTTTGCTTTAGCTGCATCTGCAAGAGCTGTGAAAGCTGCTGCATCGTTAACAGCCAAGTCAGCAAGCATTTTACGGTTAACTTCGATCTCAGCCAATTTCAAACCATGCATCAATTGTGAGTATGAAAGTCCGTTCAAACGAGCTGCCGCATTGATACGTGTGATCCACAATTTACGGAAGTCACGTTTCTTTTGACGACGGTCACGGTATGCATAGTAGTAAGAGTTCATTACTTGTTCTTTTGCAGTACGGAACAAGATGTGTTTAGCTCCATAGTAACCTTTTGCTAATTTAAGAATACGTTTACGACGTTTGCGTGATACAACGCCACCTTTAACACGTGCCATGTTTTATTTCCTCCAAATATTTCCTAGAATTGTTTACTTACAAATACGCGATTATTTCAAGCGAGTAAGCATTGCTTTGATACGTTTGAAATCTCCTGAATGCACCATAGATGCTTTACGAAGATGACGACGTTGTTTTTTAGTTTTTCCGTGGAAACGGTGAGATGTGTAAGCACGGAAACGTTTAAGTCCACCAGAACCTGTACGTTTGAAACGTTTAGCTGATGCGCGGTGTGTTTTTTGTTTTGGCATGATTTTTTCTCCTTTATTTAACTTTCTGACAATTATTTTTTGTCAGTTGCTGGCGCCAATTGCATAAACATTTGGCGTCCATCCATTTTAGCACGTTGTTCGATGATTGCAATATCTTGAGTTGCTTCAGCGAACTCGGCTAAAACTTTTGCACCAATCTCTTTATGGGTGATCATACGCCCCTTAAAGCGAATGGATACCTTCACTTTGTTTCCTTTTTCAAGGAACTTGCGAGCATTGCGAAGTTTAGTTTCGAAGTCACCCTTGTCGATAACTGGGCTCAAACGAACTTCTTTCACGGTCACAACGCTTTGTTTCTTGCGTTGCTCTTTTTGTTTCTTCTGGTACTCAAATTTGAACTTGCCGTAGTCCATAATTTTTGCAACAGGAGGTTTAGCTTGAGGTTGAATGAGAACCAAGTCCACATTAGCTTCGTCCGCAAGTGCTTGCGCTTCGCTTAGTGGTTTGATACCCAATTGCTCACCTTCAAGACCGATTAAGCGAACTTCGCGTACACGAATTTCATCATTGATGAATAAGTCTTGCTTTGCTATGGTTTTCACCTCTTTTTTTAATTTAGAGAAAAACAAGAGCGGACTTGCTAACGCAAACCCGCACTACATGATTGTATTTCATTTCTGAAATTTGATCCGTAGGGGCCAGACAACGTTAGTCGCAAGGCGAGAAGTTCTCACTTCTGCTTTTCTCAACTTTTATATGATATCAAGTTTTCCCCTACTTGTCAAGATTAAAACTATCTTTTTTAAATTTTTTTAAATATTTGCCTACTGTGACTTACTGGTTACGAGAATAGTAAATCTCATGTGGCTTCAAACGAGTGTTGAGTAGATCTGATACAGTCACAAAACTATAACCTTGTTCCTGTAGATACTCAATTACTTTTGGAAGCGAATTTACTGATGGCTGATGGATATCGTGCATTAAAATGATAGATCCATTGCTTGCCTGACGCTGAATTTCTGTCAAAATCGCTGCTTCATTTTTACTCTTCCAATCCAAACTATCCACATCCCACATGATAAAGCTTAAATCAAGACTATTGCGAATATCATCTGAGATTGCACCGTATGGTGGTCGCATCAATTTAGAGCTTTTCCCAAGTACTTTTGTAATAGCATCTTCTGTATCCGTAATTTGTTTCTTAGCATCTTCCAATGACAGTTTTGTTAAAATTGGATGATTCCAGCTATGGTTTCCAACTTCATGACCTTCAGACTGCATACGTTTAAGGATCGACTCATTACCTGAAATATTTTTTCCTTGTACAAAGAAGGTTGCTTTGATCTTGTACTTGGCTAGAATATCTAAAGCTTGTGGAGTTGTCTTTCCATCTGGTCCATCATCAAAGGTAAGAGCTACTACTTTTTTATTTTTCTCAGCCTGAGCCTTCTTATAAAGTTCTGCATCCTTTTCAGTTAGATAGGACGATTGGACAACATCAAAGAAGTCTGAAATAGGCAAAGCTATTTCTTCTACATTATTGGTTGCTTTAACTGGATATAACACCAATTGACTATCTTTGTAAGCAAACTTCCAAGATGATAAATCGCTAGCTGAAAAATCGGCTATTACTTGATCTACAAGTGTTTGCTCGATCTTTTTATCAAGGAGTGTTGACTTGATATCCTCAAGAAACTTCTCTTTAGCTTTGCTAGCATCTGTAAAGAGCTGATCTAATGTAAACAGGGTTCCATCTTCCTTAAGATAAAGCTGATCTAACGACGTATTTTCCAATTCCACAACAGTAGAATCACTCAGGTCATAGGCCTGTTTTTTTACAAGATGGCTCTCCACACCTTTGATAGAGGATGAATCTTTTTCAGAATAGTAAAAAATCAAATGTTCTTTATCTTCTACTTTATCCGTAATATCTTTTACAATGATATCCTGAACAGAGGTAATGACCTTGTCCCCCGTCATAGGATAGTAGGTGATGATTTCTGCCTGCCCCTTACGAAAATTCTCTTTCTGACTTCCTTGTGAATAGGAATCATCTTTTTCTTTTTTCAGTGCTTCAATTTTTTGCTCAAAAGCTTGCTTGGTCAAGACTTTATAAGCAATACCTGCACCTAATGTTAGGATTGTGAAGAATAGAAGCCCCACAATAATCCATAAATTTCTTTTCTTCTTGTCATTTGTTTTACAATTTGTTCTTTTTTTAGTCATAGTCTTATCATATCAAATCAGGCCTATAATTTCAATGATAAATAGGAAAATGTCCATTTTTTAAGAAAAGAAAGGTAAAAGAAAGAGGTTGGGACAAAAGATCCCGACCTCACTTTTTATTAGCAATCAAACTTTGACGCGGTAGCTGATTGGACTTTTTGTTCGTCTTTTAGACTCCAAAAACTCCTAATCATCTTCGCGGGGCTGGGACTACGAAATCGAGACTTTGTCTATCGATTTCTGTCCCACCGCCTTTTCTTAATTAAAATCGAATGATTTCTCTTGTTTTTTCATATGAGGAAACAAAGCGATTTGTTACCCCTGGTTCAGCAACTTCCAAAGCTTGGGAAATCTTTTCGAAAGATGCTTGATAATCAAAGGCATTTTCAAAGATTTCTAAAGATTCGTGGAAGGCTTGTTGAATCCCTTCATCAAATGATCTGTAGCGGTTAGAGTATTGAAGTAATTGTTCAGTCAAGGTAGCATGTTGTACGATGCTGTATGTTTCTGTTTCCAGAATTTCCATATCGTGAGTTGCAATTTCTAAAATACGGTTGACAGACTCAATGTTGACTTGTGACTGTTCCAATTCTGCCATCAAATCCTCTGTACTATGGCTAGCAGCAAAGAACAATTTCAAGAAGTTCTGTGGGATTCCTGGAAGATTTCTCTTTTCCATGTAGCGCTTGATTGTGTGAAGGCGATTGACGTAAACATTTGCCTTTTGACGTGCATTAACATCATCTTTTTCAATCTGCACTAGACGTTCGCTCACTGAAACTTGATCATCTTCAATTTCTTTTAATGTAGCTTGAACATTTTCTAAACGTTCTTCCAATACAGAGTAAGCTTCTGAATATTCCTCTTGTTCTGAAGTCAAATCGCTAACTGTAAGTTCTAGGGAATCCAAATCCACTTGAAGACGACGAACATGATTTACATCACTCTCAGACATCAAGTAAGTTTTGCTCAAGCGTTCAATATCTTTCACTAAGACTTGATTATTGTCTTTTAAGTGGTCAAGATAGGTTGGAAGTGTTGACAACAAGTTTTCAACAACCTTTTGAGAAGCAATCTCTCGTGTGAAAATACTATAGAGAGCATTGATTTCTTCTTGAATCTGATTATTTTCATATTCAGCATTGTCCAATTCCAATTTTTTAATATTTTCTTGGTTATTTTTCAAAGCTTCATACAATAACTGTAAACGTGATTCAATGTCAGTTTCTACAAAGTGATAGTTGGCATCAAGCAACTTACGATAGCCAGCCTCTAGATCTTCAAGTTGATCAGGGAGTTCTGTCGTTAGTTTAGTAACAATTGCTGGAATTCTCTCTACGATATGCGTCAAAGCGAGGATATGATTTTCAGCATTATCCAGAATTCCTGCTGCTTCAACTGGATCTCCTGAAGAGTTTAGCGTCACAAATTGAGAAAATTCTGATTGGATGTTCTCCAATTGTTTTTCAATTTCAGGAAGTGCTTGACCATATTTCTCAGAGTCTTCTGCGACTGTTTTCTGCAGGCTTTCAAATAAATCTAAAGCATGCAAGACACGACCACTATTTTTTGATTCTTGTTTTTCTAGATCTGCCAAAGCATTTCGAATGGAAGCAATATCTTCTTCGATAAGGGTAATCTGGCTTTCAATTTGATCAATTTTGTGTTGAGCTTTCAAGAAGCGAAATGAATTATTGTACCCTTCTGCTTCAAACAGATTATTCTCAATATCCGCAAATGAGTTGAGGGATAGGTCTACCCATTTTTGATTCCACTCTCTAAATGCAATCTGACTTTGACCAATCAGATGCATATTCTTAACAGCTTCTACTTCATCGTTAACTGGAAGGTTATACAACTCTTCCTTTCTTCCTTCTAGTACTGCGAGCCTCTTTTCATTTCGTTTGCGTAACAAAATCGCTACAACATAAGCAATGATCAGAAGAGTCGCGATTACAATCATAATAATAATCAACAGATTATCAGACATATCAAACTCCTTTTTATACTTGAAACAATTGTAATGATTATATCATATTTTTCAAACCATGGGAACTATTTCCAAATTTTTTTAAACGTCAAGCGTACTGTAAACAGCATTTTCTTCAATAAATTCTCGACGTGGTTCTACGCGGTCGCCCATGAGCATATCAAAGATTTTATCTGCTTCTGCAGCATCATCAACTGATACACGCGCCATGAGACGATGTTCTGGGTTCATAGTTGTTTCCCAAAGTTGATGGTCATCCATTTCTCCAAGACCTTTATAACGCTGAATAGTTGGTTTTGAACGTCCTTCACTATAGCGAGCTAAGGCTTCCTGTAGACGGATTTCTTGATCTGCTCCAGGTTGGATGTATTCTTTAATTTCACTGCCGACCTTAACACCGTAAATTGGTGGTTGAGCGATATAAACATAACCTGCTTCTAAAACGGGTTTCATATAACGATAAATCAAGGTTAACAAGAGAGTACGGATGTGAGCTCCATCGACATCGGCATCCGTCATGATAACGAGTTTTTGGTAACGGGCCTTGCTGACATCAAATTCGGCACCAAAGCCTGTTCCCATAGCTGTGAAAAGGCTACGGATTTCTTCATTGGCAAGGATCTTATCCATGCTGGCCTTTTCAACGTTGAGGATTTTACCGCGAATCGGTAAAATCGCTTGGAATTCACGGTCACGACCAGACTTTGCAGAACCTCCTGCTGAATCTCCTTCGACGATGAACAGTTCAGTTTCAGCTGGATTGTTTGATGAACAATCTGCTAATTTACCTGGAAGGTTTGAAATCTCTAAACCAGATTTCTTACGAGTAACCTCACGCGCACGCTTGGCTGCGACACGCGCCTTAGCTGCCAGAATCCCTTTTTCAACGATACGCTTAGCAATCTGAGGATTTTCCATTAGGAAGTCTGAAAATGCTTCACTAAAGAGTCGGTTGGTAATCTTGACAACTTCACTATTTCCAAGTTTAGTTTTCGTTTGTCCTTCAAACTGAGGATTTGGATGTTTAACCGAGATAACAGCAGTCAAGCCTTCACGGACATCCTCACCTGTTAGATTATCTTCGTTATCTTTTAGGAGTTTGTTTTTGCGAGCGTAGTCGTTAATGACACGGGTTAGGGCTGTACGGAATCCTTGTTCATGCGTTCCACCTTCATGTGTATGAATGTTATTAGCGAAACTCATGACATTTTCATGGTAACCAGTTGTGTACTGCATGGCTACTTCAACTGTGATGTCATCCATTTCTCCATCGGTGTAGATTGGATTTTCAAAAATGACATCCTTGTTTTCATTGATATACTCAACGTAACTCGCAATCCCACCTTCGTAGTGGTAGTGTCTTGTTTGTTCAAGTCCCTCACGCTTGTCAGTGATAGAGATTTGAAGACCACGGTTCAAAAAGGCTAACTCCTGAATCCGCTTGTTTAATTTATCAAAATCAAAAGTTGTTGTTTCTGTAAAAATCTCTGGGTCTGGCGTGAAGTGTACGGTTGTACCTGTTTTATCTGTATCTCCAATCACCTCAAGGTCAGCAACAACATGTCCACGACGGTATTCTTGGTAATGGATTTTTCCATTTTTATGAACACGAACATCCAACTGAGTTGAGAGGGCATTTACAACCGATGAACCTACACCGTGAAGTCCACCTGAAACCTTGTAACCGCCACCGCCAAATTTACCTCCAGCGTGAAGAACGGTAAAGACAGTTTCAACGGCAGGACGGCCTGTCTTTTCTTGAATATCAACAGGGATACCACGTCCATCATCAACAACCGTAATAGAGTCATCTGGCTCAATAAAGACCTGAATATGACTAGCAAATCCCGCCAAGGCCTCATCGATAGAGTTATCAACGATTTCCCAGACTAGGTGGTGAAGACCTTCTTTTGAAGTCGATCCGATATACATTCCAGGACGCATACGAACGGCTTCCAGACCTTCCAAAACTTGAATCTGACTGGCATCATAATCCTGTGCCTGTTGGTTTTTGATTTCTTCTGTCATTTTTTCCCTTTTTCTTTTTTTCCTTTTTCTTACATGTCTAATACTTGTCTCAATGTCACGATATTTTTAAAGAGATGCGTCGCTAAGCCTGCTGCTTGTCCAGCTTCAATGTCTATAGGTCGATCACCAATAACGATACCAGAACTAATCTTATACTTATCTCGCAAATAGATCATAGACTCTGGATTTGGTTTTCTCTTAAAACCAGAGCTAGCTGTTACTACTTCTGTAAAATAGTCAGCAATACCAGTCTTTTCAAGGATATCCAAAACTTGGTCATTGCGATGCGAAACTAAAAAGTTCCGTCCTCCCTGGTCTGAGATTTCCTCCAATAAAGCAGGTACTCCATCAAACAAGGCAGGATGTTCAAGCTCTCGCGCTTCGTTTTCCTTGTATTTTTCTAAAAAATGCTCTATTGTTGGGGCAAATTGGTCAATCGCAAAAGCAGTTGACACTTTCAAGGCATTGTAAACTTTATCATGTTCTTCTTCGATTCCAAATTGAGCTAACGTTTCCACAAAAGCCGCGGTCGAAGTCTCATAATTATCAAGTAAAGTTCCACCTAAATCCCAGATGTAATCGTGATATTTCATACCCTTCATTATAGCATTTTTTTATCAAAAAAGCGACGATTTCCTTCTATTTTAACAGTAAAAAACGAGAAGAATCCCCTAATTGATAGATTCCTCTCGTTTTAGTTAATCTATTCCAAACACATCACGATAGAGCATGGCTGCTCTCAAAGCATTTGCATCTCCACCAAGTTGTTCTACTAAGTTATAAGCAAAGGCAAGGGCAGTTGCTGGACCGCGACTGGTAGTCAACTGACCATCGACAACTACTGTTTCCTTTCGATAATGGCCATCAGTAATTTGCTCTTGGACACCATCATAGCAGGTGAACACTTTATCCTTGAGGAGACCAGCTCGATTCAGTACAATTGGTGCTGCACAAATGGCTGCTACTTTTTTACCAACTTGCTCACATTTTTGAAGTTCAGCAATCAATTGCTCATTATCACGCAAGTGAGCTGAACCTGGCATACCTCCTGGTAAGACAATCATGTCGTAGTCAGATAAATCACCATCAAACACACGATCTGCTTGTACTTGGATGGCATGTGATCCCGTCACTCGGTCTTCAAAACCAACCATATGACAAGTAATATTGGCACG
This sequence comes from Streptococcus sp. oral taxon 431, assembly GCF_023115445.1. Lineage (GTDB taxonomy): Bacteria > Bacillota > Bacilli > Lactobacillales > Streptococcaceae > Streptococcus. Next base: position 96,082 of record NZ_JALDUI010000003.1, on the reverse strand, counting down.
ACGTAATACGTCCACAACTGTTAGGGCTTCGATTTCTTCAAAGCCCTCTGCTAAGATAACTGCTACTTTAGCCATGATTTACTCCTTATTTAACTTTTTTCAAAACAACTTTCTTACGTTTAAATCTTGTCTTACCGCTCTTTTCTTCGGCTAGATGCGTTTGATAACTCATCGATAGAAGCAAACCAACACCAATCAGATTACTGATAATGGCTGAGCCCCCTTGGGAAATGAACGGCAGAGGAATCCCTGTCAGAGGTAGCAGGCCTGTCACCGCCCCAATGTTTTCAAAGATATGGAACAAGAGCATCATAATAAATCCAGTTGAAATGTAGGTATAAAATTGGTTATTGGACTTCAGAGTGATTTTTAACATTCGATAGATAAGTAGGAGATAAAGTGTAATTACAAGGACAGATCCGATAAAACCAAAATCTTCTGCAATGACTGTAAAAATCATATCACTCTCACGAACAGGAATGAGGAGATTGGATACATTAAATCCTTGACCAAACAGACCTCCACTACCGATGGCGATTTGCCCTTGGGCCTGTTGATAGGTGGTCGTTTGTGCATAATCAAATGGATTGAGCCAGGCAAGGATACGGTTAATCTGATAGGTTGGCATCCCGATTTGATGTATAAAAGCACGCCCATCTTTTGTGATGAAAATTGCCAAAAATCCTGCAATTCCCGATACAGCTGTTACAAAAATTGGAATGATGATTTTCCATGATACTCCAGAAAGCAAGACCAGTCCCGCAAAGATTGCGACAAAGACCAAGGCCGTTCCTAAGTCACTCTGCAGGGCCAGTAAACCTAAGACTGGCAGCGTGAAGATAATCATCCACAGTATCAAGAGGAAATCTAAAGGAATCGTTCGTTCACTTTCCTTGTGTTTCTGTGTGAATTGAACAACAACCCGAGCCAAGATTAAAATATAGGAAATTTTCATGAATTCGGAAGGTTGGAAAAGTGTCACTCCTCCAATTGACACCCAGTTTTTAGCCCCTGTTGCTGCCACTAAATTGGGATTGTAAAAAATCAAGGGTAAAACCATAAGGACTAGACCTAGGGCGTAGAGATAGGGAGTCGCCTGCCATAAAAATTTTGTATTAAAGAACATGACTACAAAGCTGATAACAATTCCCAATACGATCCAAGCTAGTTGCTGACCGAGAATAGGCCAAATATTATGTGGATAGTCATGACTGACAGCTATGTAAATAGCCACAACTCCAATCACCAGCAAACAAAATACTGGTAAAATCAAACTATAATCGACTCGAGAGTCGAGAGAACGTTTCATAAAGGTCTCCTTCATTCTTTCAGATGTTTATTTCAATGTGTGTGTAAAAATTCTTGAACTTTTGAGAATACTTGCTCTTTGCCAACTTCTCTCACTCGACTAGTCTGTGACAAAGCCTTGCTAATCTGCTTTCCATATCGTTTGCTTGTCATTCGGCTATCCAAGATAAGGACAGATGAGCGCTGTCCAAGACGACGCATGGTTCTACCAATCGCTTGTTTGAGGCGAATAATAGCCATCGGCAGTTGATAGTCATAGAAAGGATTTTTCCCTTCAAGACGCAGTTCCTGATTCATTTTTTTCGTAAAGGGATCTTCTGGATTTTGGAAGGGCAAGCGTGTTACCACTTCAATCACTCGAGGGTGAGTTGCAAAATCAACTCCCTCCCAAAAACTTCCTGTCCCTAGTAAGAGTTGAGAGTCTCCTCTTTCAAATCGTTTCTTGAGTTGAGCCGGATCTCCGTTTTTATACTGAGCTAGATGAGAAAGAGATAGAGAGTCTGATACCTGCAACAAAAGGTCTTTTGAAGTGAATAAAACGAGCATGGGTTCTTCAAGATAGGACAAATCTTCCAGCACTTCTACGAGAGCCTGAGCATAGTCTTCTTGAGAGGTTTCTGTCACCAATGGAAAATCCTTGACGACCAAAATTTCTTGATTTTCTTGAAAATTCTCATCCAGTCTGTCAAAAGCTGCATGCGAGAATCCCATTAGTTCTGGTAAAGATACTCTGCTACTAATTTCCAAGGTTGCAGAGACAGCTAATAGCTGACAAGTCTCTGGAAAAATTTCAGAAAAGAGCAGACGTTGATTGCGACTGGAAGAAATGACAACCTTCTTGCTAGACAAGTCTGAGGCTGATAGCCAAAATTCTCCATCAGTGCAGAAAAATCGCTGATAGTCCTGAAAACCTTGAACTTCTAACTCTGAGAAATCCTGTTGGAGTTGTGCCATTGTAGTCGTCGGGCACATTCTTCGTTTGCCAGATAGGAACTGATCCATCAAGTAACAAAGCTCAAAGCGAATACTCTCCATCAAGCGTCTTTGAAGCGTCCCTTTTTCTCGAACTAAGGCTTGATCTAGCTGGTCTACTATGTCGTTTAAAACGAAACTCTTCTGCGAAAGATTTTCCAAAGTTAATAAGATCTTCTGGGCCTCATCCAAGATCAAGAGACGGCCCTCTAGTAGACTGGGATCGTCCTCAAGTCGGGTAACGAGATAAGCATGATTGGTCACAAGTAGCTGGCAAGAGCGAGCTTTTTTCTGCCCCCGTCTCCAAAAATCCTCCAACCAAAAGAGAGAAGCTTTGGGAAGATTACCATCATGCACCAAGTTTGGCAAAAATTGCTGGTAACGGTAAAGCTGGCCAATCTCATCTAGATCCCCCGTTTCTGTTTCAGTCAACCAAACTAGAAGTTGCATCTTGAAACGTGTGTACAAGCGATTGGAATCTTCTTCCTCTAGCGCTGCGTGAAAGGCATCTAGTTTTAAGTAATTTTGTGGTCCTTTCAGACTATGAATCGAAAGGTGAAAGACCTCTTCCAATCTACGAGCCTCTTCTTGCATCACTTGATTTTGTAGAACTTTAGTAGGAACACTGATGAGGATTCCTTTTTCGTTTTCTAGTGATAAGGCTGGCAGGAGATAGCCGTAGGTTTTTCCAATTCCAGTCTGAGCTTGCACAAAGGCAATTTTCTCATTCTGTAGAAAATCTTGAACCTTTTGAGCAAAGCTAGCTTGCGGGGCTCTATCTTCCAAATCCAACAAGGCAATATTGGTCTGGAAATCTTTTGAGAGTTTGCGTGGAGAAAGGGCTGGCTTTTCTTTTCTTAAAAATAAACCTTGCACCTCTACCAAGTCATGTTCAACTAGGATGGACTGCTTCTGATAAACTTCCTCAATGACCAGATAAGACTCATATAATAAACCATCTGACAAACTTAACAAGCGCTCCAATAAGCCTTTTGGCAATTGAAACATTTTTTGTCGCATACAGAGAAAGAGCTCTGCTGTTGCTTGGGCATCTGATAAGGCCGTATGGGCTTTTTCTAGTGAAATTCCCAACTCTTGACAGAGAATCCCCAGATTATACTTTTCAAGCTGAGGATAAAAAACCTGAGCCAACTCGACTGTATCGATACGAGGAGTGCGCAATTCATAACCTTCAAAAAAGAGAAATTCTGCCAACAAATTAGCATCGAACTGGACATTGTGCGCAACAAAAACACCGTCCTTGACCAAGTCAAAAATTTTTCCAGCCACCTGAGAAAATTCCGGTGCCTCTGCTAGTCGCTGATCGGTCAAGCCCGTTAATTCTTTGATATGAGAATCCAAGGGTTCGTGGGGATTGACATCCGTTGCAAATTGGTCAACAATCTCGCCATTTTCAATGACCACGATTCCTACTTGGATAATTTTTGCCTTGCTTCCGGTACTGGTCGCTTCTAAATCCACGACAACATACCGATCATTTCTAAAATTCATCATTAAAAATTATATCAAAATTTACACCATTTGACACCCCTGAACTTGATTTGAAGAGTCAAGTTTCTTGCAAGTTTTGAACAAACATGATTGAATAGAAGTGTAGAAAAGGAGGGACATCATGAACCCATTAGATTTGTTTAATCAAGTAAAAGAGTTAATCGAGAAAAAAGATTTGGCTGCCGCAAAAACTTTTGTCGAAGAAAACAAAGACCAACTCGGTGAGTATCTTAACCAAGCACAAGCTTTGGTTTCAGGCTCAGAAGGACTTAACGGTCTTGTAAATAAGGTCAAAGGCCTCTTCTAATAGTCAAAAGGCACCTGAAAACCTCAGGTGTCTTTTTGTATTTTCTTCATAAAGGCTGGGGTATGTTGACTGATCGTGGTTGGCAGAACTACAAAATTATCCTCAGCCAGTTCCTGGGCAATTGCTGAATGTAAATAGGTCGCTACTGTCACTCTTTCATAGAGACTTGCTTGGGGAAATTGACCTGCAAAACCGGCAATCATCCCAGCTAAGGTATCTCCCATTCCCCCAGTCGCTTGATAGGGACCTCCAACTCCCAGCTGATAAAAATCAGTTTGATCAGCTTGCCAGATTCGAGTAGCTGGACCTTTTTGAACCAAAATCGTTCCTGAAGGAAATCTCTTCAAAGCCTCTCTTGTTTCCTCAGCTCCTTGAGAAGTCAATTCTAAGCCTGACAAGACTTGCCATTCCCTTTGGTGAGGCGTTAAAACAAGCTGAGCTTTAGGAAATTTCAATTCCGTCTTAGCAAAAATGGATAAGGCACCACCATCCAGTATGAGAGTCTGGTCTTGATTTAAATGATGAAAGACTGTTTGGAGAAGCTGTTCTTCACGCTCATCATCCACTAGTCCAGGTCCGACCAAGACAACACTTGCTTTCTGTAACTGTTGCTCAAGTAATTGCTTATCATCAAGTTCAAAAGCCATAGCCTCCGGCAGATGGCTATGCAGAGCTGGAATATTCTCTTTATCCGTTGCTACTGTCACCAAACCTGCGCCACTTCTAACAGCACCTAAGGCAGCCATAATAATCGCTCCCCCATAGGGATAAGTCCCCCCGATCAAGAGAAGGCGACCGTAGTCTCCCTTATGACTAGAACGAGGACGCTCAATGATAACCTTTTCTAGTAGAACTTGATCAATCTCTTTCATACACTACTCCTTCACTTCAACTTATCCTTACCATGTAGTACTTGATTAACCTTAGTATTCCAAGCCTGTAATCCTTCTCTCTCATAGTCTAGGTAAATCACTCTATCTTGTAATTGACAAGGAATCAAACCTTCAAAACAAGACTTATCTTTTGAAGGAATAACACACAAATGAAGAAAGGTATCCAAATCTAACCTATCTCTTACCTTCGCAACATGATAGCCATCAAACATATAATCTGGCGCTTGAATTAATTCTTCATACAGAAAATGAAAACTAACGCCAGGAATGAACTTTTCTTGCAATTCCTCCTCAGAAGGTGCCCTTCCTAACAAACGCTCCATAGCGAGTCGGTAACCCGAAGTCGTATTAGACCATCCGAACATGATATAGTCAAAATAGTCTGCTGGATCAGAAGCTGCATTACGACTATCTGTAACTAGTTCAGCACCACTTTTACCAAATACTTTTACCGCCGACATGAGTTTTCCAGTCTGAAAAATAGCCTGAGCCACCTCAACGGTACAAGTATGACTACAATAATTTGAAGTAACCAACTTCCTCTGGATATCATAGGTAGAAGCTACAAGGCGATGACTTGGCCTGTATGGAGGAAAATAGCTGTGCTCTTGCAAGTAATCATGAATTTGTATATTTAATTCATGATTCTTACATTCCACAATGGTCTGACGATGATGGTCCTGTTCGTAAGCAATAAACTTTGCTAGCTTCTCCAATTCCCATTCTTTAATCTGAGGATAGTTTTCAAGAGCAAATTGATAGATTCCATCCCACTGAAGACTATAATCTGCATTACAAACTTTTACAATCATGGTCCTTCTCCTCAAACTCTCTTACTTTCATTATACACCTCACTACCCAATTAATAAAGGAGAAGACTATGCTATCTTCTCCTTCTTTTATAATGATTAGCTTTTTTATAGCTGGGAGTTATCAGTCTTACTTTTCTCTACGTTTAACTGTTAGTAGTGCCACTGATAAAACAAGACTGAGACTTGCTAGGAAGGCAACTGTATCAGATCGACTTTCACCTGTTTCTGGAAGTCTTGCTGAACTTGCTTTTCCTGGATTATTTCCAGAAACCTCTCCCTGATCTGCTGGCCCATGAGCTGATTCTACTGGTTCTTGATTTTGTTCTTTATAAACAATCGCATAAAGTCCTAGATCTTTGCTGACAAATTCAACTGTGTCATCTACTAACGTCACCTTTTGAACCTGCAAGCCTTGATCTAAGCTCATGTGATAAACCTCTTGAACCTGACCCTTGACTGGCAATCTCACTAAGACAGCACCTTTTGGACCAACCATTTGGTTATCTTTATCTAGCAATTTCACTTGATAAGCATCGTAGTGTTTGCCAGCTAATTCTTGACGTAGAACCTTTTGAACTTGAAGCTTGAGAGTAGCATCTAGGTCTTGAGATAGCCCTGCTACCAGAACTCCAGTTTCCTTATCAGATAAGATTTGAACCTCTGCAGCTGGTTTTTCAACACTTGGGGCTGGCTCATTTCCCACTGTAGCCAATGTTCCTGTGAATTCTGGCAGCTCGTTCTTGGCTGCTTCCACAGCATTAACGCTACCTGTAAATTCTGGGATTTCGTTCTTAGCGGCTTCTACTTCATTGACACCACCTTCAAATTCTGGGACTTCTACTACTGGTGCTGGCTCATCACCTACTGTTCCGATTGCTTCTGTGTATTCTGGCAGCTCGTTCTTGGCTGCTTCCACAGCATTGACGCCACCTGTAAATTCTGGAATTTCGTTCTTAGCGGCTTCTACCGCGTTAACACCGCCCTCAAATTCTGGAACTTCTACTACTGGAGCTGGCGCGTCGCCTACTGTACCAAGTGCATCTGTGTATTCTGGCAACTCGTTTTTAGCGGCTTCTACTGCATTGACACCACCTTCAAATTCTGGGACTTCTACTACTGGTGCTGGATCGTCACCTACTGTGCCGATTACATCTGTGTATTCTGGCAACTCTTGCTTAGCCGCTTCTACTGCATTGACACCACCCTCAAATTCTGGCACATCTACTACTGGTGCTGGCTCGTCGCCTACTGTGCCGATTGCTTCTGTGTATTCTGGCAACTCGTTTTTAGCGGCTTCTACTGCATTAACACCACCCTCAAATTCTGGGACTTCTACTACCGGAGCTGGCTCGTCGCCTACTGTGCCGATTGCTTCTGTGTACTCTGGCAACTCATGCTTAGCCGCTTCTACTGCATTGACGCCGCCCTCAAATTCTGGGACTTCTACTACTGGTGCTGGCTCGTCTCCTGCTGTCCCAAGTGCATCTGTGTATTCTGGCAACTCATGCTTAGCAGCCTCTACTGCATTAACACCGCCCTCAAATTCTGGGACTTCTACTACTGGAGCTGGCTCGTCACCTACTGTGCCGATTGATTCTGTGTATTCTGGCAACTCATGCTTAGCGGCTTCTACTGCATTGACACCGCCCTCAAATTCGGGGACTTCTGCTACTGGAGCTGACTCGTCACCTACTGTGCCAATCGGATCTGTGTATTCTGGCAACTCATGCTCGGCAGCTTCAGCAGCATTGACGCCACCCTCAAATTCTGGAACTTCTACGACTGGAGCTGGCTCGTCACCTTTGCTAGTAGTAATGACAGGTTTGACCTTAACTTCAACAATTCGATCTTGCGCCTCAGTCGTATCTGTATGAACAGTTGTACGGTTAGATCCTAAGACCTCAACATAATCAACTCTTTCACCCTTCTTACCTTCTGAGATTACACGACGTTCATCTTGAGCTAAGTCATTGTTTTCACGAATAATTTCCTTAAATGGAATTTCGGTCTTGACAACTTCTAGACTTGGTCGTTCGAGAACAGGACTTTGGTCGCCTTCTTCAGGAACTATACGGTGACTAGGTTTGAAATGAATACGATATTCCTTGACAAGACTACCATCCTTAGCAAGAAGACGAACAAGGCTAGGAAGGTTATCCTGAATAGACTCAACAACCGTTATCACACCGTTACCACTTGCTTGAGCAGTCACCTGTGGTTTAGTGCCATTTAAGCTCACTGTATAATCTGAAACCGCTGGATCAAAGTTTTCCAATGCTTTTCCATCAACTGAAATGGTCACTGAAGGAGTTTCCACATCTTTTGCTTTAGCAGGAGAGTAGGCACTAAACTCGACCATTGCTAGACCATTAGTTGTCGATTTACGAGTCATGCGTGCTCGAATGGCTGTTGTCTGAATCGGATCAAAGGTAAATTCAATCGGCTTACCAGCCACGATTTCTCCAGATGCCTTATAAGGAATTTCTTGCCAATTTTCTGCCTTGTTAAATGGATGATCCGCATTTTCTTCATAACGAGAAATAGTACTTGGTTCTGTATAGGCAGGCCCAACATATCTTTCTAGTACCATTTTAGCTGGTGCATCTGTTCCACTGTCTTTAAAGAATTGGATGGCTACTTTTCCAACAGATTGAGGTGTAATCTGACCATTCTTCTTAAAGAGAATTCCCACAGATGTTTCTTGGTCTTTTGGAGTACGAGACCAGTTAGTCCAACGTCCATCCTCGTTAAAGTGCCCATCATTGATATAGAAAATCTTATCCCTAGAAGCTGCTTGTGTGTCATTTGTAGTAGACGCAAAGGCTTTAGAATCAGTCTCATTATTATTTGCATTTTCTGAAATGACTTGATTACCTTTTGTAACAACTGTTACTTGCATCTTGGTTGTTAAGTCTGTTCCTAGAACATGACCAAGAACTTCAAAGCTACCTTCCTGTGCAGTCGCATGTTCTGGCACAGCATCCCATTGGACAGCAAGGTTAGCTTTAACCCAGCCAGTCTGTGATGGATAGTAGACTGTTACCTCTGCAGGCAATTGAAGTTGATCACCAACATTCAAGGTCTGGGCACTATTTTCCGCAGCTACTGGTTGTGTTGACTCTTTTTCGTCATCACGGAAGATACGATATTCTTTTAGAACAGTTCCATCCTCAGCTTTCAAGATAAGACGTATCGCACCTTTTTCACTTGTTGCAGGAACAACTGTTACCACACCGTGGTTGCTGGCTGTTGCAGTGATTTCCTTGCTTGCTTGAGGAATATAATAATCTGTCTTAGACGGATTGAAATGCTCAAGCTTCTTGCCATCTACTTGGATAGAAATTTCTGAGCTAGTAGCACTTGGAACTTTACTTCCTAAAATAGTGATTTCTGTCAAACCAACACCAGCAGTTCCATCTGCTTTCTTCATACGCATACGAACAGCATAAGTTTCAACCTTATCAAATGTAAAGTGGTTTGTTTGACCTGCAGATAATTGTCCTGGAGCTTTGAGATGTTCAACTTCTTTCCAGTTGGCAGCATTATTGAATGGATGGTTGGTATCACGCTGAGCATTATTGACATCATTTGGAAGATCTGGAACTTCTTGACCGACATAGTATTCAATAACATATTCTTTTGGAAGTCCGATTGCCCCGTCTGTATAGAAATCAACTGATAGATTGTCTACAAAACGTTTTGTCAAATCACCAGAGTTACCAAACAAGATAGATGCCCAGTCATTATCAGTATTTGTTCTCCAAGTTGTCCATCTGTTCTTGACATCTGTGCTAGCTCTTGAAACTGTCAAATCATTCAAGGTATTTGCCGAATCATCACCACCCGTATTGGACACGATAGCCGCTGGCAATTGGGAACCCGTCCATTGTTTCGAGATGTTATTTCCAGCAACAACTTGACTAGAAACACGGACATGGGCCTTGGTAGTTAGATGGCTACCCACTAATTGACCCTTGATTTCATAGATGCCTTCAGTCTGACTAAAGTTTTCAGGAACCTTATCCCAAACGACATCTTTATAGACAGTTGTTCCATTTGAATGATAAGCACGGACGCTAGCTGGCAATTGAACCGTTTCACCCTTAGGTAGAGTTAAACTGATTTCTTCTGCAACCTGCAAACCTTCAACAGTCACGTTGGCAAGAGCTTCAATGTCTGTGCCTTCTACATGACCTTTAAGGGTAAAGCTATGATAGTAGCTCAGATCTTTTGCATCTACCTTGTCCCAAGTTACAGTTACCTTACGAGGCAAGCCCTTATCAAAATCTACTCCAACTTGACTAGGTAAATTCGGTTGCTGATTGATATCTGTAGAGATAGTTACAGGATGAAGTTTGACAATTTTCTTGTCTACTGTATTTTCTTTGATGACCAGTTCAGTTGCTACAGACTGAGTCTTATCAGTTTGATTGTCAATACGAGGAGTGAGGGTTACACTACCTTTCTTGTAAAGAAGCAAGTTCTTACCATTCACCTCAAGATGTCCACCATCAGCTGACTTAGCTTCCAAATGGATATCTGACGCTGAAAATTCAGTCTGTGAACCATCCTCGTAATGCCCAATGACATGATAAGGGAGAACTTGGTCTTCTGTTGCAGTCTCTTTTCCTTCAACACTTACTTCCAAGCGTGTCAAGGCAGGCGCTTCTTTCACAAATTGAATCAAATAAGTTTGAACCAAATCGCCCTTCTGGTCACTCAAGAATACAGAAGCCTGATAATCATTAGCTGCTGAAGCTTGTTGAACAGTTACTTGGTAGCCAGTAGTTTGTGCACCAACATTTGGAATCTTAGCTGTATAAGGAAGGGATACTCGGTAGTAGGTCTTTCCAGGCTCAAAGTTTTCAAGAGACTTGTCACCAACCGTGAGACCTGTAACAGTACTTTCTGTTTCCTTATCACTTGCGATAAAGGTTGCTGTCACCTCGTAGTCATTTCCAACTAATTTACCAGTTGCTTCAGTACGTCCACCTTCTTTTGTCAAGGCAGATGGATCTTTCAAGGTCCAAGAAACGACATCCGCATCAACCAAGTTACCATCTGATAAAACAGCCGTAACAGTCTTGTCCAAATTTTCAACAGCTGTACCAACTGGGACAGTTGCTACTTTTGGCAACCACTTATCAAGCGCAACTACCTTGACAAGGGCTTCAGCCTTGGCTTCGAGTCCTTCCACACTACCAAGGACTTTTTTCTCACCAGCACTTGAAAGGAGATCTTCTGGGATGTCCCAAGTCACAGCTTTTTCTTCGACACTACCATCGCTATAAATAGCTGTCACAGTCTCTGGCAATTTAGGATCCTCGCTGACATCAGTTCTTGCCTTCACAGGGGCAAAAGCGACAAAATGGCGATTTTCTTTCTTGCCTGAAACGGTTGTGACTGTTGCATGATCAGAGGCTAAACCTGCAGAATCCGCATAAAGAGTGAATTTACCTTCTTTTTCAGTCGATTTAACGATGACAACACCTTTACCATTGAAGGCTTTTCTTTGCCATGTACCATCTTTCTGAGCCTTATAACGTTCACGGCTAGCTTGTTCCCCATTGTCCACACCAACGATTTGCCCTTGCCCATGAAGATTGAAATGAACAAGATTATTAGCAGTTGGCACAACATTACCGTCTTCATCAACGATTTCATAATGGATATAAGACAAATCTTTACCGTCTGCAGTGATGACATGCTCTTCCTTTGTGAGACGAACTCTAGCTGGCTCCCCTGATGTTGTCACACTATCACGCGCAATCTCTTTACCATTTTCATCACGAGCAATAGCAGTTAAGGTACCTGGTTTATAGTCCACCAACCACTCAAGATATAATTCACTTGGTTTAGCTCCCTCGTGATAAGGGCGACCATCTTCAGTTGTTTTCTTAACAAATTCTTTCTTACCGAGGGACTCATTGTTCAAGAACAATTCTACACTAGCGGCATTTGAGAAGGTCCGAACTGGAACCTTACCATTGATGAGCATATTACGTTCCTTGAGCGTTTCTTCAGTCCAATTCCAGTGAGGCATGATACGAACAGTTGGTTTTTCTTTGGCACTATACCATTCACTACGGTAAAGGTAGAAATCATTCTTAGGCAAGCCTGCCGTATCAATGATACCAAAGTAAGAACTTTTCACTGGTGTGTTATCTTGGTTATGCCATGGTGTAGGTTCACCGATATAGTCGAAACCAGTCCAGATGAACTGACCTGCATAGCCAGCACGATCACGGTCAAAAGTCCAAGATTCAGTAGCTGTTCTACCCCAGGCTACACGATCATTACCATAGTCTGACTGTTCATAGTGACGATTTGGACGATTGTCGTGCCAGAGTAAATGAGCAGGATCAAAATAAGAATCACGAGTTCGAGTTGCTGAAGAAGTTTCAGAACCGTAAATCAACCAGTCTGGATGGGCTTTACGAACTGCATCATAATTACGCTCACCATAGTTCATACCAACAGCATCCATGATTGCTGCTAATTCTAAGAACAAGCCTGTAGAAGCACGACTGAATTTATTTTCACCCATAGTCACATAGCGTTCTGTATCAATTGCTTTGATGACAGCTTTCAAACGCTTGGCTGTTTCTAGTGAACGTTTTCCACCATCAGCCTCATCCACTTCATTACCGAGCGACCACATGATGATTGAAGGATTATTTTTATCTCGTTCAACCATGGTTCTCAGATCAAAATCAGACCATTTTTCCCCCTTCTTGGCTTCTGGGTGAGTTGCATCTTGGTCAAAGAAACGTCCATAGTCATAAGTTTTCTTGCCACGATACCAAGTATCAAAGGCTTCTTCTTGGACCAAAAGTCCTAGACTTGCCGCAGCATCAAGTAACTGTGGACTTGCTGGATTGTGGGTTGTACGGATAGAGTTAACTCCCATATCTTTCAGGAGTTTTAATTTACGGTAGGTTGCCTTATAGTTTTCTTCTGCTCCCAAGGCACCGTTGTCATGGTGGATACTAACTCCGTGGAATTTCATTCTCTCGCCATTAAGAGAAAATCCTTCCTTAGCTGTCCAGTTAAAATAACGGTAACCAAAAGTATCTTCTGTCACATCAACTAGCTGACCTTCTTTATAAACCTTGGTTTTCAGAACATAGAGCTGAGGATGATAGCTTTTGGTTGTCCAGAGGGTTGGCTTATTAACCAAAATCGTTTGCTTAAAGTCAGCTGTCTCATTTCCTGCTAGACTCTTAGTTACAGAACGAACCAAATCTGAAACAGCCTTACCTTCCTTAGTAAAAATCTGTTGCTCCACAAATACCTTGGCTAAAGTTTTGGCAGTATTTTTGATCTTGCTTTGGATTTGTGTTTCAACGTTGCCATCTTTTTGTTCAGCTAGTTTTGGAGTTGTGATATGATTTCCATTTTCAGCTACCTGCACCTTATCACGATAGCTTAAAGTCACATCTCGATAGATACCGCTTCCTGAGTACCAACGACTACTTGGCTGCTTATTAGTAACTTGGACCGCAATGGTATTTTCACTGCCATCTTTATTTAAAAATTCAGTGATATCATATGAAAAATGATTGTAACCACTTGGATAATGACCGACAAATTTACCATTTACATAGACCTTAGAGTCCATGTAAACTCCATCGAAGTTGATACGAACATCCTTGTCCTTAGCAGCTTCATCTACAGTGAAAGTCTTGCGATACCAGGCAGTACCACCATTTAGTTGACCACCTTCATTGCGGGCAGGAGACTTGTGATCAAAATCAAAATAGATACTCCAGTCATGAGGAAGGTTCAACTTAGACCAATCATGAACATCTACATCTTTCTTAGAAAAATCACCCTGAGCGTTTAGTTTAAAATACCAGTCTTTGTTGAAATTTTGTTTTCTTTCCTGCAAAAGTTGGTCTTCTTTTTCCTTCTCTTTTGTCACTTGAGGCGATTCACTTGCAGAAGCTTTTTCTTCCTTGCTTTTATCGTCCGTTACAGGTTTATTCTGATTAGGTGTATCAGTATGTTCTTCTCGAACTGCTGGCTTTTCAGTACTCACTTCTGCCACTGTAGGTTCTTTCTCATTCACTTCAGTTGCAGGTTTTTCATTTTTTTCAACTTTGTCTTTTTTAGGGCTAACTACTTCCGCTTCCTTTTCTTCCTTAGGACTTGTAGCCTCAGTCATCTTTTCTTCAGTTACTGGTTTTGCGGATTCAACAGTATCATTTTCTTTTTCAGTAGCGGAATCTTGTGGGCCATTTTGCTCAGCTTTTGCAATGGCTGCAGCAACCTCATCTGGAAGCTTATCTAAAGGTTGAACTTGGTGAATCGCTTCTTCGCTGGGACTAGTTGCTTCGGTTTCAGCTGCTTGAGCCACCTGAAGACCAAATATACTAGCTCCAATCATAACCGAAGCCGCACCAATGGCAAATTTACGAATACTAAAATGACAGCGTTTTTCAAAAAATCTCTTATCCATTAAATCCTGTTTTCCTTTCTTATATATTTAGTAAGCGATTACATTATTTGCCAAAAAATAAACCTCCTCCCAGAACGCCAACTAAATTTTTAGATATAAATATTGTTAACCTTAATATATCAAAATAGTAGAGGATTTTCAATAATTTGTAGAAGTTTTACTGTAATTTTATTAAAATAAGTGCAAGAAAAAAACAAGTTCGTTTTTAGAACTCGTTTTAAAATATCTAAAATTAATAATCGTACTAGGAGTTAGTCTTTTCCCAAACTACGCAATGCCGCCTGATAAGTCTGCTCCATCAGCATGGTAATGGTCATAGGTCCAACTCCACCAGGTACAGGTGTGATATGGCTAGCGATTGGTGCAACGGCATCATAGTCAACATCGCCACAAAGCTTGCCATTTTCATCTCGGTTCATCCCCACATCAATAACAACAGCCCCAGGTTTGACAAAGTCAGCAGTCACAAACTTAGCACGACCGATTGCTACGACAAGAATATCCGCCTTAGAAGCTACCTTGGCAAGATTGTGTGTTCGTGAGTGGGTTAAGGTTACAGTTGCATTCTTAGCTAATAACAACTGGGCCATTGGTTTACCGACAATATTAGAACGACCAATAACAACCGCATTCTTACCTTCTAGTTCAATCCCATACTCATGAAACATTTCCATAATACCAGCAGGAGTTGAAGGAATCATAACTGGGTGACCAGACCAAAGGCGCCCCATGTTGAGCGGATGAAAACCATCCACGTCCTTTTCTGGATCAATAGCCAATAAAACTGCTTCTTCATCGATGTGTTTTGGTAATGGTAACTGCACCAAAATACCATGCCAAGCTGGATCTTGATTGTATTTGGCAATCAAGTCCAACAATTCCTCTTGGGTAATGGTCTCCGGAACTCGCACGACTTCACTTTGGAAACCTGCAGCTATCGCTGAACGTTCCTTGTTCCGAACGTAAACCTGACTGGCAGGATTGTCCCCAACCAAAATAACAACCAAACCAGGAACCAATCCTGTTTCTTCTTTCAATCTCGCAGTTTTTTCAGCCAATTGTCCTTGTAACTTGGCTGCTAGAGCCTTCCCATCGATAATCTGCATCATGTTTCTTCTCTTTTCTATCAAATATGTTCTATTATATCAAAAAACGGCTTATCACTCTAACACTTCTTGACTAAGAGACCTTATAGTCTGAAACTATAAGAAAAAGCCCACTTGGAGCTTTTCATGATATTCTTACAAAACCTTACTCAAGAAATCCTTGGTTCTTTGTTCTTGAGTTTGTTCAAAGACTTGCTCTGGAGTTCCATCTTCGACAACAACACCGTCAGCCATAAAGATGACACGGTCTGCCACTTCACGCGCAAAGCCCATCTCATGCGTCACGATGACCATGGTCATTCCTGACTTAGCAAGTTCTTGCATAACCGCTAGTACTTCCCCAACCATTTCTGGGTCTAGGGCAGAAGTCGGCTCATCAAATAGTAGGACATCTGGTTCCATGGCTAGACCACGCGCGATAGCAATACGTTGTTGCTGACCTCCAGACAAACTTTGTGGATAGGCATCGGACTTATCTGGCAAACCAACCTTTTCCAAGAGCTCATGCGCTCTCTTCTCAGCAACTTCCTTACTTTCCCCTTTGGTCTTGATAGGAGAAAGCGTGATGTTATCCTTCACTGTCATATTGGGGAAGAGATTGAACTGTTGGAATACCATTCCCATCTTTTCACGCATGGCAAAGAGGTCGTTTTTCTTATCTGTAATGTCTACTCCTTCAAAGATAACCTTTCCTTTTGTCGCTTCTTCGAGGAGATTCATAGAGCGAAGGAGGGTTGACTTACCGCTACCAGACGGTCCGATAATCACCACTACTTCTCCCTTTTTTATCTCCAGATCAATTCCTTTTAAAACTTCATTCTTTCCAAAGCTTTTATGAAGGTTTTCAATTTTAATTAGCGTTTCAGTCATTATTTTTTCTCTCCTTGTCCCATACGATTTTCAAAAGCTTTCAAGGCTAGTGTCAAGATAGAGGTCATAATCAAGTAGTAAAAGGCTGCAAATAAGAGTGGAGTTAAAGGCAAGTAAGTGGTTGTTGACACCGTTGTAGCTCCATTCCACAATTCCATAACACCGATTGCTGACAAGAGTGAACTATCCTTGATAATGGTAATAAACTCATTCCCCAAGGCTGGCAAGATATTCTTGATGGCCTGTGGCAAGATGACATAGCGCATGGCATTTTTAGGACGAATCCCTAGAGAGTAAGCCGCCTCTAATTGTCCTTTAGGTACTGCATTGATACCAGCACGAACTGTTTCTGATACATAGGCACCACTATTCATAGAGATAATGATAATCCCTGGAATCAAACGTGAAAAATCAACTCCCAAAACTCCAATCTGAATTGTCGGAGCATTGATATGCATAAGAGCAAAAGCAATCATGATCTGTACCATCATAGGTGTTCCACGGAAAATCCAAATATAAACATTGGCAAGCCAAGCTATGGGCTTTATTTTAGAACGTTGAGCAAAAGCCAAGACTACCCCTAAAATTGTCCCCAAAAAGACAACCAAAACAGAAATCAAGACTGTTACAAGAGCACCATAGTTAAAATATGGCAGATATTTAGGTAAAAAAGAAAAATTCATAAATCCACTACTTTCTAATTTCTAACTTAAAACTTGTATGAGTATAACATGTTTTGAATAAAAATGCAATATTTTTCCTTTTATTTTCAATAAAATTTCAAAGAAAACAGAAATAGCGAGAAATCTTAGTTTTTTCTAGTCAAGTGGATACTCTTTATGGTAAAATAGTAACGATAAGAAATGGAGGAGAATCAAAATGGAATCACATTTGGTTAGAATCATCAACCGCCTAGAAGCAATGACAAAAGATGGTGGTAACTTAAAACGTAACTTTGAGCGCGAGGGAGTTGTTGTAGCTGAAGTTGCTTTTAACCATGATGAAGAAAATGGCCCAATTTTTACACTTCGTGATGTTGAAGCGCGTGAAACATATACTTTTGACAGCATCGACTTGATTGCGATGGAAATTTACGAACTTCTATACTAATAATAGATATACAGAGGTTGGGACAAAAGATCCCGACCTCACTTTTTATTAGCAATCAAACTTTGACGCGGTAGCTGATTGGACTTTTCGTTCGTCTTTTAGACTCCCAAAACTCCTAATCATCTTCGCGAGGCTGGGACTACGAAATCGAGACTTTGTCTATTGATTTCTGTCCCACCGCCTTTCACCAACGAGAATCCTTTTTGTATGACAAATAGGATTTTTTTTCTTACTATCAAGATTTTCTCATGATTAGCGCTCTACTATTTATAGTGCTAGTATCCAATCTTTTTACTTGAATTGCCCAATAATCATGATATAATTAAATTATATACTTGTTTGACTATTTTTGACCTTTTAGATTTAGTCAAGACTAAGAAAGAAATGAGGTGGCGGTATGCTCTGTCAAAACTGTAAAATCAATGACTCAACAATTCATCTTTATACCAATCTCAATGGACAACAAAAGCAAATCGATCTTTGCCAAAATTGCTACAAAATTATCAAAACAGATCCTAACAATAGCTTATTCAAGGGCATTACAGATTTAAACAACCGTGATTTTGATCCCTTTGGAGACTTCTTTAACGATCTCAACAACTTTAGACCTTCTTCTAATAACAACAATATCCCCCCAACCCAGTCAGGGGGTGGATACGGTGGAAATGGTGGCTATGGTTCCCAAAATCGTGGTCCTGCCCAAACCCCACCACCAATCCAGGAAAAAGGACTCTTGGATGAATATGGTATCAATGTAACTGAGATTGCTCGTCGTGGAAATGTTGACCCTGTTATCGGTCGTGACGAGGAAATCATCCGCGTCATTGAAATTCTTAACCGTAGAACAAAAAACAACCCAGTCCTTATCGGAGAACCTGGTGTTGGTAAGACAGCCGTTGTCGAAGGTTTAGCTCAGAAAATTGTTGACGGTGATGTCCCTCATAAACTTCAAGGGAAAGAAGTTATTCGCTTAGACGTTGTTAGCCTAGTTCAAGGCACAGGTATTCGTGGTCAATTCGAAGAACGCATGCAAAAACTCATGGAGGAAATTCGCAAACGCGATGATATCATCCTCTTCATTGACGAGATTCATGAGATTGTTGGAGCTGGTTCTGCTGGAGAAGGTAATATGGATGCAGGAAATATCCTCAAACCAGCCCTAGCTCGTGGCGAACTCCAACTTGTTGGAGCTACTACCCTCAATGAATATCGCATCATCGAAAAAGATGCTGCCCTTGAACGTCGTATGCAACCTGTCAAAGTTGATGAACCAACTGTTGAAGAAACCATTATTATCCTGAAAGGTATTCAAAAGAAATACGAAGATTACCATCATGTTCACTATACTGATGGGGCTATCGAAGCGGCCGCTACTCTTTCTAACCGCTACATCCAAGATCGTTTCTTGCCAGACAAGGCCATTGATCTTCTAGATGAAGCTGGTTCAAAAATGAACTTAACCTTGAATTTTGTAGATCCTAAGGTCATCGATCAACGCTTAATCGAAGCAGAAAATCTCAAGGCACAAGCAACCCGCGATGAAGATTTTGAAAAAGCAGCCTACTTCCGTGACCAGATTGCCAAATATAAGGAAATGCAAAAGACCAAGGTAACGGATCAGGATACCCCAATCATCAGTGAAAAAACAATCGAACACATCATCGAGCAAAAGACTAATATCCCAGTTGGTGATTTGAAAGAAAAAGAACAGTCTCAACTGATCAACCTAGCAGATGACCTCAAGGCTCATGTTATTGGTCAAGATGATGCAGTTGATAAGATCGCTAAGGCTATCCGTCGTAACCGTGTTGGACTCGGTACTCCAAACCGTCCAATCGGTAGCTTCCTTTTTGTTGGTCCTACCGGTGTCGGTAAAACAGAACTTTCTAAACAGCTGGCCATCGAACTCTTTGGTTCTGCTGACAGCATGATTCGCTTTGACATGAGTGAATACATGGAAAAACACAGCGTGGCTAAACTCGTTGGTGCCCCTCCAGGATACGTAGGCTATGATGAAGCTGGTCAATTGACTGAAAAAGTTCGTCGTAACCCCTACTCACTGATCCTCTTGGATGAAGTTGAAAAAGCCCATCCAGATGTTATGCATATGTTCCTCCAAGTCTTGGACGATGGTCGTTTAACGGATGGTCAAGGACGAACTGTTAGCTTTAAAGACGCCATTATTATCATGACCTCAAATGCAGGTACAGGAAAAGCAGAAGCAAGCGTCGGATTTGGTGCAGCTAGAGAAGGGCGTACCAACTCTGTCCTAGGTGAACTCGGTAACTTCTTTAGTCCAGAATTCATGAACCGCTTTGATGGTATTATTGAATTTAAGGCTCTCAGCAAGGAAAATCTTCTTCAAATCGTTGACCTCATGCTAGATGATGTTAATCAACGACTCTCAAGCAATAACATCCATTTAGATGTAACAGATAAGGTTAAAGAAAAACTTGTAGACCTTGGTTATGATCCAAAAATGGGAGCTCGTCCACTACGTCGTACCATTCAAGACTATATCGAAGATGCGATTACAGACTACTACCTTGAAAATCCAAGCGAGAAAAACCTCAAAGCCGTCATGACTAGCAATGGTAAAATCATGATTAAATCAAAAAATAAATTGGAAACAGTTGACTCAAATGACTAATTCCACATACTAAAAGAATGTTCTTACTTGACAGTAAGAGCATTCTTTAATATGATAGAAAGAAAGCGCACACATAAAGGAGAAATTTATGACAAATCCAACCTTTGGAGAAAAAAAAGAGGGTGTAACCTACAAAACTAGATATGGTGTTTATGCAGTCATCCCTGACTCAGCACATGAAAAGATTATACTCGTTCAAGCTCCAAATGGTGCATGGTTCTTGCCTGGTGGCGAGATTGAAGCAGGCGAAGATCATTTTGAAGCTCTCAAACGAGAACTGATTGAAGAATTAGGTTTTACAGCTGAGATTGGCACTTATTATGGACAAGCAGATGAGTATTTCTATTCCAGCCATCGTGACACTTACTACTACAATCCAGCCTATCTCTACGAAGCTACTTCTTATCAAGAAATCCAAAAACCTTTGGAGGACTTCAATCATCTAGCTTGGTTCCCAATCGATGAAGCCATTGCTAACTTAAAACGTGGCAGTCATAAATGGGCAATTGAAGCTTGGAAAAAACAGCATCAAGTTTAAATTAACTTTTCCAATTTTTCCAAAAAGTGCTATAATAGAAATAGAAACACAGGAGGAAAGCCTATGAAGCTCATCAACACTACTAATTCTCACTCAAACCTTGTTAAAAGCCAACTGGAGAGTACCGACGCTACACTCGTAGAAGTCTACTCTGCAGGCAATACTGATGTTATCTTTACTCAGGCACCGCTTCATTATGAAATCCTCATTTCCAATAAACATCGTGCTATTCGCGAACAAGAAATAGAAAAAATCCAAGAATTTTTCTTGAATCGCAAGATCGAAAAGCAAAATATCGATGAAGCTAATATCAAGACCCTCTACTCTGAAAAATTGATTGAAATCTCAATCCCAACAAAATAAAACTTAGCAATATTTGGACAACACTCTAAAAATTCTAACTTTTTAGAGTGTTCTTTGTCTGTCTAATCCGATTTTCTAGAATCAGATTCAGTGTTACAGAAAGAGTTTTTTAACAATCCTTCACTTACTAAATTTGGCAATATTTTTGTAAAAACTCGGTACTTGATCATCAAAACAATTAATTTTACTATTATAATTTACTAACATTAAAAAAGGAGCCCATCAATGGAGAAAATAGTATACAGGAAAGCAAGGCTAGACGAATACCAAAAAATTGGAAAAGTAATAGCCGATAGCTTCTTTGACTATCCATTCTTAACTCTAATCATAGATGATCTCAAGAAACCTGAAAACTATCCTGCTTTCTTAGAACTCTTGGAAAGTCTCCTTACTTGCCTCTATATCAAAGAAGAGACCTGCTTAGTAGCTGAACAAGACGGAGAAATCCTAGCTGTCGCCTTATTACAACAAAATGATTTTTCTATCTTATCTTACTTGCTAAATGGTGTCATAAAACTGTTTCGCTACATTAGCCCACGAAATTTTTTGAAGTATCTTGATCTAGTAGACCGTTCCGAAGAACATTTGAAAAAATCTAATAGCTTTGACTGGTATTTGATGCTCCTTGCAGTCAATCCATCCGTTAAAGGACAAGGAGTGGGCAGTGCTTTTCTTAGAGACGTAGTTGAACCCTATGTCAAACCCAAGGGCTGCAAGCGCTTAGGACTCATTACCAGTACAGAAAAAAATGTTCCATTCTATAAAAAGAATGAATATGTATTACTAGATTTCATGGAATTAGAGTACGGGACTAAGTCCATTGGAAACTGGGCTTTTTTAAAGACTATCAATAAATAACTAAAAAAGGAGTTTATATCAACTCCTTTTTACTTTATTTAACTGCTTCTTTCAAGGCATCAACCTTATCCAAGCGTTCCCATGGAAGATCGATATCTGTACGTCCCATGTGTCCATAAGCCGCTGTTTGACGGTAAATTGGACGTTTGAGGTCAAGCATTTGAATGATTCCTGCTGGACGAAGGTCAAAGATTTGACGTGCTGCTTTTTCAAGCTTGCTTTCAGCTACTGTTCCAGTACCGAAGGTATCGATACGAACAGATACAGGTTGAGCTACACCAATGGCATAAGCCAATTGAACTTCTGCTTTCTTAGCGAGACCTGCAGCAACGATGTTTTTGGCAATGTAGCGAGCTGCATAAGAAGCTGAACGGTCAACCTTAGTCGCATCCTTACCAGAGAAGGCACCACCACCGTGACGTGAGTAACCACCATAAGTATCCACGATGATCTTACGACCAGTCAAACCTGAGTCTCCTTGAGGTCCTCCGATAACGAAACGACCTGTTGGATTGATGAAGAATTTAGTTTCGTCGTCAAGATAAGAAGCTGGAATCACTTCTTTGATAACCTTGTTAATCACATCCTCATGGATTTGTTCATTGCTAACTTCTGGATCGTGTTGAGTTGAAATAACGACTGTATCCACGCGCACTGGCTGGTCATTTTCATCATATTCAACAGTAACTTGAGATTTAGCATCTGGACGAAGATAGCTAATTTCACCAGACTTACGAAGCTCTGCCAAACGACGAACCAACTTGTGGCTGAGTGAGATTGGCAATGGCATGAGTTCTTCAGTTTCATTAACCGCAAAACCAAACATAAGACCTTGGTCTCCAGCTCCAATCAAATCAAGTGGATCTTGATCCGCATTTCCACGAACTTCCAAGGCTTCATTAACCCCTTGGGCGATATCAGGAGATTGCTCTACCAATGATGGATGAACTCCTACTGTTTCAGCTGAGAATCCATACTCAGTGTTGGTATAGCCAATCTCTGCAATCGTATCACGTACCACACGGTTAATATCTACATAGGCATTGGTTGAAATTTCACCAAAAACATGAACTGAACCAGTATAAACAGCTGTTTCAGCAGCAACGTGGGCTTCTGGATCTTGCTCTAAAATAGCATCCAAGATAGCATCTGAAATTTGGTCTGCAATCTTATCTGGATGCCCCTCAGATACAGATTCAGACGTGAATAATTTACGTTCTGACATAAAAATGTCCCCCCTTAAAAAATATTCGTTATAGAGTTACAAAGTACTGGTAGAGAATCGTTAAATGACGTTCACTACCACCTTATCGGGACCATATAACCTAACTATTATAACACGAATCTTTGAAAAATACTCGTATGATTACTATTTTTCTTAATCGGAAACTGTTTTCTAATCTTAACCAAATAAAAACTCTTAAAGTAGATCTGATTTTACTCCAAGAGTATTGTTAAAAACTAATTATTTTCTAGATAAAACTCAAAACGTTCTCCGACGTATTGGCTCTTTACATACTCGAAAGCTGTACCATCATCAAAGTATGAAACCTGAGTAAGCCCTAAAATAGCATGTCCCTTTTCCACTTCCAGATAATGAGCAATTTTTTCCTTGGCTAAGCGAGCATATATAGTCTGGTGAGATTTACCAATCCGATAACCATGTTTCTGCAAGGTTTGAAAGAAGTGCTTGGTTACTTCTTCTTTCTTAAAATTTTTGATAAATTTCTCAGGGATAGAAGCCACCTCGTAGACTACAGGAACTTGATCTGCATAACGAACACGTTCCATCCGGATAATATTTTCAGTAGCCTTAATCCCTAATTTTTCAACTTCTTGCTCATTAGGAATCGTTCGACGATAGGAAATCAGATGACTCGATGGTGTTTTACCCTGTGCTTTTACAATCTCCGTAAAACTAGTTGTTCCACGCATTTTTTCCTGAACACGAGTACTAGAAACAAAGGTCCCACTACCCACACGACGCTCCAAAACCCCCTCCTCGACCAAAAGGGAGATGGCTTGACGCAGAGTCATACGGCTAACTTCAAATTCCTCAGATAAATCTCGCTCACTTGGAAGTCTTTCCCCAATTTTCCAACTTCCCTCATCAATGTCTTTCTTGATTTGGTCGTGGATTTTCATATAAGCTGGTAACATGCTTGCTCACTTCTTTTCTTTATTTTTTCCATTGTACCCTATCTCATAGGGAAAAGTCAAACCGCACTTGTTTGGTTGGTAATTCTAACCCTTTTATGATAGAATATTCAAGAAGATATTTCTTTTAAGAAAGGGAAAAGATGAGCAACATTTCAACTGATTTGCAAGATGTCGAAAAGATCATCGTACTGGACTATGGTAGCCAGTACAACCAACTCATCTCACGTCGTATCCGTGAGATTGGTGTCTTTTCAGAACTAAAAAGTCACAAGATTTCGGCTGACGAAGTCCGTGCTATCAATCCTATCGGGATTGTACTTTCAGGTGGTCCAAACTCTGTTTACGAAGAAGGATCGTTTGATATTGATCCAGAGATTTTTGAACTTGGAATTCCGATTTTGGGAATCTGCTATGGTATGCAGCTATTGACTCACAAGCTTGGTGGTAAGGTTGTTCCTGCAGGCGATGCTGGTAACCGTGAATACGGTCAATCAACATTGACTCACACAGAATCAGCTCTTTTTGCGGGTACTCCAGATGAGCAACTTGTCTTGATGAGCCATGGGGATGCTGTTACAGAAATTCCTGCTGATTTTGTCCGTACTGGAACTTCTGCTGACTGTCCTTACGCGTCTATTGAAAATCCAGACAAGAAAATCTATGGTATCCAATTCCACCCTGAAGTTCGCCACTCAGTACACGGTTATGATATCCTCCGAAACTTTGCCTTGAACATCTGTGGTGCCAAAGGCGACTGGACAATGGATAACTTCATCGATATGCAAATCAAACAAATCCGTGAGAAAGTTGGAGACAAACGTGTTCTCCTCGGACTTTCTGGTGGTGTTGACTCTTCTGTTGTTGGGGTTCTTCTCCAAAAAGCCATCGGGGATCAATTGATCTGTATCTTTGTAGACCACGGTCTTCTCCGTAAAGGTGAAGCTGACCAAGTTATGGATATGCTTGGTGGTAAGTTTGGTTTGAACATTGTCAAAGCAGATGCTGCCAAACGTTTCCTTGATAAATTGGCTGGTGTATCTGATCCTGAACAAAAACGGAAGATTATCGGTAACGAGTTTGTTTATGTCTTTGATGACGAAGCAAGCAAACTAACAGATGTGAAATTCCTTGCTCAAGGAACTCTTTATACAGATGTGATTGAGTCTGGTACTGATACTGCTCAAACCATCAAGTCTCACCACAACGTGGGTGGACTTCCTGAAGATATGCAGTTTGAACTCATCGAGCCTTTAAATACTCTTTACAAGGATGAAGTTCGTGCCCTCGGTACTGAACTTGGCATGCCAGACCACATCGTATGGCGCCAACCATTCCCAGGTCCAGGACTTGCTATCCGTGTCATGGGTGAAATCACTGCAGAGAAACTTGAAACAGTTCGTGAATCAGACGCTATCCTTCGTGAAGAAATTGCCAAAGCAGGTCTTGACCGCGATATCTGGCAATATTTCACTGTTAACACTGGCGTTCGTTCAGTAGGTGTTATGGGAGATGGCCGTACTTACGACTATACCATCGCTATCCGTGCCATCACTTCTATCGATGGAATGACAGCTGACTTCGCTAAGATCCCTTGGGAAGTCCTCCAAAAGATCTCTGTCCGCATCGTAAACGAAGTTGACCACGTTAACCGTATCGTCTACGATATCACAAGTAAACCACCTGCAACCGTTGAGTGGGAGTAGAGTTTCCTATAAAATAATAAATAATACTGCTGGAGCATGGACTACAGTGGTATTATTTTTTTAATTTCAATATTAGGAAAATTTCTCGACTCTCAACTCCTCTTTTTTAATCCTTGAAACCATGCTATAATATAGTAAGTATAGCTCCAATAACCTAATGATAAAGATTTCTTACATCATCCGTAAGTGTTATTCTACTCTGATTCATATTATAATGAAAGTAACAAAAGATGGAGGTGTTTCACATGGAAACAATTTTACGAGTAGAATCATTAAAAAAGCATTATGGAAAAGAGCCGAATATCACCAAAGCCTTGAACGGTATATCTTTTCAAGTTGTCAAAGGTGAGTTCTTAGGGATTATGGGGAGCAGTGGTTCTGGGAAAACAACCCTTCTTAACTGTCTCGCTACTATCATCAAACCAACTGACGGCTCCATTCAAATGCAAGAAAAAGATTTAGGTCAGTTAAAAGGTAGTCAGTTAGCTGATTATCGTGGCAAGGAAATTGGTTACCTCTTTCAAAATTTTGAGCTTTTGGACAATCTGACAGCCAAAGAAAATATTTTACTCCCCTTGTCTTTGCACAAGGTCGATGCCAACGAAAGCAAGGTTCGGTTAGAATTGCTTTCCCAATATCTAGATATTTCTGAACTTCTGGATAAGTTCCCATCTCAATTATCAGGTGGTCAACGGCAAAGGGTAGCTGCTGCGCGTGCCTTGATTTTAGACCCTAAGATTGTATTTGCAGATGAGCCCACAGGAGCTTTGGATTCAAAAAATGCGACCATTTTGATGCAAAAATTATCCGAAATGAATCAAGTGGAAGAAACCACCATTCTCATGGTGACCCACGATTCAGTCGCTGCCAGCTTTTGCAACCGCATCTTGTTTATCCAAGACGGAAAACTATTCCATGAAATTCGACGCGATTATCCAAGAGAAAGTCAAGAAGATTTTTACCACAGAATACTAAAGGTCATGTCTGCACTGGCTGGAGGTGATGGCAATGTTTTCTAAATTAGTCTCAAGAAATAGCAAGAGGGATCGAAAGAATAATGGCTTGTATTTCAGTTCCATGGTTCTTTCTATTATCTCCTTTTACATCATCCTTTCTTTGTCCCATCAAGATGTGATGATCTTTCTCAAACAAATAGAGAGTGACGCTGTAAATAAACTCTTTAGCATGATTCCCATTCTTTATGTAGCAACCCTCTTTATTCTCTTTTTTCTAGTCTACTTCGCAAGCAGTATGCAGATGGAAAGGAGAAAACATGAATTTGGTGTCTATCTAACGCTAGGGATGCGAAGAAGCAAACTGTTCTTGCTGCTCCTACTCGAGGATTTGAGAAACAGTATCCTTGCTCTTGGAATAGGTCTTCCAATTTCAATCTTGATTTCAGAACTGATTAGCCTAATAACCGCTAAAATTGTTGGGTTAGGGATTATTGAACATCAATTTTCTCTATCTACTACAGCTCTATTCTATACAATCATCGGTTTCCTAGCCGTAAAATTAGCTGTCTTTATTCTTTTAAGTGCAAAAACAGCCAATAAGGAAATCGGAGATCTACTATCCTATTCTCCTTCTGGCATGAAGAAACTACTCCCCAAGGGTGTGTACCTTCTTGCTTCTGTCCTCGGAATTTTGCTTCTAGGAACAGCCTATTACTTGGGGATGAGTGGACGAGCTTGGGAAAATGTCATAACAATGGGCATCACTGTTCTCTTGGGAACTCTAGGAACTATACTACTCTTCTTTGGTATGCGTTTGTTTATAGACTTTTTGGTCAAGCTTGGAAGCAATCGAAAACTCCACACCTATAATTTTAGACAGATTCAAGAATTAGTTATCCAGCGCTCAACTATACTGGCTATCTGCTCCCTCTTAATCTTCTCTGCCTTGTGCCTCTTTGGAGCAGGTGTTGCCATTGCAAGTGGCAATTCAGGCAATCAAACCCACGTTTTGGATTATACATTTAGAGATAGCAAACAGGAAACAGATGAAAATCTTGATATGAATACAGTAAAAAAAGAGCTTGAAGCTGCTGGACTGGCATCACAGTTTTCAAAGATTCTACAAATCAAAGTGGGCAAACCGAAAGAACACGAGTCCGTGTCCTTTGAACAGTTCATCAAGGTATTGAAAGAGCAAAAAGAAAGTAAAAACAAGGAAGTCTTAGTCCATAATTTCCAGAAGTATATAAGTTGCCACCTTTTGCCACTCTCTGAATACAATGAGCTTAGAAAGGCTGCCAGTCTCCCTCCTCTAGAATTAACAAACAAGGAAGCCTACTTGTATATGGGAAAAGATTTTCTCCCGGATGATAATCTAGTTAACTCTGTTCTGAAAACAAATCCTCAAATCAAAGTCATGGGAAATGATGTAAAATTGATTGGAGAGGTTCAGTCTTTACCGATTGTAACGGATCGTGAAATAACCATTTCTATAGCCCTCATAGTCCCAGATGAAACCTTTATGAGCTATACAGATGGTCGGTATTCAAATTATGTTAGTGGTATCTTGGCTCCTGAGTTGGTCAAGGAAAAAGGCCTGATGAAAGCTATCTCAGATACCAATAAAAAACTGAATCAAAGCCCTCTTGGCTATGAAAGTTATATACAAAATATGGGAAGACAATTATTTTACATTATCTCTGCCAGCTATATCACCATCTATCTGGCTATCATCTTCCTTGTTGTCGCAAATACAATTATCGGCGTTCAGTTTTTGATGGGACAAAGACAATCCTACAGACGATACCAGACCTTAATCCATCTCGGAGCAAACTACGAAACTCTTTGTAAATCTTCAGAAAAGCAAATCAATTGGTATTTTGGTCTACCAATAGCTCTTGCACTTATCAGTAGTAGCTTCGGAGTGAGCTCCCTCCTCACAGGAATAGTACCAGCCAGTTCAAGAATGGCCATGGGGCAGAAATTTATCACAGCCATGCTGATAATACTGCTGTTAGCTGGATTTGAAGTCATCTATATAAGAATTGTAAAGAAAAATAGCAACAAGTACTTGTTGTCATTAATGGAACCCAAAAGAGATGAATAAGGTAGAATAAAATAGGAAAAGGAGGAGCCGATATGAAGCATATTCTGGTTATTGAAGATGAAGCCTTGATTCGAGATGAAATTGTCATTTTGTTAGAGAAAGCGGGTTATCAAGTTGATAAGTTGACTGACTTCAAAGATACAAGCCAGCAAGTATTGCAATACGATACGGATTTAATCGTACTGGATTTGAATTTACCAGGAGAAACAGGGTTTCAAATTTGTAAAAATCTCAAGTCCAAACGCTCTGTGCCCATATTGGTTCTCACCTCCCGTGAACAACTAAAAGATGAAATTTACGCCCTAAAATTAGGGGCTGACGAGTACTTAACAAAACCTTTCAAGAAAGAAAGATTCTTGGCTCGTATAGAAAACATCTTGAAACGCTATGAAGGTAGACAAAATTTGCTTGAAAAAGATAATTTCCTGCTGGATAGAAATACCTATACTCTTTATATCAACGGACATTCGATTTTACTCCCTCAAAATCAAGGGAAATTGTTAGAAACCTTATTAGTGGCAACTGATTCAGTCGTCACAAAAGAAGAACTAAGTATGAAACTGTGGAATACAACTGAGTTCATCGATGAAAATGCCCTACAAGTAAACATTGCAAGGCTGAAAAAGGTGATGAAACAGGCTGGCATTGCTCTTCAAGTCAAGTCCGTCAGAGGTATTGGTTACAAGCTAGAAGAGGTAAGTCCAGATGAAACATAATCTAAAATATCTAGCTAGTTATCTGCCTTGGTTACTTGTTCTCTTAGCATTTGATCTATTTACAGCTATCCTGCTTTGGCTTTCAGATGTGAGAATGTTTCAAGCTCTCGTCCTTCTCTATATTTTAGCCACCGTCCTGCTTTTTTTCATCCTATCATTCTTACTTATAAGAAAAGAAAGAAAAAAATCCGCTGCTTATAAATCCTTCATAGCCAATCCTAAAATCGATACTGAGCTTGAATTATTGAATTTATCAAGTGCCTCAGAGAAAGAAAGCATTGAAAAAATAGCAGATACACTTTATCAAAAGCAGGCTCAAATAGGAAAACTCAACTCATTACTAGCCGAGTACGAGGACTATGTTGAAAAATGGGCGCATGAGATTAAACTTCCTTTATCGCTTCTTTCCCTCCTTTTAGACAATCAAAGTGACCAACTACCTGAGGATACTGCTTTTAAATTAGACTATGTGAAAAATCAAATCCAAGGAAATGTATCACAGATCCTATTCTACTACAGGGTGAAAAGTGAGAAAAATGATTTTCTATTTGAAGACCTTGACCTAGAAGAGTGTATCCAAGATCTTTTGGAGAACTTTGATCCCTTGCTCAAAGAAAAGAATTTTACGATTAAGTTAGAAAACATACAAGGAATCTGCTACACCGATCAACGCAGTTTTGGATTTATCCTGTCTCAAATATTAGCCAACGCCCTTAAATATTGCTCTGACAAACCAGAACTCAAGATTTCTATGTCAATTGACAAGGGGCGCAAAACCCTGATTATTAGGGATAATGGGTGTGGAGTTAAAGCTTGCGACCTCCCTCATATCTTTGAAAAAGGATTTACAGGTGATTCAGGAGAGACAAGGAAAAAATCAACAGGCATGGGTCTCTATCTTGTCAAACAATTAGCAGATGCTTTAAAAATCGACATCGTAGTAAAATCCGAATGGATGCATGGATTTGAAATCTCTCTTTCTATTTCGTAATTTTTCGATTAAGAAAATTGCCTAGTCATAGAAAGCATATATTTTATATCAAAAAGGAAAGCACTTCTGCTTTCCTTTTTGATATCATAAAAACACCCTGAAATACTTGTCTCAGGGTGTTTGTTTCATTTTTAAAATGTCTGGCGTTTAGCTTTTCGCTCTGCACGTCCACGGGCACGACCTTCTGCTCGCTTGGCTTTGCGACGTTTTTCATCGACCGCCCACTGGATTTTTTTCTTGTAGCCTGGTTTGACTTTTTTCTTTTTCTTTTTAACCAGACCAATCATTTCGATGTCCAGTTTTTCCTGTTTCTTCTCACGATTAGCACGGCGGTCACGGTCATAAGTATCTTGGAATTCTCCGTCTTTGACCATCTTAGGCACAAACTTAATTCCTAATTTCTCTAACTCACGAATATCTGAGTCGTCACTAGGCTGGTAAAGGGTAATGGCTGTACCTGGTAGACCATTACGTCCAGTTCGCCCAACACGGTGAACAAAGAAGGACAAGTCCTGTGGAATAGCATCATTGATAACGTGGCTGACACCTTCGATGTCAATCCCACGCGCAGCCAGGTCAGTTGCTACGATATACTCAAAATCAAGATTTTTGACCTGATTCATGATCCGTTTACGTTCACGAGGAGCAATATCCCCATGAATCTTAGCAACCTTCAAGCCTTGGGCTGTTAGGTAGGTATGCAATTCATCCGCACGAGTTTTTGTATTGACAAAAATCATGGCTAGATAAGGCTGCATGACTTGAGTCAACTCATAAATCTGAGCATTCTTGTCACGACCCTTGGTCGAAATCAACCAGTTATCAATGGTATCTGAGATAACTGTTTTGGTCTTGATTTTTTCCATAACTGGATTAGACAAGTATTTTTTCAAGAATGGTTGCAGTTTTTGCGGAATAGTCGCTGAAAAGACCATAAACTGTAAGTCTTTTGGAAGACTTCCTGCAATCTTATCAACTGTTTCCAAGAATCCCATATCCAAGGTCATATCAGCTTCATCGACTACAAAGGTCTTAGCCTTGTGGATAGCCAAATCGCCTGATTTTACCAAATCATAGATACGACCTGGTGTTCCGATAACAATATGGGGCTGGTTGCTTGCCAGTTTTTCAATTTGGCGGGCCTTATCTGTACCACCAACATAGTTAACAACACGAATTTCTACTTCAGAATGTCCTGCAATTTGACGAGCAGCTTGGTAAATCTGAGTCGCCAATTCACGACTTGGAGCTGTGATAACTGCCTGCACACTATCGCTCTCTTCATCCAACTGTTGGAAAATTGGAAGCAAGAAGGTATGAGTTTTCCCTGAACCTGTTTTTGATTCACCAACCAAGTCTCGACCAGCCAAGACAATAGGAATCAACTTATCCTGCACCTCGGTAGGAGTCGTAAACTTCAACTCCTCCAAAGCTTCTTCTATATATTTTTTAAATTTAAATTTCGTAAATGACATAATATCCTCGATTCTATCTATCTACTCATTATACCACATTTTGATGCATTACAGTTAAACTTTCGGTTTGGATAATCACTCCGAAATGTAAAAACATACCCGATTAAAGGCAAGAAAAATACTCTCTGTCCATCATAAACAGAGAGTATCGCTTTTTTATTTAAGCTCCCATTCTTTCATTAGCCAATCACAAAACTGTTGATAGCGTTGGTCGAGAGCTTCATGATGCCCATAAGCATCAAAGGTGGAATATGTTGAGGGAGCTGCTTCTGAAATCAGATCATGAATGCCTCTAGCAAAAATAGGAGCCTTAGACAGACGATTGGAATGATTGGCACCTTCTATCTGACCATTTTGCAGATAAATCAGACTTTGGTTCTGTATCAAAGTATGTTCCCTGCAAAAGTCTATAAATTCTGGATACCAGAAAGAACCACAGATAGAAAAGATACAGGTCGCAGGAAGATGACTACTATAGAGACTATAAACAGCTGCAAGACCGCCCAGTGAATAGCCACCATAAGCAATCCTACTTTCATCAATCAAGTAGTCCTTTTTCAGAGTTATTAGAATTCCTTGAAAGAGCTTCTGATGGTAGTCGTCTCCCTTCCCACCGAAATCTGGCGCCCCTTCTTTCAACGCACTAGCTTTCCAAGGTGTAAAGTCATCCAGACGATTTTCTGGAATCAAGCCCACCAAAATCACAGATTGGGATAGGTATGATAAATAATCTAGTTCCCCATCATTCAAGAGCACAACTGGGTAGGTTTGTTTAGAGTCATAGTTTGAAGGAAGGCTGACCCTAACCTGAATCCCTTCCCAGTTAAACTCCTTATTTCTTGATAAAGTCATTGATTTTTTCAAGGGAATCAATCACTGCTGGACCGTAGTCCATCAACTCATCGTAAGAGATGGTCATGATTTTTTGATTCTTGATTGCTGGTACATTTTCCAAAACAGCATTTGCCTTCATCAAATCCACTGCTTTTTCATCCAACTTTTGATTGCGGTCGCTGGTTACATAGATAATCAACTCTGGATCCATTGATACTAAGTTTTCCAAGGTCAAGCCAGATGTTCCTGTTGCGACATTTGTGTAACCAAGTTGGTTAAGCAAACTTTCTTGAAGGGCTGACTTGTAGGCACCAAAGGTTTCGTCATTGTAGGCAACCATAATTAAAGCTTTTTTCTTTTCACCCTGTGTTTCTGGGTTGGCTTTTTTAACCGCATCGATTTTAGCTTGCAATTGCTCTGCGTATTGATTAGCCTTGTCTTGGACATTGAAAATGGTACCAAGATTCTTCACATCTTCTACGATATTTCCCAAATCCTGTTGGATATTTGATAGTGAAGCTTTTTGCGTATAAACAGGGATTTTATTTTCATTCCAAGCACTGATAGTTCCCATTGACTTTTCAGAGAACATCATGTTTCGTCCCATCAAGGCATCTGGTTCATAAGAAAGAACCGTTTCTTGTGAGACTGATTTCTTATCCCCAATATGAGGGATAGCTTCAATTGCTTCCTTGTATTTACCAGTTACGGCATTATCAGGATTGAGCATACCGGCAATTTTATCCTTCAAACCAAGTTCAAGTAGGATTTCAGTTGTCGAAAGATTGTTGGTGATGACCTTTTCAGGGGCCTTTTCAAAGACTTGTTCGACTTCGTTTCCTTTGGCATCATAAGTTTTGATGGTTACGGGATAGCTTGTTTCTGTAGTAGATTTTTGACTTGTCTCTGCGCTTGATTGTGTGGTAGCTTTTTCTGTTGTACTATTTCCACAAGCTGCTAAAGTTAAGGTAGCTACTGTTAGGAGCAAAATACTGAGTGATTTTTTCATGTTTTGTTTTCCTTTTCATTTTTTATAAATAGTGAATCATGGCTTGCTGGTCTTCCGTCCAAGTAACCCTACTTTGGACACCATAGACAGCCTGCAAAGACTCAGGAGTGATGGTCTCTTTTGGAGTCCCTTGGTAAACAATCTCTCCTTCTTTCATTAGATAGAGATAGTCTGAATAGCGACAAGCTAGCTGAATATCGTGTAATACTGCTAGTACATTGATATTGAGATGTTTGACAATGGTTAACAAGTCTAGCTGGTACTTGATATCCAAATGATTGGTCGGTTCGTCTAAGAGCAGGAGAGTCGGTTCTTGGGCCAAGGCGCGTGCCAACAAAACCCGCTGCTTCTCTCCTCCTGACAGAGAAGAGTAGAGTCGATTTCTATTTTCGAACATATCTACCTTGACCAGAGCATCCTCAACCAAGGCAAAGTCTTTTTCTTTTTCCTTTTGTAAGAAAGCGAGATGGGGTGTTCTGCCCAGCATAACAATTTCCTCAACCCTACAATCAAATTGTAACTGATTAAACTGCGTGACGACTGCCATCTGCTTTGCCGTTTCCTTGACGCTCATTTGTTCCAAGGGTTTCCCATCTAGAGAAATCAAACCTTGATCAGGCTTTTCCTGTCGATAGAGGAGTTTCAGCAAGCTAGTTTTCCCACTTCCATTGGGTCCCAAAATGGTATGAAATTGCTTGCCCTCCAGTTTGAGCGACACTCCTTTGAGAATTTTTTTCTCTCCGATTCCAAAGTGAATATCCTGGCACATTAAGTCCATATCAGACCTTCACCTCCCCTCGTCTACTTCCAACCATATAAATAAAGAAAGGAGCACCTACTAGAGCTGTGAAAATCCCAATCGGCAGTTCAGCATTTTGAATCAAGACACGAGCAAGAACATCTGCCCAAACAACAAATAGTGCGCCGAGCAAAGTAGCTATCGGAAAAAGTCTTCTGTAATTTGTCCCCACCAAGCTTCGTGCCAAATGAGGTGTGATGAGACCAACAAAACCAATAATCCCACAAGTCGATACCAAGATTGCTGTCATTATAGCCACAATCGTCACATAAAGATACCAGTAAAAACGTAGGGGAATCCCTAAGGTCAAAGCCGCCTCATCACCCATCATCATGGCATTAAAAACACGATATTGGGTAGAGAAAAATAAAAAAGCAATTCCCACGATTATAGTTGGCAAGGTTAAGTGAGCCCAGGAAGTCCCCGCTAAAGAACCCATGGTCCAAAACTTGATGGTCATGACACTATCAGCATTAGCGCCAATTGAAATAATAAAGTTTGAAAAAGCCAAAAATAGTGCATTCACAACTGTCCCTGATAAAATCAGGCTTGAAGTTGTCATCCTGCCTTGCATGGAAGCAATCAGAAGGACTGCAACTGTTGCCACAAGCGCTCCAAGGAAAGAGCCCAGACCAATCATGACCTTAAACCCGAGAATGATGCTCAAAGTCGCACCAAAGGTTGCCCCAGCTGAAATTCCTAAAACATAAGGTTCTGCGATTGGATTATTGACTGTTGACTGCATAACGCTACCACACATGGAAAGGCCTGCACCAACTATCAAACCAAGAAAAACCCGTGGTAATCTCATATTCCAAACAATAGCAAGTGTAGACTTCGAAAGGTCTCCTATATCCAGAGGGGCCCCCATCTTACTTAAAATAATTCTATAAGTATCACTCAAGCTAATCTGAACAGACCCCATAGAAACAGCTAGAAACAGAGAGACACCCAAAGCTCCGAGCAACAGAGCTAGGAGAAAAACATATCGCAGGTTTTGATGGCTTCCAGAAGATTTGGAAATCATGAAACCCTCCCTTAATAAAATTAAAAATTTAGACAATTTTCATAAATAGTATACCACATTTCCAAGGCAGGAACAAGGCTAGAAAAATGCACACAAAAAATCCCTCTGAAGTCAGAGGGTTGATTTGATCTTGGGCTAAAATCCAGAAAAACTAAAAAATCTCCACGATTAGAAAAGTCTCTATCGTGCCATTTTCATACATGATGTATAGTCCAAGTAGAATGAATACTAAGGGCACAATGATTCGCTCATATTTTTCAATTGTCTCGGATATTAACGGCATAGAGGATAGCACACGACTAAGCTCGCAAAAGATAATTATGCCGATTGCAAACACAAGCAACGCCACGAGTGTCTGTGACCAATCTAACGAAGCAAAATAAGGTATATAGATACCTAAATTATCTCCGCCAGACGCAATTGTCAGCAATGTAACTGTCCAAAACAGTTGATTTGCCTTGCTTTGTTCAAATCTTTCAATAATTTCTTCCTCTTCTTCCTCACCTTCTCCAACAATTGCAAAGCGAATCCCTAAATAGATAGGGATTAAACCAAGCAATCCAACCATCCATGCTTCAGGCGCGAAATTGACGACATAAGCAGCAACTAAACTCGCCCCTACAAGTAAGCCTGTGCCTAGATATTGCCCCGCATAGATATGCCATTTCTGTTTATTCTGTGATAGCTGTGCAAATAAAATAATTAAAATAATTAAATAATCGATACTGGTGGAAATATAAACACCAATAGCAGTATGCGGTAGAATTTTTTAGAACGCCTAAATACATATATTTTTCAGGAGAACATCACCGAGTTTAAAAAAAGACTGAACAAATTTCTTGCTCAGTCTTGACATTGATACACTTATTAGGTATCATTAATTAAAGACTGAGTAAGAAGGTCGGTTTCTTACTCGGTAAGGCGAGAAGTGTTAGCGCACTTTTCGTCTTTTTTTATTCGATTAATTTAAGTAAATTATAACACATTTTTACACACCGCGCAAGCATTTTATGTTTGATTGTAGCACAAAAAGACCTTTTTTACAAAGGTTATTGTTATATAACTTTTTATGTATTTTGTTATGTACTTCTATTGTTTTCGGAAGTAGGATAATCTTTTGCTATCAGGGTAACATTGATATCTAGATGTATTCTCTTTATCAGTTTTACTCATTCTCTTTTTAATGGTAGATGCAGAAACTTCCTCTAAAGAAATAAATTTTTCATAATCTTCTCTCCAGTTACCAAAGAATAATTCTCTCAAGGAATCCTCATAATTCAAAACAACAATTCGACTCATCGTTTCAGCTCCAGCAAGAGTCCAGTACATCCCCCTTTTTTTCATTCTATAAGTGACCTTACGATGCTGACTCTCCATTATCCCGATTCCTGCATGACTGAATCCTCTCTGTTCAGCTGGTTTAGTATATTGGAAATTTCTCAATATTTTACTCTTGAACTTCTCAAATAACTCTTGTTCTTCTTCTGTCTCGATGTAACTTTCGCTCGTATCTAGTACAGTTCTCATTAACTGCTTATCATGTTGCTTAATCGCCTGGAAAGCTCTCTCTAATAAGTCTTCAGAGTAAAATTTCAGATAATTCTTCAACTCCTTATTTACATGATACTCATCCCAAAAATGTTCGTGTCGTTTAATACGTAAAACCTTTGCAATTTCTTTGAAAACATAGGGTGTATATCCACGACCTCCATCAGAGTTCGTAATCAATAAAGTCTGATCCGTAACTTCGTAATTATTGAATAGATAATCGATTACCTGCTCCCTCACTAAGCGATTATCAAGGCCAATAAATTCTTTTTTATCCTGGAGTTCAAATCGATTGCTGCTAACTTTCTGGCTTCCTGTATGAACTACAAAATGGGATAAATCGTAATGCTTATTATCCGTCTGTGTGTCACGTGCTTTAACCATCACACCATCACCCTCAATATAAATAACCTGGGGTTTTCTTTTGCTAACTTCTGTCCCCTCTTCGTAATATCGATAGGCTTCTTTTTCCTCTAACAACTTCTCACAAATTTTTACAGCTTTTACTACAATTGGCTTTGTAATAGAGATGTGATAAGTCAATTGGATTACCTGAGTTACTTTATCATATGGCATTAAAGTAGATAATTTAGCTACCTGATACATAAATTCCCAGGAGAAACGGACATTCTTCTGAAGTCCTAACTTTTCATCAACTGGAATTACCCAATGATCTCCTTTTTTCCAACGTCTTCTTCTGAAAGTAAACTCACCAAATGTGAAAGCGACGGTACGCTCCATAGAATGAATACAGGTATAGCCCTTTGCTTTCATGACTGGAATCATCTCCTCATCATACCTAGAAACAAAGTTATAAAATTCTTTTGCATTTTGAAATAGCAATTGATTTTTTAGTTCTCTCTCATCAAAGAAAGCCATTCAGAATCCTCCCTTATTAAAATTATGATTATTTTAATAAATTTTAACCTGAATGTTCAAATAATCCTTTGTTCTGTCAAAAAAAGAGCCTATCTTTTCAGATAAACTCTTACTTGTCATACCAGGGGTTCTCTCTTTTACTAAAATAGGATTTGCTCATGTCAATAGTGAATATAGCCATTGGAATCAAAATGATACTCCATAGAATTGTCACAATTCCATCTGCAATAAAGGAAAAGTCACCTGTAAAGTGAAGCCCAAAATACAATAATAATACAACTGGAAAGAAAGCTGGAGCGAATTTTAAAACGGCCAACCCTAAAACAATTATAAACACCATACTAAGACCAAATGTCTTATAGAACATATATACAGCTATAGCTCCTAGAAAAATAAAGAAGAGCTGAACAAGTCTTTTAACATCAACGAAAATCATTATAGATTCCTCCTACTTCATCAGTAATATTTTAAAATCTTATCTGTTAGATAAATTCTATTAGGTAGATTGGCCCCTTGGTGAACTTCTTCAATTAAACCATGATTCTTTAGCTTCTTTTTCAAAGAAATTACTTTACTTTTACCTGACTGAAGAGACTCCATTAGCTCCTCTATAGGGTAACATACAAAAGTATTTCCGTTTTCATCATATGCTTTTAATTCAAAGTCAACCGCTCCTCTTAAACGATTTAATAAAAGCATGTAGAGAAAAATGCCACTACTTTTCAAATCATTAAACTGTGGATTATCTATTATTGGACGAGGAAGAAAGAATTGTCCTGAATCTGTTGCTGCTGAAGAAAATTCTGGAATATCTGATAAATTTGATAAGTATTTCATTATTCCTTCTCCATTTCAAGTGATTTTTCATCTGAACTGGAGATATTAGACTCTGCCTCGTGCAACTTTCTAAGAAGTTCCTCTTTCTCTATCTTTTTCTTTTTTTTCATATCATGAGTATAATCTTTCTCTAGTTGTGGTTCTTCATCGTCATTATCATTTTTCTTCTTTATTTCTTTACTAAAATCTATCATGAAAATCATCCTTTCTAATATCTCATTGCTTAATTTTTCTCTGCATCTTTTCCCATTCTCTTATAATCAGATTCTCAAGATAAGATGAAGCTGATTTTTCACCGTGATACTCTACTAAAGCATCTAGCATATCGTATCGAACATTATGATGCAGAGAGAAAGGAAAACGTTGCTTTTTGTTATAGCTTTCAGGAGACTTTCTAGCCTCCTGATTTTGTTTTCTCGACGAAGGAGTCTTTTCTCTCTTTGGTGTACTCTGGAACGTTTGTTTTACTTGTGCGAATCGATTCTCTGTCATGCTACCTCTCCTTCTAACACACTCAAAATATTTTCATATACGTAGTTTATATTATCATAAAACTTTTGATGTGTCTCTTGTTGGTTAGCTGTCATCTCTTCATGCTGCTCAAAGACACTCTGACTGATTACAAGACTCTTGGCCATGAGTTCTTTCTCCTGGATAGATCCCAAGTAAGCCTGATCTTCTTCAACAACTTCTAAAAATTGTTTACAGGTGTCTGTTACATTGTTTCCAACGTACTTAATCTTATTTCCAATAAGATAAGGTTCTGCTTTAACATAGCTTTTCTTGGTAATAACTTCGATAGCTTCGCTCTTAATGAAGTCTACAAAATTTTTCAAAGATAACCAGGCACGAAAACCATTAAGAGAGGCATCAGAAACAGCCAAGACAATATCTGATACAGCAATAAAATTTGCTGTAACTAAACTCTCATCATTGTGCGTATCAATTAGAATGACATCAAATTGCGCTTCTAACTCTTCGTAATGTTCGCTAAACCACATAAACAACTGGAGATACTTGTTGTTTCGACTAGCAAGATCTAACTGCTCATCTGTCAAACGCTCATCGCCACAAATCAAACTGAGATTTTCTGATATTGGAACAATTTCATACTCTCCAGTTGTAAATATATCATAGACCGTTTTCTCACATTTTACATCAAATGTTCTTGTCAAATTACATTCCCAAGCTCCATCAATGAGTAGTGTTCTAAGTCCCTTAACACGTGCCAACCAATCCCCTTCATTAAAAGTATCTGTAGTCTTACCACCGCCACCTTTTCCTAAGTTTGTAGTCTGAATCTTCATGATTCCCTCCTTGGATAATTGTATATTTTGTTATATAACTTTTTATATACTTAATTATATCCAAAACAACTTTATTTGTCAACATAAAAGCACAAAAAGTTATATAACTTTTTGTGCAACTTGTTATCCGTATGTACCACCTATATTTCCGCCAACATAGGCTTTTAGCTGGATTTGTTGAACCGTAGTATTGAAATTTCCAACGAAATAGCTGTTCTCTTCTCCATTTTTAGTTAGAACAACCAAAAATTGAATCACATCATCTGATTCAGTTGGCATCACTTCCAATTGTTCAGGTTGAAAATCATACTGATTCGTCAGAAGAGCCATCGCAAAGGTTTGAATCATCGCATTCTGTGTCATAGATAAATGATTCTCAATTGTTCCCTTGACATTTGGCAGAAAATTCGTCTTTTTTATATCTGCTACTGCTTCTTCAAAGGCTTTTAACACTTCCTTTTTATCTTCCAGTGCTGCCTCTGCATAGGGACGTTCTAGTTTTAGCTTAGCTGTCCGATAATGCTTTTCATCTGCTGTTTCCTCTTTGGAAGACGGTTCGTTTTGAGCAGTTCCTGAAGAACTCACCTGAGCTGGTTCCTCTATTTTGGTTTGTTGAGATGGTCTGAAACTCGACACAATCCCTATTCCTGCCAAAATCAATAGAACACCTGCTACAATCGATACAACCATATTCTCTTTTATCCAATCAATCATCTTATATCCTCCTTTTAATTTGAACTTAATTTAGCTTCTCTGTCATCTGGATAAGCAAAAGAGATTACCTGTTCTTGCTGTTGTGATTTAGTCCAAATACGATAATTCCATGTATATGGAGTTTTGAACTGATCCCAACCACTCAGAGCTGTATTTTGTTCTACAAACAAGATGGAGCCATTCTCAAAAACATGACATACAATTCCAGTATGCCCATATCCTCCGCCTCCTACCTGTGAAGAAAAAATAGCGCCTCTTTTAGGTGTATTCTTAACTGAATTTCCAAATATTGCAGCCCATGCAGCCGCTTGATCTTTCCCGTTTCCCTGTACTGATCCAGAATGGCCCCATAAGTGATTTCCCATGCTAATTGTAAGATTCACACATTGACCAGCATCCTCGTCATTTCCAGGATTGTACCATCCTGTAGACTTGGCATAATCCATGCCTAAGCTCTTAGGATCAATAATGAATGGTTTCAAGCTATCTGGTAAGTCTTCTGGTTTATACCCCCACGCAGTCGCATCCGAAGGGACAGTTCCCGTTCCATCGGTACTGTTACCTGACTCTCCACATCCACTTCTTTCAGCTGAAGTAGATACCGCACTATCTGAAGAACTGATATCTTGTGCACTGGATCCTTCATAAGGTTTCTCGCCATGAGCAGCAATAGCTTCCTTATCAAGCCACTGATACTTCGTACCTAGCTTTTGATACATATCAGTTAGTTTGCTCTTATAAGTGCCATCTGTAGCCCATCCACCATTTGCTATAGCAGATAAGGTTGCAATACCATTTATATTGTTTATAGCCCCTTTATAAAGTGTCTGGTGAGCCATAAACTCAGCTTTCCCTACAATTCCTGCATCATAGCTAGAGAACCAAGTATAAGATCCCCCTGTACCGTCTCCAACGTTTGCTCCAGGCTTTGTTCCTGTGAGATCAATACTGTCTTCACCATACGTCGCAATAGTGACTGGAAAATCGCTTTTTCTTGAGGTTTTAACACCTCCCATGTTATGAGCCTTCCAGAAGGAAGTGCCATTAGGATTCGTAAAATTGAAGCCATTCTCTATCATTGTTTGAGTGATAGAGGCTGAAGGTAGGAAACCTCCTGCCTTCCAAGACAGGATATAGGCTTCCTTATGCTTTTTTACAAAGTCATCGATGGAACCATCAGCTGAAGAAACTGTTGAGTCGCTGGTTGAAGATGTTGTTTCGACGGCACCACAATCATTTCTTCCATTATTAGTTACAGCTCCCATTATCCCAACTAACATGGTTATCCCAACATTGATAATTAATAGGAGAGCCACAAAAGGAATGAGGATCTTCAGTTTAAATATTTTTTTCATGGATACCTCGCTTATTTACCACAATCCTAATATTGTTCGCAAAATTCCATAAAAAACTAAAAATACAATAAATCCTATTCCAATCTTCTTGAGTCCCTTCAAAAACTCCTTATCTCGTTCCTTTTGTGCTTCCAGGCGTTTTGGATCTGATTCTCCTTCTGAAGCGAAATAATCTCTTTCTTGTTGCATGCGATATTTACGAATCAACACATATTGATCAAATCTCTGCTTAGTCCTTGCAATCATTCCTAGTTTATTTTTGGCCATCCTGGTTTTCCTTCCTTTCTTATTCAATACCACCATAGCGCTCAACTTCAGGAGCTAACAGCTGTTGGTTAAAGACCAGGTTTCCTACTCCTGCAATATTCATGAATAACTGTCCTTTCGTCAGACGAGGCAAAGTCTCTAGTTCAGACTGATTCATTGATCCAGACAAGGCGTTAGCTAGTAGAGGAACACTGGTTTCATCCGTCTGAGCAAAAACTCTATATTGCATCAGACCAAAAATTCTCTGGACTGCCGTTACGTATGGATCCTTATGAGTGCCAATCCCTGTCTCAAACAGAATCCCTCGTAGAGAATTAACGGACAATACAACACCAGCAAAGTTTTCCCCCATTGTATCAATCATATCAGCCAGGAGATTAACACTACTTTCATGCTTTGGATTAATGAGTGTCTGTGCCCCACTAATATTAACAATATAGTGTTGCATATCCATCTCTGTTAAGCTAGGGTTCCTTTTCAGTAATTGCTTACAACGTTTACCATTATTAACAATATCTGCTGAGACAAGTGAAAGAACCGAGAATATTTGAACATTTAACAAATGAGGAGCATTCTTCAATCCTGAGAAATCAAATGTCACAACTTGCTCTGAAGAGATATCTTGGAATTCTGTTGTTCCCTCGAAAATTTCTGCATTTGTTGTCAATAGTTCGTTAAACGTATTATAAATACGCTTAACAGCTTTGATTTCAGCCATATCCGTGCTAGAACTTTGTTCTAGTCGACGTTTGTAGGCATCAACAAACAAAATAAAATCAGACAGAATAGGATACTGTTCC
Source organism: Streptococcus sp. oral taxon 431 (assembly GCF_023115445.1). Taxonomy (GTDB): domain Bacteria; phylum Bacillota; class Bacilli; order Lactobacillales; family Streptococcaceae; genus Streptococcus. Next base: position 52,838 of record NZ_JALDUI010000003.1, on the reverse strand, counting down.
TTCACAATATCCGTCGCTTTCAGTTTTTCTGGATTCAACGAAGGATTTCGAGCCCACAAATCTTCTTCAATATAGAACTCATTCAAGAGAGTTCCAAATGTGATTAAATCATCTCCTGTCACTTCGTTATTCAGGAGTTTATAGATACTCTTCAGTTTCTCGATGTGAAGGTTGTAAGATTTCTTCTTATCAATTTCAGTTCCTGCTTCATTGGTTACTGTTGGAAATACCTGGAAGATATTGATACGGTTAGCTTCACCTGATAAATCAAGAATCAATCCATGTTGTTTTCGTGTCTGATCAAGAAATTGGCCAGTAGCATCAAAGTTACGAATATAATGCCCCTTCGCATAGAGACCGTCTGTGTGTTTCATAAGAAAAGATCGCTGTCCCATCTTTGGATTTCCAGATAGGATCATAAAGGATCGTGTTCTTTTCTCGTCACGTTCTAGAAAATTGAAATTTACCGCTCCATTTGTTGGAGTCCATCCCAGATAGAAACCTTTCTCATCTTCTAGCTTCGTATGATTAAAGAAATATCCACCAGCTATTGAGTGAGCTGGAGTCGGTATTCCTCTTCGATGATTGGGCAAATCAATCTGATATTCAGCTGGAATAAATGGGGAATGGTATTCAAAATCTAATTCTCCAGATAGAATAGTGGATTTGAATTTCGACGTTTTGTCTTTGACTTCTTCAACCCTCTTAAATAATTCTTCTTTGGTTGATGCAAACACAAAGACACGAATATACATCCCATACATAGCTATATTTCGCTTATCAATTTCACGGCTTAGTTTATTAAGATTATCAATCTCATCTAGTTCTTTCCGATTATTGGTTAGTTTGCTATTGTTTGTAATCCGTGTTGACTTCTCTTCAATAGAGTCCTCAATCTCTTTTTGAAGCTGTCTATTATCTTCCTTATACAGTGACAGGAAGGAACGTGTCCCAGGAATCAACAACAATTCAGAAAGCCAAAAACGATCCATCCCTTCAGTTGGATATTCATAATAGTGTAAGACTGTATGATATCCATCACCACTTATCCAGGAGCGGTCATCCTTTTGAAAATCAATATTTCCTTGCGGTTGAATCTGGCTAAGAAAGGCAAGGTCATATCCTTCATTTTTTAGTTGTCTTTGTCTACGTTTTGATAAATCAGGCATGCTATCTCTCCTACACTTTCTCATTCATATTGTTGTATTGCTTTATAATCTGAATTTTCTTCCTGTAGCTGATATCTTGCGGAACAAAATCATTATTGCCATAGGTTTTAGCCTTCCGAACCAATTCGTCCAATTCGGTTGTTGTAGGCGCAAATAACCACAATATAAACTCTGTATTATAGACCTCTTGTCGGATATTTTCTTCAACTTTAATTTGGATTTGAAGCCAAATCTCACGATCTTTGAGTTGTAAAAAACGTCTATCGTTTACTGATAACTTAGACATATCTTGTCGTACTAAATCCAAATGATGGCGCAAGTCAGAAATTTGCGTGTCTGTATTTGTTGGCAAAGTTGTCGTCTCCACTTGGATATTCGGTCCAAATCGAGTCAACCAAGTTTCAAAATTTTCAATAGTTCTCATAACCTCGTTATAAGACATCGATCCTAAATCTTTACCTGGTATCTCCATCAGCTGCAAGTAGCCATAATCAACTAACTGGATATAAGCCTGGCTGTTTGGAATGATTGATTTTACATCTAACAACTCAACGCAAGAATGTAAATCAAAATATTCCTGCGTTTGTTTCTTCGTTTCTTGAATACGTCCCAGCGGACGTTTCTCATTTTTGGGGGATTGAATTTGTTTAATCGCCATTATGGTTTTCTCCTTCTGATATAATTCAAGCTGATATAACGTTTTCTTCTTCGTCTGAAGAAAAGAAACATGCTGTGCCAATTCTTTTTGCCACCGTTGGCAGGCAACACAAGATATAAACTCATAACTGGTGTCAACAAAATGAATGCGAACATCTGTATCCACTGGCTTTTAGGAAAGATTTTTAAGCCAACGCTCAAAGCGATTACGCCAGTAATTCCTACAAAAGCAATATCTAGAATAAGAAGACCTATAATCTTGATTTTGGCATAGATATCTCTAGGTACACCGTATTTTTCACCGTACATTGATTTCTCCTTTACATTTGTTTTGACACTCACATTATAATGAATAATCGAAAATATCTTTTAAAGGGACAATAGCATTTTTGCCATTATCTTTCAGGAAGTAATTACACAAAAAGTTATATACTTTTTTGCACAATAAAAGAAGCCTCAATCTTGAGACTTCTTAACTAAATCAAAGAATGATTCTTCAGAAAGAAAAGTAATCAATTGGCCTTCTGATAGTCTTCTAAGCGCTGCATCATGCTTTTTAGACCTTTTATCTAGATCAAAAAGATTCAACTGCTTGTGTCCTAAAACCAATATATCTGTCCTAGAAGATATATAATTTTGAACGACAGCTCCTTTACTTTCTAAAAATCGTATGGCTTCTTCTCTAGTTAGAGGACGTAGGCTTCCTGTGATAACAATGTTCTTCCCTGTTAGATCCATAGTTCCGCCTATTCTTCTTCGTCGTCACTCTCAGCGCCAGTGATATGACGTCCTCCCTGCATACGCTGACCTGCTTGTTGCATTTGTTGGTTCATGTAGTTCATTTGATTCATACTCTGTTGAAATTTTTGTTGAGAAGAATCAGGCTGTGCTGGTGGTGGTGTCGATTCTGAAACTGGCGCATCTGCAGGTGGATTTGAATCTTGGATTGGGGACTCCATTCCTTCAGCTGAAGAAGTTGAATCAACAATAGGTGCATCCGTTGTTTCTGGATCGATTGGTGGCTCAGGAATGTCAACTGGTCCAAATTGATCAATTCCAGGAACCGCATCGTTTTTCAAAGCGTTATAGGTCGCATTTTGAGCAGAGGCGGCTTTATCATCCAAGTTATTTAAAGCATTGCCAACTGCACCTTTCGTATTTTGCATGGCTTCAAATGCTTTCCATTCTGCTAAATCAACCATATTACTTACACCACCTTTGGCCGCATTCATCAAGCCCTGGTCTTTTACAGAGTTCAAAGCACCTTGAATACCACCTCCAGTTCTTGCAAGGCTATTCCCCAGAATCTGACTTCCTTTAGACAGGGCGTCTGGAGCTTTTTTAGCCATATCCATACCAAATTGACCAAGCGCCATACCCCCATTAAAGACACCTCCTGCTCCAGCCGCAAAGGCATTGCCCATCATCATAGCTCCGAGCAGTTGTTGAGCTGTTTCACTATGACCCGTTGAAACTCCAAGCCAGCGCTCGATCATGGCCACTCCTTGCATTGCCGCAAAGAATACCCCCACATAGACAAAGGCAGCTGCGAGACACTGTTCCCACATGTTCAGCCCATCAAAGAATCCGCCAGAAAGCTTAGATACTGCTGAAACAGAAAGGATTGGCAAATCTCTGAAAATCTCAAGTGTTACACGCATAATAATAACTTCAAAGAAAATTCCTGCGAAGGCACCACCAATCGTTCTTAACAACTCTTTGTATTTCTTTGAGTTTGATAGGGAGCTATAACCAAGAATCGGAGAAATCATTGCTTCAATCAGAATATCAAAAACTGATTTGACGAGCTTAATGATCATGCTGACCAAGAGAATAGCTAGGATTATATACTGGAGGAACATTCCTATCCAGTTGACTTTATAACGCATATAAACCGATTCAAAAGCACTCAATTGATTAATGACTCGGTGTTCTGTAATGCTTTCAACCCCTGTATTATTGGAATTCAACTTATGGAGGAACAAGCCTTTAATTCCTGCTATTTTATCGTTTTTCTGTATATCATCTAACATTTTTGGATTTGTCGTACCATAGTTTGCCCCAAAATCAATCTTGGTCGCAAAATCTGCCGTATCCCGTTGGTCAGGGTTATCCGTGATATTATTGACAGGGGTAGAACCCTCCTGAACGGGCTTGATATAGCCATAATCATCCATTGGAAACAACTCTGTAGAAAAATCTTTGTATATCAAGACTTTTAGGTCTACTACATTATTTTTCATGGGCTGAAGAGCCAAGGAGGAAGTTGGTTGACTACCAGATGGCGCTTCGCTGGAGACTGTCTGGATAGACATGGCATCCTGTGCCACTGCTGTTGAGATGGTGGTCAAAGCTAAAGGCAAAACCGTGGTTACTGCAGTTACCAAAAGGAAATTAATAATAACCCCCTTATACTTTACTGGCTTAGTAAAAACGCCTGCGATAGCCGACACAACCAAAATCAGAGTAAACAAGGACGTTCCTAATATCTGAAACCAGTAGAAAAATTGACCAATGACTGTCTTCTGATCCCCCAAATATCCGAAAAGCCCAAAGAGCTTGAACATATTATTAAAAACATGTTCTAGACTGGAAATGATTTGATAAAAAGCTTTAACGATCCCTCCTGGTAAATAGGATAGATATGCCATAAATGCAGGAGTCGGTTCTAAATAGTTTCCCCAGTAGGAATAGAATTCCACCAGTTTTTTGGCATTCTCGCCTGTGATTTCACCATTGAGTTCCTTGACCTCATTCACCAAATCTGAAAAGGTTTGATAGTGCACTAAAGGTACCTTCTTTCTTTTTAAGATACCCCTATCATATTCGATAATGACAAAATCGTTTTTAAAGGGACAATGAAATTCTGACAACAAAAAAGCCTCAAGTAATTGAGACTTTTCTAAATTAATCTGCTGTTCCATTGAAATCATAGAAAGCATTATCTTCTTTATAGCCACGACGTAGCTCAATGATTCGGATTTTTTTACCACCCTCAGTCAAGACGACTTGATAATAAGCCTCTGCTTCTTCAGGCTTACCTATATCCCTATAATCAACAGCGATTGTAAAATTGTCTTTGCCTTTCAGTTGACTTTCTAAACTAACAATAGTTCCCCTGAAAGAGGCTGGAATTGCCTTAACTTGTTCTTCTGAAAGCACACTGTAGTTAATACTTTCACCGTCGTTATTTGAAATGGTTCGCTTTTCTTTGTCAAATTTTAAGGTAGTTCCTACTCCACCTTTAAAATCAAGACTCTCATAACCATCTTCCTGTGAAAAGCCTGTATAGCTATCTTTTAGCACATTTTTAGCAATAGAATCAGGTGATTTTTGACCACAAGCTCCAAGTATAATCAAGGCTAAACCTACTAAAACAATTCTTAAAAAGTACTTTGCTTTCATCATTTATCTCCTAACCATTCTTTATTTTATTATAGCAAACAGCTTTTTTTCTTGCAAGTATTTATATAACTTATTATATATCTTTTTAGATAACTTCATCCGCAAAGAAATCATCTCCATCATCATAATAATCATAGTCACCTTGAATGACACTAGCTACAGCCGCCTGGAATAGTTCATCTGTAGATGTAAATGATTGGGATTGTACCTTTTGTCCTTTACTATGACGACCTGATAGTTTAGGAGTTTCTCCATTGTTGCTGAGGAGAGGCATGGTCAAACGTTGCCTCCAGTCTATGATGTTGTTGAAGGCTGTACCTGCATCAACTGCGATCTCCTGAAGTTCTAGCTCACGGTGCGCACTTTCGACTGGAATATCCGCAAGAGTCATCGATGTATCAAACTCCTCTTGTAAAAACATGTACTTGTAAGGGAAGCTGTTCTTATCATGTGCGAAGATTGGATCCGTTGTGACCTTACGTCCAACATTATCCCGTCCCTTGACACCACGTAAGATAACTGCTTCTCCTTCCTGAAGTTTGGCCAATTGCGTTGGTGTCAACAATTCTTGTTTTGGATTCTCGACAGCTACGTTTGGATTGGCTTCGTCCAGGATATTGCTGGAGCGTCTTCTGCGAGTAATAGTTCGTGTACCCAACTCAGCACTAAATCTCTTATTGGTATCTGGAGACGTCGTTTTGACGTAAACTTTCAATGAACAGTTATCCAGAATCGTTTGCGCAACATTTTCACCATAGACATTAACCAATTGTTCCAAGTTTTGAATCCAAAGATAATAGAGAATGTTTTGCCCCAATCCGATAGAAATTTTCGTATCCATGTGAGGAATGGCTGGAATGTTTGTAAACTCATCCAAGATGTGAAGAATACGATTGATACATTTCCGCCCATTTGTTAAGGCAAGGTCATAGTTGGCATTGTACAACTGATCCAAGAACAAAGAGACAATCCCATTGTACTCTGTGCGGTTTGGTGGGGTTACCAGATAGATGATTCTTGGTTTATCGGAGTAAATCAACTCAATATCTGACTCTTGGAGAAGATTTTGGGTATCTTCTTTATCCTTTAAGACGGTTATATCGATATGATCTAAAATTGGCTTTTTGGTATACTCATCGAGTTCTAGCATTTCACCATCTCTTCGATAGACTTTCTCAGCTGAGAATTGGAAGACCCGATCCCGAACTGGAGACTTACCATTTTTCTTATGATTAAAATCAATCGTAACCGTAAACTGATCTGGAAGTTTAGGTTCGATGGCATAAGTCAGATAGCCTTCTCCATCAATAAGAGTTGTCGCTTGCTTCACATAGTCGACGTGCTTTTCAACTTTGCCCCATTTCTTCAAGCCTGTAATGGTTACCTTAGCAGTCTTATGCTTGAACTCATTTTTTAATTGACTGTTGGTGCTTGATCTGAACTTAACAGACAATCGACGTGGGAAGGCAAAAGACTCTAAATCAATCGAGTTTTTGGAAGTGAGCTTCGCCACGTTGTCTTGCAAGAACAGGTTGATTCCTGTCATCATGCTAGAGTAGACATTTCCTTTGGTCTCATCACCACCAAAGTCTGAAGCACGAAATTCGATATCCGCCATTTGTCTAAATTTCGAGAATTGTTTTTGATTGACTTGTCTCAAATTATCAAAATAGACTGTGATTTTTGACTTCTTCGACACTTGTTGTTCTCTAGTTGGATTCTCAACGACTTCCCCCGTTCCATCCACAAAGACTTCTTCTGATCCCATTGTCGCCAAGAATTTCGCAACGTTTGGGATGGTAATGGTGTCCCAGGCATCTTCTTCACCATTTTGAACGGTTTCATTAGCCCGATCCATCAAAGCCATTGTAAGGGCGTTAAACAAGGATATAGAAGACTTACGGAAGTATTCCGCATTTCCCTTCTCACCACCTTTTTGTTTGGGAAAAATGGATTCTGCGACTGCATTGACATAGGTTTGCGTTTTCTCATAGTAACCTTTCTTGGCGGCTGCAATAGCTAGAGCCAAAGGATTGTAGGACATAGACCAATCCATATTTTGGAAAGAAAGCACATCAACTTCATAGCCACGTTGCCTCATCGTTTTGTACGATGCTTGGTAGTGTTCCCCTTTCGGGTCTCCCAGAACCATCGATGGCTGCAACTCCGCACGACTGTTGATATCAATCGCTGTCGTAATCTGACCTTCCCCCTTACCTGAACGAGTCATCCCAATCCCTAACAGATTCGTCGGCTTATCTTCAATGTAATAATATCCCGAAGGAAAAGATTGCATGCCCAAAATACGCTCCGCATTGGTCACGTATCGACTGATTGTCTTATTTTGCCATAACATTTGCGTTCGGAGTGTTTGCCCTGCTAAATCATGAGTCAGTTCATGAAATACTGGAGCCCCACCTTCACCTGGATAAGTTAAAGCTTTATTCGGAATCTTTTTGTATTGACGACGAATTTCATCAATCGTCACAAATCGGTCATCTCCCTCTTCATTATTGTTATAGTCTCGAAACTGCTCGAAGTTTATCCAGGCAGATTTCCAGGCGATAACTAAACCCAATAGAAAGATTGGAAATGCTAAAATCGGTGCTATCAAGAAGACTTTAGCGTTCAATAAACTTTGAAATAAGAGGCTGTTTAAGTCAAAGTTTACGGCCTTACTAGCATCTTTGAACGACCAAATACTAAAATAGAGAAAGCGGATTGTAGCCCTCAAAACAGTAACCAGGTAATTGGTTAAGATAAAAGCAATAAAGCTAAAACCTAATCCCATATAAACAAAACTACGGTAACTTTTAAAATAAAGAATGGGTTTCATTTCTTTATCAAAACGTTTCCGTTCTCGTTTAACAAAAGGGAGGGTATAGAATATCCTGAAGAAAAGATTCCAAAGAATGAGAGAGACAAGCGCAAAGATTTTAGGTAAGAATGACTTCATCCCATTGAGTAGCCCTCTAACTGATTGTCTCCAAACTTGTTTCCAATCAATTCCTTTACGATTTTTCCAACCTATTTTTATTGCCTGGCTTAGACTACTCTTTCCTGCTAATAACCTTTGATAGCTTCTTAAAAAATACGGCTGGAAGAGTTTGAATAGGTAATAACCTGCTACCCCTAGAAAAAGGAAGGTAGTGAGCCAACTAGCTCGAATCGCTTGGATAAGGGTATAAAATACTACTTCAAATAACTCAAACAAACGACTACCCCCTTACACCTTCCAAAAACCATTCCATTTTTCGAGTATAGAAGCTCGAAAAGAGAAATATGTGAAACTGTAGCCTTGGAGAGGCTTTCTCATAACGGTGAAAGTAACTTTCTAACCATTTCTCTCCATCCAACTGAAGAACATTCAATCGACTGGATCGACTTTGTTCTAGGTAATTGGTCACCTGAAGAGATTCCGCAATCAATTCATCAGACAGATAATTGTATTTTTGTCTTGCCATTGTTGCACTCCTTTCTTATTATTTCTTAATTCCCCTCTATTCTAAAGGATAATATCAAATTCTTTGTTAAAGGGACAAAAGACATTGTTATATCATAAGTTATATAACTTTTTATACAATAAATGAACAACAAAAAAAGCACACAAATGTTCTTGTATGCTTTCAATCCTTTAGAATGGGGAATCCGCATCCATTGGTTCAGGATAGGATGTAGGAATAGAACTTGGTATCGGCTGAGAAAAGCCTTGTTGTTCCTGCTTACGTCGGTTCGATGCTTCCTTATTTTCAAGGAAAGTGATTCCTCCTTGTTGGTTTGGTGAAATAAACTGATACATCCGACGTTGGCCTTGTTCATCATTATATGGTCGTTGGATAATTTCTCCTTTTAAGAGGATTGGAGATCCTTTAGATAGGCTCTGAGCCATCAATTCCGCTTGTTTCCCATAAACTTGTACATGGAAGAAACTAGGGATTGGTTTATTTGTATCATCAGTCATACTCGAATCACAAACAAACTCAAATTTGAAACTGGTATGACCATTTTTGGTTCGATCTACTGCATCATTTGGAATGAATGCAACACGTCCAGAAGCGATAAATACTTGCATTTTTTCTCCTTTCAATAAAGACCACAAGAGAGTCTTTATTCAACTTGTGGTCATCCTTTCATTTTAGTTCGTCAAATTAGTTTTCTTTCGACTTACGAAGGCCTGCAAGACTCAACAATCCCAAAATCATTCCCACAACTGGAAGCATGCTTGCTGATGTTCCAGTGTTTGGTAAACTATTTTCTTGTTTCTTATTCCATGCACGATTATAGGAAACAGGTGATTGAGAAACAGTCTTAGGTTTAACTTGGTAAGATACAAGTTTACCAGTTGCATCATAGACTTCAATAGGTGTGTTACCTGCTTCAAGGATCGCTTTCTTTTGCGCTTCAAGTTCAGCTAAACGCTTAGCTTCTACCTGCTCGCTATATAAGGCGAAGAGTTTATCATAAGCCTCTTGGTCGATTTTCTGTTCTTTCAACAACTTGTCAAGGTTCTCTTGTGCCTCTTTCAAGGCAGTCACTTTCTCTTTAAGAGTAGTTTCTTTTTGAGCAAGGACTTCCTTAGTTTTAGCTAAGTTAGGCTCTGCATTGAGCAAGGTTTCAAGGTCAGCCTTGGCTTGTTCAAGCGTCTTATTAGCTTGTGCTACTTTTTCTTTAGCAAGGTCAAGATTGTTTTCTGCAGTCTGTACTAGTGCTTTGAGTTCAGCTAATTTACCTTGTTCAGATGCTAGGTTGTTCTTAGCATTAGTAAGGTTACGTTCTTTTTGAGCAAGGACATTCTTAGCATTAGTAAGATTTTCTTGTTTTATTTTCACATCAGCAGTCAAAGCCTCTAGTGCCTTCTCAGCATTTTCTAAGCGCTTGTTAGCATTAGCAAGGTTGTCTTGTGCCTTTTCAAGTTTGCTTTGAGCAGTCGGCGTTTTCAAAGGCGTAGCTTTAAGAGCATCCAATCGTTTTTGAATTGTTTCCTGCTCCCCTTTAGCCTTGATATTCGCAAGCGAAGCACTTGTTTTTTCACGTTGTGCCTGAGAGTTTACAGTCTGAGCATTTAATAAGGAAGTTTTAGCAGTATTATAGGCTTTTACAATGCTTTCTGCTGTATTATTGTTAGGTACTTCAGTTTTATCCAACTTGTTTCCAGTAACTTGATTATCAAAAACTGATATGAAGTGTGCGCTTGTACGTCCTAGATTCTTAGAAATATCTAAAGCAAAATATTCTTTAGTAGCACCTCGAACAGAAGATACACCTGTTAGGTTTTGAGCATGCATCCACTCCCAACCATTAAAAAGTAAGTTAGAAATACTTTTATAAACCCACTTTTTAGCATCATTCATTGTATGGATTTTATCACCATCATTGCTACTGTTGAGATTTTCAAGGTATTGTTGAGTATCATCCTCATAAGTAGGCAATCCATACTTACGAGCCACGTTATTTACTGCTTTACTATCGTGACCTTTTCCGAATCCCCAATCATCAGCTACGTAACCATCAGTCACTTCGTCAGCAACTTGAAGCATGCCTTTTGTTACAACAGTCTTAGGTGTTCCAAAGCGCTCACGGATTTGGTTAAGTAGATCACTCGCAAATAGAGAAAGCTCTGTCATTTGCTCTGTTGTCAAGTTATTAGCATCAACACTGATAACTTTATCATTGGCATTTTCTTTGAATTTATTCAAATTCAAATTTTCTTGGTTGACCGATTTTAAGATAGACTCTACTTTCTCTCTATGTTCTTTCCACTTATCACGTTCATCCAAAATGTCATAAGGATTATTTACATAGGATTTCAAGGCGTTAACATATTCATCAGTAACTTGGAAAGTGTTAATAGACTTATAGCTAGCTTCAGCTACAGTAAAGGTATCCTGTGCTTTTTCAAGAGCAGTTTGTGTCTGGTCAGCTTTATTAGTAGCATCAGTCAATGTAGACTCTGTGCTTGCTACTACATTACTAGCTTCTGTCAACTCGTTTTGGACGCTTGAAATTGCATCTTCAAGATTCTTGTCGTCTGACTTAGCTTGGTCCAAGTTCTCCTCTGCATTCGTCAACTGTGCCTGTGCTTGTTTTTGGAAAGCCTCAGCATTTTCCTTTTCTTCGACAACTTTCGCTTGACCTGTACCGTCCAAAATAGCTTGGGCATTATCTACATCTTTCTGAGCATCTTTAACCTCATTTAAAGCATCCGCTACTTTTTTCTCAGACTTATGAACTACATGTTCTTGGTCTGCGACAACTTCTTTTGCTTTGTCAAGGTCATTTGCTGCCTTATCTTCTTGGTTTTCTGCGTCAGTTTTACCTTTTTCAGCACTAGTAACTTCTTGCTTTTGTTTTTCAATGTTTTCTGGAGTCGCTTTATCCTTGGCTTGTTGAGCATTATCTACTTCAGATTGAGCATTACCTACTTCAGTCTGCGCTTGGTCTTTTTCAGTCTGCGCTTGGTTTTTCTTAGCTTGTGCATCTTCTACTGCTTGGGTAGATTTATCAAGTTTATCCTTGGCCACGTCAACTTGTTCTTTAGTGACTTCCTTTTTGACTTCAGGTTTTGTTTCTTCCTTAGAAACAGTCTGGTGATTAGTTGTCGGTGCTACTGTCGTTACTTCCTCTGCATGTACGTTCGTAACACCTAAACCTAGAGCAAGGGCAGATGCTCCTACTACTGCAATTTTCTTATTATCCATATAATTCTTTAATCCTTTTCGTAAGTAACCTAAATAAATTGTAATTCCAAAAGTTCGCTTATGTCTGAAATATTCAAAGCACTAGCGATTTTTGCTAAATATTCCTTATTGATTGAGATTCCTTGCCCCCTTGCAAACGTGCTAACAGCAGTTTCAGTTAGGTTTGATAACTTAGCTAGTTCACTCTGCGTCATGCCACGTTCTGCTAAAACTTCTTTTAGCTTTATCTTGACAACTACTGACATCTAACCCCTCCTTGTTTTTGAGAATTTTATGATTTAATTATATAATAATTAAATTATTTCCGCAAGAGAAAGGGACATGATTTTAAAAATAAAGAGTTAGCACATGCTAACCCTATATTCTACTTAGTTTTCTTTGCGTTTCACAGTAACTACATAGCCAGAAGTTGCAAGTGACAAAATCAATCCTGCTACACCTAACATACTTGAACCTTCTCCAGTATTTGGCAGTTCATTTTGAGTTGGTGGAGTTGGTGGAGTTGGTTTTGGCTTACTGTATGTTTTAACTTCATTAGAAAGTACAGGTGTTCCATTTACAAATAGAGTGTATTCGTTGAATACTTCACCGTGCTTAATACGTTTAACTTCTAGGAAGGCATCAGCTCCAAATTCGCTAGTTCGAGGAATTGAAGCTAAGAAATCTTTAGTGAAGCGTGTTTCAAACAATCCAGTTTTAGCATTGTAGATTGTTTCAGTGTAACCTTTGAGGTCATCACCAGCTTTAATAACTTTACCATTTGGCAGTACCAAGTCTTTAATAGCTTTGATTGTAAATCCTTGGTACTCATCATGTTCAACATCGAGTGTGTCTACAAAACGATACTCAAACAAGTCATAGCCACGTCCTGCTGGAATAACCCAACCTTCTAGCTTGTAAGTGATCGTATCGCCTAGTTGAATTTCTTTTCCGTCAATACTTTCACCCTTCGCATTCAATACATCTTTATGAACTTCTGGTTTAGGAAGATGGTTGACTACCTTGTTTCCTGCATATCCGTTACCGAAGTCAATTTGGTGAACTGCATTCACAATGTCGCCTTCAGTGAATGTTTTCTTAATCTTGAATGAAAAGTTATAAGTAATATCTAAACCTTTCTTCAGGTAGGCTTCATAGAATGATTCTGGATCTTTCGCAGCCCACATATAAAATTCACCTACTGGTGAGATTCCTGAATCCGTAATAATTTTACGCAATTTTTCGCCCAATGATTCCATTGAAAGAACACGGTACATTTGCAACAATTCAGATACATCTTTATTACCAGCAGTAATAGACTTGACGTGCATTGTGCTTGTATCAAGGGCATTTTCGTCTGGATCATCAATCATCAAGAAGTTTTTCATGATCGCTGACTTAGATGCTTCAATCCCTTTGTAGTTTGAAAAGTTTTGAGTAAATTTATAGTTCAACTCTGTTGTAGGAAGAACCGACTTACCGTTGATTGATACGCCTTTATTATCAACTACGTCTTTGACTGGTTTTGAACCTGAAGTCTTAACTTTAGGTGTGTTAGATGTAACTGTGTACTTCTTTTTAGACTTAGTTGTCAAAGTCATAGAGTAAGTATTGTTATAGAAACCATTGTCATTCAAGACTGTACCAATCAATTTAATTTGTGGCATAACGTAGTCTTTGTCAAGGTTTGCATTTACTTTGGCAAGTTCTCTAGCACCGAATTTAATAAGTGTTCTACCTTGTCCGTTGTGAGTAAACTCAAGCGTTGGATTTACTTTAGCAGTTGCTTTTGTGTCCAAAAGGTAGCCAGATTCAAGTGGATCATTCAACTCAATAGCAGACATTACTTCACGGCCAGCTTTAAGCATACCAGTATTAAGAGTCCAGTTTACAATCGAACCTTTAGGAACGAGTTTGCCATCGATATTAACATTATCATCATTCACTACTCCTTTGCTGATTTTCGGAGCGTACTTCACGGCAGTCTTATGATATTCCACTGAAATTTTCTTTTCATCTGGAACTGGCACATAAGGTTTAAGAACTGGATCTTCTGGATCAGGGTCAATTAGTTTAGGTTCAACTGGTTTTTTGAGTTCAACTGGGTCGGTTTTTTTAGGTGTAAAATTCGGATCTTCAACTTCTTTGATAGAAATTGGTTCAACATTTTCCTTCACTTCTTTTTGAGAAGCACGTCCGAAGAGACCACCGACGATTGAGTAAGAAGTGTCAGAAGTGTTAATATGGTCGAATGAAAAGTTGATTTTCTGACCTTTATCTAAACTCCAACCAATACCATTACTGTCAAGAACCCCTGCCGTACTTTGAGATTGTGCGGAGTTGTTAGCAGTAAATGTATTACCACTTTGGGTAATATTTTTCCCTGTTGTGATTTTAGCACCATCGATTGTTGAAGCCTTAATAACTTGGTTACTATCTACGTCATTGACAGTTACCTCGCTAACATCGTCAGCATCAGTAATCACTTGAACATTCACTTGTTTAACCCAACCTTGACGGTCATTTAGATATGCGCCGCTAGCTCCGTAGCCACCGCCTTGACCATCAACTCCTCCTCCACCGTTAGCTTCTCCTGCTCCGGCAGAAATGAATACACCATAACCAATCCCTCCATCTTCTGCAGCCCACAAGGCAACATATGAACGGATAAATCCAGATTCTGCAGAAGGTGTCACCGAATCAAAGTTAACAGTAACATCGCCGTGTGAAGTGTTTTTAACTTTGATAGTTGCAGTTCCAGTTTTATAATCAAACAAGAATACATTGTCAAACTTAGCGTCTAAGTTTGTATTCCTTGCATAACCTTGAATAACATTTTGAACATAGGCTGGTGGTGTGACTTTAGATGCTCCAGCGACTGCTTCAAAGGTAGTATCTGCAGTTGCAGTCAAACCTGTCTCTTTGGTTGTGATTACCCTTACACCAGCATTTTCTTTATTCCACTGATCAACCGCTGCCTTATCGGTTCTCCAAACACCTGTATATGTAAGCCCTTTGGCTTCCATAATAGCTCTGTTTTTATCATGAAGAGCTTGAGCTTGACGTCTTTTCTCTTCTAGTTCTTTCAGACCACTTTCGTTAGATAATTTCGCTCGAACAATATAATCAGCAATAGCCTTTTTATCTTTTTCAAGATCACCTGTGTAAGTTAAACCAAGGGCTTCCATTTTCGCCTTGTTTTCGTTAGCGATTTCTTCGTTTAGCTTTTTAACACGCGCCACTTCCTTTTCATTAGCTTGTTTAACACGTGCTTCGTCCTCTTCGTTTAGCTTTTTAACACGCGCTTTTTCATCTTCATTGTCCTTTTCAATTTGCGCATTTGTGTCATTGGCGTTTTGGATCGCTTCAGTATTTTCAATTTTTTCAGCTTTTGCTTCCTCAATAGCTTTAACTTGCTTCTTTTCATCATCTTTGGCTTCAGCTAGCGTATCGTAAATAACTTGTGGTTTTTCTGTAACCTCAACTCCTGCACCTTTCGCTTTTTTTACTGCATTGTCAAGTTCTGGAGTTTCAACAGACGTTACGATCTCTTTCCCTGCCTTGTTAGCGTTGTTTGTCATTTCAACGTGTTCAGCAGTAGGCTCTGGTTGCTTTTCAGTAAGATTTGTTGAAGGATAACCAGTTTCAGAAACCACCTCAACCTTAACTGGTGCTGATGTTGTTTCTTGAACTGTATTAGACACACTTTGTCTTGCTACCAGCTCGTCAGCAGAAACTTTTCCTCCTGAAAAAGCTATCGCAAGAGCGGCCATTCCCAAAATAACACCACAAGCACCGTATTTCTTAATTTTTCTGATTGATCCAAGTACCTTTGTTTCTTGTGTTTTAAACATTTATTTTCCCCTTTACTTAATTAAAATGATTTTTTCTTATAGAAGTAGCTAACTGCTGTCATCAACATGCTACCAATAGCGCCTAGAATGCTTTCTGCTGTCCCTGTATTTGGAAGTGTTTTGAGCTTGCCATCTTTGTCAGTAACAGAGATAGTCTTGTCTTCGTTAACTGTTCCACCAATTTCTTCTGGGGCTACTACAGAACCATCTGAAAGAACTACGCTTCCGTTTTTGGTGCTAACAATAGTCGAACCTGTATTTGTTTCAACGGGCTCTTTAGATACATCATGGACAACCTGTCCAGTTGATGTAGATGTTGTTCCAATTTGTGACTTTCCTTGCTGGTTCGCTTGATCAGTAGTTTTTGGCTGTTCATCTGGAACACCATCTAGGCTACCCGCGTTATCCTTATCTTGTGCCTTATCTGAAGGCTCTGGTTTATCAGCTGGAACTCCGTCAAGACTTCCTGCGTTATCCTTGTCTTGCGCCTTATCTGAAGGTGCTGGTTTATCAGCTGGAACTTCGTCAAGGCTACCTGCGTTATCCTTGTCTGAGGGAGCTGTTGGATCCACTGGAGTAACTGAAGGCTCTGTTGGCTGATTTGCTGGAGCCTCTGTTTCTGTTGAAGCGCTTGGTGCTGTCGGCGTAACTACTTCTGTTGTTGGAGCAGAAGAATCAATTGGCGCAAGTTCATCTGCTGATACATAACCAGCTTGTGCAAGTGCGAGTGTTGAAAGCGCAAGTGTGGTTAATAGTTGTTTATTCATTTTGCTTTTTCCTTTTCTAATTTTTAAGATAATTTGATTCCTTTGGTTCTGTTTCTACAACAAATCCATATTTTGAAGAATCAGAAGCTTTTACATCAAAAGTTAATCTAACGCTAGATGATTTATCCCCTCTTTTGACAGACAGGATATAGGAAACCGTATATCTTTGAGTTTCTGAATCATAATTCAATTTCTCTAAAATAACGGACTGTAAAATCCCTTCTTTTGGTTGGGTAAATTTTGCATCACCTTCAGAAAGAAAATCCACTAGATTTTCTTTTTTACCTGAGTAATAAGAAGGTAAGAAATAGCGACTAAATACATCAACTTCATTTTTCGTTGAAATGATTAGTTGAGTATTTTTTTGTTCCTGATATAAGAAATTTACTTTTTCTGACTGGTTTGATAGTTGAGCGAAAGCAAAAAATACGCAAATGATATTTATTGCTAACAACACTCCCAATGCACCTATGAATAGATAAAATTTCTTCAGAGAAGTTGACCGCTTTTGAGATACAGGATACGCAACATCTGTTTGATCCCTTGCTTTTGGAACAGGTGGTAGGCGATTGGATTGTGAAACAGCTTCTGTCTCACCTTCAGCTGGGAAAAGTGGAAGAGAAGAATCGGATAATCCCAAACTTTGTTTATATACAGGATAAATCTGGTTCTCAAAATACTCCCGTTTTTCTTGATAGCTGTAATTCGCAAATTCAGAGCGAGTAAGTATCGCTTGAATGAGAGGAAGCAAGAGGTTTTCATAGTCTTCTGTAATGCGGAATGGACTAGCATAAACCTCCCCTTCTGTCACCACGTTTTTCCCTTCCAGATGGGCAATTGCTACTTTTTTCAGCTGAAACTGACCATACATCTGTTTCAACTCTCTAAATAACAACTCGGCCTGGTGAAATGTTAGGTAGGGCAAACTTTTTGAAATCGGCTGAGAAAAATCATAAAGATGATCCAATGCCTCAATGATAGCAAGTAACTCACTATCATCCTCTGGTCCTCTTGCATCTTCCCAGATGATTTCTAGAAATAAGTCATCTGTAATCATACAGCGGCCTTTATTAAAGAGCGCAAAAGCCATAATTCACCATCCCTTAACTTTTCACGAAATCAAAAATCCATTCAATGATACTTGGTCCCGCTGAAACACCAATAATTGCAATTGCAATTGAAATCCAATGTTTTTTCATTGAGGCTTTTAACTCTCGTCCACCAAACGCATAAATGAGCGAAGTGACAACGGCAGCTAGACCAAATAGCGCAACACTGACTAGCTGAACTTTTGTAATTCCTTGTTTCGCCAAGTTATCCGACTTAACAAATGGATCGTCCGCATAGACTGTAGATCCTGTTAGGAATAGGGAAAGGCTCAATAAAAACATCTGTGATTTTGTTTTTACTTGCTGAAGTTGTCTTGTCAAATAATTTTTCATAGAAATCCTCCTTTGTTATTTTGACAATATTAGTGTAATAGATAATTGAAAAAAATTTTTTAAAGGGACAATCATTTTTTTATTGGTAGTTTTAAGAAAATAATGCTTCACCAAATGACTTCTTTTCAGCTTCGACGTCGAACAATATTTCTCTTTTATCTTCACGGTGATGCTCATCAGGCGCATCACCTTCTACCCAAAGATGAAAATGATACTCTTGGTTGTGATCTGATAAGTTCAGAAACTCTTTAGAAATTAAAGGAAGCACCTTATGCTTAATCACTCTTTCCAGAGGTCGTGCACCATCCTTTATATTGGTTCCTACATCCAATAAATAAGTAACCAAACTTTCTTCATAAGAGAGAGTCAACTTTTGATTCTTCATTCTTTCTTTAATTTCTGATAGTTGTTTGACAATAATTTCTTTATTCACTTTCTCGTCTAACATGTTGAAAATCACTTTATATTCAATTCGATTGAGAAATTCTGGTCTGAATCTAGTTTCTAACTCCAACGTCATGCTCTTTTCAAACTGAACTTTATCCCTATCTGTTAATTTTTTAAAATTCCCTTTCAATTCATACTGCTTGATAATTTTTTCAGCACCAATATTCGTAGTAATAATGACGATCGTATTCTTAAAGCTCACTTGCCTTCCAGTTGAATCAGTCAAGCGCCCTGCATCAAGCACTTGCAAAAATAAATCTACAACTTCGGAATGTGCTTTCTCCACCTCATCGATCAGAATAACGCTATAAGGTTTTTGTTTAACCTTCTCAGTCAATTGTCCTTTTGTTCTAGTTTGACGATCACCAATCAGCTTTGTTATATCTCCCTTTTGTTTATACTCAGACATATCAAAGCGAATGATTGCCTCTTCATCATCAAACATTCCCTCTGCTAGTGCCAATGCAAGCTCCGTTTTTCCAACCCCAGAAGTTCCTAGAAACATAAAGGAGGATAGGGGCTTTCTTTGATCCTGTAAACCAGCTTGTGCAACAGTTATAGCATCCACAACAGCATCTACAGCCTCATCTTGGCCTTTAACACGTCGTGACAGCTTTTCTTTTAAACCGTCTAATATTTCCTTGTCACCTTTCAAAATCGTCGTAACAGGAATGCCTGTTTTATTTTTCAGCACCTCTGCAATTTCTTGCTTCCCGACATGAAACAATCCATTTGTAGAACAAATAGTCGCTGCTTCATCTATTAAGTCAAAAGCTTTATCAGGTAAAAATTGATCAGGTATGTAGCGGACAGATAGCAGTACAGCTTGTTTTACAGCATCAGAACTAATAGACACCTGGTGAAAGTTTTCGTAAATAGTTTTAGCTTGTTCAAGAATTTCAATCGCTTGAGTAGTTGTTGGTTCAGAAACCATAATCGGCTGCATCCTTCGCTCCAGCGCTCGATCCATTTCGATATATTCATGAAATTCATCTAAAGTAGTTGCGCCAATCAATTGAATCTCACCACGTGACAAAACTGGCTTAATAATATTTCCAGCATCCAGAGCGCCTTTATCTGAACCACCAGCTCCAACAATCGTATGAATTTCATCAATAAAGAGAAGATTTTCTCCTTTGGTTTTTACCATCTCCTCAATAATTTTCTTAAACTTAACAATAAATCCTCCATCCTCATCTGACATTAAACTAGATAATTCCAGAGAGCGTACGGTCAAGTTTTTTAATTTTGGAGATACCTGGTTTCGTAAAATGGCTAAAGCAAATCCTTCAACAATAGCTGTTTTACCAACCCCAGCTTCTCCTACCAAAATTGGATTGTTTTTGGTTCGTCTGAGAAGGGAGGTTTGAACAGCTCCTACTTCTTTATCACGTCCGTATACCTGATAATCTTCTGCTTTTTTGGAAACTTTTTCTGTCAGATTATCTGTATAACGATCTAAATAGGGTGTTTTTTTCTTTTCTTCAGTAGTCACACTTAATCACCTCTTTCTTTGACCTCCTTGATTTGAAGAGTGAGCTTGTCTTTTATTGCATCCACAAATTCTCGTGGATTGATTGTCCCTTCTCCTATTTGAGATAGGAACATTTCCCAGCCTCCTGTTGTCTCTGGATCAGAGAACTCATTGTCGTATAGATAATTGATAAGTACATAGGCTTTATTGGTAGGCGTTAGTTGACCTGTTTTTTTATCTTTGACAACATAGCCCTTGCTCTGAATTTTTTTAATGATTTCTCCTCTAGTAGCCTGTGTTCCCAAGCCATATTTAGGAAATATTTGGCCAATCAATTGGCTCTCAGTTAATCGTTTAGGTGGTTTTGTTTCCCCCTTTACAATCTGGACTTGTGTCTCAATTCTATCTCCTACTTGATAATCAGGAACTTCAACAGGACCTCGTACCTTTCGTGAACTCCATTCAGCCCATCCTAATTTATGAAGCGTTCTACCCTTTGTTTTAAAAACAAGACCATTATTTTCTACTTCAATAGTTTTGGTTGAATAATAACAATCATCCGCAAACATCAAGATTGCCTGCTTCACAACTGCTTCATAAATCAGTCGTTGATCAGTTTTTAAATTTGAAAGGTTTGGAATTCTTTCAGTCGGAATCAAGGCTGAATGGCTCGTACCAGATACTTTTTCATCATTGACATAATCTTCCCTAGGCTCCAAAAACGCTGGCTGAAAATGACAATTAATAGCCTTTTGATAGGCAGATAGGTTTTCTTTTAAATCATCAAATTCAAAACGACTGATATATTCTGAGGTTGGTCGTGGATAGGAGAGAAAACCTTCCAAATATAGTCCCTCAACAATACTCTCTGTTTTATCTGAGTCAAATTTCCAGGCACTTGCTGCAAAACTTTGTAATGCAGACAAGGTAAATAGTTGTGGAGCGGATTTCTGTTGATTTTCTACCTCAACTGAAGAAATAACAGAGGTGGTTGATAACTCCCTTGAAGAGGCTAAAATAGCCTCACTATCTTTAGTTTTATCTTTGGTAGTAAAGAATACCCCATTTTTCTTATCCTCCAACTGAAGCTTCCAATATTTTTCTGGAGTAAAGTTGCGAATCTCTAAATCATTCTCACAAACTAGTCTGACCGCTGGTGTTTGCACTCGGCCAACCGATAGACTGCTACCTTTTGTTCGAGGGAGTTGTCCTCTTGCTTGAAGATCAAGTGTTGCAAGAGGTGATAAGTTCATTCCTACCAACCAATCACTTTGTGCACGTGCTTCAGCTTCCAAATAGTAATCATAGGTCTCTGAAGGTTCCTTCAATTCCTGAAAAGCTTTTTGAAGAGCTTTCTTTGTCATGGAGCTTCCCCAAAGACGTTTCCAAATTTTCTCCTTCCCTCCTGGTATATGCGATAAAATAGAGTACGCAATACGCTCTCCTTCTCTATCAGCATCCGTCCCAATAATCACTTGATCCGCTGCTACCACTTCATCATAGATTCTCTTAAATTTTTCTCTCGAATCCTTGTCCTCTTTCAGATGTTGCTTAAATGAAACATTTGTTAGGGGTAATTTATCAAGTGACCAGTTGTCTGGTTCACTGTATTCAAATAGGTGCCCTTCAGCAGCCACCACATGTACTTCAGCTGGAAAATAGAGTGACTGCCTAATGACATAGACACCTTTCTTTTTACTAAATTGTCCCAAAGCTGTAGCATAAGCTTCTGCCTGTTTCTCTTTTTCAGCCAGAATAACTATAACCATATCATTCTCCTTCTACTTCATTTTCTGTCATTGTAAGCTATAATTAAAAAATATTTTGTAAAGGGACATTGACGAAGAGTAGAACGAGTTCATATCAAAGAATAACACAAAAAGTTATATAACTTTTTACACAAAAAAGAGGCTCAAAAAGAGCACTCTTTCTAGACTTTAAGCCCCTTCTTTGGGCTTTGGATAAAATTTTGGTTCTGTACCACCTGTCTGTTTAACTGGTAAGGTTTTGTATGTTGTTCAACACTTTTTATAATCTTAGATACTGTTCCATGAATCCGTTTCATAGATTGCGCTAGTTGTTGATCATCAAGAGATGTCAAATTATCAGTCCAAATTGCCATATAGCGAATGGCTTTCTCAGAGGTATCTAAGCCAAAATGCTTAGAAACGAGATAACTTGTCATCTCAGCTTCAAGCTCTCTACGATCTTTTGAGACATCCTCCTTATACGAGTTAGCAAATTTAGGATTATGTAGACTAGCATGCGCTAACTCGTGAATAGTGGTTGCAACGACTTCCCCAGGAGTATTATCTGGATTCAAAAGTATCTTTTGTTCATCTGGATAAAAAGCTCCTTTCGCACTTCTCAACTCTTTTGCATCGTCTTGATAGATTGTTACCCCAATACCCTTAGCATAGTCTGAAAGCCCTTCAAGTACCTCTTTTGTACGAATATGATCCATATTAAAGTCATAGTGACGATTTGGCATCGCTTTGGGATAAAATTCAGGTTTCAAGGTTGTTTGAGACAACTCAAATACTTTATACGTAGCGAATTTAGCTAAGCCTGTGTTTGAATCTCTTTCCTGGAAGAAGCGAGATTTCAATTTTCCTTCTTTCTTTAACGCCTTTTCTTCAGGTGTCGCTTCAGAAAGTCTTTTATATTTTGGATTGCCTTTTCCATTTTTTACCTGGTTCCCATTTTCATCCAATACAGGAATCATTTCAACCATCATAGGTCTAAACAAGGTAATATGTGATTTTTCTCCAGTCTTAACCGAAAGATTGTTATGGACAACTTCTCTTGTTCGACCTGTTTTTTTATTGGTATAGGTATTTCTAGTTTCAAATACCTGATCTGAAGTAATTCCAAGAACTTCCCCCATCGATTGCCATTGATTATAGGTTGCGACTGCACTTGCTCCTGGCCACTGTTCCTGAATCAAAGCGACATTTCTAGGAGAAAGTTCTGGAAACTTACTCATGAAATTCAGATACTCTTCTAACCGTTCTGGTGTTTCTGTGTACTCTCTCACTTTTTGGAAAGCAACCTCACTCAATTCATGAGGCGTTAAAGTAGCATAATCAATACTACTTGAGTTTACTTCAGGAGTCTCCAAATCTGAAATAGGTTTCTCTTTCAGAATCTCCTCTACACGCTGAAGCAAATTATTTTTAGTTTCTTGCTTAGAAGATTGAAAAGCCATCGTTTCTCTTGTATCAATAGTTTGACCTTCTCCCTCTTCCGTCAATTGAGACGATTCATTTGCTTCCTGGGAAATTTCCTTATTCACCTCTTTATTTTCCAGCTGAGAAAGAATTTCTTCATCCATCGATGCTAGTATAGATTGACCGTTGAGTCGACGATATCCTAACCCTAACATTTGTGAAATTGGTTTAGTCTCATCTCCAACATCATATCGAATTCCCTCTTTAATCACTTCACCACCTGGAGCATAAATATCAAACTTAATTTTGGCAGGAGGGACATAGCCTTCAGTATTGCCCGCTGTTACTTGTTTCATTCCTTCTTGATGAATTGGATAAAAGTCCTGATTGGCCTTGTATAGCTCTCTAACAAAATCTTGATAAGATATCAGTTCTGTTTCTTTAAAGGTCAATATAGGGCCTTCTGGCCGCTCCTCAGACCATTGAAGGCGTACATGGTAGTTTTCCTTATAGATATGATCTTGCTGCCATTCTTTATAGAAGTCTGTATTTATATCTAGGAGATTATCTTCTCCAGCAGCTGCAACAATCTGATCAAATTTACCATTATACTGTTTTGCATAGTCAAGATACTGATTCCAGGCTTGATGAAATTCTTCTGGAGTCTTTGAAATATCACCTGGTACACCTAAATTATAGACAGTATCTAAGACTTGAGTGAACGTAACCGAATCAAGTGAAGTTTTATACATCGTATTTACTGGAGCTAGTGGTTCAGATTCTTTAGGAATCTCTTCATACTGCTTATTTTTTAAGACAGATAACATTTCCTCGCCACCATCTTTAACATATTCCTCATTGATTGACAGTTGCTCAATGTGACCATCTCTTTCTCTGTAGACACCGAGAATTGTACCTTTATCTATATCTTCCAGTTGTTTACTTAAATCACCTTTCACCCTCATTAAAGATGCAGGGACATGAGTAAATTCCTTTTCTTTGAATAATAATAGCAAATCAGTATCTTCTGGTCTAATTGCTTTTGAAAGATCCAGATTATTAAATTTCTTTACAGATGAAAGATCGTTAAACACAAAGGAGTCTGACTCTATCACCTCAGGTAATAAGTTCAAAACTTTTAGTTTATCCGACATTCCATTCGCAAATTTTAAATCTTTGAAATGCCCTTTCCCAGCTGCAACATCTTCAACGAATGACTCAGACAAATGTTCTACCCACTCATTATATACAGGTGTTACTCCGGTTAAGTGCATCCAATTTTTCTTGTCAAATTTAACATTTAGAATTTGGAATTGCTTTTCTTCTGGATTCTTATAAACATAATGGATACTTGTCCCTGACATTTCTTTTAAATACCATTGAGCCGAGTCCCTCATTGCGTTTGCATATAGATTTAACGTCCGCATGTTTTTTCTGAATTTTTTATTTGACATTCGATCCTCATCGATGGTAAAATGAAGACGAACATTGGCAGGAAAATCAGGTTGAGAATTTTTCTCAACGGGCTGCGGTGCTGTCCCTGGAGTTTCTACTCCTAAAGAACTGGAATTGCGATTTAATAGTTCGCCCCCAGTGTTAGTCTCTTGATAATTATCAAGGGACTTTTCTTTTTCTTCTGATTCAACTAACTCTAATTGAATATTTTCCTCAGCTGAAATCTGAGACTGATAGTCATGATCTGCCTTTTGTGCCTGTTCTAAGTAAGAGCTTGGAAGAACTTCTCCCAATTGTGTTGAAAGATCATTTTTTTCACTACCAATGTCATATCGTAAATCATCTGTCAGACGATTCCCCTCCTCATCTTGCAACGCAAAATAAGTTTTATCATATCCCAGACTAAGCATTCTCAAATTATTCTCTTCATACAATTGAGCTATAAAATCCTTATATGGAATCACATCTCCTGATGAGAATTTCTGAGACAGATTTGGATTTTCTGTAAAATCAAAGGCTACAAATAACTCTGGAGGTACTGAGCTTCGCTCTTCCTCTATCATCTGTTTTACTCCAGCATTTCCTTGCGCTTGTTTGGCAAGCAATTCATCCACCTTCAGTCTTTCTTCATCTGTTTTCGGATGATACTTGGTTTGTGAAGATAATTGAAACTCTCCTTCTTCAGTCAACTCCAGGGCAACTCTTCGTAACCCTTTTACAAAATAAGTATTTGGTTGTTTTTGCCACTGATTCACTAGGTCCTCATCAATTAAGGCTTGAGCTGCTGGCTGAATGCTCGTTTTACCCATTTGTTCAGATATAGCTTCAAGTCTAGTCAACTCTTCTCGATAGCGTTTGAGAGTAGCTTTAGTAAAGAACGACTCCCCACGTTCAGCTTTCGCTAGCTCTTCACGGATTCGAGGTATATTTTGAACACTCATCTCCAGACCACTTCCCTGACGATTCAATCCCATCTCTTTCAAACGTTGTTGATGCTCCAGGCGTTCTACTAGCTCTTCCTGTTGTCTAATCTCATCCATCTTTGAGAAGACTTGACCTTCTATTTGTTCTTGCTTACGCATAAAGCTAGCACCGTCTCGCTTATCATTCATGGGTTGCCCATTTGTTAGCGCTTGGTGGGAATACGCTCTTGAAATAGCATCGTCTTGTTCACCCCTTAGTCTTTCCAATTTTCTACGCGCCTGGGCAAGACGACTGTTATCAGGTTTGTCTTCCTGTTGATTCTTTAGAACATCATTCCAGTCAGTTTTATCTTGTCCTGGTCTTAGTTCTGGTAGATCTGAATTGATAACAGCTCCTTTTGCTTCTAATTCTTGAATGAATGTTCTACCTGCTTTATCATTATCTAAAGCTAGAGTAATCAAATCGGCATTCTTCCCATCTTCAAAAAAGTGATGATCAATAGCTACTTGAAGTCCATCTGCCAATTGTTCAGGTGTCCATATTAGCGCTTTTCCTGACATTTCAGCCTTAATTTGAGATAGATGACGGCCTATAGTAGATTCTTTCAAACCATCCATAGAAACTAATCTGACGTCCTGAAGACTATCTTTGTGCAATTCATAGTAGGACATTAAATCAATTGGACTCTCAGTGAAAATCAATCGTTTTGGACTGCCAATATCAACATGAATACCTGTCATAGGATCGGAGTTTTTCATAATCACTTTAGCATATCCATGTTTTGGCCACTTCTCCCAATTCTCCTGGATTCCTTGTAAAGAGGCTCCAACAACTTCACCTGAAGAAGAAAGGGACTTGAATACAATAACTGGCTCAATCGCATTTGTTGTAACTCCATCATTGCCTTCCGCAAAGTAGTCAAGTTTGGCGTTAGCTTGGGCTAAAACACCCTGTTCCAAAAAATAATCAATCGTTTCGTCTGATAGCCCACGTTGATTCCGTAGATAATCTCTTCCAGCTGAAAACGGCTGCTCGTATTTCTCAAGATAGTATTTAAAATCTTCTTGAGGTCTTTCAACCAGTTGAAACTCTTTAAAGTTTCCATCATTTAAAAAATCTACAGATTGGTTAAAACTTACTTCCTTTATCGTCTCAACCAAAGAAATCGCATCTCCACCTGTATTTCTAGAGAACCATTTCCATAAATTTTTATCAGGTGAAATAACTAGGCTATCATGTTCTTTCCATCGATAGTCTCGTCCGGAGCGAACCAGCTCCATCTGAAGCTCATTTGCAACATCCAAAATATCTCTAGAACGTGCAAATTCAACACGTTCTCTACGACTTTTACCACGTCTTGATTCTTGTTCTGTCATATAAAATCTCCTTAAAATCCTTCATACTGTGGTTTGTACGGCTCATTCTCTGCTTGTAGAAATGATTCTGGATCTAAGTGAACCAATTCCCCTACTGAAAAAGATTCAAATAGCTCAGAATTTTCCTTAAAATCTAGAACCATTTCTAAATCAGAATTTCTTCCTTGACCTTCAAAATGCACTTGCTTATTATCGGCATTCATTGCCGTAATTAACCATTCAGCTGAAAAGTCAAAGTCTTCAACTGCAACATCTGGAAATAATAGCTTCATTTTTCTTCTCCTTTCCCTTTTTATCCTTCTATTCTATGTAATAATCGAGAAATCACAGTTAAAGGGACAATAGATTTCCATTTTCAACAAAAAAAGTCATTGCTTTTACAATGACTCTTATATACTGTGTCCCTTCTCCTCCAGGTCTTGTCTCTCATCACTTCTCTCACGTTCCATGAGGGCTTTTTTATTTGCACGTTGAGCCCTTTGAAGAGAGTTTGTCAAATTTCTCATAAAATCTGTATTGATGATTGCTTTACCTTGGGATTGTTGGACGTTTTTTCTTTGCAGGTTCTTCCTTTCTTGCATTTTATGTGAAACAGCTTGAGCTAGCTGACTTTTCTGATTACTTTCCTCCTCCGGCAATAATTTTTGATAGAGTGATTTGAGCTCAGAAAATCCTTTCGCATTCGCCTGTTTTAATTTTTGAATAGTCGCTTGATCAGTCGTTTGTGAAATTTCCTTGTTTCGACTGTAAATCTGATGTTTCAGCTGAAAAATTGAGATATGGGTTTGTAACTCTTCTATATAGCCATCTTTCGTAATAGGATAGCCCTTTAGAATAGTTAGCACTCCTTCATCTTGAAGAGGTTGAACTGCTGCTAATTCTCCCTTCAGACGTTTAATAGGTGCTTGAATTGTTAATGAATCAGCCTTTTCTACTGAAAATGAAACACTATCTTCAAACTGGTTGGCAAGAGATTGTTTTAGAGATTGGTCTGCTTCACCTAGTTTATAATTTGGAGTCAGTTGCAATTCAGTCAGCTTCAGTCTTTGTTGAATTTCTTTCTTTTTCAATTCAACAAATGGCTTATCGGTTTCAAGTGGTTGAATTTGATCAAAAAGAGTTTTACGTACTAATAGACTACTCTGCTTTTCTTCCAATAAACTCAATTTTAAAGCATAGCGAAATGTTCCTAGCTCCTGGCGCTCTTTTAATGATCGATCACTTTTCTTTTTAGCTGCTTCTACAAGTTCTTTCAAATCAGCTGAAGAAAATAGCGACAAGTCTCGTAAACTAAGTTGCTTCTCCAGCAAGTCTTCTTTCATCTGACTCACATCATAAACTAATTCCGTAACATATTCAGGACGTCCCAAACCTGTTCCGTGTTTATCATAAGCAGCATAGACTGGTTTTGTGATTTCAAGAGGTTTTGCCCCATCTTTCAAATCATAACCCAGTTTTTTCCAAGCATCTAGTGTTTTGATGACACTTGCATTGGGATCCTGTTCTAAAATCATTTGTTGATTCTTTACTGAGAAATTGGCCAAATTTTTTTTCAGCCGAACATCAGCTATTTCAGGAGCATTCTCACGAAATAGGTGCAAGATCTTATTTGCTAATCGTTCTCTCAACTCCTTCTCTCGATTCGCTATTAATTGCTGCAGATGATAGCCTGCAGCCTCCTGTTGTGTTTTCTCAACACGACCATCAAGTTTTCGAATCTTCTCGTAGGTTGATTTTTTTCCAGCCGAATAAACTCCTCTATAGGTTTCTAGGAAGTCCTTCGTTTCTTTCAGAAATTCTTGATAGAGCTCTTTCCCATCATTTTCTAAATAGGAATCCAGATAGCGATCAAGGAAGAATTTACTGACTGCAAAATCTCTTGCATTTGAGCCATAGCGCCATTTTTTATCCATTGGTAAATGGTTGTAAGCCTGCTCCAAAAAATTTTTTTCAGCTGAAGAACGCACCGTCTGATCTCTAAATACAGAATTGATCAACTCACTTCTGATATTGGCCAAGATTTGTTCTCGTCGAACAATCATTCCTCTAGTCTGTTCATTCAACAGCCCATGAAAAACATCGCTTTTAAAACGCTCAATGGTTTTTTGGGAAAAGTTCCCTCTAAATTCCATTCGTCCACGAGGTCGATAGAAAATTTTTTCTCTTGCAGATTCAACTTCAGATAAACCAAAATGCACATGAATATTATCCGTATTCAAGTGAATGTTAGCCCACCAAAATGATGAATCAGATAAGCCTTCTTTTTCAATCAACCTCGGCAATGCTTCACGTATGACCGACTTGATAGCTTGCTGATCAACTTTCCCAGTTTCCAGATCATATAATCCCTCTTTGGCCAAAAAATCATTATCAAAAGAGATAACACCCTGCCATAAAAGAGAGCCATTTTGATAAGCCTGTTCTAACTTACTTTTCAATTCAGTTACTTTGCTACGCTGCAAGTAATTGGCTTCTTTTGTAAAAATCGCTGTCATTTCTTCATTTTGATTTTCAGTAGCATAAGAACGATTCATATAATCAATGTATTCCTGAAAATTTAGTTTCGTTTCTGGAACTTCAGCTTGAATTTTTTGGATTTCATCTTCAGTTAGAGACTCGATATTTTGTCTGTGTGTTTCTAAATTTAATTCATTGTCAACCTCAACAGCTTCGTCTCTATTTGTGTAGTCTACAAAGCCACTATTTGCTTCAGTGTATTGCAGCATGAAGGTAATACTTGGACTAGAAGATACGTTCATTATTTTCCTCTCTTTGAATTAAAATAATCCATTTTCCCTTAAAAGAGCATAGTCTTTTAATAAGGGTTGTAATTCTTCAGGTTCAACTTGAAAATCATTGATCCACCGTCCTGATTGAGAAATATGTAATTCTTTTTGCTCTTCAACGAATTGCATGGGAATCAATAAGATATTTGGTTTTTCTAACTCCGAACCACTTTCTCGTTCTAAAAAGGCGACAATAAAATCTTGATTTCCTTTTGTCCTCAATTGCCAGTGATGGGAGTTCCCATTTTTCCTTTTATACAATGAGCTATATTTTACATCAATCGTTAGACCATCTAGCCAAAAATCATATACTGGATTATTTTTCTTGAAATACTTATTCGCATCCGTTGCATCTGGAACATACTTTTGAAAAAGCTCCTCGGCCATCCCCCCGAGTTTAGCCGTCCTGGAACCATACTGAATTTTATCTTGAATTTTCAGACAGCCACTCTTAATCAATTTCAAATGAGCTATATGAGTAGGCAACCCTGACTGTCTCACCGCTTCATGAAAATCTCCTGTTTCTAAATAGATCTCAACAACATCTACCATTTACTGTACCTCAATGAGAATGTTTGATTGTTTGACCACGTGCAATATCTTCTTGAATGACATCGTTGATTCTTGCCATTAATTCATGCTGTGTAGGATCCAATCGTGAATGAATAGATTCCAATTCTTGAACATCAAAATCATCTTTCGTAATAGCATGAAAATTGGTTAGTGTTAAATAGAGAATTTGATCAAGTTGACGATGAATTGCCTTGTTGTCATTTCCAGAATCAAAGCTACCTCCAAAATTTTTTTCCAGCTGAGTCAGTCGCTCATAAAAATTTTTTCCTTCTCCTAATTCAATAAAGAGTTTATAAAAAACTTCAATCAAAGTGACAAGCGTTGCTGAATTATTTCGATACTGTTTCTGCAAAGCAGACGATTCTTTCAAGTAGGATTTTATTTCCTTAAATTTTTCATGTGTTTCTTCGCTAAAATATAAGCTAAGTCTTGGATTCATTTTTCCCTCCTCAAATTTTCTGAGATGATCCTGTCAAATAATTGATTTTATATCCTGGTTGAATATTAAAGATATATACATCAAATGAGATCTCATCATCTTCAATACTCTGTGCCTCAATACGAACTCCTCTAGCAACTAATTCCACATTTCTAAAGATGGGAGTTACTCGATATCGAACATGGTGGTTCGTATTTTTTATGTAGTTAGCAATTTTATTTTCATAGTAGACCATTGATGATTGTTCATCTTCAAAATTTGCATTTAAAGCACGTGTACCTGTAAATAAATTTTTAGCATTCGCATTTTCTCCACTTAATTGAAAACCGATTAAGTGAGAACGATTATATAAATAATCTTCTTTCCCGTTGAAAATTATTTTTTTATTTTTCCACCCTGTCGGTGTGACAGATGAAATAGATTCTCTGTCTTCTGTTGGCATCAATTCTTTTCCCAACATCGCTTCAGCAATTCCTACACGGTTTAAAAAATCTAGATCAGAATATTTTTCCCAGCTGCCATTTTCTAAACTCAATTCGTCTTTTGTAAATTGTGATTTTTCATTGACGACAATCACTTGATTTTTTTCATCATACTCCTTCGATTTCAAATCATCATTTTTCAGAGTAGGATTCAAATTTGAGTTGGAATTTTTTTCTTCAGCTGAATCGGCTATGTTCAATTGATTTGGGATATCATTTTGTGTCAAGCCAGATTTGATAGCATTAAAATTGTTAGGTTGTACGATAAAGATCGCAAGAAAAATGAGAATGATGAACAGTGATTTATTCTTCTTCATTTTCAAACACCACCTGACCGTCGTTCAGCTTCAAGTGCTGATACATCATCCATAAAATGTAACCAATTTGTGGTTAGTTCGTTTACAATATCTTGTTTAACATTTAAAGCTGAAAGAGAAATTTCATTCTTCAACATCAATTCTAAAATCTGACTTTGTTGTTGTTTGATATCAGATAATGTTTCTGCAAATTGATTATTGTACAAATTCAATCCGTCATTCATTACGATATTTTGAATTTGCGATAACATAAACTCATTGAAACTTGAATAGTTATATTTTTTTGAAATAGCCTGAAGTTGTTCAAACATATCATCAGGAACATTTCTAATTAAAAAATTTTTAGTCATCACTTTCCACCTCCCCTTCATACTCTAACCAACGTGAAATATGATTGCCATAACGATCCATTTTTTCTTCAAATTCAGATAGTATCCTTGTCTGTTTTTTCATTTGTTTCAGAACATGGTCAGAAGCTAATTTCATATTTTCTAAATGAGCCACATACAAATCTTGAGCACGATTAAATTTTCCATACTCAATTTTTTCACGACAGATTGAGAGCAGAAAATCATTAAATGACTTGGCTTTATTTTTCTTAGCTAGAGCTTTTAGATAGCTAACCTCTTCCTGTGTTAATCCTCTAATGAGAATGTCCATCTGTATCCTCCATCTTATTATTTATTGTCCCAAAAGCAGGACTTCTTTTTTCTTTTGTCGAAGCAAAAGCAAAAAGAAGCAAAAAAGAAAACTTCAACCTCGCAACATCACGAACCGATACGGTTCTATTTTTGCGGTTTTTCAACACACTAACACACACAGAGGGACTAAGGTCCTTTTTAGGTGTGTTGTGGTAGAAAAGAGCATAAGGGAAACTGATATCACGTTCCGTGATATGTTGATAGTATCAACGTTTCCAATGATATCAATTTTCTCGGTTTCACCTACTTACACACACAAGCTATACTTACCTTTACACACTTTATAGGTGTTATACTTACACTGTTTTTATTCTTTACATACTTTTACATACACCATTTTTGACTTTATTTAGAAGTTCAAAACTCAAAAATTAAGACTGATTTTCAGCTGGAAGAGAGCCTTCTTCACGATTTTTCTTCGCTGCTAAACGTTGTTCTTTTTCCTCTTCTTTGATGAGACCTAGTTCCATTTTTAACTCTTCAAAAATCGATTCATACGACTGATTTTTATTTTTCTTCAATTGAATTTGAACATAGATTTTACCAATTTGTTTTTGAAGATTCTCTTCTGCTTCTTTACGTTCCTTTTCCAAAAGGGCAACTTTTTTCTTTGCCTCTTCTAGTTGATTATCAATTTTTGTTAAATCATTTTTAGCCATGATTACTTCTCCTTTTTATTTAATTAATCCAATTGTAACCGAAAATCTCAAATTATTTTTTAAAGGGACAATCATAAAAAATAAATCCCCTTAATTCAAAAATTAAGGAGATTTTTGACTGCTATTTGTTGGTAAACACAAACTCGCTCATCATCGAAAATGCGCTCTTTGTTTCACTTTTTTAATTCATTTCTACAGTTTCAATAGGATTTGAAAATTCAAATGTTCCATCTTTGACTGCCTGTTTTTTCTTATCCAAAGACTCTAATTTAGCCTTTAACTTCTCAATGTTTTTATAAGCTGTTTCAATAGTTCTGTTCTTCGTTTCGATATTTGTATCCAGCGTAGCAATATTCTTTTGATTGGCTTCGAGATCATCACCTGTTAGATATTTTGCTTCCGCTTGAAGACTCGCTTTTCGTGAATTATCATCTTCAATTGATTCCTTTAATTGAGCAATTGAGGTTGTCAATTTTTGAGACTGTTCATTCTGGAAATTGATCTCTTTTTCTATTTCCTGAAGAGTAAATTCTTCTCTGGAGACAACCTCAATAGCTTTAATTTCAAGCTGAGTATTTTGAGGAGTTACAAAAAATTGTACAGTGTCATCTTCTTCAGATTTCTTCTGAGAAACCTTTTTAGAATCACTGGATGGCGATGAAATATTCACATCAATTGAACTAGAAGCGACTGTCTGATTTGTCACATCGATCGCAAATGCACCAAAATTTTTCGGAACTCCTTTAATAATAACTGATACTTTATTATCAATGATTGGGACAACATCCATTTCTATTTTTGAATCTTTATGTTGCGCATAAAGTTTCCATTTCAATCGTTTGGCATCGATGCCCCGATCTATCGAAGTCGTAGCATCTTTCGTCTCAAATTGTAAAACAATAATTCCAGTATCTGGTGAATATTCCTGGCTGACCAGTTTCATCTCACCACTGCCATTCGCAAAAATCTGCTTTGTTTTGAGTTGTTCTGAAGTATAAGTTTGTCTTTGTGGCGAGAAAATTGCTCCCATCAAAAGGGTCAACCAGGTCACAAACAACATTGAGAAAATAACTAGTTTTCTCTTAATAATATTCTCTTGAAACCAAACTTTAATCTTAATAAATGGTTTCAAAATTGGGCTAGATTTTATCTTTTCAATCCATCGTTTTGCTGTCTCTATCATGATAGATTTATCCTTTCTATTCTATGTGAAATAATGATAAAATAAAATAAAAATTATTAGTGAGGTAATTATTTATGTCTTTTCAATCTGCTTATAGTTTAGAATTAAAACAACACGTAACTCCAAAAGAAGCCTTTGATTTTTCCTGTTCTCTAATCGGAACTCCTAATCATTTAACTGATGCCAAAAAATTTCAATGTGGAGAAAAATGCTCCTTCAAATTAACCTTAGCTAACTTCAATAATCCAGACTTTAATAAAACTCCCTATTTTACTCCTGGGGCAAGAAATCAAAAACATGACCCTAATAATTGTCAACGTATGATTGAACATTATCAACAAAGGGAACAAGAAGTAACGTCTGAAAATCATATCTCTTTTTATCGTGAGAAAAATAAACTGATTATTGACTTAGACCTTGTTAAAGGGAGCTTGGCTACTATAACTAAACCTAGACAGAAAGACGAATCCAATTTTTCTTCTGAGTCAAATAAAGATGAAATTCATCGTCAGAGCTCTCATTCCTCTCGTACTGATGAGGACAAGCGGACTTTCCGTAGCCATGTGAAACAACTCAGAGAATTAGTCAATTATTTTTTAGAATACCAGTCTGGAGAGAAGTATACATTCTATGATAAATATAAAAGAGAAATCCAACTCGAAAGATACTTTGTCAATCTAAAAGAAGCAAACCAAAGAGGAATAAACCTAGAAGATGTTCATATCTATTATGATACTGCAACAGTAAAGTCTATTGACAACAAAGAGAACCCTGAAAAAAGTTATTTTTTAGTTAGATTCCATAGTTTATGCACAATTGAACAAGACTCTAATTATCCAACTATAACGATTAACAAAAGCCTCGCTAGCCATCATGGAGTTAAAGGAAAGCTGAAAATATTAGAAAAAGCATCAAAAGATAAACAACCTCTTAAACTATTTTACTTTGGAAAGTTTGTTAAGCATAGTTCTAAGAAATACATTAATCCCGACGTAAGCTATGAAGATATTTTGGACTATTTAGTCATCAGTTAATATTTCAAAATCTAACAATTCTTGATAAGTGAACTCTATAATTTTGTATGAACCAATAAATCTAAAATTCTCTAGAAAATGATTTTCAACAGCTTCCCTAGCTTCCTCAAAACTATTAAAAACTCTTGTACCGCTGATTTCGTCTGACCAAGCTAATTGACCATTTTTTTGTTGGACTAACCAGACACTTTTTCCAACATTGATTTGCATAAGAACAGCGTAATATTTTTGTTCCATATTCTTATTTTCACCTTTCTAATTCTACATAGTATCTATTTATGGTTTTATAATAATGGCTTATCTCTGATTCCCATGCTTCTTATATCCTTTCCAAATAAATGAAACCTTACTTTTCGGCCAAACACTTTTTAGTAACATTAAGAACGCTAATGGCAGCCTTTTCGTTTTAATTTCATTTCCAAAGTTATCACATATAGTTATCCTGAAGAGCGGTACAAACCAGATCGCAATCAAGATAGTTCCAACCACGCCATGCGCAATAGCATTTAAAATTTGATACATACTGTCTCCTTAAATACAACCTAACTTTTCAGGTGCCAAATCCAATGTTAGCCAAAGAGCCTCATCTTGAGAAATATGTGTTAGTCTTCCTCCCTCATCATTAAAACGATGTAGGGTAAACGTTCCATCTGATAATTTTCCTAAAACAACCATTCCTTCATTTGTCCTAGTACGCCATAGTTCACAATCATTTTGAAAGGCTGTCTCGGCCCATTTACTTAGCTTTACCCTTTTAGTCATTTATGGCCTCCTGAATACTTTTCTCATCTGCTACAATCTTTTCCTCTGAATCTCTTGAAGCATATAGATATTTCTTTATTTTTCCCTTACGAATCTTAATGATAGTTGCAGCTTTTTCAACCTGGTATTTTTCTACCAACTTTTGACCTTCTTCTGTCTGAGTGTCAATGTAAAATGTAGGATAGGAACCTTTATTGGCTGCATCTACAACCACACTTTTTCCAACCTGACAGTAAGGACAATCTTTTTTATAAAATACTAGATTTACATTTTGATCAAGTACAGTATTCTGGTATTCCTTCTGAGTAAGGTGAGGATCATAATCTAAGATAAAATAATCTTTATACAGCCTATATCCTCCTAAAACTGCGAGACTCACAAGTAAAATGACAAGAAGAGTCCCTAGAGCTAACTTAACATGCGTAAAAAGCTCTTTCATCCTATCTCCTCCTCATCCATAAAATCAAATATGGAACCTTGAACATAATCAATCTTGGCCAATTCTTTTATTTCTAATTTCAAGTTAGTGAACGTTGTCATCACTTCTTGAAAGAGTAAAGGATCAAATTCCTCGGAATCCAATACACGGACAATTGGCAACATTGGATAATGATCTCTCAACTCCTCCTGCAGGTAATCTGAAATCATTTTATCATTCGAGATAACACTATCTACTCTAATGATCGCTGGAATGCTAGAAATACTCTCCTCGTTTTGATAAAAAGTTAAAGCCACATCCCCTGCAGAAACAGACTCAAATTTTAAATTATCCGATGAAAGCTTAAAATAATAAGCCAATGGTTCCTGACCAACCCCTGTTAGGTAGTATCCTCTAATGATTTTGAATAACTCTGACATCGACCTTTCTCCTTCCTAACAAACTTTTAAAAGTCTAAACGGAGCTTGATACACGTCAGGATAGTGAATCAATCTCTTTTTTCTTTGTTCAGGAAGTGGTTTACGGTAATGTTTTTGAAGATACTGAAAAGCTAGTCCCAAGGTATCAAAAACTAAAACTTTATTCTCCCCATTACAAATATAGTCACCTAATTCAAAACTGAAAATTACGTACTTCATTCTTCTTCTCACTTTCTATTTTGGCCAATCATTGCCAATCGATCTGTCTCTAATTCAGAATCATATCCGTTTTCAAAACGAACTTGTTGACGAATCCCTATAAGTGAGAGAACTAAGAAAAGTCCTCCTACAAATATAAGGCTAAAGAATCCAACTAAAATCAAAATCATATCATTCCTCCATAGATTATTTTATATACATTTATATCTGAGCAATAATCGTAGATATAAATGTAAGGCAGATTGCGGGTTTTTAAAATTATCCAATATCAAGCTCAAATAAAGATAGTTGTTGTGTTTGTTTAAAGCCATCTTTAACCCTTTCTATCACTCTCTGAGTGAACTCTATACTTTCTTCAAAGAAAGCAGCAATATTGGCCATATAAGCCTCCTGACGTTCTTTCTTCACCTTGATAAGGGAAAGCAAGATTGCTTTGATAGAGGCTAATCTGATGCCTCCTCCACGGCCGTGTTTGACTGTGAAGAAGATCTTTTGTTCTGTTTTGAGAACCTTCAATACTTTGTCTAATGAGCGCTCAGGAATGTTCAACTTCTCTCGTATCTCTTTTTTCGTCGTCTGGATAAATGGATCCTCGGATTGATAGAAACCTTCTAAATAAGCCATTACGTCTGTTTTCCATTCATAGAGATGACTATTCTTCCTGTCAGCACGTTTCTTCTTAAATTTGTACCAACGTTGCTTCACAAAGAGATCTGAAGCCTTGAGTTCCTGATTGACCCATGCTTTACATAAAGTCATCACATAATCACGACTAGCAGCTTCATATTTTCCTGAGTAGGCGCTTGTGATAATCTTATGATATTCAGCTGAAGAGAGTGGCTCGTCTAGATTCGCATTAAAACTAGAAAGAACCTCCTCACACTCTTCCTGATCGATTCCTGAAGAGAAGTTGGCTAAAGCCAGCGTGAAAAGAACGTTGTTTCTTCCCATCAAGGCTTTTCCACCTTTGATATTCCCCTCTCTCATCAGCAATTGATACCAGGGCTCATCAATCTGTTTCACCCCTTCAGAGCCCGAAATAACCGTCAAATTGGGCTTTTTACTTGGGAAAGGAAGTTCTGATTGCTTCATTGACCAATCTAACCACTCCTGGAATGAATAGGTATAGTCAGGTTCAAAGAATTCGACATTATCGGTTCGAGGAATACGAGCAATCCCAAAATGGTTACAAGTCAAATCTACTGGTAAAGTTTGAGCAAAGTAATTTCTCAAATTTTGAGAGATAGCTTTAGCCACCTTTACCACTCGAAATTGGGAATGAGCTGTGACATAGGCCGATTCTGATAAGACAAAATAGGCTTGAAATCCCTTATCAGATTTTAGAATCAACGTTGGCATAAAACCTAGCTCCAGAGAAGCGGTTAAAATATCTCCTGTCGTCATTTCTTCAGCTGCAGAGGTAATATCGAAGTCAATGTAGAATGTGTTAATCTGTCTAAGATTATCTTCAGAGTGCCCACGTGTAATCCGTCGACCAGCATCGCTATAGCTTCCATAGCAATATACGTTAGGGGTCCAGTGTG
Organism: Streptococcus sp. oral taxon 431; assembly: GCF_023115445.1. Lineage (GTDB taxonomy): Bacteria > Bacillota > Bacilli > Lactobacillales > Streptococcaceae > Streptococcus. The sequence continues at coordinate 14,464 of NZ_JALDUI010000003.1, read as the reverse complement.
TAAACTGATCCTGATTCTCCAGCAATGATTCGATAGAGGTTAAAACAACACCACGTGCCTTCACCATATTCGCTTTTGAACGATAAGCAAATACAGAGCCTCTTCTTCCTTCTTCAGCTGAAGAGATGAGCTGTAGATGACTATTCTTAAATTTTTGTGTTCTTAATCCGTCTTTTGTGATGATGGATAAGCATTTTAATAAATCAATCTTTTTCATGGTTTTTAGGACTCTCATATCCCTTCACTAGTTATAGTTTGAAGTCAAGTACACTTATAATATATGGCGCCAACTCATTATATGAGAAGTAAATCATTGCCCCTCCTACCAAAATTAAAAATATACTTAACATCCATTCCCAAGGACTTAGAGACAAAAAGAAATCTTTCTCACCACTCCAGCCAAGTCTAATGTCTGTATTTTTAGCTATGATAAATACTCCATTGAACGAAATGCACACTCCTATAATAAACAATACAATAAACAACAAAATCATATAATTTCCTCCTATGTTCATTCTCATTTATTCAACAATTCTTCTGATAACAACCTGGTCTGTAATAAACTTTTGTCTGACAAGATTCATCATTAAATCCATAAAAACAGTGACTACACAGCGTTCTGTTTTTATCTACCCACCAGCAAGGACCATACTTTTCATCGATACAAGGTGTAACCCAGTTGCAAGCACATCGTCTACAAATTCCAGTTTCCATTTTCTATCCCTCGTTTATTCTCATGCTTTTAGGTAGCTTTTTACTCGGTAAGCAGCAACCTTCAGATAAGTCCCCTTTGCTATAAAATTCAGGACTACTTGTCATTACATGGTCACTTCTTCTCCAGCCTCTACGAAGTTGTTTGTAAGATAAAGAAACACGCTTCTCAATTTCTTTAAAACTAAATCCCAACTTCAAATATGTTGTTACAATAGTAGTAGCATGTTCTTTGGACTCTTCGCTTCTTGTTCTTCGCTGAAAGTTAATCTGCTTATCTTCTTCATTTAATGCTATCTGATAATCAATAAACAACTTCCGCATTTCCATAATTTTATGTTGCCAGGCCAAACTGTAAGGCTGCCCTGAATATCGATTCACTAAGTCCTTCACGGGTTGTTTAAATTTCAGCTGAAGAGGATCGAATTCCCCAAGGTCAGAAAAGGGATCAATGAAACCTAATGGTTCGCTTTGAATTAATTCATTGTATAGCGCTTCTCTGTCCATCCTAATATATCTCCTTCTGTTAAATGCACGTCATTGAGTCAAATAAGCTTAACTGGATGGTTGTAGGCGCTTGTTCGCTGTTTCCATTCTTATCATGATCGATAACGTCAAAGATTTCTAACGTGTCTAAATTCATTACAATCTCTAATCCTAACATCGTTGAACTCCTTTCAAATAGAATTTTAAGCGAACAAAAAAGAGAACAGATTTCTCTGTTCTCCTAAAAATATTGAATTATTTGATTTTCTAAAAACTCTTACCACTTACCCAATAGCAGATATGATAGTCTTTCCCATAAAAAACTCCTATATTAGTCAGTAATAAATCAGCAGATTTTAGGGAAGCACAGACACATTAATTTAGCTATCGCTAGTGGGTAATGTCGAACGTAGGAAAGCATTTTACTCCTCCTCAAAACGTAGTTACAAAGTAATTTCTAACTGGAATTCAGTGACTACTTCCATGTAGAGTATAACATACTATACTTTACTTCGTAAAGTGTGGGCTCTCCGAAGGGGCTTGCAGACAGCTACTCGGCATTTCAAGCCGAGTAGCCACGCACCTTTATGGTGTAATTAGCTGATACCATTTGAGGTTTTTGTAGTCTCCAAAATTCTGACCTATAAAACCTCAATAAAAAAGCCCTCTGAAAACCAGAGAGCTAATTTGAGATTGGGATAAAATCCTAGTGAAAAAGATGAAACTCCTTGCATTGATCGAACACTGTGTCATTTCCCTATTTTCATACGGATTTCTTACACCCTTAGCATCATGATTCTTGCTGGATAAAACGTTTATAGACTAGGCGATGAGGCGAAGATTGTACAAAATTTTTAGTGAAACAAAAAAATCTCCCCGAAGGGAGAATATCTGGTTTATTTTACCTTACAGTGCTAGGAACCGTAACCGAAGATTATACTTGAGTATATCGAGGTAAGATGACAAAAATAAAAAGCTACTCAATAGAGTAGCCTTATTTTCAAGATGTGCTCAATTGAACACGGCCTAAGCACTTGGCAAAAAAGATAAAATCTCCTAGAAACTGAAGTTTCTTCGTCAATTTTCCTATTTTTGCTTTGTGCTTTTGACGGCCTTTGTATCTTGAATTAACGACGAAGTCCAAGAGAGTTGATCAACTCACGGTAACGGTTAACGTCGTTTTTACGCAAGTATGCAAGCAAGTTACGACGGCGACCGATTTTCTTCATCAATCCACGGTATGTAGCGTGGTCTTTTTTGTGTTGTTTGATGTGTTCGTTAAGGTGGTTGATTTCCCAAGTAAGGACAGCAACTTGAACCTCTACTGAACCTGTATCACCTTCGTGACGTGCATATTGTGCGATGATTTCATTTTTTTTCTCTTTTGAGATTGCCATGATGTTTCTCCTTTTTATTTGGCTTCATCCGAGTGACAGGTTGGCATGCCTGTAACCAAGAAGAAGTTATTTGTCTCTACGACATTACTTATTCTACCAATAACTAAGTTCTTTGTCAACTGATTTACTATTTTTACCGCAAAAGTGCTATAATAGTTATAGGAAGGATATCTAAGTAGACATCTTGAAAAGAGAGGTGATTACCATGCGTAAATTCCCGCAATATCTCCCCTACTATCTGGTCGTATTTTTCTTTTATTGGCCACTTTATGAGCTGTTATTACGGACTATTACTGAAAACTATATCTTGAAGGAACTCACCATCGGCAACGTTATTATCTTCTCTCCACTGGTGACTTTCATAGCATCACTATTCTACTCTTATCGTTTCAAGTTCTCAGTTTGGTGGTTAATTGGAGTTGGCTTGCTCTTTTGCTTTACCATCATTACCTTCGGAGAATTTATCCTTCTCTGCTTCCTAGCCTATGAAATCTTTGCCCTCGCAGGTATGGCTATCGGTGCCGCTATTAAGAATCTAGTGCAAAAACTGAAAAGGAAAAAACTTTCACAAAAACCTTGAAAAATCTCACAATCATGCTATAATAATGCATAGAGACAAGTCACTTAGAATCTTTCTTTTAGAGAGTGCGTGGTTGCTGAGAACGCATAGGGAGTCTAAACTGATACTACTCTACTAACTTTTATGCAAACATAAAACGGTGGCCACGTTAGAGCCAATCAGAGGTGTCAACAGTTTTTGTTGTACATAAATGAAGGTGGAACCACGTTGCGACGTCCTTTCGAGGAGGTCGCTTTTTGTTTTTCTTGATTTAAAACTGCAAAATAGGGAAACACTTCTGCTATAAAAATAATTGATAACTAATAATATAAGGAGAAAACCATGATTAAAATTACTTTCCCAGATGGCGCTGTTCGTGAATTCGAATCTGGCGTTACAACTTTTGAAATTGCCCAATCTATCAGCAATTCACTAGCTAAAAAAGCTCTTGCTGGTAAATTTAACGGCAAACTCATCGATACTACTCGTGCGATTACTGAAGATGGAAGCATCGAAATCGTGACACCTGATCACGAAGATGCCCTTCCAATCTTGCGTCACTCAGCTGCTCACTTGTTTGCCCAAGCCGCTCGTCGCCTTTTCCCAGACATTCACTTGGGAGTTGGTCCAGCCATCGAAGACGGCTTCTACTACGATACTGACAACACTGCTGGTCAAATTTCTAACGAAGACCTTCCTCGTATCGAAGAAGAAATGCAAAAAATCGTCAAAGAAAACTTCCCATCAATTCGTGAAGAAGTGACTAAAAACGAGGCACGTGAAATCTTCAAGAACGACCCTTACAAATTAGAATTGATTGAAGAACACTCTGAAGACGAAGGTGGTTTGACTATCTATCGTCAAGGTGAGTATGTAGACCTCTGCCGTGGCCCTCACGTCCCATCAACAGGCCGTATCCAAATCTTCCACCTTCTCCATGTAGCAGGTGCTTACTGGCGTGGAAATAGCGACAACGCTATGATGCAACGTATCTATGGTACAGCTTGGTTTGACAAGAAAGACTTGAAAAACTACCTTCAAATGCGTAAAGAAGCTAAGGAACGTGACCACCGTAAACTTGGTAAAGAGCTTGATCTCTTCATGATTTCTCAAGAGGTTGGTCAAGGTTTGCCATTCTGGTTGCCAAATGGTGCGACTATTCGTCGTGAATTGGAACGTTACATTGTCGACAAAGAGTTGGCTTCTGGCTACCAACACGTTTACACTCCACCGCTTGCTTCTGTTGAACTTTACAAAACTTCTGGTCACTGGGATCATTACCAAGAAGATATGTTCCCAACTATGGATATGGGAGATGGTGAAGAATTCGTCCTTCGTCCAATGAACTGCCCACACCACATCCAAGTTTTTAAACACCATGTTCACTCATACCGTGAATTACCAATCCGTATCGCTGAAATTGGGATGCAGCACCGCTATGAGAAATCTGGTGCTTTGACTGGTCTCCAACGTGTACGTGAAATGTCTCTTAACGACGGTCACCTCTTTGTGACTCCAGAACAAATCCAAGAAGAATTCCAACGTGCCCTTCAGTTGATTATTGATGTATATGGGGACTTCAACCTAAACGAATACCGCTTCCGCCTCTCTCTTCGTGACCCTCATGATACTCACAAGTACTTTGATAACGATGAGATGTGGGAAAATGCTCAAACTATGCTTCGTGCAGCCCTTGACGAGATGGGCGTGGACTACTTTGAAGCAGAAGGTGAAGCTGCCTTCTACGGACCAAAATTGGATATCCAAGTTAAGACTGCCCTTGGTAAAGAAGAAACTCTTTCTACCATCCAGCTTGACTTCTTGCTTCCAGAACGCTTCGACCTTAAATACATCGGAGCTGATGGTGAAGAACACCGTCCAGTTATGATTCACCGTGGTGTTATCTCAACTATGGAACGCTTCACAGCTATCTTGATTGAAAACTACAAGGGTGCCTTCCCAACATGGCTTGCACCACACCAAGTAACTCTTATCCCAGTTTCTAACGAAAAACACGTGGACTACGCTTGGGAAGTAGCTAAGAAACTCCGTGACCGTGGTGTTCGTGCCGATGTGGATGAACGCAATGAAAAAATGCAATTCAAGATCCGTGCTTCTCAAACTCAAAAAATTCCTTACCAATTGATCGTTGGTGACAAGGAAATGGAAGAGAAGGCTGTAAACGTTCGCCGTTATGGTCAAAAAGAAACTGAAACTATGCCGGTAGACGCATTTGTAGAATTGATTCTTGCTGATATTGCTAACAAATCACGTGTTGAAAAATAAACGATAAAATATGGGATAATATTTCTAGCTAGTTAAAAAAGCAACAACTGAAAACGTTGTTGCTTTTTTATTTAGCCTGAGCTAGTAGTGATTGGACAAACTTCCACAAATGGCATCCTCGTCAACAATTCTTTCTATCCACTAACTTTGGGATATAGGATATACTCCTAAGATTTGCTTCCTCGAGTTAGAAAAGGTCAATATCCTCAGTCCTTGTCTGCCTCAATTTCTTTTACGATGTCATCTTGTGAATCTTTTTCAGAGAGTTTTTGGTCGATATACTTGTCAATGTTTTCGTAAAATTCCTTTATCGTCTCACTATCTAATTTTGTCGAATTGTTGAATTGCTTGACTTTCAATTGAACAGATTGAATACCGTAAGAGGCTTGTTTTTGGCGGATTGTTTCTAATTCTTCTTCTGAAATCGGATCTCCAACAACTGTCAAAACCAATTCATTGTCCCTAGACTTATAGACTTGATTAATGACCGTATGATTGGCGAACTCTTTGCCTACAAACTGTTTAATCCCTTCTTTTCGTGCTTGATCTATCGTCAGAGTGACTGCTGAATAGCTGGCTGGAAGAACCAATAATACAATTAAGGATATCAACCCAATTCTCATTTTAATGTTTAGCTCTTTAAATGAACTTAAAGGAGATTTTCTCATTAAAATTCTAGTTCCAACAATATTGGTTAGCATGATAAAGACACAGTTGATCAAGAAAAGATAGAGAGCCCCCAATAAAAATCGTACATTTCCATTAGCTAAACCATAACCTGCAGTACAGATAGGTGGCATCAGAGCTGTTGCAATAGCTACTCCTGGCACAATATTATTTGCTTCTTTTTTCCTTGAACCAATTACACCTGCTATCCCACCAGCAATAGCAATGAGAACATCCCAAATTGTTGGAGAGGTTCGTGCAATCAACTCGCTACTTGCATAAGATAAGGGAGAAATCCAGAAATACAGAGTCGAGACAAGCAAACTGACTAATACTTGAGTCAATAAAACCTCTAGAGATTGCTTGATTAAACGCGTATCAAAAATAGCTAAACCGAATCCTAGTCCCACAATCGATGTCATAAGAGGGGAAATCAGCATGGCTCCAATAATAACAGCTGTTGAATTCATGTTTAGACCTATAGAGGCAATAAAAATCGCACACATTAAAATTACTGTATCTCTTAATCGAACATGAAGATCATCATATAATTTCTCACGGTATTCCCGTGTTGAATAATTGGCAGTCATTTGTCCTCTCCTCTTTCCTTATTTAAATCGGTATAATAATTAATAATAACAGCTGATAAACAGCCAAAAAATATGAGCCCATAAATCGTCAAGAAGACACTGGTAATCCTTCCAATCAAGGTCACAGCTAGGAGATCCCCGTAGCCGACAGTCGTCGAAGTCACAAAAGCATACCAAAGACCGTCTCCGTAATTTGTGATAGCAGGTTCAACTAGGAAAAGCACGCCTCCTGACCCAAAAACAAAGGTCACAAAACTCAGAGCAAACCGAGTAAAACCCGTAACCTGTATAATATGCCATAACATTTTTAAACGTCTCATTTGTTCTCCTTATTCATACTAGCTCCTGACCGAGCCGTTTTTTCCAATAATCAAAGTGAAGATAGGACATGATCTCCATCAGAGAAAGATAGACAAACTGATAGATCTGATTTAAGCTGATTATCAACTGATATTGTTTGAAAAATGACTGGAAGAAAGACCAGATATGACTGTCTTGAATCAGTCCCTTCTTAACATTATATCAAAAATTTTACAGTCTTTCTCTGAAGAAATCAATTAATTTAAAAGATAGAGAAAGGAAGAAATTTTTGTATCCTTATCCGAAGAAGAAAAAACGTTATCTCCTCTGAAAGAAGATAACGTTTTAATGTTTAAACATGATGAGTGTGTTTGGCTTTCCAATTTTGCATCATGCAAATCGGTCAAGGTATTGCGATCCCCAAGGTAAACCCGCAAATTATGGCTACTAAGATAGAGTATCCAATATAATCTAGGATTCCTCCGTCAAAATAACTTTCTGACTTTACATTATATCCTTTATTTTTATATTTGAACAATCTTGCGATAGCTTCTTGAAGTTATCATAAAGATTAGTACATAAACTAAAGCAAAGATACCACAAATAGAAAGTGTTACACTTAACATCATGGCTGAATCAACAACACCAACGACCTTGAGAATCAGGCTCAACATGTGATAAGCAAAAGCCAGATGAAGGAAGGCAAAGGCCAGAGGTAGGAAGAAAACAGTCAAGACCTGCTTGTTAATGGTTTGCTTGATTTGTTTTTGATCCAAACCAACCTTTTGCAGAATGACAAAGCGTTCACGGTCTTCATAACCTTCTGAAATTTGTTTATAGTAGATAACGAGTACAGTACCTACCATAAAGATGATAGAGAGAAAAATACCGATAAAGAGGACTCCACCAAAGAGAGCGTTCATTTCGACAGTTGACTCACTCGCAATGTTTGCACCGTAAACCATACCATCCTCGTTCTTGAGATTGTGACTGAAATTATTCACATACGCATCGAAATCATCAGATAGCTTTAACTGTTCCTCTTTACTTGCTGTCACATCCATTCCACCATATAGCTGAGTGTATATAGCAGAATCCTGGTATTTATCTAAAAAGTCCTGCAAATTTGAGACAACAAGGTAGTTATAATCTGAGATCAAAAGTACATACTGGTTAGCAACATGGTCTCTGAGGAAATCTTGCTGGATTTCTTGCTTGATCGTATAGTTCTGATTGTTCAGACTGAATGCTTTTTGACCTTTAAGGCCATCGTTCTTAGCGAATAGTCCCACCTCATTATTCGTAAGGTTCAGCTTTTGTCCAGTCATTTTTTCATAATCCTTTTGATCAAAGACTAGGAAAACTGTCTTGGGCATAACACTATTTTGACCTTTTGCAAAGGTGGTTAATTTGGTACCATCTTGACTAGAAAGGCCGAAACTTGCATAGCTAAGAACATCCTTAGTGCTGATTGTTAGGTTCTTTTCCTTAGCATACTGAGTTAAAAGTTGGTCTAAATCCTCAACTTCTACATTTTGTCCTGAAATTGACATATCGTGAGGATACAGGAGTTTTTTAATATTTTCAGAACCATTGTAAATACTGGTTGCTGCCGACATGGTGACCAAAACCATGGTGGAAAGGATGGCGATAGTCGCTAAACCAACCGCATTTTTCTTCATACGGAAAATGAGGTTAGAAACAGAGATGAGATTGTTAGGTTTGTAGTAATATTTCTTGTTTTTCTTGAGCATTTTCAAGAAAACTGTAATCCCAGCATTGAACAAGAGATAGGTTCCTAAAATGACCAGTATTACAGCTAAAAAGAAGGTAGAAATAGCTAATAGAGCATTTGTTACGCTTTGAGCTAGATAATAGCCACTACCTAAAGAGAGTAGTCCCAAGATTGTCTGAAACACTAGGAAACGGCCCTTCTTCTCACCTTTTGCTTTCTCACGAGATAGTTGGAGAGCATCCATACGGATAATGCGGATAGCATTTAGGATGACAATGACTAAAAAGATAAAACCAAATACCAGAAGGATGGAAAGGACTACGGACCATTGGAATGTGGCTACTAACTCCACTTTCATCTTTGAAAGTTTGAGCAATAAAGCGAAAATCAGATTATCAAAGAGGGCACCAATTCCAATCCCTGCAGTGACTGTTACTAGCCCAAATATCAAGAGTTCCTTAAAGGTCATACCAATCAAATGGCGTTTTTCTAAGCCCAACATGCCATATATACCCAGTTCTTTGGAACGATTTTTCATGACAAAACTATTGGCATAAAGTACGATAATGGCAGATGCAAGTGTCACTACGATCAGACCTAGTTGAAGGGTAAATTGAATAGAAGATCCACCCCGCATTTCTACCATTTTAGGATTAAAAGTTAATGAATAAAATAGATAGCTGATAGTAACTGCAAGGAGAACTGCTAGTGCAAAAGGGTAATAGAGTTTGCGGTTTTTGATTAAGTTGGAGATGGCCAACTTATTGGTTAGTCGAAACATATTAGTTCACCTCACTTGCCATAACAGTCAAGGTGTCAGAGATTTCTTGGAACATCTGACGTTCAGTTTTTTCACCACGGTAGATTTGATTGTAGAGAATGCCGTCCTTGATGAAAATGACACGTTTAGCACGGCTGGCTGCAGCTGTTGAGTGGGTTACCATGAGAATGGTTTGACCTCGCTCGTTAATCTCATCGAAGACATCTAGCAGTGCTGCAGATGACTTAGAGTCTAGGGCTCCTGTTGGCTCATCAGCGAGGAGAATTTCTGGTTCTGTGATGATAGCCCGTGCAACTGCAACCCGTTGTTTTTGCCCTCCAGAGATTTCATAAGGGTACTTCTCCTGCAATTGATTGATGCCAAGATTTTCGGCCGTCACGACCAATTTTTTCATCATTTCTGTAATAGGTTTTCTAGACAATACCAAAGGGAGTAAGATATTGTCTTTAACAGAAAGCGTATCTAACAAATTGAAGTCTTGGAAGACAAAGCCTAATTTTTCACGACGGAAGCTTGATGCTTCAGAATTTTTAATGGTAGCTGTGTCAGTTCCGTTTAGGAAGACCTGCCCACGCGTTGGCTTGTCAAGCATAGCAAGAATATTGAGTAGGGTTGATTTACCAGAACCAGACTCACCCATGATAGCAACGTAGTCGCCTTTTTCAACGGTAAAGTGAATATCTTTCAGGGCTTCTACTTGGTTGCCTTGAAAGCGAGTTTTATAAATCTTTTGAACGTGTTTTACATTTAATAGTGTCATTTTAACTTCTCCTTTTTAATATCCCATTAATTGAAACTGAGCTTGCATCATTTCGATGCCAAGCTGAACTCGCTCGATATCCTTTGGACTCGGCTTACTTGTTTGTTTCTTTTGTAAAATTGTTTTCATGGTTTCTCTCCTTTTTCTTTATGCTCTAAGTTTACTCCAAAAAAAGATGGCTTGCCATAACATAACCTTACAAAAGAGGCCTTTAATCTTACATTTTTGTAAGATTACATTTTTTATCTAATTGAAGCCGTTTTTCTCACCATATCAAGGTCTAAAGAAGAGCTTGAAAGGTTTCTTCCAAGCTCTTCACAATTCTTTTCATTCAATCAGTAAATTCACTTCAGAGAACTTAATCCTCACAGTTGTTCCTTGCCCAAGCTCGGATTCTATTTGAATTTGATGTCCTAATTCTTGGCTGATTTTCTGGGTTAGATAGAGCCCAAGTCCAGATGACTGCTGGGTCATTCGACCATTATATCCTGAAAATCCACGTTCAAAGACTCGCAACCGATCACTATTTTTGATACCAATCCCAGTATCTTTGATGCAAAGTTCCTGACCTTCCATGTAGATTTCAATTCCACCTACATTTGTGTACTTGAGGCTATTTGAAAGGATTTGTTCAATAACTACCAACAGCCATTTCTTATCCGTCACAATGCTCCTGTCTAAGTCATGCAGATTAATACTTAGACCTTTCTGGATAAAGAAAAGGGCATATTTGCGAATGACTTCCTTGACCAGATCTTCTATATTTGCTTTCTTCAAAACCAAATCATCATGGAAGCTTTCTAAGCGTAGATATTGGAGTACGAGATTGGTATAGGAATCAATCTTAAAAATTTCCTGCTCCAACTGTTGTTTCAGTTGGCGATCTGCCACCTCACTTACAAGGAGTTTACTGGCTGCAATTGGTGTTTTTATCTGATGCACCCAGAGAGTATAGTAGTCCACCAAATCATTATAGCGGTTTTCAGCATCTGATTTCTTTTGATAGAGTTCAGATTCACTTTTCTCTAATTTTTCAGTTAGAAGGACTTCCATTGGTGACTTAGCTTTTCTTTCGCCATAGAGCAATTCCTTACGATAACGTTGCAATTCTATCAAGAAATCATATACCAAAAACAAAAATGTCAAAAATGTAGATAGAAAGAAGAAATAGTTAAAGTAGGGCACTTGACTAACAAATAGGACATCAAAAAGAAAGATGAGACCCGTCAATAACAGAATAAAAGCAAAAAAACGGCTACGCGAACGGATATAAGCTAGAAAAAAACTTTTAAGTTCAAGCATGTTTCAATCCGTACCCTATCCCTTTCTTAGTTTCGATAAAACCAATCAAACCTTCTTCCTCTAGTTTCTTGCGCAAGCGAGCGACATTAACAGATAAGGTATTGTCATCGATAAAAAAGTCACTGTTCCAGAGTTCCCGCATCAGGTCGTCACGCGCTACGATATTTCCAGCATGCTCAAATAAAACTCGTAAAATCTGAAATTCATTCTTGGTTAGGCTGATAGCTTTACCATTGACATGCACATCCATAGACTTGGTATTGAGAATAACTCCAGCATACTCAAGGAGACTCTCATCCCGTCCAAACTCATAAGAGCGGCGCAATAAGCCCTGTACCTTGGCTAGAAGAACCTGCTGGTCAAAAGGCTTGGTTACAAAGTCATCCGCTCCCATATTGATAGCCATAACGATGTCCATGGCCTGGTCTCTCGAAGACAGAAACATAATGGGAACTTTAGAAATCTTGCGAATTTCCTGACACCAGTGATAGCCATTAAAGAGAGGCAAGCCGATATCCATGAGAACTAGATGAGGCTCAGACTGAACAAATAGTGTTAGAACCTCCATGAAGTCTTCTACCATGACTACCTCAAATCCCCATTCAGAGAGCATTTTCCCAACTTGTTGACGAATAACTGGATCATCTTCTACTAGTAAAATCTTATGCATCTGCTCCTCCTTTTTCTATATTATAGCAAAATTCTCCTCACTACTAGCGAAATTGATGCAAATCTGATAAGATAAAAGTTAAGAAAGGAGTTCCCATGGCCAATATTTTCGACTACCTAACTGATGTTCAATACGATTCTTTTTATGATCTTCCCTTAAATGAACTGGATATACTTGCTCTGACAGAGCTGACCTATCTTTCTTTTGATAATCTATTGGACCAGCCTGTCAATCGTTTAAGCGATGTCGCAACACGTGTTCCTCGTGAGACTAACATGTTGACCAATAAAGAACGTCTCCAGCTCCTCGATCAGTTATCCCAACACAAACGTTTTAAAAATAGCAAACTCTCTAACTTTGTCAACGATATTGATACGGAGCAACAGAAACAGTTCGCTGCTATGACCTATCGCCTTGATTTAGATACTTATCTGATTGTCTTTCGAGGTACAGACGATAGTATTATTGGTTGGAAGGAAGATTTCCACATGACCTACATGAAGGAAATCCCTGCTCAAAAGCACGCTCTTGAATACTTAGAAGATTTCTTTACCCAACATCCAAAACAAAAAGTGATTGTTGCTGGACATTCTAAAGGTGGGAATCTAGCCGTCTATGCTGCCAGTCAAATCCAGCCTGAATTGCAAGACAAGATATCTGCAGTTTATACCTATGATGCCCCTGGTTTGCAGGCTCATCTGACTGAGACCACTGGTTATCAAGATGTTATTACAAAAATTCACCGTTTTGTCCCACAAGGTTCTGTCATTGGCATGATGCTGGAAGTTCCTGATGCTCCTATCGTCGTCAAATCTACGGCTCTCGGAGGAATCGCCCAACACAGCACCTTTAGTTGGCAAACTGAGGATAATCACTTTGTCCAACTAGAGTCAATCAGTAGTGAAAGTCTACAAATCAAAGACACTCTTAAAGAATGGGTGGATAGTGTTCCCGATGAGGAACTGGAGCTCTACTTCGATCTCTTTTTTGGTACCATCCTAGAATCTGGAATTAGCTCCATTAATGAACTGTCTTCTAAAAATGCAATTGACCATGTTCGACAACTTGTTTCTCAAGCCCAGACACTGGAACCTGAACAAGTTGAAATCTTAAAAAATCTGTCACAACTCCTACTGGATGCTCGCTTCCAAGCCTGGAAAAATCATTTTTAATGTCTAAAAAAGTCTCTTCTTTTATGGAGGGACTTTCTTCTTGATTCCTTATTTTATTCTTCTGTGTTATACTAGAAACTGTAAATCTTTGAAAGAGGAAATCCTATGAAAATCCATAAAACTGTGAATCCTGTCGCCTATGAAAATACTTATTATCTTGAAGGGGAGCAACACCTGATTGTAGTCGATCCTGGTAGCCATTGGGAGGCCATTCGCAAGACTATCGAGAACATTAACAAACCAGTCTGTGCCATTCTTCTGACCCACACTCACTACGACCATATTATGAGTCTTGACTTGGTCAGAGATACTTATGGAAATCCTCCAGTCTATGTGGCAGAAAGTGAAGCATCTTGGCTCTATACTCCTGTCGACAACCTTTCAGGACTCCCTCGACACGATGATATGGCGGATGTCATCTGCAAACCAGCTGAACACACTTATGTCTTTCATGAAGAATACCAGATTGAAGAATTCCGCTTCACAGTCTTACCAACGCCAGGCCACTCTATCGGTGGAGTTTCATTGGTTTTCCCAGATGGACACTTGGTCTTAACGGGAGATGCCCTTTTCCGAGAAACCATTGGTCGGACAGATTTGCCAACTGGTAGTATGGAACAACTCCTTCATAGTGTCCAAACCCAGCTCTTCACCCTTCCAAACTACGATGTCTATCCAGGACATGGTCCGGCTACGACCATCGCTCACGAAAAAACTTTCAATCCATTTTTCTAGCAAGAGAAAAGAGGCTGATCAAAAAGTCTTTAAAATCAGAAAAACGCATATTATCAGGTGTTGAGAAACCTTGATAATATGCGTTTTATCATGAAAAGATTTTCTAAATTTTTCCTCAAATAATTGATGGATAAATTATAGGTTGTGATTATTTTTCTTTCTTGCGATAGCTAAACAATCCAGCATTTAGAGTCAATACTCCAAATAGTGTAGTGAGAATTGAGCTATTTTCACCAGTATAGTCATTTAGTTTTAAAAAAGCGCTCTAAACATTCAAAGATATTTGGAACTTCCCTTAATAAATTTGTCACTTT
>NZ_JALDUI010000002.1 GCF_023115445.1 Streptococcus sp. oral taxon 431 | reverse complement strand
AATCCGCCATAGCTCAGTTGGTAGTAGCGCATGACTGTTAATCATGATGTCGTAGGTTCGAGTCCTACTGGCGGAGTATGTAGACGTTCCTTGGAACGTCTTTTTTTATGTTACTTTCAGTCTGTCTCGCACCTCACGGAGCGAGACAAAAAAACACCCGCTATGTAGGTGCGCGTCGAAGGTTATACCTCAAAAACTCCAAATGCGATACAATAAAGGTGTTCAAGCCAATTGTAAAGCGAAAGGAGAAAAATATGGCACAAAAGGCACATAGTTTATCGCACACAAAGTGGCACTGTAAGTATCATATTGTGTTCACCCCTAAGTATAGACGAAAAGTAATCTATAATCAATATCGAAGTAGTTTAGGCGAAATATTTCATCGCTTGTGTAGTTATAAAGGAGTTGAGATTATCGAGGGTCACTTAATGCCAGACCATGTACATATGTTAGTCAGTATTCCACCGAGTATAAGTGTTTCAAGTTTCATGGGGTATTTAAAAGGTAAAAGTGCACTCATGATGTATGACAAACACGCTAATCTCAAGTACAAGTTTGGGAATCGTCATTTTTGGGCGGAAGGTTATTATGTGAGTACGGTTGGACTCAATGAAGCCACAATTAAGAAATATATTCAAGATTAAAGAAATTATCCAGTGGATGATTTCTTCACGAGTATGAAAATTTGAGAACGAGTAAAGCATGATATAGCACTAGATAAATTGAGTGTAAAAGAATATGAGGATCCCTTTAGAGATAGTGGTAAGTAATACCAAGGCCTCTTTAAGAGGCGAGTGACGAGCCAGCTTGAACAAGGTGAAAGCCAGCGTTTTTAGGCGCTGGCTGGTAATTTGGGCTTATAGTCCTGGTTCAAAACACCTGTTAGACGGGTTGTCATGATTTATCTTTCAGAGGTCATTTTTGTCTTTTTATATTTGCCACTTTATTAATATTTAATATTTTTATAAGTTTGTTAGATTTGAGTGTTTTATTTTAAGTTTTTTTTAATAGGTCTTATAAGTAAATCTTTAGTGGATTGTGTGGTCTTGCCATCATAGTTTAGACAGTATTTGTTTCTCTTTCATTAGGAAAATTTTAGATCTTTTTTTGAAATGTAGTATTGTGCACCTAATCTGTTAGTTGTCTTTATCTGTTATTTATTTGAATATTCATTATAGTACATGATAGAAGTATTTTCACAGGTTCTTCTATTTTTTTGTTATACTCATTTTATCAATAGAAATGGAGTCAAATAAAATGATTGAACAGATTTATAAACAATATCTTGATTTTTATGATGTTATTGAAAAGGAATATAGTTATTTAGTAGATAATGATTTAGAATGGGAAGTTTTTCATCTTAGATTTTTACTCTATTATTTAGTTCGATACAAGCTTGATATTATGCATCCTTTATTTTCTTTCCACTATAGAGCTTGCTACCGTTTGTACATTGAACAGCTATTGATTTCAAATGACTGTGTTGGGGGATAATTTATAATTTTCATATTTCCGAACGATTTTATAGTTTTTTCTTTTCATAATATAAATTTACAATATTTTTTTAATATTAATTTTCTAATTTTCTCTAATTCCCTAATGTTTCTGGTCTTTGGTCTTGAAAAAATTGAGAATCTTTATTATAATAAATTGTAAGATATAATTGCAGGTGAGATTCCTGCCATGTATGTGAGAAAGGAAGAGCCTAAGGGCTCAGACAAGATTATGACTTCAGTTGTTGTTGTAGGTACCCAGTGGGGTGATGAAGGTAAAGGGAAGATTACGGACTTCCTTTCAGCTAATGCAGAAGTGATTGCACGTTACCAAGGTGGCGATAATGCTGGTCACACAATTGTGATCGATGGAAAGAAATTTAAGTTGCACTTGATTCCTTCTGGAATTTTCTTCCCTGAAAAAATTTCTGTTATTGGGAATGGGATGGTTGTAAATCCTAAATCACTTGTGAAAGAGTTGAGCTATCTTCATGATGAAGGTGTTACAACAGATAATCTACGTATTTCTGATCGTGCGCATGTTATTTTGCCGTATCACATCGAGTTAGACCGTCTGCAAGAAGAAGCTAAGGGTGAAAATAAAATTGGTACTACTATCAAGGGTATCGGACCAGCTTATATGGATAAGGCTGCTCGTGTTGGAATCCGTATTGCAGATCTTTTGGATAAAGAGATTTTCCGTGAACGTTTAGAACGAAATCTTGCTGAGAAAAATCGTCAATTTGTAAAATTGTATGATAGCGAACCTATTTCATTTGATGATATTTTTGAAGAATATTATGAATATGGTCAACAAATCAAGAAATATGTGACAGATACATCTGTTATCTTGAATGATGCGCTTGATAATGGTAAACGTGTGCTTTTTGAAGGTGCACAGGGTGTTATGCTAGATATCGATCAAGGTACTTATCCATTTGTTACGTCATCAAACCCTGTAGCTGGTGGGGTGACAATTGGTTCAGGTGTCGGTCCAAGTAAGATTGACAAGGTTGTAGGTGTATGTAAAGCCTATACGAGTCGTGTAGGAGACGGTCCTTTCCCAACTGAGTTGTTTGATGAAGTAGGAGAACGTATCCGTGAAGTAGGTCATGAATATGGTACAACAACTGGTCGTCCACGTCGTGTGGGTTGGTTTGATTCAGTTGTCATGCGTCATAGCCGTCGCGTTTCTGGTATTACTAACCTTTCATTGAACTCTATCGATGTTTTGAGTGGTTTGGATACGGTGAAAATCTGTGTGGCTTATGATCTGGATGGTCAACGTATTGATTACTATCCAGCTAGTCTTGAGCAATTGAAACGTTGCAAGCCTATCTATGAAGAGTTGCCAGGTTGGTCAGAAGATATCACTGGAGTTCGTAATTTGGAGGATCTTCCTGAGAATGCGCGTAACTACGTTCGTCGTGTGAGTGAATTGGTTGGCGTTCGTATTTCTACTTTCTCAGTAGGTCCTGGTCGTGAACAAACAAATATTTTAGAAAGTGTTTGGTCGTAAGAGATTTTTAAGATTTGTTTAAGATAGGTCGGGTATACTATAGACAGTTACAAGAAGACCTCCTAACTTGTTGTAACAAATATCCTAAACTTTTCTTTTTCATAATAATCTCCCTATAAAGTCACCGCATTCGGTGGCTTTTTTTATGTAGTGAAACATGGTATAATGATAAAATTGATGATAGTCAGTGAAAATTAAAGAGTAAATTAGTTATGAATCGATAAAGATATTATTTTGAAGTTGCAGATGTTGGTATTACATTAATGCTAAGGAAATTCTGATATATTTGGAAGAGATTTAAAAAGATAATAAGCAGGAAAAGAGAGAAACTATGGATTATTCAGTTGAAGAAAAAGAAGCATTTATGCGAGAGGCCTTAAAGGAGGCAGAGATTGCTCTAGAACATGATGAAATCCCAATAGGTTGCGTAATTGTAAAGGATGGAGAAATCATTGGTCGGGGGCACAATGCACGTGAGGAGTTGCAACGTGCGGTCATGCATGCGGAAATTATGGCCATCGAGAATGCGAATCTGAGGGAAGAGAGCTGGCGTTTGTTGGACTGCACACTTTTTGTGACCATTGAGCCTTGTGTGATGTGCAGCGGGGCGATTGGGCTTGCCCGTATCCCAAAGGTAGTCTATGGGGCTAAAAATCAGAAATTTGGTGCAGCTGGAAGTCTGTATGATATCTTGACAGATGAGCGTCTTAACCATCGTGTAGAGGTTGAAACGGGAATTTTGGAAGATGAATGTGCAGCTATTATGCAGGATTTTTTTAGAAATAGACGGAAAAAATAATTTTGCTTTTAAAATGAAGAGGAATGTGATATAATAAATAGTGGAGCAACAGTTCTGCGTGAAGCGGGTCAGGGGAGGAATCCAGCAGCCCTAAGCGAAGTGAATTGTGTGCTCTTTTTTTCTGCTTTAAAGAAAACAGTTTAAGTGTGGCTAAAAAAGAATGAGTTTGTTAATAAAAGGGAAAATAAGGGACATTTGAAATATCTTTAAATTTTTGCGGTATGATTTTATTATTTGCTTTTTGATAGGACGCTTTTCTTTATTTTATATAGAAGATTTTTCGTGCTTTTTTCGAATAAATAAGATAAAATAGCCTAGAATATAAGATTTAAAAAGAGGGAAAATATGAAAATTCGTGGTTTTGAATTAGTTTCTAGTTTTACAGATGAAAATTTGCTGCCCAAGCGTGAGACAGCACATGCAGCTGGTTACGATCTAAAAGTTGCAGAACGTACGGTTATTGCTACGGGAGAGATTGTTCTCGTCCCTACGGGTGTTAAGGCCTATATGCAACCAACAGAAGTGCTCTATCTCTATGACCGTTCATCAAATCCTCGTAAGAAGGGATTGGTCTTGATCAACTCTGTGGGGGTCATTGATGGAGACTACTATGGCAATCCAGGAAATGAAGGACATATCTTTGCACAGATGAAGAATATCACAGATCAAGAGGTTGTTCTTGAAGTTGGGGAACGTGTGGTTCAGGCTGTCTTTGCTCCATTTTTGATTGCGGATGGCGATGCGGCAGATGGTGTTCGGACCGGTGGATTTGGATCAACTGGGCACTAAGATGAAGATTATCTTTGTACGTCACGGGGAGCCAGATTACCGTGAGTTAGAGGAGCGTTCCTATACTGGATTCGGGATGGATTTGGCGCCCTTATCAGAGGAGGGAAGACAGCAAGCTCAGGAACTGAGCAAAAATTCTTTGCTACACTCAGCTGATCTACTAGTTTCTTCTGCAGTCACAAGAGCTTTAGAGACTGCTAGCTATGTGGCTTGTGCTACTGGACTTCCTTTGAGAGTGGAGCCATTATTGCATGAATGGCAAGTCTATGAAAGTGGCGTAGAGAATTTTGAAAAAGCTCGTACTCTGTTTCTAGGAAATAATGGGGAGTTATCTCCTAATAGTCCTATTCAATATGAGACAGCTGAGGAAATGAGGTCTCGGTTTCTAGACTCTATGCGCAAGTATCGAGACTATCAGACAGTCGTTGTTGTCACTCATCGAATGCTCATGCGCCAGTTTGTGTCAAATGAGAAGATTGATTTTTGCCAAGTGATTGAGTGTGAGATAGAGATATAGAAAGAAGCACAATTAAATGAGCTATAAGGATTTTCAAGCTTTTACCGCAGAAAATTGTCAAGGGTATAAGAAGGTGTCTGAGATTAGTATTGGAGGTTTTCTTTACTTGGCTTTTCTTCCAGTAGACTATCAAAAAATCCTTTGCATTTCTTCAGAATATATGTCCATCATCGATAGTGAAAAAAGTCAAGTCACTCTAATAGATGGGGATTACGATGAGATAGAGTTAGTAGCTATGTGTGAAGGTTACGATTCTCCTATCCCTATCGCTGGACAATATGGTGGAAGCCTTCCTTTGTATAATGGTAAAGACATCCGAGTGACAATGGATAAAGACCAATCTGAAGAATATCCGATTTTAACCATTTATTGGGAAGAGAATAAAGAAACTAGGACTCAAATTTATAAAGGTTATTTACCCTATATTTTTGGATTTAGTCCTGATGGGGAGTATTATGTCCATGTGGATGATGGTGGACTGATTGTTCTGAAAAGAAATAGTTACTGATTTGGAAAATTAATAAGAGATTTTAAAAATGAAAGGATTAGAATCATCGCAAAGAAAAAAGCGACATTTATATGTCAGAATTGTGGATATAATTCCCCTAAATATTTAGGACGTTGTCCTAACTGTGGATCTTGGTCTTCTTTTGTTGAGGAAGTTGAGATTGCAGAGGTCAAGAATGCGCGTGTGTCCTTGACAGGGGAGAAAACCAAGCCTATGAAACTGGCTGAAGTGACCTCCATCAATGTCAATCGAACAAAGACCGAAATGGAGGAGTTCAACCGTGTACTCGGTGGGGGTGTGGTACCAGGGAGTCTCGTCCTAATTGGTGGAGATCCAGGTATTGGAAAATCAACCCTTCTCTTACAAGTCTCAACCCAGCTGTCTCAAGTAGGGACAGTTCTCTATGTCAGTGGGGAGGAGTCTGCTCAGCAAATCAAACTCCGTGCAGAGCGTTTAGGTGATATTGATAGCGAGTTTTATCTCTATGCAGAGACCAATATGCAGAGCGTGAGAGCTGAGGTGGAGCGAATCCAACCAGACTTTCTTATTATCGACTCTATTCAGACTATTATGTCTCCTGAGATTTCTGGAGTTCAAGGTTCTGTGTCTCAGGTGCGTGAGGTGACTGCAGAACTCATGCAGCTGGCAAAAACCAATAACATTGCCATCTTTATTGTAGGTCATGTGACCAAGGAGGGCACTCTGGCTGGGCCTCGTATGTTGGAGCATATGGTGGATACAGTACTTTACTTTGAAGGAGAGCGTCACCACACCTTTCGTATTTTGAGAGCGGTCAAAAACCGTTTTGGCTCCACCAATGAGATTGGGATTTTTGAGATGCGGTCGGGCGGTTTGGTTGAGGTACTCAATCCGAGTCAAGTTTTCCTAGAAGAGCGTTTGGATGGAGCAACTGGTTCGTCCATCGTGGTGACCATGGAAGGAACCCGTCCTATTCTTGCGGAGGTTCAGGCCTTGGTGACACCGACCATGTTTGGAAATGCCAAGCGGACTACAACAGGCCTTGATTTCAATCGTGCTAGCTTGATTATGGCTGTTTTGGAGAAACGGGCAGGTTTGCTTCTCCAAAATCAGGATGCTTATCTCAAATCTGCTGGTGGTGTCAAATTGGATGAGCCTGCTATTGATTTGGCAGTTGCGGTTGCTATAGCTTCGAGCTATAAGGACAAGCCAACCAATCCTCAGGAATGTTTTGTAGGAGAATTAGGTTTGACTGGAGAAATTCGGCGCGTGAATCGTATCGAGCAGCGCATCAATGAAGCAGCGAAACTTGGATTTACAAAAATCTATGTACCGAAAAATTCCTTGACAGGTATTAAGCCACCTAAGGAAATTCAGGTGATTGGAGTGACGACTATCGGAGAAGTCTTGAAAAAAGTATTTGCCTAATAGTCTTACTCAGTTTTAGATTGCAAAACACTTTATAGCTAATATTTATTAAAAACAAGGAGGAATTTCTGATGAAATTTTCTATGGATAGTCAAATGCAATTTCCTTTGGTAGAGTTATCGCTCAACCAAGGAGAAACAGTCTTTATCCAGCGCGGTAGCATGGTTTACCACACACCTAATGTCAGCCTCAATACCCAACTTAATGCGAGTGGTTCTGGTTTGGGACGTTTTGTCAAAGCTGTAGGACGTTCTATGGTTTCTGGTGAAAGTACCTTCATTACTCAAGCTATTGCAGAGTCTGATAACGGACATCTTGCTTTAGCACCAGATACTCCTGGTCAAGTGATTGCTCTTGAGCTAGGTGAAAAGCAGTATCGATTGAATGATGGGGCCTTTCTAGCTCTTGATGGTACAGCCTTCTATACAATGGAACGTCAATCTATTGGAAAAGCTCTGTTCGGAGGTCAAGGTGGTCTTTTTGTTATGACTACCCAAGGTCAGGGAACTCTTTTGGCCAATGCTTTTGGCTCTATTAAGAAAATTGAGCTGCAAAACCAAGAAATAACCATCGACAATGCCCATGTGGTAGCTTGGAGTCAATCTTTGGACTATAATATCCACTTAGAAAATGGCTTCTGGCAGTCTATTGGTACAGGCGAAGGAGTGGTGAATACCTTCCGAGGTACCGGTGAGGTCTATGTACAAAGTCTCAATCTTCAAAGCTTTGCAGGCTCTCTTAACAAGTATATTCAAAAAGGTTCATAATAATAAAAAAACTAGGGCAGAAACCCAAGCTAGAAGCTGGATGTCTCTGTCCTGGTTTTTTAATAGGGAGGTTGACAGCTGACAAATACTCTTAAAAGTGATAAGATAGGAGAAATATTTGATTATCAAATTTTTAAAGGGGGAAATCGTGTCGTATTTTGAACAGTTTATGCAAGCCAACCAGGCTTATGTTGCCCTGCATGGGCAGTTAAATCTGCCAATCAAGCCGAAAACAAGAGTAGCCATTGTGACTTGTATGGACTCACGTTTGCACGTTGCACAAGCTTTGGGGTTAGCACTTGGAGATGCTCACATTTTACGGAATGCGGGCGGTCGAGTGACAGACGATATGATTCGCTCACTCGTGATTTCTCAGCAACAAATGGGAACAAGAGAGATTGTGGTTCTTCATCATACAGACTGTGGTGCTCAGACATTTCAAAACGAAGAGTTTCAAGAACATTTAAAAACTGAATTAGGGGTTGATGTCTCGGGTCAAGATTTTCTCCCTTTTCAAGACGTTGAGGAGAGTGTTCGTGAGGATATGCAGTTACTTCGAGAATGCCCATTGATTCCAGATGATGTGGTTATTTCAGGGGCTGTTTATGATGTAGATACAGGCAGTATGAGAGAGGTATACTAACTTTTCCTTTGTGAGTTCCTATCTTCCTATGAGATAGAATGTCTAAGTTGTCACATTTCAGCTTGAATATAAGGAATATAAATGAGCACAAGACAAGAGGATAAATGTCCATTCTTGTCTTATTTTTTATTGAAAAATCAAGAAAAAAGCGCTACAATGGTAGTTGGAAAAATGTTGTGAAAAAACACAAGTGATACATAAATACTGGAGGAAATCATGTCTTTTTCTGATTTAAAGCTGTTTGCCCTTTCTTCAAATAGAGAATTGGCAGAGCGTGTGGCGCAAGAGATTGGGATAGAGTTGGGAAAATCGACTGTACGTCAATTTTCAGATGGAGAAATTCAAGTTAATATCGAAGAATCGATCCGTGGAAAACACGTCTTTATCCTACAATCAACTAGCTCACCTGTAAATGACAATCTGCTAGAAATTTTGATTATGGTAGATGCTTTGAAACGCGCCAGTGCAGAATCTGTCAACGTTGTTATGCCTTACTATGGCTATGCACGTCAGGATAGAAAAGCGAGAGCGCGTGAGCCAATCACTTCAAAACTTGTGGCAAATATGCTAGAAGTGGCTGGAGTGGATCGTTTGTTGACGATTGACTTGCATGCTGCGCAGATTCAGGGATTTTTTGATATTCCTGTCGATCACTTGATGGGTGC
Organism: Streptococcus sp. oral taxon 431; assembly: GCF_023115445.1. Lineage (GTDB taxonomy): Bacteria > Bacillota > Bacilli > Lactobacillales > Streptococcaceae > Streptococcus. Next base: position 193,139 of record NZ_JALDUI010000002.1, on the reverse strand, counting down.
TCCTTTAATTGCAGACTACTTTGAGCGTCGTGGCATGGTTGGTTCTGACTATGTGGTTGTCAGTCCGGACCATGGTGGGGTGACTCGTGCTCGTAAATTGGCAGAGTTTTTGAAAACTCCGATTGCCATTATTGATAAACGTCGTAGCGTGGACAAGATGAATACCAGTGAAGTGATGAACATCATTGGTAAGGTAGAAGGTAAGACTTGTATTTTGATTGACGATATGATCGATACAGCTGGAACTATTTGCCATGCGGCGGATGCTCTTGCAGAAGCTGGTGCTGTCGAAGTTTACGCAAGCTGTACGCACCCAGTTCTTTCAGGGCCTGCTATGGACAATATCCAGAAATCAGCGATTAAAAAATTAGTTGTTTTGGATACCATCTACTTACCAGAAGAACGTTTGATTGATAAGATTGAGCAAATCTCTATTGCTCACCTTCTTGCGGATGCTATCGTCCGTATCCACGAAAAACGTCCTCTATCTCCATTATTTAGTATTGAGAAAAAAATCTAACGAATTCATTGGATAAGACAAAACTCCTAACAAAGTGATAGACCTTGTTGGGAGTTTTTTGGTAGCAGAATTCTGCAAACCCTTTCAAAATATGCTATACTGATGAAAAAGGAGGATTTTTATGACTCAAGAATTTATCAATCCAAGTGATGGTGTGATTCGTCAGTATCTAGCAACTAGTAAGACTCTAGCAGTAGTGGGCTTGTCTGATCGTGAAGAAACAACTAGCAATCGAGTGACCAAGGAAATGCAGGCTCGTGGCTATAAAATCATACCAGTAAACCCTAAGGCTGCAGGTGGGGAAATCTTGGGAGAAAAGGCTTATGCCAGTCTAGCTGAGATTCCTTTCCCCGTAGATATCGTCAATGTCTATCGTCGTAGTGAGTTTCTACCTGATGTGGCGCGTGATTTTCTCAAGGCAGATGCTAAGATTTTCTGGGCGCAACTAGGACTTGAAAGTCTAGAAGCGGAAGAAATTTTGCGTGCTGGAGGTTGCGATGATATCGTGATGAACCGTTGTATTAAGAGAGAACATACACGCTTAATACTTGAACAATAAAAAGGTAGCTTGCGGGCTACCTTTTGTGTTATACTCAATGAAAATCAAAGAGCAAACTAGGAAACTAGCCGCAGGTTGCTCAAAGCACTGCTTTGAGGTTGTAGATAGAACTGACGAAGTCAGTAACACATATCTACGGCAAGGCGACGTTGACGTGGTTTGAATTTGATTTTCGAAGAGTATTAGAAAATACCGATGAGCGTTTGCATCCCGAGACTAGTCAGGATGATGGCAATCCAGCAGAGGGCACCAAGAAGAATGGATTTACCACTGGATTTGATCATGGCAATGAGATTGGTTTTGAGGCCGATAGCGCTCATGGCCATGATGATGAGGAATTTAGACAGTTGTTTGAGAGGGGTAAAGAAACTACTGCTGACACCGAAGGAAGTAAGGACGGTGGTTAGCAGGGAAGCTAGGATGAAGTAGAGAATGAAAATAGGGAAGATTTTTTTAAGTTTTACTCCGTGGTTGTTGCCTTGTTGACGGCTTTGCCAGTAGGAGAGGAAGAGAGTGATGGGAATGATAGCTAAGGTGCGTGTCAATTTGACAATGGTAGCAGACTCAAGAGTGTTTGTGTGGTAAAGACTATCCCAGGCGCTGGCAGTGGCTGTTACAGAGGAAGTATCATTGACCGCAGTACCTGAAAAGAGGGAGAAGCCCTCATTTGATAGGTGAAGCCAGGTTCCTAGGGTTGGGAAAATAAGCGCTGCTAAGACATTGAAGAAAAAGATAACAGAGATGGCTTGGGCGACTTCTTTTTCCTTGGCATGGATGACGGGAGCTGTCGCTGCAATGGCAGAACCTCCACAGATAGAGGAACCAACACCGATCAAGGTAGCTAGTTTTGTATCTAAATCAAAAAAGCGTTGGAAAAGATAAGCTACAATCAAGGCTATAGAAATGGTAGATAGAATGACAGGAAGGGAAGATTTTCCAACTGCGAAGACTTGCGAGATATTGAGCCCAAACCCAAGCAAGATAACAGCATACTGAAGCAATTTCTTGGAGCTGTAAGTCAAACCGGCATCCAGTTGTTTAAAGGAAGTGAGAAAGGGGTGGAGAATCATACCGATAAAGATGGCAAAAACAGGTGCCCCAATAACAGGCAAGAAGCTCCCTAAGGTCCAAGAGATGATGGAAATGATAAGACAGGCTAAAAGTCCGGCCCCATTTTTTGATAGAAATGACATAAAAACCTCCTAAAATAAGTACTTCTTATTATAGTCTTGTCCAGAAGAAAAGTAAATAGAAAGTAGGAATTAGGCTGTCATTAAATGGAATTTTGCGGTCAGAGAGCTTTTGTAGTATAATAGACATATATTCTTTAAGCAAGGAGGGTATCTATGGACTTAACCAAGCGCTTTAATAAACAATTAGATAAGATTCAAGTTTCCTTGATTCGTCAGTTTGACCAGGCTATTTCAGAGATTCCTGGAGTCCTGCGGTTGACCTTGGGAGAACCAGATTTTACAACGCCAGATCATGTCAAGGAGGCTGCAAAGCGAGCCATCGATCAAGACCAATCCTACTATACAGGGATGAGCGGTTTGTTGACCTTACGCCAAGCAGCTAGTGATTTTGTAAAAGAAAAGTATCAGTTGGACTACAATCCTGAAAATGAAATCTTGGTTACAATTGGTGCGACAGAAGCTTTATCAGCTACTTTGACAGCCATTTTGGAGGAAGGAGACAAGGTTCTCTTGCCAGCTCCTGCCTATCCTGGCTATGAGCCAATAGTTAATCTAGTTGGTGCAGAGATTGTCGAAATTGATACAACTGAAAATGGTTTTGTTTTGACGCCTGAGATGTTGGAAAAGGCAATTTTGGAGCAGGGGGACAAGCTCAAGGCAGTTATTCTCAACTATCCAGCCAATCCTACAGGAATTACTTATAGTCGCGAGCAATTAGAAGCCTTGGCAGACGTTTTACGTAAGTATGAGATTTTCGTTGTCTGTGATGAGGTCTACTCAGAATTAACTTATACAGGGGAAAATCATGTATCTTTGGGGACTATGCTGAGAGATCAGGCCATTATCATCAACGGTCTATCTAAATCCCATGCCATGACAGGTTGGCGTTTAGGCTTTATCTTTGCACCAGCAAACTTCACAGCCCAGTTAATCAAGAGTCACCAGTACTTGGTAACTGCTGCGAATACTATGGCGCAACATGCTGCAGTAGAAGCCTTAACAGCTGGTAAAGATGATGCAGAACCTATGAGGAAAGAGTATATTCAACGTCGCGACTACATTATCGAGAAAATGACTAATCTTGGTTTTGAGATTATCAAACCTGACGGTGCCTTTTATATTTTTGCTAAGATTCCTGCGGGCTACAATCAAGATTCGTTTGCTTTTCTGAAGGATTTTGCCCACAAGAAGGCTGTTGCCTTTATTCCTGGTGCAGCTTTTGGTCAATATGGAGAAGGTTATGTACGCCTGTCTTATGCGGCTAGCATGGAAACCATCAGAGAAGCTATGAAACGTCTTGGGGAGTACATGAGGGAAGCATGATTCAGTCTATTACGAGTCAGGGGTTGGTGCTCTACAATCGTAATTTTCGTGAGGATGACAAGCTAGTCAAGATTTTTACAGAGCAGGTCGGCAAGCGGATGTTTTTTGTCAAACATGCCGGTCAGTCTAAACTGGCTCCAGTTATTCAACCTTTGGTGCTGGCTCGTTTTCTTTTGCGAATCAATGATGATGGACTTAGTTATATTGAAGACTATCATGAGGTGATGACCTTTCCAAAAATCAATAGTGATCTCTTTGTCATGGCCTATGCGACCTATGTGGCAGCTTTGGCAGATGCTAGTTTGCAGGACAATCACCAAGATGCTCCCTTGTTTGCTTTTTTACAAAAGACTTTAGAGTTGATGGAAGAGGGGCTAGATTATCAAGTTTTGACCAATATTTTTGAAATTCAGATCTTGACCCGTTTTGGAATTAGTCTTAATTTTAATGAGTGTGTTTTTTGCCATCGGGTGGGTCAGGCCTTTGATTTTTCTTTCAAATATGGTGCTTGCTTATGTCCTGATCATTACCATGAGGACGAGAAACGTTGTCATCTGAATCCAAACATTCCCTATCTGCTCAATCAATTTCAAGCTATTAACTTTGAGACTTTAGAGACTATTTCGCTCAAGTCTGAAATCAAGCAAGAATTGCGTCAGTTCATGGATCAAATTTATGAAGAGTACGTCGGAATTCACTTAAAATCAAAGAAATTTATTGATTCCCTAGCTGATTGGGGACAATTACTAAAAGAGGAAGACAAATGAAAAAAATCGCAGTAGATGCAATGGGTGGCGATTACGCACCTCAAGCCATCGTTGAGGGTGTCAATCAAGCCCTTGCTGACTTTTCAGATATTGAGATTCAACTTTACGGAGACGAAAGCAAAATCAAGCAATATCTAACAGCTACAGAACGCGTCAGCATTATCCATACAGATGAAAAAATTGATTCGGATGATGAGCCTACAAAAGCTATCCGTAAGAAGAAAAATGCCAGTATGGTCTTGGCGGCCAAGGCTGTCAAAGATGGAGAGGCAGATGCTGTTCTTTCTGCAGGAAATACAGGTGCTTTGCTTGCGGCCGGATTTTTCATCGTTGGTCGCATCAAGAATATTGATCGACCTGGACTTATGTCAACCTTACCAACAGTTGATGGGAAAGGTTTTGATATGCTAGACCTTGGTGCCAATGCAGAAAATACAGCCCATCACCTTCATCAATATGCCATCCTAGGATCTTTCTACGCTAAAAATGTTCGTGGAATTGCAAAACCACGAGTTGGTTTGCTCAACAACGGGATAGAGAGCAGCAAGGGAGATCCACTCCGCAAGGAAACTTATGACTTGCTAGTAGCTGATGAGAGTTTGAACTTTATCGGTAATGTGGAAGCGCGTGATTTGATGGATGGCGTTGCTGATGTAGTCGTAACAGATGGTTTCACGGGAAACGCTGTGCTCAAATCCATTGAAGGTACAGCCATGGGGATCATGGGCTTGCTAAAAAATGCTATTACAGGTGGTGGATTTCGAGCAAAACTTGGTGCTCTCCTTCTCAAGGATAGTCTTAGAGGTTTGAAAAAGCAACTCAACTATTCAGACGTTGGGGGTGCGGTCTTGTTTGGTGTTAAGGCGCCGGTTGTTAAGACTCATGGCTCAAGTGATGCCAAGGCTGTATACAGTACGATTCGTCAGATTCGTACTATGCTAGAAACAGACGTAGTTGCTCAAACTGCGCGTGAATTTTCAGGAGAATAATATATATGACAGATAAAGAAATTTTTGACCGTGTCGTGAACATTATCCAAGAACGTCAAGGGGAAGACTTTGTAGTCACAGAGTCCTTGAGCTTGAAGGATGATTTGGATGCTGATTCGGTAGATTTGATGGAATTCGTACTAACCATTGAGGATGAATTTGGAATCGAAATTAGTGATGAAGAAATCGATCATCTCCAAAGTGTGGCGAATGTATTAAAGGTCATTAAAGATAAAATCTAACATAAAGCAACATGCAAGTCATGTTGTTTTTTTATTTCTCGAAAAAAGATAAGATTTTGAAATTTTACATTTGATACTCAATGAAAATCAAAGAGCAAACTAGGAAGCTAGCCGCAGGCTGTACTTGAGTACGGCAAGGTGAAGCTGACGTGGTTTGAAGAGATTTTCGAAGAGTATGAGTTTACGAATAAAGAGATGAGAAGAAAAAAGGGGGATTACTGATGTATGTGACAGGTCTTTATCCGTGGTTGATCAAGTGGTTTTTAAAATAAATTTGACTTATTTGTTTATTTTAAAATTATTTTATCGAATAGATAAGTAAGAAGAAAAGAAGGGAGTTCGAGCGATGTATTTACCAATCTTATTACCATGGTTTATCAAATTGTATTTTAAATAAATTAAATTTATTCATTCATTTTAAAATGATTTCTCGAATAGATAAGTGAGAAGAAGAGGAAGGAGATTAGAAATGATTATTTCAGTTATTTATCCAATTTGGCTTTTAAAATGGTTTAAAGGTTAAAAATCGCAAACAAAAAACTATAAAAATAAAGGAGAAAACAAATGACAAACTTTGACAAAATGGAACAGAACTTTGCAGCTCTTACGGAAGAAGAGCTGATGGAAGTGGATGGGGGAGCAGTTTCCGCTGTAGTTGTAGGAGGTGTCTTACTAATTGGTGGTATTGCTTGGGGCTATTTTATGTAATAATAAGGAGAGAAAAAATGAATTTAAATAAATGGACAGAATTGACAGAAGAAGAATTGATGAATACAGAAGGTGGATCAATTACCTTAGCCACGGTTGGTGCAGGAGTGGCAATTTTCCTTGGTGGTCGATTAATTGGTCAAGATTTAAAACGTAAATTTGGATAAAAGTGGACTTGTATGAAAAATCTAAAAAATATAATGGGAGCAATTTTAATTATTTTTGGAGTATTTTGCGTGTTGGGGGATTTAAATGTAATCACCTTTAATGTTGAAAAATATTTCCAAACAGAATTATTTGTTCCGATGCTTATTTTGATGATGAGTTATTTAGATTCAGGTAAAGACAAGGTTTAAAGAGAACTATTATTAGTATGTGGCAAATGCTATAGAATAATCATCTTTTAGTTGTTATCAATGAAATAAGAACTAAAAAAATGGAGAAATAAATGAATATCTCAGAAGAATGTGCGGCTATAATTATATCAGCCTCAGGAATAGTAGGACTTTTGGTTGGAGTAGCTATTGGATTAGCTAGTATTATTTAAAAAGGAGTAGATGAAAGATGAAGAAACTGGATGAAAAATTTGCTATTATGACAGAGGAAGACTTGGCTGTAACTAAGGGAGGTTTCATTGTTACTACTTCTACAGCAGTAGCTTGGGGTGTTTTAGGAGTCGTTACCTATATGTATGGGCGTCATTTGAGAAGTAGACGTTAATTTAAAAATTTGTGGCAAATCGTAAAAAAATTGAAAAAGATAAGAAATATTAATCATTATATTTTCTAGGTAGGACCTTTGTTCTACCTATTTTCTTTGTCCAAAAGGTACATTTGATGTGTCTATTTTCATCGTTTATAGTTTATTTGGAATTTTACATGTATTTTTTGATAAAATGTGATAAAATAGGTGTAGAAATTAGGAAAGTTGAAGAAAAGAAATGAAGAAGATTTTAGGATATTTTTTAGTATTTGTTTTTCTATTTTTAATGAATATTTTCATCTTTAGGATACTAGCAACTCTGGGATTTCAGCTGACAATGAGTGAAAAAAGTTATCTTGTACCACCCTTGTTTTCATTTATAGTTTTGTATATGATTGACAAAAGAATTAGGAAGAAAAAGAAATCTTTATAAATATATATTTTAGGTAGGACGTTTGTTCTACCTATTTTTATGTAGGAAAAAGTGCTGTTCAGGTGCGGATATTGTTTTTTTAGAAATAATTTTCTTTTTGCTTCTTTGTTTGGATAAAATAATCTTACAAAGTTTTCTTTGGAGATTGTTAGGAAAAGGAGTAGGATATGAAATTTAGTAAACGGCATTATCGTCCTCAGGTGGATCAGATGGACTGCGGTGTGGCTGCATTGGCTATGGTTTTTGGCTACTATGGTAGCTATTATTCATTGGCTCACTTGCGAGAATTAGCCAAGACGACCATGGATGGGACGACGGCTTTGGGCTTGGTCAAGGTAGCAGAGGAGATTGGTTTTGAGACACGAGCTATCAAGGCGGATATGACGCTCTTTGACTTGCCAGATTTGACCTTTCCTTTTGTTGCCCATGTGCTTAAGGAAGGGAAATTGCTCCATTATTATGTGGTGACTGGGCAGGACAAGAACAACATTCATATTGCTGATCCAGATCCTAGTGTTAAGCTGACCAAGATTTCTCGTGAGCGCTTTGCCAAGGAGTGGACAGGAATCACTATTTTTATGGCACCATCTCCGACTTATAAGCCTCATAAGGAACAAAAAAATGGTCTGCTTTCCTTTATCCCTATATTAGTGAAACAGCGAGGTTTGATTGTTAATATCGTTTTGGCGACCCTCTTGGTGACCTTGATTAACATTGTGGGTTCTTATTACCTTCAGTCAATCATTGACACTTATGTGCCAGATCAGATGCGTTCAACCTTGGGAATTATTTCGATAGGGCTAGTCATCGTTTATATTCTCCAGCAAATCTTGTCCTACGCTCAGGAGTATCTCTTGCTTATTTTGGGGCAACGCTTGTCGATTGACGTGATTTTGTCCTATATCAAGCATGTTTTTCATCTGCCTATGTCCTTCTTTGCGACACGCAGGACAGGGGAAATCGTATCTCGTTTCACGGATGCTAACAGTATTATCGATGCGCTGGCTTCGACCATCCTTTCGATTTTCCTAGATGTGTCAACGGTTGTCATGATTTCCCTTGTTTTATTTTCACAAAATACCAATCTCTTTTTCATGACTTTATTGGCACTTCCTATCTATACAGTGATTATCTTTGCCTTTATGAAGCCCTTTGAAAAGATGAATCGGGATACCATGGAAGCTAATGCAGTCCTGTCTTCTTCTATCATTGAGGACATCAACGGTATTGAGACTATCAAGTCCTTGACCAGTGAGAGTCAGCGTTACCAAAAAATTGACAAGGAATTTGTGGATTATCTGAAGAAATCCTTTACCTATAGTCGGGCAGAGAGTCGGCAAAAGGCTCTGAAAAAAGTTGCTCATCTCTTGCTCAATGTCGTCATTCTCTGGATGGGGGCTCTCCTAGTCATGGATAATAAGATGAGTTTGGGCCAGTTGATTACCTATAATACCTTGCTTGTTTACTTTACCAATCCATTGGAAAATATCATCAATCTGCAAACCAAGCTTCAGACAGCGCAGGTTGCCAATAACCGTCTCAATGAAGTTTATCTGGTTGCATCTGAGTTTGAGGAAAAGAAAACAGTCTCAGATTTGAGCTTGCTAGAAGGAGATATGGATTTCAAGCAGGTTCACTACAAATATGGCTATGGTCGAGATGTCTTGTCGGACATCAATCTAACCATTCCACAAGGCTCTAAAGTGGCTTTTGTAGGGATTTCAGGATCGGGTAAGACGACCTTGGCTAAGATGATGGTTAATTTTTACGATCCTAGTCAGGGGGAGATTAGTCTGGGAGGTGTCAATCTTAATCAGATTGATAAAAAGGCTCTGCGCCAGTATATCAACTACCTGCCTCAGCAACCCTATGTTTTCAATGGGACGATTTTGGAGAATCTTCTCCTTGGAGCTAAGGAGGGGACGACCCAGGAGGATATTTTGAGAGCAGTAGAGTTGGCTGAGATTCGGGAGGATATCGAGCGGATGCCACTGAATTACCAGACAGAATTGACTTCGGATGGAGCGGGCATTTCAGGTGGTCAACGTCAGAGAATTGCTCTGGCGCGTGCTCTCTTGACCGATGCGCCTGTCTTGATCTTGGATGAGGCGACTAGCAGTCTAGATATTTTGACCGAGAAGCGAATTGTCGATAATCTCATGGCTTTGGATAAGACCTTGATTTTCATTGCTCACCGCTTGACCATTGCTGAGCGGACAGAGAAGGTTGTCGTTTTGGATCAGGGCAAGATTGTCGAAGAGGGTACACATATGGATTTACTGGCTCAGGGTGGATTTTACGCCCATCTAGTGAATAGTTAGAGAGGAAAAAAGATGCAATCAGAATTTTTAGAAAGTGCGGAGTTTTATAATCGTCGTTACCATAATTTTTCTAGTTATGTGATTTTTCCAAGTTTTATCTTGTTTTTGTTCCTAATCGTTTTTTCAATCTTTGCACAAAAGGAGATAAGCTTGACAGCTGGAGCTACGGTAGAACCTGCTCGTATCATTGCCACCATTCAGTCTAGCAGTAATAGCAAGATTGTGGCTAATCATTTGGCTGAAAATAAGTTTGTCAAACAAGGAGATCTTCTCGTTCAATACCAAGAGGGGGTAGAAGCGGTTCAGGCAGAAAATTATGCTAGTCAGTTGGAAATGCTCAAGGATCAGAAGCTTCAACTGGAGTATTTAAAAGCAAGTCTTCAAGCAGGAAGTGATCAATTTCCAGAAACAGACAAATTTGGTTATCAGCATAGTTTTTTAGATTATCTGAATCAGGCTGCTAGTCTGCGGAGTCAGGTTGAGCAACAAAATGCTAGTATATCATCTCAAAATGCAGCAGCCAGTGGTAGTCAGGCAGAGTTAGGCAATCTCATCGGTGAAACCCAGTCCAAAATTAAAGAATATCAGCAAGCCAAGACTGCTATTCAAGCTGATGGAGTCTTAGAGAGTGATCATCCAGCTTATGCCATTTATCAGTCTTATCAGTCAACAAAAGAGCAGGGATCGGAAGCCAAACAGCAGGCCTTATCTCAGCTAGATGCTCACATCACTCAGTTGGAGTCAACTCTTGCAGGTTATCGAGTACAGTATGCAGGTTCAGGAGCCCAGCAGGCTTATGCATCTGGATTAGGAAGTCAGTTGGAGTCATTAAAATCTCAGCAACTAGCCAAGGTAGGCCAGGAATTAACGCTCTTGGATCAGAAAATTCTTGAAGCGGAGTCGGGTAAAAAGATTCAAGGGAATCTTTTAGACAAGGGGGAAATTACAGCAACAGAAGATGGTGTTCTACATTTGAATCCTGAGCATAGTAGATCTACCATCATTCCAGAAGGAACTATCCTTGCTCATCTTTTTCCGCAGTTGGCTAGAGAGAGGAAGGCAAAACTAACAGCTTATATCAGTTCTAAGGAAGTGGCTGGTCTCAAGCATGGAAATGAGGTACGATTTACTACGGTAACGGATGCCAATAAGCAGCTAGTATTGACCTCCAAGATTACGAATATCGATACCAGTGCGACTCAGACAGAAAAGGGTAATTTCTTTAAATTAGAGGCAGAGACGGATTTGAATGCTGAACAAGCAGAAAAACTTCGTTATGGACTTGAAGGTCGTTTGACTATGATTACAGGTAGGAAGAGTTTTTTACGCTACTATCTTGATCGTTTTTTGAAACAAGAATAAGGTTCGCATTCTAACTCAAATCAATCTTAGAAAATCGCAAATGAAAATTCGTTTGCGATTTTTCTGTACTTTTTCAGATATGACATCAAATATAGTTCGTGAAATATTTGATATTTGGTAAAAACTGTGTTAGAATGATGTAAAGTAATACGAAAGGCGAACTTTAAAATGTCGAAACAATTGATCTATTCGGGAAAAGCTAAAGATATCTATACTACAGAAGACGAAAATGTGATTAAGTCGGTCTATAAGGACCAGGCCACTATGCTGAATGGAGCTCGCAAGGAGACTATTAAAGGTAAAGGTGTGCTAAATAATCAGATTTCGTCTCTTATTTTTGAAAAATTGAATGCTGCGGGCGTAGCTACGCACTTTATCGAACGTATTTCTGACACAGAACAACTCAACAAGAAAGTGACCATCATTCCTTTGGAGGTTGTCCTTCGTAACGTGACTGCGGGTTCTTTCTCAAAACGTTTTGGTGTGGAAGAAGGTTTGAATCTGGAAACTCCAATCGTTGAATTTTACTACAAGAACGATGATTTGGATGATCCATTTATCAATGACGAACACGTTAAGTTTTTGAATATTGCTAACGATGAGCAAATTGCTTATATCAAGGAAGAAACGCGTCGTATCAATGAGCTTTTGAAAGCCTGGTTTGCTGAGATTGGCCTCAAGTTGATCGATTTTAAACTGGAATTTGGTTTTGATAAGGATGGCAAGATTATCTTGGCAGACGAATTTTCACCAGACAACTGTCGCCTTTGGGATGCGGAAGGGCACCACATGGACAAGGATGTTTTCCGTAGGGACTTGGGCAGTTTAACGGATGTTTACAAGGTCGTTTTAGAAAAATTGCAGGGCTTGAAGTAACTTGTTTGAAACGGAAAACCTTCGTCTTCGATAACCTATTTGAATAGAAATAAAGGAAATAAAATGGATAAACGTATTTTCGTTGAGAAAAAAGCTGATTTTCGTGTGAAATCGGACTCTTTAGTAAAAGAATTGCAGCATAATCTTCAGTTGAAAACCTTGAAGGATCTTCGGATTGTTCAGGTTTATGATGTCTTTAATTTGGCAGAGGACTTGTTTGCGCGTGCGGAAAAACACATCTTCTCTGAGCAAGTGACCGATACTGTTTTGGATGAAGCTACGGTTAAGGCTGATCTTGAGAAAGTTGCTTTCTTTGCTATCGAAAGCTTACCTGGTCAATTTGACCAACGCGCGGCATCTTCACAAGAAGCTTTGCTGTTGCTTGGTAGTTCAAATGATGTAACGGTGAACACAGCACAACTTTACTTGGTTAACAAGGATATTGATGCGAATGAGTTGGAAGCTGTCAAAAACTATCTCTTGAACCCAGTGGATTCTCGTTTCAAAGATATCACTGTTGGTATTGCGAAACAGGATTTCTCTGAGTCTGACAAGACCATTCCAAGCTTGGATTTCTTTGAAACTTATACGGCAGAAGATTTTGCACAGTATAAGGCTGAGCAAGGCTTGGCCATGGAAGTGGATGACCTTCTCTTCATTCAAGATTACTTTAAGTCCATTGGACGTGTACCAACTGAGACGGAGCTTAAGGTTTTGGATACTTATTGGTCTGACCACTGCCGTCACACAACTTTCGAGACGGAGTTGAAGAATATCGACTTCTCAGCTTCTAAATTTGAAAAACAATTGCAAGCGACTTACGACAAGTATATTGCCATGCGTGATGAGTTGGGACGTACAGAAAAACCTCAAACCTTGATGGATATGGCGACTATTTTTGGTCGTTATGAGCGTGCCAATGGTCGTTTGGATGACATGGAAGTATCTGATGAAATCAATGCCTGCTCTGTTGAAATTGAAGTGGATGTCAATGGTATCAAAGAGCCATGGCTTCTCATGTTCAAAAATGAAACTCACAACCACCCAACTGAGATTGAACCATTTGGTGGAGCGGCTACTTGTATCGGTGGTGCCATTCGTGACCCATTGTCAGGGCGTTCATACGTTTACCAAGCAATGCGTATCTCAGGTGCTGGTGATATTACAGCTCCTATTTCAGAAACTCGTGCTGGTAAATTACCACAACAAGTGATTTCTAAAACAGCAGCTCACGGTTATTCTTCATACGGTAACCAAATTGGTCTTGCAACAACCTATGTTCGTGAATACTTCCACCCAGGTTTCGTTGCTAAGCGTATGGAGCTAGGTGCCGTGGTCGGTGCGGCTCCTAAGGAAAATGTTGTCCGTGAAAAACCTGAAGCAGGTGATGTGATTATCTTGCTCGGTGGTAAGACTGGACGTGACGGTGTCGGTGGTGCGACAGGTTCTTCTAAAGTTCAAACGGTTGAATCTGTTGAAACAGCTGGTGCTGAGGTTCAAAAAGGGAATGCCATCGAAGAACGTAAGATTCAACGTCTTTTCCGTAATGGGGAAGTGACACGTCTGATCAAGAAATCAAATGACTTTGGTGCTGGTGGTGTCTGTGTGGCTATCGGTGAATTGGCAGATGGCCTTGAAATTGATCTAGATAAAGTGCCTTTGAAATATCAAGGCTTGAACGGTACAGAAATTGCCATCTCTGAATCTCAAGAGCGTATGGCGGTGGTAGTTCGTCCAGAAGATGTAGATGCCTTTATTGCAGCATGTAACAAAGAAAATATTGATGCGGTTGTCGTTGCGACAGTGACAGAAAAACCAAATCTTGTCATGCACTGGAATGGTGAAATCATTGTCGATTTGGAACGTCGTTTCCTTGATACGAACGGTGTACGTGTAGTTGTGGATGCTAAGGTAGTTGACAAGGATGTCAAGTTTCCAGAAGAACGTAAGACAAGTGCCGAAACCCTTGAAGCTGATACTCTTGAAGTCTTGGCTGACCTTAACCATGCCAGTCAAAAAGGGTTGCAAACTATCTTTGATAGCTCAGTTGGTCGTTCAACAGTCAATCACCCACTCGGTGGTCGCTACCAAATCACACCAACGGAGGCTTCTGTACAGAAATTGCCAGTCCAACATGGTGTGACAAGAACTGCTTCTGTTATGGCGCAAGGGTTCAACCCTTATGTAGCAGAATGGTCTCCATATCATGGTGCTGCTTATGCGGTCATCGAAGCAACCGCTCGTTTGGTTGCTGCTGGTGCAAACTGGTCTAAGGCTCGTTTCTCTTATCAAGAATACTTCGAGCGTATGGATAAACAAGCAGAGCGTTTTGGTCAACCAGTAGCAGCTCTCCTAGGCTCTATCGAAGCTCAGATTCAACTTGGTTTGCCATCTATCGGTGGGAAAGACTCTATGTCTGGCACCTTTGAAGAATTGACAGTACCACCAACCTTGGTTGCTTTTGGTGTCACAACTGCAGACAGCCGTAAGGTCCTTTCTCCAGAATTTAAAGCTGCTGGTGAAAATATCTATTACATCCCAGGTCAAGCTTTGGCACAAGAAATTGACTTTGATCTTATCAAGTCTAACTTTGCTAAGTTTGAAGCCATCCAAGCTGATCACAAAGTGACAGCAGCATCAGCTGTCAAATATGGTGGTGTCCTTGAAGCCCTTGCTCTTGCAACATTTGGTAACCATATTGGTGCTACTGTAACCCTTGAAAATCTTGAGACTGTCTTGACAGCTCAATTGGGTGGATTCATCTTTACATCTCCGGAAGATATTGCAGGGGTTGCCAAGATTGGACAAACAACAGCTGACTTTACACTTACTGTCAACGGTGTAACGCTTGATGGACACAAACTTGACAGTGCCTTCCAAGGTAAATTGGAAGAAGTTTACCCAACGGAATTTGCACAAGCAACTGAGTTGGAAGAAGTACCTGCGGTGGCATCAGATGCTGTGATCAAAGCTAAAGAAACAGTTGAGACACCAGTGGTTTACATCCCAGTATTCCCAGGTACTAACTCTGAGTACGATTCAGCTAAGGCCTTTGAAAAAGAAGGTGCTCAAGTCAACTTAGTACCATTTGTCACACTGAATGAAGAAGCGATTGTCAAGTCTGTTGACACTATGGTTGAAAATATCGAAAAAGCCAATATTATCTTCTTTGCCGGTGGCTTCTCAGCTGCGGATGAACCAGATGGATCAGCTAAATTCATCGTTAATATCTTGCTTAACGAAAAAGTACGTGCAGCTATCGATAGCTTCATCGAAGGTGGTGGTTTGATTATCGGTATCTGTAACGGATTCCAAGCTCTTGTCAAATCAGGTCTTCTTCCATATGGTAACTTTGAAGATGCAAGCAGTACCAGTCCAACCCTCTTCTACAATGATGCCAACCAACACGTGGCTAAGATGGTTGAAACACGTATTGCCAATACGAACTCACCATGGCTTGCTGGCGTGAAAGTTGGTGACATCCATGCCATCCCAGTATCACACGGTGAAGGTAAGTTTGTCGTGACAGCTGAGGAATTTGCAGAACTTCGTGACAATGGACAAATCTTTAGCCAATATGTTGACTTCGAAGGTAAACCAAGCATGGATTCTAAATACAATCCTAACGGATCTGTCAATGCGATTGAAGGTATCACAAGTAAGAATGGACAAATCATCGGTAAGATGGGACACTCAGAACGTTTCGAAGACGGTCTCTTCCAAAATATTCCAGGAAATAAAGATCAACATCTCTTTGCATCAGCGGTGAAATACTTTACTGGGAAATAAGACTATAGATGACTAAGACGATTGGTGTTTTTTGAGAAGAAAAATGAAAGTTTGTGAAAAATTTGAATAAATTAATTGATATACCTGATGTTGAAAAAAAGATTCAATTGAAAAAATCGTTATCTAGAGAGATGAGAGTAATGAAGGAGGATTTAAAGCCAAGAAAGTGTTTGCTTTGTGATAAAGATACTACAAGTTTTTGCAACTCTCACACCATTCCACAGTTATCGTTAAAAAATATTTCTGATTCTGGCAAGTTGACTCAAGCTGGTTATTTAATAGGGAGCGATCTGTCAGATAATGATAAGGGAGTGAGCAATTCGGGAACGATACAAATTATTTGTCGTAAATGTGATTCTTTCTATTTTCAGGAATATGAAAATGAAATGAATCTTACGTCTTATCCTAGCGATAAAATGTTGTCACAAATTGCATTGAAAAATTTCCTTTTAGAACTAGTTAGACGGAGGGAGGAAAAATATCATTTTGAAAAATCAATGTCTGATAATACAATCAAGAAGGCTTTATACTTAAGAATACCTGAGATTTCTAATAAAACATTAGAGAATACATCTCAAAAAATAAAAGATCTTCATAATTCTTTTGATTATGATATTGAAGATTTTCAAAATGAAATTTTACTCCATAAAACTGCTATTGAAAACAATCTTAAAGGAGCATATCAAATTATTTTTCATGAGGTGCTTCCCTATAAGACACCGATAGCGTTTCAAGGCTCATTAACGTTAATTAGAGATATGTACGAATATTCAGTGAATGATACGAGTAACCATTCAAAAAATAATCGTATTCAGAAGTTGCACCTGGCTATTTTACCATTAAAAGAAAAGACGATGGTGCTAGCTTTTTATAATAAAAGGGATTGGAAATATAGATCTCTAAAAAGTCAGTTTAATAGTAGCGATCGATTGAAGAAACTGGATTTTCTTAATTTTTTAATATTTGCTTACACTGAAAACTATTACTTTAGCCCGACAATTAAAGAAAAAATTAGAACAAATGAGAAGCTTGTGCTACTTAGTCAAGAACTTTTCGGTGAACCTAATTTGGGTCAGTATGTAGGTGTTGATAGTTATAAGAGAGTCGAGCCAGATGAAATTCCTAATTTTCTTTTAGAAGAGTGGGCTATAATGTAAAAATAAAAGGTATATAAAATGACATACGAAGTAAAATCTCTTAATGAGGAATGTGGTGTTTTTGGTATCTGGGGTCACCCAGACGCTGCCAAATTGACCTATTTTGGACTCCATAGCCTTCAGCACCGTGGTCAGGAGGGGGCAGGAATCCTCTCCAATGACCAAGGGAAATTGAAGCGTCATCGTGATATGGGGCTTTTATCAGAAGTCTTCAAAAATCCTGCGAATTTGGATAAATTGACAGGAACTGGAGCGATTGGGCACGTGCGTTATGCGACTGCGGGAGAAGCTTCTGTAGACAATATCCAACCTTTCCTTTTCCGCTTTCATGATATGCAGTTTGGTTTGGTTCATAATGGGAATCTGACCAATGCAGAATCGCTCAAGCAAGAATTGGAACAAAGAGGAGCGATTTTCAGCTCAACCTCTGACTCTGAAATCTTGGCTCACCTTATTCGCCGTAGCCACAATCCAAACCTGATGGGTAAAATCAAGGAAGCACTCAGTCTTGTTAAAGGTGGTTTTGCTTATCTCTTGATGTTTGAAGATAAGTTAATTGCCGCGCTTGACCCAAATGGCTTCCGTCCTCTGTCAATCGGGAAAATGGCTAATGGAGCAGTAGTGGTTTCCTCTGAAACCTGTGCCTTTGAAGTAATCGGTGCTGAGTGGATTCGCGATGTGAAACCAGGTGAGATTGTCATCATTGATGATAATGGCATCCAGTATGATAGCTATACAAACGATACTCAACTGGCTATCTGTTCCATGGAATATATTTACTTTGCCCGTCCTGATTCCAATATCCACGGAGTCAATGTTCATACAGCTCGTAAGAGAATGGGAGCTCAGTTGGCACGTGAGTTCAAGCATGAAGCCGATATCGTAGTTGGGGTACCAAATTCCTCACTGAGCGCAGCTATGGGCTTTGCGGAAGAATCAGGTTTGCCAAATGAAATGGGTCTCATCAAAAACCAATATACGCAACGGACCTTCATCCAGCCGACTCAAGAATTGCGCGAGCAAGGAGTGCGAATGAAGCTGTCTGCCGTTTCTGGTGTCGTGAAAGGCAAACGTGTGGTCATGATTGATGACTCTATTGTGCGAGGAACAACATCTCGTCGTATTGTCCAACTTTTGAAAGAAGCGGGGGCATCAGAAGTGCATGTTGCCATTGGTAGTCCTGCTCTTGCCTATCCATGTTTCTACGGGATTGATATCCAGACACGTCAGGAGTTGATTGCGGCCAATCATACCGTTGAGGAAACTTGCCAAATCATTGGTGCGGATAGCCTGACTTATCTTTCGATTGATGGCTTGATTGACTCTATTGGGATTGAAACAGATGCGCCAAATGGCGGTCTCTGTGTGGCTTACTTTGATGGGAACTATCCAACTCCTCTCTATGACTATGAAGAAGAATATCGTAGAAGTTTGGAAGAAAAAACGAGTTTTTACAAATAAAATTCCCCATTGAAGGAAAGGAAAAGGAATAAACAAATGACAAATAAAAATGCTTATGCTCCACGTCTCACTACTGACTAAAAGCTAAAGCATTTGTCAGTAGACGCTTTCTCCTATGGACCAAAGCTAGAGACCTGACTAGTATTTTTAGATAAAATAATTGTTTATCTAAAAATACGTCGCAGTCTTTCTCAAAAAAAGAAAAGGAATGAATAAAATGACGAATAAAAATGCTTATGCTCAATCGGGTGTGGACGTTGAAGCAGGTTATGAAGTTGTTGAACGCATCAAAAAACACGTGGCACGTACGGAGCGTGCAGGTGTTATGGGAGCTCTCGGTGGCTTCGGTGGTATGTTCGACCTTTCAAAAACTGGTGTCAAAGAGCCCGTCTTGATCTCAGGTACAGATGGTGTCGGCACTAAACTCATGCTGGCTATCAAGTACGACAAACACGATACGATCGGTCAAGACTGTGTAGCTATGTGTGTTAACGATATTATCGCTGCAGGAGCAGAGCCCCTCTACTTCCTTGACTATATCGCAACTGGTAAAAATGAACCTGCTAAATTGGAACAAGTCGTTGCAGGTGTTGCAGAAGGTTGCGTGCAAGCCGGTGCAGCTCTCATCGGTGGGGAAACGGCTGAAATGCCTGGTATGTATGGCGAAGACGACTATGACTTGGCTGGCTTTGCAGTCGGTGTTGCAGAAAAATCTCAAATCATCGATGGTTCAAAAGTAGCTGAAGGGGATGTGATTCTGGGACTTGCTTCAAGCGGAATCCACTCAAATGGATACTCACTTGTTCGTCGTGTCTTTGCTGATTACACAGGGGAAGAAGTATTGCCTGAGTTAGAAGGTAAGAAGCTTAAAGACGTCCTTTTGGAACCAACTCGTATCTACGTTAAAGCAGCTTTGCCACTCATCAAAGAAGAATTGGTGAATGGAATTGCCCATATCACAGGTGGTGGTTTCATCGAAAATGTACCACGTATGTTCGCTGATGACTTGGCTGCTGAAATTGATGAAAGCAAAGTCCCAGTTCTTCCAATTTTCAAAGCTCTTGAAAAATATGGCCAAATCAAACATGAAGAAATGTTTGAAATCTTCAACATGGGGATTGGTCTCATGCTTGCAGTAAAACCAGAAAATGTTGAACGTGTCAAAGAGCTTCTTGACGAACCAGTTTATGAAATCGGTCGAATTGTGAAGAAGACGGATGCAAGTGTGGTGATTAAATAATGGCTAAAAAAATTGCTGTTTTTGCCTCTGGTAACGGCTCAAACTTTCAGGTGATTGCGGAACAATTTCCAGTAGAATTTGTCTTTTCAGATCACCGGGATGCCTATGTCTTAGAACGTGCCGAAAAGCTTGGTGTTTTATCTTATGCCTTCGAACTCAAAGAGTTTGAGAACAAGGCAGACTATGAAGGTGCCATCGTCGAACTCTTGGATGAACACCAGATTGACTTGGTTTGTCTGGCAGGCTATATGAAAATCGTCGGCCCCACCTTACTAGCAGCTTATGAAGGCCGTATCATCAATATTCATCCAGCTTATCTCCCTGAATTTCCAGGAGCTCATGGTATTGAGGATGCTTGGAATGCAGGCGTTGACCAGTCTGGCGTGACTATTCATTGGGTGGACTCTGGTGTCGATACCGGTAAGGTCATCAAACAAGTCCGTGTGCCACGTCTTGAAGGGGATACCCTTGATACTTTCGAGACTCGAATCCACGAAACAGAGTACAAACTTTATCCAGAAGTCTTGGATAGTTTGGGAGTGGGGAGTAGATAAGAAGTAAATCAAGTTTTGATTTTGCAATATTGCTAGGAGAAAAAATGATTGAGATAAAATTAGTAGATGAGAACAGTTTTCAGGCAGTGCTGGATTTGAAAATATCTGAAGCTGATGAACGAGCACGTTTCGTGGCTCCAAATGTACGCTCTTTAGCTGACGCATGGCTCTACCGAGAGAATGGGGATGTGTTTCCAATGGCAATCTATTGGAATAAGCTTGTAGTTGGTTTTCTCCTGTTGGAAATAGATAAGGATGAAGCGGAATACTTTATCTGGAGGATAATGATTGGCCAGCAGTACCAAGGAATAGGTTATGGACGAAAAGCCTTGGAAGTTTTGATCAAAAAGGCTCAGATGGATAGAGCTTGCAATCATATTATCGCAGATTATGTAGTTGGAAATGAAAAAATGAAGCACCTACTGACTAGTTTGGGTTTTCAGGAAACAGAATTTATAGAAGAAAATAACGAAGTCGCTATGCGCTTGGATCTAAAGAAAGAGGAATAGAATGACGAAAAAGGCCTTAATCAGCGTCTCAGATAAAGCGGGCATTGTTGAATTTGCCCAAGAACTTAAAAAACTTGGTTGGGATATCATCTCAACTGGTGGTACTAAAGTTGCCCTTGACAATGCTGGGGTGGACACCATTGCCATCGACGATGTGACTGGCTTCCCAGAAATGATGGACGGTCGTGTGAAGACTCTCCACCCAAATATCCACGGAGGACTTCTTGCTCGTCGTGACTTGGATAGTCACTTGGAAGCGGCTAAGGACAACAAGATTGAGCTCATTGACCTTGTGGTGGTAAATCTTTACCCATTTAAGGAAACCATCCTTAAACCAGACGTGACTTATGCGGATGCCGTTGAAAACATAGATATCGGTGGTCCATCAATGCTTCGTTCAGCAGCGAAGAACCACGCTAGCGTCACAGTCGTGGTAGACCCTGCTGACTATGCTGTTGTTCTTGACGAATTGGCAGCAAACGGCGAAACCTCTTATGAAACTCGCCAACGTTTGGCAGCCAAAGTATTCCGCCACACAGCAGCTTATGACGCCTTGATTGCAGAGTATTTCACAGCTCAAGTGGGTGAAGAAAAACCTGAAAAACTAACTCTGACCTATGACCTTAAACAACCAATGCGTTACGGTGAAAATCCTCAACAAGATGCCGATTTCTATCAAAAAGCCTTGCCAACGGATTACTCCATTGCATCAGCCAAACAGCTCAACGGTAAAGAATTGTCATTCAATAATATCCGTGATGCTGACGCTGCCATCCGTATCATCCGTGATTTCAAAGACCGTCCAACCGTTGTGGCTTTGAAACACATGAACCCGTGCGGGATTGGTCAAGCTGACGATATCGAGACTGCTTGGGACTACGCTTATGAGTCTGACCCAGTGTCTATCTTTGGTGGGATTGTCGTTCTCAACCGTGAGGTAGATGCTGCGACAGCTGAGAAGATGCACGGTGTTTTCCTTGAAATCATCATTGCACCAAGCTATACAGATGCTGCGCTAGCTATTTTGACTAACAAAAAGAAAAACTTGCGCATTCTTGCCTTGCCATTTGATGCCCAAGACGCTAGTGAAGTGGAAGCAGAATACACAGGTGTTGTCGGTGGACTCCTCGTTCAAAACCAAGACGTGATCAAAGAAAGCCCAGCTGACTGGCAAGTGGTAACCAAACGCCAACCAACTGAGACAGAAGCGACTGCCCTTGAGTTTGCTTGGAAAGCTATCAAGTATGTCAAATCAAACGGTATCATCGTAACTAACGACCACATGACATTGGGCGTTGGCCCTGGTCAAACTAACCGCGTGGCTTCCGTCCGTATTGCCATTGACCAAGCTAAAGATCGCCTTGACGGTGCTGTCCTTGCTTCGGATGCCTTCTTCCCATTTGCGGATAACGTGGAAGAAATCGCTAAAGCAGGTATCAAGGCCATCATCCAGCCAGGGGGGTCAGTCCGTGACCAAGAGTCTATCGAAGCTGCTGATAAATACGGCTTGACCATGGTCTTTACAGGCGTGAGACATTTTAGACATTAAGAAAATGAAAGGGAAGAAAACAGTTTCTTTCCTTTTTTTGCTTTAAAAGCGAAACGAAACAAGATTAAAACGAACGTTTATGGTATAATATTAGTAAATAATTCGCAAAAGAGGTTGAAAGATGAAGCTGTTAGTTGTCGGCTCGGGTGGTCGTGAACATGCCATTGCTAAGAAGTTGCTTGAGTCAAAAGACGTTGAAAAAGTCTTTGTAGCTCCTGGGAATGACGGGATGACTCTGGATGGTCTGGAATTGGTGGATATCTCTATTTCCGAACATTCTAAATTGATTGAGTTTGCAAAAACCAACGATATTGCTTGGTCCTTCATTGGTCCAGATGATGCCCTTGCTGCTGGAATCGTGGATGATTTCAATGCAGCTGGTCTCAAAGCCTTTGGTCCGACAAGATTGGCAGCGGAGCTGGAGTGGTCCAAGGATTTTGCTAAGGAAATCATGGTCAAGTACGGCGTTCCGACAGCAGCCTATGGGACCTTCTCAGATTTCGAGGAAGCCAAGGCCTATATCGAAGAAAAAGGCGCTCCAATCGTCGTCAAGGCAGATGGTTTGGCCCTTGGGAAAGGTGTCGTCGTTGCTGAGACAGTTGAGCAAGCAGTAGAAGCCGCTCACGAGATGCTTCTGGACAATAAATTCGGCGACTCAGGTGCGCGTGTGGTTATCGAGGAGTTTCTTGAAGGTGAGGAATTCTCTCTCTTTGCCTTTGTTAATGGGGGCAAGTTCTACATCATGCCAACGGCTCAGGATCACAAACGTGCCTATGATGGCGATAAGGGTCCTAACACGGGTGGTATGGGTGCCTATGCGCCAGTTCCTCACTTACCAGAGAGCGTGGTTGACACAGCGGTTGACACTATTGTCAAGCCAGTCCTTGAGGGGATGATCCAAGAAGGGCGTCCTTATCTGGGTGTTCTTTATGCGGGGCTTATCCTGACAGCTGATGGACCTAAGGTTATCGAGTTCAACGCTCGTTTCGGAGATCCAGAAACGCAAATCATCTTGCCTCGCTTGACATCAGATTTTGCACAAAATATCACGGACATTTTGGATGGCAAAGAGCCAGCAATTACTTGGATGGATAAGGGTGTGACACTAGGCGTTGTTGTAGCCTCAAACGGATACCCACTCGCTTATGAGAAGGGGGTCAAACTTCCAGCCAAGACAGAGGGTGACATCATCACTTACTATGCCGGTGCCAAATTCGCTGAAAATGGACAAGACCTCCTCTCAAACGGAGGACGTGTCTACATGCTGGTCACCACAGCAGATACTGTCAAAGACGGCCAAAACATTATCTACAACCAACTCAACAAACAAAACACAGAAGGCCTCTTCTATCGAAACGATATCGGTAGCAAGGCCATAAAAGATTAACAGATATTATAGTTGTCATGGCGAGCGAAAGCGAGCTAGTATAGGATAATCGTCGCAGTAGTGGAACTCCTAGTAGCAAAGCTACTAGGAGCGGAAAACTGGAGACCTAGGCTCCAGTTTTAGTAATGGAACGCCCTAGGCGGTCGCTTACGTCCGCACTACATTAGACGATTATTAAAAAAGGAGAAGAAATGAAACCAGTAATTTCCATCATTATGGGCTCAAAATCCGACTGGGCAACCATGCAAAAAACCGCTGAAGTTCTCGACAACTTCGGTGTCGCTTACGAAAAGAAAGTTGTTTCCGCACATCGGACGCCTGACCTCATGTTCAAACACGCCGAAGAAGCACGTAGCCGTGGCATCAAGGTCATCATCGCAGGTGCAGGTGGCGCGGCTCACTTGCCAGGGATGGTAGCAGCCAAGACTACACTTCCAATCATCGGTGTTCCTGTCAAATCACGTGCTCTTAGCGGTGTGGATTCGCTCTATTCCATCGTTCAGATGCCAGGTGGAGTACCTGTCGCAACCATGGCGATTGGTGAAGCAGGTGCGACAAACGCTGCTCTCTTTGCCCTTCGTCTTCTTTCAGTAGAGGACCAGGCTATTGCGACAGCGTTAGCGGATTTTGCAGAAGAACAAGGAAAAATTGCAGAGGAGTCTACAAATGAGCTCAACTAAAACCATTGGCATCATTGGTGGTGGCCAGCTGGGTCAGATGATGGCGATCTCGGCTATCTACATGGGACACAAGGTTATTGCGTTGGATCCAGCAGCTGATTGCCCCGCCTCCCGTGTGGCAGAAATTATCGTGGCCCCATACGACGACGTAGATGCTCTACGTCAGTTGGCAGATCGCTGTGATGTTCTCACTTATGAATTTGAAAATGTCGACGCTGACGGCCTTGACGCTGTTATTAAAGAAGGACAGCTCCCACAAGGAACCGACCTGCTTCGCATCTCCCAAAACCGAATCTTTGAGAAGGACTTTCTTTCCAACAAGGCACAAGTCACTGTGGCCCCTTATAAGGTCGTAACTTCTAGCAAAGACTTGGCAGATATCGACCTGTCTAAAAACTATGTCCTCAAGACAGCGACTGGTGGTTACGACGGCCATGGTCAAAAGGTTATTCGTTCAGAAGCAGACCTGGAAGAAGCCTATGTGCTGGCTGATTCTGCAGACTGCGTTTTAGAAGAATTTGTCAACTTCGACCTTGAAATTTCTGTCATCGTGTCAGGTAATGGCAAGGACGTGACAGTCTTCCCAGTTCAGGAAAATATCCACCGCAACAACATTCTTTCAAAAACAATTGTACCTGCTCGCATTTCAGAAAGTCTAGCTGAAAAAGCCAAAGCTATGGCAGTACGAATTGCAGAACAGCTGAACCTTTTTGGAACTCTTTGCGTGGAAATGTTTGCGACAGAAGATGACATCATTGTCAACGAAATCGCTCCACGTCCCCACAATTCAGGGCACTACTCAATTGAAGTCTGCGACTTCTCCCAGTTTGACACCCATATCTTGGGTGTTCTCGGAGCACCACTTCCTGCTATTCACCTCCATGCGCCTGCAGTCATGCTCAATGTTCTTGGCCAACACGTCGAAGCTGCTGAAATATATGTGACAGAAAATCCAAGCGCTCACCTCCACTTATATGGTAAACTAGAAGCAAAGCACAACCGCAAAATGGGACATGTGACTTTGTTTAGTGATGTGCCGGATAAGGTTGAGGAATTTGGGAAAGGAATTGATTTTTAAGTGAAAATAGCAATCCTAGGACTTGGAGTCATCGGGACTACTTATGCCTACGCCTTTCAAAAAGCAGGCCATCGAGTGGAACACGTATTGAGAGATAGTAAGAAAAGCACTGCTCCGAAGGAGTTGTCGGTTGATCTACTAGATGGTCGCTATCATTCCAAAGGTGAAAACAAACACGACACCTATGAGGTTCATGTGGCGGAAGCTGATTCGGCATACGATTTTATTTTTCTGAGTGTGCGTCATGGGCTTGTCAAAGAAGCTGTGGAAACCTTGCGAAAAAACAATATCAAAGGCACCCTTGTTTTCTTCTGTAATTTCTGGGATACTCGAAAAGAGGTCCAAAAGTGGGCAGGGGATTACGACTATATTTTGGCCTTTCCGACAGCGGGTGGTCACATGCAGGGGAACCATTTGGATGGTGTCTTGTTCGACCATTTAATGCTAGAAGGTGAGCAAAAAGCACACATTTCTAACTATGCTGATCTGACGGCTTTACTAGTTTCTGCAGATTTGAAGTGGGAAGTGCCTCATGATATGGTCGAGTGGATTTGGATTCACATGGCGATTAACGCAGGTGTCACTTCGACAGCTGCTCGTTCGGGAAATCTGGAAAATCCAGAAGAATTGGCTTTGAACTTGATGAATAGTTCTTCGGAATTATCATTGGCTATCAAGGCCATTCGAGAAGCTTTGAAAGTTGTAGAAGCGCGTGGAGTGAATTTGAAGCTTTACAAAGCAGAACTATTGCCATACAAAATTCCCGCTTGGATAGCCGGCAAGGCCATGAAAGTCATGTTTGCGAAAAATGAGCTGACCCGAAAAATCATGACCTTGCACAATGATAAACAGGACATCTTCTATTGTTGTCAAAGTGTCTATCAGACCGGTCAGGAATTAGGTGTGAAGATGCCTATTCTGGAAGCAAATATGAAGGGCATTTCGATTTAGGAGGTTTTATGATTCAACTCATCGTCAACGCATTTGTTGAAAAAGATAAGACTGGAGCAGTCGTCGAAGTCTTGTATGCTAGTAGTGATCACGAAAAGGTGAAAGCTAAGTATGAAGAGCTAGTTGCACAATATCCTGAAAACTATTTAGCTATCTATGATGTCCCACTGGATACGGATTTGAATACACTCGATCACTATCCATCTGTGTGGATTGGGAAAGAAGAATTTGACTAAAGTGATTGCCGCTTGCTAACTGATGTGAAACATCAAAAGAAAGGAAAAATAAACAACATGATTGAAAGATATAGTCGCCCTGAAATGGCGAACATTTGGAGTGAAGAAAATAAATACCGTGCTTGGCTTGAGGTGGAAATCTTGGCTGACGAGGCATGGGCTGAGTTGGGGGAAATCCCTAAGGAAGATGTGGCTTTGATTCGTGAAAAAGCGGACTTTGACATCGACCGTATTTTGGAGATCGAGCAGGAGACTCGTCACGATGTGGTGGCCTTCACACGTGCGGTTTCTGAGACTCTTGGTGAAGAGCGTAAGTGGGTCCACTATGGTTTGACTTCTACCGACGTGGTGGATACTGCCTATGGTTACCTCTACAAACAAGCCAACGACATCATCCGCAAGGATCTTGAAAACTTCACTAACATCATCGCTGACAAGGCTAAGGAGCACAAGTTCACTATCATGATGGGTCGTACCCACGGTGTGCACGCTGAGCCGACAACTTTTGGTCTTAAATTGGCAACTTGGTATAGCGAAATGAAACGCAACATCGAGCGTTTCGAGCATGCGGCTGCTGGTGTTGAGGCTGGTAAAATTTCTGGTGCAGTTGGGAACTTTGCCAATATCCCACCATTCGTTGAAAAATACGTCTGCGACAAATTGGGTATCCGTGCTCAAGAAATCTCTACACAGGTCCTTCCTCGTGACCTTCACGCTGAGTACTTTGCAGTTCTTGCTAGCATCGCAACTTCTATCGAGCGTATGGCGACTGAAATCCGTGGTCTGCAAAAATCTGAACAACGTGAAGTGGAAGAGTTCTTTGCTAAAGGTCAAAAAGGTTCTTCAGCAATGCCTCACAAACGTAACCCTATCGGTTCTGAAAATATGACAGGTCTTGCGCGTGTTATCCGTGGTCACATGATTACGGCCTATGAGAATGTTGCTCTCTGGCACGAGCGTGATATCTCTCACTCGTCTGCTGAGCGTATCATCACACCAGATACGACCATCTTGATTGACTACATGCTCAACCGTTTTGGAAATATTGTTAAGAACTTGACGGTTTTCCCTGAAAACATGATTCGCAACATGAACTCTACATTTGGTCTTATCTTCAGTCAACGTGCGATGCTTACCTTGATTGAAAAAGGCATGACTCGTGAGCAAGCTTACGATCTTGTTCAACCAAAGACTGCCCAATCATGGGATAACCAAGTCGACTTCAAACCACTTCTTGAAGCAGACCCAGAAGTAACTTCACGCCTCACTCAAGAAGAAATCGACGAAATCTTCAACCCAACTTACTACACCAAACGAGTGGATGATATCTTTGACCGCCTCGGACTCGGTGACTAATATGCTGTGATAGATTCACAAGTAAAACAGTACTTATATTCAACACAAAAAAGCGAGACTTAAGTCCCGCTTTTTATCTTATATCAAAAGATTCATCTTTAATCTTTTTTCTTGCTAAGTCCGTAAGCTGTGAGAGCTGACATAAGGCCAGTAGCAATTAACCATTCTGAACCTTGAGTTCCTGTCTCAGGCAGTTTTTTCTCTTTTGCTACAGGAGCTGGACCTTGAGGAAGAGCTTTGTTTTCCTCAGCAGGAACAGTTGCTGGAGCTGGCTCGCTTGGGATTTCTAGTGTTGGTTTTTCTTCGGCGATAGCAGCTTGCCCATGTTCATCACCAACATGAGTGACAGGGTTCCCCACTTCAATCACTTGAGCGACAGGTTCTTGCGCTACGACACTTGTAACCAATGTTCTAACTTCAGTTCCGTCTGCAGCCGTAGTTACAGAATAGAAATGACTACGACGACCGTTTACACCTTCAGTCACGATACGAGATTGTCCTTTAGGTAATTGATTAGTTTCACGAGTGATGGTTGTAAATGGAATTTCTTCATTTTGGATGTCAACTCTTGGTTTGTTTTCAGCAA
This sequence comes from Streptococcus sp. oral taxon 431, assembly GCF_023115445.1. Classification (GTDB taxonomy): domain Bacteria; phylum Bacillota; class Bacilli; order Lactobacillales; family Streptococcaceae; genus Streptococcus. The sequence goes on along the minus strand of NZ_JALDUI010000002.1, from coordinate 164,611 downwards.
TAGTAGCTTGTCCTTTTTCATCACCAAGGTGAGTGACAGGGTTGCCAACTTCGATCACTTGAGCGACTGGTTCTTGAGCGACAACACTAGTAACCAATGTTTTAACTTCAGATCCATTCGTAGCAGTAGTCACAGAGTAGAAATGGCTACGACGACCGTTTACACCTTCAGTCACGATACGAGATTGTCCTTTAGGTAATTGATTAGTTTCGCGAGTGATGGTTGTGAATGGAATTTCTTCATTTTGGATGTCAACTCTCGGTTTGTTTTCAGCGATAGTAGCTTGTCCTTTTTCATCACCAAGGTGAGTAACAGGGTTCCCCACCTCTACCACTTGGGTGATAGTTTCTAGGCTTACTTCACTGCTTACTAGAGTCTTAACTTCAGATCCATCCGTCGCCGTAGTCACAGAATAGAAATGTGTACGACGACCGTTCACACCTTCAGTCACGATACGAGATTGTCCTTTAGGCAGTTGGTCTGTTTCGCGAGTAATAGTTGTAAATGGAATGTCTTCAGTTTGGACATCTAGTTTAGGAAGTTCCTCAGTTGTAGCTGCTTGCCTCTTTTCATCGCCAAGGTGAGTGACAGGGTTCCCCACCTCTACCACTTGGGTGATAGGTTCTAGGCTTACTTCACTGCTAACTAGAGTCTTAACTTCAGTTCCATCCGTAGCTGTAGTTACAGAGTAGAAGTAGTTGCGACGACCGTTTACACCTTCAGTCACGATACGAGATTGCCCCTTAGGCAACTGATCGGTTTCACGAGTAATAGTTGTAAATGGAATGTCTTCAGTTTGGACATCAAGTTTAGGAAGTTCCTCAGTTGTAGCTGCTTGCCCCTTTTCATCACCAAGGTGAGTGACAGGGTTCCCTACTTCCACCACTTGAGTGATAGGTTCTAGGCTTACTTCGCTGCTTACTAGAGTTTTAACTTCAGTTCCGTCCGCAGCCGTATTTACAGAATAGAAGTAGCTGCGACGACCGTTCACACCTTCAGTCACGATACGAGATTGTCCCTTAGGCAACTGATCGGTTTCACGAGTAATAGTTGTAAATGGAATGTCTTCAGTTTGGACATCTAGCTTAGGAAGTTCCTCAGTTGTAGCTGCTTGCCCTTTTTCATCACCAAGGTGAGTGACAGGGTTCCCAACTTCAATCACTTGAGCGACAGGTTCTTGCGCCACGACACTTGTAACCAATGTTCTAACTTCAGTTCCGTCCGCACCCGTAGTTACAGAATAGAAGTAGCTGCGACGACCGTTTACACCTTCAGTCACGATACGAGATTGTCCCTTAGGCAATGCATCAGTTTCACTAGTGATGGTTGTAAATGGAATTTCTTCATTTTGGATGTCAACTCTTGGTTTGTTTTCAGCAATAGTAGCTTGTCCTTTTTCATCACCAAGGTGAGTGACAGGGTTCCCCACCTCTACCACTTGGGTGATAGGTTCTAGGCTTACTTCACTGCTTACTAGAGTCTTAACTTCAGATCCATCCGCAACAGTAGTCACAGAGTAGAAATGGCTACGACGACCGTTCACACCTTCAGTCACGATACGAGATTGTCCCTTAGGCAACTGATCAGTTTCACGAGTAATAGTTGTAAATGAAATGTCTTCAGTTTGGACATCTAGTTTAGGAAGTTCATCAGTTGTAGCTGCTTGCCCTTTTTCATCACCAAGGTGAGTGACAGGATTACCAACTTCTACCACTTGAGTGATAGATTCTTTTGTGACTTTGTCTTCAAGAACTGTTTCGGTTTCCTTACCATTTTCAGTAGTAACTGAGACGTAGATTGTACGTTCTCCTTTGACACCGACAGTGATGACTTTTTCTTGTCCTGCTGGGAGGTTAGGATTGTCTTTCTTAACGATTTCAAAAGGAATTTCTTCTGTCTTAACGAGAAGCTCTGGTCGGTTTTCAACAGCAGCAGGAGCTTCGCTTTCATCAAGACTTCCTGAGTGAGTTGCGGCTGGCTTAAGCCCTAGTCTAGCTGCTTTAAGATTAGCTACGAGGGCATCCAACTCAGCTTGTTTACTACGGTTAAGATTGTAGTTCAGAGCATCTTTAGCAGCTTTGAGAGCGTCGAGGCTTTCTGTGCTATATCCTTCTAAGTTTTCAGGGATTTGAGCAAGTTCTTCGCGTAGTGCTTTGTAGTCAGCACGGAAGTAGTCTTTGTTGTGATCTGCAAAAGCAGTCATAAGTTCAAAGATTTCTTCTTCCTTATATTCTGCGCTTGGTCTATCAGCCCAGATAGCTAGCATACTACCAATAGTAGGTAGGTCAACTTCAGGGTATTTAGTTGAAGCTAGCTGGTTAAATGGAGTTTTTTCAGTATTTTCAATAGCTTTCTTGAGGAAGCCACCACCATCTTCTGGTTTTTGACCGAGAATGTAGTACCAGTCTCCATTCGTGTTAAGGAATTTGTACCCCTTACTTGCTAGGTATTGAGGAGATGCAAGGTTGTAACCCCACCATCCTTTAGACCAGTAAGAGATGATAACATCTTTATCAAACTCAACATCATCCTTGTCTTCATAGTAGAAGCCGTCGTTAAAGGCCATTGGTTGAAGACCTTTTTCTTTAGCCATGGCAGCTAAGCTATTAGCGTATTCAGCAAATTTACCGTAGAGGCCGTACCACTTGAGGTAGTACCAACCTTGAGCGTTGGTAGCATCATTGGCATACTCATCTGTACCATAGTTAAAGATCTTAGTTTTACCTGCAAAGAAGTCCATGTACTTGCCGATAAGAGCTTTTGTAAAGTTCATTGCTTCTTCGTTTTCAAGGTCCATGGTTGTTTTTGAAACCTTGTCAAAGTTAGCTTGAGGGTTTGCGATGCCCAATTTTTCCATAGCGACAAGCATAGCATCCATGTGACCTGGGCTATTGATAGCTGGGATGAGTCCAATACCTTTGTCCTTAGCATACTGGATAAGTTCAGTAATTTCAGCTTGGTTCAAAGTTGTTCCGTTTGGATCATCGTAGTAAGATTTTGTTCCTTCAATGATGGCATTTTTCACATCGTCACTTGCATAGGTCTTACCGTTTGCAGTGATAGTCATGTCATCAAGTAGGAAGCGAAGTCCATCATTTCCAAGGAGGAGATGGATGTCAGAGTAGCCAAGTTCGCTAGCCTTGTCAACGATACGTTTAAGTTGGTCTAGTGTGAAGTATTTACGACCAGCATCGATAGAGATAACCTTGTTCTTAGCTAGTTTTTCAACTTCGCGTTTAGCGTCCTCTTCTTTTTGAGCTTCTGGAGTGAAGGTCAAGTTGCTAACAGCTTCCTGGAGTTTTGCGATCGCTTGATCAATAGTATCTTGTTGAGCACGGCTGAGGTTGCCATCAAGAGAACGAATGGCTTTTTCAGCTTCTTTAACGGCTGCAATACTTTCTGCTGTGTAGCGAGTAAGGTCTGTTGGAACTTCTTTCAGAGCTTGTTCCGCAGACTCGTAGTCAGCAGCGAAATATTCCGCATTTGAATTTGCGAATTGGCGCATGAGCTTGAATAGACGAGATGGAGAGTAGCGGGCAGATGGAGTATCAGCCCAAGCAGCTACCATACCACCGATGATAGGGATATCAGCTCCTTCTGTTTTTGGTACAGAAGTAATTGGTGTGCTCTTAATACCATTCAATCCTTGATCAAGGTTGTACCAACCTTGTCCATCAGCATTACGGCCGAGAACGTAGTACCAAGCATCGTTAGTGTTGAGGATTTCGTGCCCTTTTTCAACTAGTAGTTTAGAAGAAGCGACATCGTAACCACCCCAGCCACCAGTCCACATAGACACGATGATATCTTTATCAAAGGTACCAAAACTTGTATCACTATTATAGTAGATACCGTCGTTGAAGGCCATTGGTTTAAGACCATGAGATTTAACGATACGAGCTAGGTCGTTAGCGTAGGCGATGAATTTGTCATAACCCTTGTCTGGAAATCCATCTTCTGGATACCATTTATAGGCTTGAAGAACGCTCCATCCTTTGGCATCAGTAGCATCATTAGCGTACTCATCCAAACCGATATTGAAGATTTCAGACTTGCCAGCAAAGTAAGCTGCGTATTTATCAATCAAGGCCTTTGTAAAGGCCACAGCCTTTTCGTTGTCAAGGTCAACAGTACGTTCTGATTCTTTGCCAAAGTAGTTGAAGTTAGGTTTTTCAATACCAAGTTCTTTCATGGCATTGAGGATAGCATCCATGTGACCAGGACTGTTAACTGTTGGGATAAGGCCGATACCTTTATCTTTAGCATAGTTAATCAAGTCGGTCATTTGGCTTTCAGTTAGGTGATTACCATTTGGATCGTTGTAGTAGGCATTAGTTCCGTTTTCGACAGCACGTTTGACATCATCGCTGGCATAAGTCTTGTCACCAACAGTTAGAGACATATCGTCAAGCATAAAGCGCAAGCCATCATTTCCAACCAAAAGGTGAAGATCAGTATAGCCATAGTGTTTTGCCTTGTCGATGATTTCTTTCAGTTGATCTGGAGAGAAGTATTTACGTCCGGCATCAATAGAAACGATTTTCTTTTTAGCGAGTTTTTCATTGACTTGAGCTGCTCGCTCTGTTGCGACTACAGGAGCTTCAACTTTAGCAACTTCTTTGTTTTCTACCTTTTCTGATTCTGGCTGCTTAGCTTCTTCAGTTACTTCTGGTTTTGCTGGAGTTTCTTCGGTTGTAACAGTTTTTTCTACGACAGGTGCAGGAGTAGCTTCAACTTTTGGTGCTTCAGTGTTTGTTACAGGTGTCACTGGAGCTGCAGGAGCTACGGCTTCTGGTGTAGGACTAGTTTCAAGTTTTTCTTCGCTGGCCTGTGGAGACGATTCTCCTGCGGCTTGGATAGTAGGTTGATTCTCTGTTGTAGTAGGTACGACTCCATCAGCGGCAACAGCTTGCGCATGAAAGGCAAAGCCGATCAAGACAGAAGCTGCCCCGATTGCGTATTTACGAATAGAGAAACGCTGTTTATTTTCTGGTTTCATTAAATAACCTCCTAATTTATTGTTTTGGTAGCGTTTTCATAAACTGATTCCATTGTATTATCTGAATCTAGTAAAGTCAAGTATTTTAATAAAATACCTATAAAAAATATAAGAAGTTATTTAATTTGAACTGCTTTTCAATTTTTGCTCTGTTTTTAGTAAAATTTCTCCAAATTATAGTTTAAAGCCATTTGATATTTCCTACTAAAAGCTGGCGTGCTATAATGAAAAACAGAAAAGCCTGAAACAATTGTCTCAGACTTTTTAATGTTTAGTGATCGCGATCACATGAGATAAATTTAATCTTATAGAAATCAGAACGTTTGTAAGTTTCAATGTATTCCAACACTTGGCCAGTTGACTCAAGTTTAGTTGTCTTGGTTTGGAGAACAGTTGGGAACTGAGAGTCGATTCCTAGGATAGAAGCAGCATGTTCTGGAGTTGGAAATACAATTTCATTGATTTCTTCAAAATGCTCGTCATTCATGTGAATGTGGTAGTCCAATTTGAAACGATTATAGATAGAACTATAGTATTCAAGATTTGGATAGTTTGCATTGATGTATTGTTCAGGGATATAAGATGTGTGGTAGATATAAGTAACACCGTTAGATTCACGGATACGTTCGATTTTGTAATAAAATTGATCGCCACGCAATCCCAATTTTTCTAAGTAGTTAAGATCGTTACCGCGTTCAATGGAAAGAACAGTGACTTTATCGTCCTTGGTTTCAAAAATTTCTACATCAGAAAATTCTACGAGTTTGTGCTTGCGAGCGCGAGCCACAAAGGTTCCCTTTCCTTGTTGGCGGACAATATAGCCGTCTTTAGCAAGGTCGTTTAAGGCGCGAACAACAGTGATTGAACTTACGTCATACATTGCAATCAATTCTGCTTCAGTGTAGAACTTGTCGCCACTTGCAAATTGACCTGAAATGATTTTGTTTTTCAATTCATCTTTGATATATTGATACTTTGGAATTGCCATATTTTCACCTCATTTTTTTCTTCTCCATCTTCGATTTTATCATAAATGGTTTGGAAATGATAGTAAATAATGTAAAAAAATAAAATAATATTCTAAGTGATTGACTTACATATTATTTGAGGTTATAAACTTATATATTTATGCTATCTGGATCGAAAATATTTAAGAAAAAAATTTTTTTACAAGAATTTTAGAAAACAATTCAGTAAAAAAAAGAAAAATTTTAAATAATTTTCGAAAAATCTATTGACAAGATGGATTCATTAGTTTATCATTTAATATAACAACAAATGAAAGCGCAAACGAAAAGTATGAGGTGGTAAAATGACAAGGTTTAAAATTGAGGATGATTTTTACCTAGATGGGAAACCATTCAAAATTTTATCGGGTGCCATTCATTATTTTAGAATTCCTGAAGAAGACTGGTATCATTCATTGTACAATCTCAAGGCTTTAGGTTTTAACACTGTTGAAACCTACGTCGCTTGGAATTTACATGAGCCAACTGAGGGAAACTTCAATTTTGAAGGCAATCTTGATATTGAAAAATTTCTTCAGACAGCTCAGGACTTAGGCTTGTATGCTATTGTTCGACCATCTCCCTTTATCTGTGCAGAGTGGGAATTCGGTGGTTTACCAGCTTGGCTTTTAAATAAAGACATGCGAATCCGTTCCTCTGATCCAGCCTTTATAGAAATGGTAGGACGCTACTATGATCATTTACTTCCACGTCTTGTTTCAAGATTGTTGGATAATGGTGGTAACATCCTCATGATGCAGGTTGAAAATGAGTACGGTTCATACGGTGAGGACAAAACCTACTTGCGTGAGATTCGCCGATTGATGGAAGAACGTTCAGTGACTTGTCCGCTCTTTACATCTGATGGTCCATGGCGAGCAACTCTGAAAGCTGGTACCTTGATTGAAGATAATCTCTTTGTGACAGGGAACTTTGGTTCAAAAGCAAACTTTAACTTCTCGCAAATGCAAGAGTTCTTTGATGAGTATGGCAAGAAATGGCCACTCATGTGTATGGAATTCTGGGATGGATGGTTTAACCGATGGAAAGAACCAGTCATCACGCGTGAGCCAGAGGAGTTAGCAGAAGCCGTACATGAGGTGCTGGAGCAAGGCTCTATCAACCTTTACATGTTCCACGGTGGAACCAACTTTGGATTTATGAATGGTTGTTCAGCTCGAGGAACTATTGATTTACCACAAGTAACATCTTATGATTATGACGCTCTCCTTAATGAAGCTGGGAATCCAACTGCTAAATACATGGCAGTTAAGGAAATGATGGCGACTTACTATCCTGAGTATCCACAATTAGAACCGCTTTACAAAGAGAGCATGGAAGTTGAAAACATTCCACTGGTCGAGAAAGTTTCTCTTTTCGAAACCTTGGATAGCCTGACAAGTCCAACTGAAAGTCTCTATCCTAAGAAAATGGAAGAGTTGGGACAAAGCTACGGCTACCTTCTCTATCGTACAGAAGCTAGTTGGGACGCAGAGGAAGAACGCATCCGCATCATTGATGGACGCGATAGAGCTCAGCTGTTCGTAGATGGGAAATGGGTCGCAACTCAGTACCAAACTGAAATTGGAGAAGATATCTTCTATCAAGGAGAAAAGAAAGCGCTCTCTAGATTTGACATCCTTATTGAAAACATGGGACGTGTCAATTACGGGCATAAGTTCCTAGCAGATACACAACGAAAAGGAATTCGTACTGGTGTCTGCAAAGACCTACACTTTATGCTTAACTGGGAACACTATCCGCTTCCACTTGATAATCCTGAAAAGATTGATTTTTCAAAAGGATGGACAGAAGGACAACCTGCCTTTTACGCCTTTGACTTTGAAGTCAAGGAGCCGAAGGACACCTACTTAGAACTATCTGAGTTTGGCAAAGGGATTGCCTATGTCAATGGCCGTAATCTAGGACGTTTCTGGAATGTTGGTCCAACCTTATCGCTTTATATTCCGCACAGCTATCTCAAAGAAGGTGCTAACCGCATCATTATCTTTGAAACTGAAGGGGAGTATAAAGATCACATACACTTAACTCGTAAACCTACACTAAAACACATAAAGGGGGAAAACTTATGACAATTGTAGGATGCCGTATCGATGGACGTTTGATCCACGGACAAGTAGCCAATCTTTGGTCTGCTAAACTTAATGTTTCACGTATCATGGTCGTTGACAATGAAGTTGTTAACAACGATGTTGAAAAGAGCGGATTGAAACTTGCAACACCACCAGGTGTAAAACTTAGCATTTTGCCAGTTGAAAAAGCTGCAGCCAATATCCTTGCTGGAAAATATGATAGCCAACGTCTTTTGATTGTAGCACGCAAACCTGACCGTTTCCTTGGTTTGGTAGAAGCAGGTGTGCCACTTGAAACTGTCAATGTCGGCAACATGTCTCAAACACCAGAAACACGTTCTATCACACGTTCAATCAACGTTGTAGATAAAGATGTAGAAGATTTCCACAAATTGGCGGAAAAAGGTGTTAAACTTACTGCTCAAATGGTTCCAAATGATCCAGTTTCAGACTTTTTGAGCTTATTAAAATAGGAAAAAATTTTTAGGAGGTCATTGTTATGATACAATGGTGGCAAATTTTACTTCTCACTCTGTACTCAGCTTATCAAATCTGTGATGAGTTGACGATCGTTTCTTCTGCAGGTTCCCCTGTATTCGCTGGTTTCATTACTGGTTTGATCATGGGAGATTTGACAACTGGTTTGTTTATCGGTGGTAGCTTGCAGTTGTTTGTCCTTGGGGTAGGTACCTTCGGTGGTGCTTCTCGTATCGACGCAACTTCTGGTGCGGTTCTTGCGACAGCTTTCTCAGTTTCACAAGGTATCGAAACAGATCTTGCGATCACTACAATCGCTGTACCAGTAGCGGCACTTTTGACTTACTTCGACGTACTTGGTCGTATGACTACTACATTCTTCGCACACCGTATTGATGCTGCGATCGAACGCTTTGACTATAAAGCAATCGAACGTAACTACCTTCTTGGTGCGCTTCCATGGGCTGCTTCTCGTGCCCTTCCAGTATTTTTCGCCCTTGCTTTTGGTGGAGAATTCGTACAAGCAGTTGTAAACCTTGTTAAAGAATTCCAATGGGTTGCAGACGGTTTGACTCTTGCAGGTCGTATGCTTCCAGGTCTTGGATTCGCTATCTTGCTTCGTTACCTTCCAGTTAAACGTAACCTTCACTACCTTGCTATGGGATTCGGTTTGACAGCTATGTTGACTGTTCTTTACTCATACGTAACAGGTCTTGGTGGAGCAGTTGCTGGTATCATTGGCACTCTTCCTGCTGACGTTGCTGAAAAAATTGGCTTTGCCAACAACTTCAAAGGATTGTCTATGATCGGTATCTCTATCGTAGGTATCTTCCTTGCGGTTGTTCACTTCAAGAACAGCCAAAAAGTTGCTGTAGCAGCACCTTCTACACCATCAGAAAGTGGGGAAATTGAAGATGACGAATTCTAATTACAAATTAACAAAAGAAGATTTTAATCAAATTAACAAACGTAGCTTGTTCACTTTCCAATTGGGATGGAACTACGAACGTATGCAAGCATCAGGTTACCTTTACATGATCTTGCCACAATTGCGTAAAATGTATGGAGATGGAACTCCTGAGTTGAAAGAAATGATGAAAGTTCATACTCAATTCTTCAACACTTCACCATTCTTCCACACAATCATCGCTGGTTTTGACCTTGCCATGGAAGAAAAAGATGGCGTTGGCTCAAAAGATGCGGTTAACGGTATCAAGACAGGTTTGATGGGACCATTCGCTCCTCTTGGAGATACTATCTTTGGTTCACTTGTACCTGCTATCATGGGATCTATCGCTGCAACAATGGCTATCGCTGGTCAACCTTGGGGTATCTTCCTTTGGATCGCAGTTGCAGTAGCGTATGACATCTTCCGTTGGAAACAGTTGGAATTTGCTTACAAAGAAGGGGTTAACCTTATCAACAACATGCAAAGCACTTTGACAGCTTTGATTGAAGCTGCATCTGTACTTGGTGTCTTCATGATGGGTGCTCTTGTAGCAACAATGATCAACTTTGAAATTTCATACAAATTACCAATCGGTGAGAAAATGATTGACTTCCAAGATATCTTGAACTCAATCTTCCCACGCTTGCTTCCAGCAATCTTCACAGCATTCATCTTCTGGTTGCTTGGTAAGAAAGGTATGAACTCAACTAAAGCAATCGGTATCATCATTGCTCTTGCAGTTGGACTTTCATTCATCGGTAAATTTGTACTTGGAATGGGCGCATAATTTATGAGTAAATCATTGATTTTAGTGAGCCATGGACGTTTTTGTGAAGAACTTAAAGGTAGCACAGAAATGATTATGGGTCCACAAGACAACATTCATGCGGTAGCTCTTCTTCCAGAAGATGGGCCAGAAGAATTTACTGCAAAATTTGAAGCTGCTGTTGAAGGTTTGGATGATTTCCTAGTCTTTGCTGACCTCCTTGGTGGAACACCATGTAACGTGGTGAGCCGTCTAATTATGGAAGGTCGCGACATTGAACTTTATGCAGGAATGAATCTTCCGATGGTCATTGAATTTATCAATGCGAGCCTAACTGGCGCTGATGCAGATTATAAAAATCGTGCTTCAGAGAGCATTGTCAAAGTTAATGATCTATTGGCAAGCTTCGATGACGATGAAGATGAATAAGGTGTAATAACAGAAATACTGTTAGAACATATTTCATAGAATATAAATGGGAATGGGGCTTACTCCCATTCCCATATTTTAAATAAAAAACAATATAATAATAGATTAGAGGAACTCAATGCTAGATTATACAAAAGAAGAATTGCTTGAGTTGGGGGCAGAAATCACAACTCGCGAAATTTACCAACAACCAGACGTTTGGAAAGAAGCTTTTGAAGCTTATCAAGCACGACGTGATGAAATTGCAGCCTTCTTACAAGGAATTGCTGACAAACATGACTACATCAAGGTTATCCTGACTGGTGCTGGAACTTCTGCTTATGTAGGTGATACTCTAGTTCCTTACTTCAAGGAAGTTTATGACGAACGTAAATGGAATTTCAATGCTATTGCGACAACTGATATCGTAGCAAACCCACAAACTTATTTGAAAAAAGATGTGGCGACTGTTTTGGTATCATTCGCGCGTAGCGGGAACTCACCTGAGAGTGTGGCAACAGTTGACTTGGCTAAGGCCTTGGTTGATGAACTTTATCAAGTAACCATCACTTGTGCGGCTGAAGGGAAATTGGCTCTTCAAGCGCATGGTGATGACCGTAACCTCTTGCTCTTGCAACCAGCTGCTTCTAACGATGCTGGCTTTGCTATGACTTCAAGCTTCACTTCAATGATGTTGACAGCGCTCTTGGTATTTGATCCAACAGACTTTGCTGTTAAAGCTGAACGTTTCGACGTGCTATCTAGTTTAGCTCGCAAAATTCTTGACAATGTGGCAGATGTCAAAGAGTTGGTTGACCTAGACTTTAACCGAGTGATTTATCTAGGTGCGGGCCCATTCTTCGGACTTGCTCACGAAGCCCAGCTTAAAATTTTGGAATTGACTGCTGGTCAAGTCGCGACTATGTATGAAAGTCCAGTTGGCTTCCGTCACGGTCCAAAATCTCTTATCAACGAAGATACAGTCGTTTTGGTATTTGGTACTACAACAGATTACACTCGTAAATATGACTTAGACTTGGTTCGTGAAGTTGCAGGCGACCAAATTGCTCGATGTGTTGTTCTCTTGAGCGACCAAGCCTTCGGACTTGAAAATGTTAAGGAAGTCGCGCTTGGGTGCGGTGGGGTTCTGAATGATGTTTACCGTGTCTTCCCTTACATCGTTTATGGTCAGTTATTTGCTCTCTTGACTTCACTTAAAGTTGGTAACAGACCAGATACACCATCACCTACAGGTACAGTGAACCGTGTTGTTCAAGGTGTCATTATTCACGAATTTGAAAAATAAGGAAGAATCTATGAGTAAATTAACATTAAGCCCAAATAAACTTGCTTGCTTGCAAAAACTCTCAGACGAAAATGGGATCATCTCAGCTCTTGCTTTTGACCAACGTGGTGCTTTGAAACGCCTCATGGCTCAATACCAAACAGAAGAGCCAACAGTAACTCAAATGGAAGAACTCAAAGTATTGGTAGCGGATGAATTGACTAAATACGCTTCATCTATGCTTCTTGACCCTGAGTATGGACTTCCAGCTACAAAAGCTCTTGATCCAAAAGCTGGTCTTCTCCTTGCTTATGAGAAAACTGGATACGACACAACAAGTACAAAACGCTTGCCAGACTGCTTGGATGTTTGGTCTGCAAAACGTATCAAAGAACAAGGGGCAGATGCTGTTAAGTTCTTGCTTTACTATGACGTAGATAGCTCTGACGAACTTAATCAACAAAAACAAGCCTACATCGAACGCATTGGTTCTGAGTGTGTGGCTGAAGATATTCCATTCTTCCTTGAAATTCTTGCTTACGATGAAAAGATTGCTGACGCTGGTTCTGCAGAATACGCTAAAGTAAAACCACACAAGGTTATCGGCGCTATGAAAGTCTTCTCAGATCCACGTTTCAACATCGATGTCTTGAAAGTAGAAGTTCCAGTTAACGTGAAATACGTTGAAGGCTTTGGTGATGGAGAAATCGTTCATACACGTGAAGAAGCTGCTACCTTCTTTAAAGCCCAAGACGAAGCTACTAACCTTCCTTACATCTACTTGAGTGCAGGTGTATCAGCTAAACTTTTCCAAGAAACTCTTGTCTTTGCTCACGAATCAGGCGCAAACTTCAATGGTGTTCTTTGTGGACGTGCAACATGGGCTGGATCTGTTGAAGCTTACATCAAAGATGGAGAAGCAGCAGCTCGCGAATGGCTTTGTACAACTGGATTTGAAAACATTGATGAACTCAATAAAGTACTTCAAACAACAGCTACTTCATGGACTGAACGTGTAGAAGCATAGATCAGAAATAGAAGAAACGACTTTTGTTAATAAAATATCTATGGTTTCTTGACAAAGGTGTCTGTAAATCATACAATAAAACCATAGAACGTGAATGCGCTTTCTATGGTTTGTTTACTTAATTGAATTAGAAAAAGGAGAGAAGGATGAAAGCATACACAGAACGTGTATTTGGGAAAGTTGATGGCAAGGATGTCCTCGCTTACCGTTTTGAAACGGAGGCAGGATACCAACTGGAAATCATGACTTATGGAGCAACAATTTTACGCTATGTAACTCCAGATAAGACTGGCAATTTTGCCAATGTTATCCTAGGTTTTGACGATTTCGAAAGCTATGTGGGAAATAGCCCTAAACATGGAGCAAGTGTAGGTCCAGTGGCAGGTCGTATTGCAGGAGCAACATTTGAACTCAATGGTAAGACCTATGATCTTGAAGTCAACAATGCTAGCAACTGTAACCACAGTGGCTCAACTGGTTGGGATTCTAACTTGTTTGAGCTAGTCGAAGTGAGTGACCATGGTTTGACTCTTTACACAGAAAGAACAGATGGGACTGGAGGTTTCCCTGGAAATCTTAAGATCTGGATTAGCTACAACTTGGAAGAAAGTGGTGCCTACGAAGTTAGCTACAAGGTGACGACAGACCAGGATACCTTGGTCAATCCAACCAACCATAGCTATTTTAACCTGTCAGGCGATTTCACTCAGACTGTTGACCGCCATGTCTTCCAATTGAACACTGAAGGCATCTATCCAATCGCTCCAGACGGCGTGCCAGCTAAAACACCGGATGCTAATCGTGATGTGGTCAAGCATATCTACAATGGAGCTTTGCTTAAGGATATTTTTGCAGACGAAGATGAACAAATCAAACTCGTATCTGGTTTGGACCATCCATTTGCTCTTCCTGCAGGACATGACAATGCTGGTTTCCTCTATGACCAAGGTTCAGGTCGCTTCCTGCTCTTCAAGACAGAGGCTCCTTGCTTTGTGGTCTACACAGCAAACTTTGTGGATGAGAGTGTCATCATCGCTGGTCAGTCAATGATTCAGCACAATGGGATTGCTCTTGAAGCGCAAGCTTTACCAGATGCTATTCATAGCGACCTTAAAGACCAAGTCATCCTCAAAGCAGGTGAAACATTCACCAGCAAAACTCGTTATGAGCTTGTTGTGAAATAATGATTGTTTTCTGAGTAAACCTATACTTTAACCGTTAGTTATTTACTAGCTGTTAGAATCTAGGTTTTTTGATTCTTGAAAAATAAGGAAATAATCTCAAGTTTAGAAGATAATTCTATATATCAAATATTTTTACTGAATAAAGATGATTGACTTATATTGATAGTTGAATGCTACAATAATATCTAATAGATATATTTATATGATAGCTCTTTTGCTAAAAATAAGGTATAATTAAAATGGAATAAATCTAGGCTTTTGACTAAAAAATACTAGATTTTTATAAAGATTTTTGGGAAAAAAACTCTCTATAGAAGATTCGTGTTCTTGGTCAAAGTTATAAGGGGAAGATTAGCAATGGTATCAGTATCTGGAAAATTCTGTATCTTTTCACATAAAAATAAGCAACATCAGCGCTTTTTTCAACTGTTACCCGATGGTCAAATCAAGGATATTGGTGGAACCGGTCAGAGGAGTTGACTACTGAGAGGCTGGATAAAATCATGAGTAAAGATATTTCAGCTTTCATCAGAGAATTTTTCCGCAAACTATAGAAAGCTAGTAGTGAATTGGGAATCCTACTGAAGAACCGTTTTTCATAACTTTGGAAAAGTATAAAGAGAAATATAAAAATGACAGAAAAATTAGTATAATTGTATCAGTTTACAACGTTGAAAACTACTTACGACAATGTCTAGATAGTATTCTCAATCAAACCTATCAAGATCTAGGGAAAAACTGTGCTGCCCTTAGATATTGTAGCCCATCAAGCAGAACTCTTTGATAAAGTAATCGCCCATGAAGAACCTCAAAAATGGTAGATGAAATTCGACAGATTTTATTAGTTAATAGAAAAAGAAAATAAACGTTAGATAAAAGGGATTGAAAAATGAAGAAAGCAATCGTACTTGGAGCAGATAATGGATATATGGATAAGGTGGAAACTACTATCAAGTCTGTTTGTGCTTATAACGATGATATAAAATTTTATGTTTTTAATGACGATCTACCTTCGGAATGGTTTCGTATTATGAATCAGCGATTGAAAGCTATTCATTCAGAAATTGTAAATGTAAAGATTTCTAATAATCATCTCCGGAAATATCATTTACCAACTGCTCACTTATCATATGCAGCTTATTTTCGCTTCTTTATTCCAGACATACTGAAGGAAGATAAGGTTTTATATCTTGATTCGGATATTATTGTTAATGGAGATTTAACAAGTCTTTTTGAAACAGATCTAGGTGCCAGCCCAGTCGCAGCAGTTAGAGATGAATTGCAGCAAACAAATTTCAATTCAGGAGTTTTATTGATAAATAATGCCTATTGGAGAGAGCATTCGATTTCAACAAAATTGTTTGAATTAGCGGATCAGTACCATGAAGTTGAGTTTGGTGATCAAGGAATTTTAAATCGATTTTTTGTGGGGCAATGGAAAGAGCTAGACGTCAATTACAATTTTATGGTTGGAATGGATACTATTGCGACACGTTTTCAAAAAGATGGATGGTATGTAAAAGCGAATCAATATGAGTCGGTGGTTTCTGTTATTCATTATACAGACGGGAAACCATGGTCAGCTATATATAAGAATCGCTTGGGGGATAGATGGTGGTTCTTCTATGCTTTAGATTGGTCAGATATTATCTTACGGAAAGAGATTATCAGACATGGTTTAGAGGAGCTTACAGAAAAAGAAAAATATCATACTGCAATCTTTACAAATACTTGCGAGATGGAGCACTTGGAGTTTTTGATAAAAGCACTACCTGAGGTTCATTTTCATATTTTGGCTCATACAACTTTTGCCTCCCAAGTGGTCGATTTACAACGATATTTAAATGTGTCCATTTATCCACAGTTCAATCCTTATAATTTTGAAAATGTTCTTAGCAAAATCGATTTTTATTTGGATATCAATCATTTTAACGAAATTATGAATATCACTCAGGAGATTCATAAATTAGGGAAACCGATCTTTGCTTTTGATAATACCAGTAAGGACCCAACAGGAGGAAGTCAGATTTTTTCTTCACAAACTCCTGAAGCGATGGTAGTGGCGATTAAAGCTTACCTCAATTCGTTAGATAAATGAGAAAGTTTTAGTAGATAATCTAATCATTCGCTAGTTCACTTCTTTTATGGAGTCCATGCTTTGATGCTTGTGATTAGAGTTTAGTTTGGAGTTAAAGAATGCTTTACACTTTTAATCTTATGGTGGGTTTAGAACCAAATGGTGTAGATGTTGCTCAAGCATATCGTGGGAAGGTTTTTCGCGACTTGGACCTTCCTGCCAGTTTTGTTTTTACACAGGTCCCTCCTCGATTTAAATGGGACTATTACCTTTCTTTGGGTCATCTTGAGGAAGAAATCCTATTAGCACATATGTTGTTGACAGATCAGCGTGATATGAGCTTGGGGATCCGTATAGATGATATGAAGCAGCTCTTACACCTGACTGCTGAATATAAGGAAAATAATTGTGAAGTGATTTTTCAAGAACAAGATGGTGTGACTACCATTCTACATAAAAACAGTCTAAAACCGGATTATGTGGATTATGTAGATTATTATGTATTTGGTCGTTTACTTCGTAGAGAACATTATGGTAAGAAAAAGCTGTTCACAGAATTTTTTACAGCAGTGGATGCTGGATTTGGTATAGTAGCTAGAGTTGTTCGCCGACTGTTTCATAATAGAGATGGTTCCATAGCCTTTGAAGAGATTAAGAAAGAACCAGGTGAGGATACTGAAGCAGTTTATCGGTGTGGATCGGAGTGGTTCTATAGTGAGTCTGAATTTTTAGAGCGAGCCTTATCAGAGTTGCAGTTTAGTAAAGAGGATCATGTATTTATTGATCGTCTAGAGAATCTTCCCTTCACATCACCTCTTTTACGTTTAAAAGGAGAAGCAAGATTATCCTGTGTTGTGCACTCTATTCATTATTGGGGAGATCAGATCAATTCTGAATACTATCACCTTTTTCAATATGCCGAGGAATTTGATGATATTTTAGTATCAACGCAATCACAGAAGGATGAATTGGAAAAACATTTAGCATTACTAGGGAAAACTGGTCAAGTTCGCGTTCTTCCAGTAGCTGCCCTAGAACAGTTGCAATTAGCTGATGAACGAAAACCTTATTCTGTGATGATTGCCGTGCGGTTTGAACGCCGAAAACGGTTAGACTTAGCAATCAAAGCCATCGTTGCTTTTCATGAAATTTTTCCAGACGTCAACTTAGATATCTATGGGCAAGGGATGCTATGGCAGGATATTGAAGCAGAGATTGCCAATCTAGGAGCACAAAATTATATCCATCTTAAGGGGCATCAGACAATTTCAAACCGTTTCAAAGAGTATGAACTTTATTTGGCTACCTCGGAATGGGAAACTTTTGGTATAACTTTATTAGAAGCAATTGGTTCTGGACAAGCTCTTGTTGGTTTAGATGTACCATATGGAAATCAGACCTTTATTCAAGAGGGTAAAAATGGTTATTTAGTTCCTTTTGCTGCTCGTTCGGATGAGGAAATTGTGGTTGATTTAACAAAAGCTTTAGAGAAAGCCTTCAAACAAATCAAACAGCTGAGGGAAGGCTCTTACCGCTTGGCTGAAGAATATTTATCAGACTGCATAACAAAACAATGGTATGAATTTTTGACTAGAGAATGGGAATAAAAAAGCAATGATGTATTATTATCTGACGAGGGAATGGTCTTCAGATGACGATCGCCTAAAAAAAGATTTAGAACTCATGGGGATGGATCTGAAACCATTAACGATTAACAATATTTTTACTAGTTTTTTTTCTAATCATGAAAATTCAAGTCCCTTACACATGACTCAACTTCCCTTACCTCGATTTTGGGAGGTTCTTTCTACAGGTGATATCGTAGCGGAAGGAAATAAAAAAGGGAAGATTTTCTGTTATCCTCAGTGGCCACAAATGGTGGAGTTAGTCGAATGGTATGATAACAAAGGTGTTTGTTGTGCAAGAGATCATTACGATTTATCGGGAACTTGTTTTCATAGAGAAATTTGGAGTGGTGGGAAAAAAGAGATAGACATTTATGGTCAGGAAAGTCAAGAACAACTCTATCTTTTTTCATCTCATGATCGTGCACTTTATCGAGAAGCAAACGGTCAGGAACAGGGGCTTCCTTCAATTGATGAAGCAAGAAAACTGGTTTTAGATAAACAATTATCTACAGGTGATTGCATAGTGTTATCAGATATAAACTTGCTTAGGGAAATGCCTAACCTCTCATCTAATCAGTTAGTATTTTATATGAGAGAAGAGTTTTCCACGGAAGATATTTCGTATCTAAAAGATCGTTGTGGGAAACTACTGACTCGAGATTTGAAATTAAAAACAGACAATATGAATCTTCCCCTGATTTATCTACCAACCTTTCTTGGCGCCTTTAGGGAGTTTCGTCCGCATATTTTAATTTTGACAGATACGCAAGAACTAGAGCAAATTGAAGTCCTTGTATCTGCCCTACCGAATTTTGAATTTCATATTGCTGCGCTAACAGTAATGGGAGGGCGTTTATTAGATCTGGATTGTCATGCAAATGTTCATCTTTACCCAGGCCTGTCTAGAGAGATATATGAGAAACTTTTACAAACGTGTAGCATTTATCTGGATATTTCTCATGCGCAGGAAATACTTGATGGTAGCCGTACAGCTCTTGAAAATGGCATGATCCTTTATGCTTTTAAGGAAACGTGTCACCAGCCAGAGTTTTATGCTACTGACCATGTGTTTCCAAGGGATGGTGTAGCAGAGATGATTGACGAATTATCTCAACTTGTAAATCCAGAAAAATATCAATCTGCTTATGATAAACAAAAGATGAATCCGTACTTAGCGATCAGGGAAGAGTTGAAGTTACTTTTTTAAATGATGGATAAATAAAGGAAGTATCGTGAAAGCTTTAGAGTAGATCTTCCTAGATAAAGATATCCATAACTATATAGCGTTTATCTTAGTATTTCACTTGCTGACAATTTGTATTTCAATCATCAACTTAGTATGGAAGAAATATAATCAAGAGTTTGTGGCTAAGAGAATATGATTGTATCAATCCAGCGATATTTGAAGCACTTAGACTAAAAATTGAAAAAATAAGTGTTATCGTTCCTGTTTATATGTCAGAGGCCTATCTTGAAAATGTTTAGATAGCATTCTTCAACAAACTTATCAAAATCTTGAAGTTATTTTAATCAATGATGGCTCAACGGATGGTTCAGCAGCTATTTGTCAACGATATAAGAATCAAGATGCGCGTGTTAAAGTTTACCATAAGCCAAATGGAGGAGTTGCTTCCCAGTCGTAATCGTGCCTTGGAAGCTGTGACAGGTGATTACATTGTCTTTGTGGATAATGATGATTGGCTAGAGTTAGACCATATCCAAAGCCTTTATGATTTATTGAAAAAAACGGATGCAGATATTGCAATTGGTAATTTCACTCAGTTTATTGAAGATCAGGGAAGTTTTCTAATCCATGTAGGTGCAGATAACTATTTTGAACAAGTGTATAGCCCTTTTGATTGGTTCCATCATCAATATGACGGAAAACATAATCTTAGTCAATGTTTTACTGTTCCGTGGGCAAAACTCTATAAAGCGGAGCTTTTCAAGGATATTGTCTATCCAACGGATCAGAAGGTAGAAGACGATTATACGACCTATAAGGTTTATCTTCAAGCAGATAAGATTGCCTATATGAATAAAGCCATTTATATTCATAGAAAACGCTCCACAAGTGTGACGAGAACAGTTAATCTTGCAGATGTTTATCCGTTAAAAAGTATTGAAGAGCGTCTGACTATTTTGAATCTGATTGGGGCACCTCAGGAGTTATTGGATAAGGAAATTCAGGCTTATAAATGGCGATTATCCATTCATGAAGAAGAAGCATTGGAACACGGAGATATGGAAGCTTATCAACAGATTTTGGTGAAAAAAGCTATTGAGACCAAGCGTCGGTGAGAGCGATAGGATTTATAGACTAGTTGATTAAAGAAAAATACTTGGCACAACTTGTTGTGAAATAACAAAAATTCTCTGAAGACATAGGACTTCAGAGAATTTTTTCTTATTATGTGACTTTCAGTCCGTCTCGCTCCGTTAGGTGCGAGACAAAAAAACCACCCGCTATGCGGGTGCGCATCGAAGGTTATACCAAAAAACTCCAAACGCGATACAATAAAGGTGTTCAAGCCAATTGTAAAGCGAAAGGAGAAAAATATGGCTCAAAAAGCACATAGTTTATCACACATAAAATGGATGTGTAAATATCACATTGTGTTCACCCCTAAGTATAGACGAAAAGAGATCTATAATCAATATCGAAGTAGTTTGGGAGAAATATTCCATAGATTATGTAGTTATAAAGGTGTTGAGATTATCGAGGGCCATTTAATGCCAGATCATGTTCATATGTTTGTAAGTATTCCACCTAGAATTAGTATTTCAAGTTTCATGGGATATTTAAAAGGTAAAAGCGCTCTAATGATGTTCGATAAACACGCAAATCTGAAATATAAGTTTGGAAATCGACATTTTTGGGTAGAGGGATATTATGTGAGTACAGTTGACCTCAATAAGCCACAATAAAGAAATACATTCAGGAACAAGAGCGAAAAGATATTGCTTTAGATAAGTTGAGTGTAAAAGAATATGAAGATCCCTTTAGGGATAGTGGCAAGTAGTACATCTGCCTCTTTGAGAGGCTTGTGACGAGTCAAATGCAATAAGGCTTGAACAACGTGAAAGCCAGCGTCTTTAGGCGCTGGCTGGTAATTTGGGCTTATAGCCCTGGTGCAAACCACCCGTTAGACGGGTGGTTATGATTCTTCATCTGGTGTGAGAATCATCGGAATGATAATTGGTTCACGTTCGGTATTTTCATAAAGGAATGGTCGAATAGCGTTTACGATGGCGCCATTGACAGATTGGATGCTGGCATCTTTGTTTTTCAATGCGATACGAATAGCATTGAAAAGGATACGTTGGCTTTGGCGAATCAAGTCGCCAGACTCTCTCATGTAGACAAATCCACGGCTGAGAATATCTGGTCCAGATAGAATCATCTGAGACTTGAAGTCAACGGTTGCGACAGCTAGAACGACACCGTCTTCAGATAAATCACGACGATCTTTGAGGACAGCAGCGCCGATTTCACCGATACGATTTCCATCGACATAGATATCCTGAGCGTTGAAATGACCAGCGATGCGGGCAGAATTTGCAGTGAGGGCAAGCACATCACCATTGCTCATGATAAAGATATTGTCCTTCTCTACGCCAGTATCCACCGCTAGCCCAGCGTGAACTTTCTGCATGCGGTATTCACCGTGAACAGGCATGAAGTATTTTGGCTTAATCAAGCGGAGCATAAGTTTTTGCTCTTGCTGACCACCGTGTCCAGATGTATGGATGTTGTTAATCTTACCATGGATTACTTCAACACCAGCTTCAGAAATGATGTTAATCAATTTGTTAACGCTAGTGGTGTTTCCTGGAATTGGACTAGATGAGAAGATAACAGTATCGCCAGGTTGGAGTTGCACTTGACGGTGAGTTCCGTTAGCGATACGAGAGAGGGCTGCCATGGGCTCGCCCTGACTACCTGTACAGAGAATCAGAACCTCACCCGCAGGATAGTCTTTGATTTCATTTGGTTCGATAAAGGTTCCCTTAGGAGCTTTGATGTAGCCAAGCTCGATTCCGTTGACAATGGCCTTTTCCATAGAGCGACCAAAGACAGCGATCTTACGCCCAGTCTTGACAGCGGCTTCCGTTGCTTGCTGGAGACGGAAGATATTTGAGGCAAAGGATGCAAAGATGATACGTCCTTCGATGCCTTGGATAATCTTCATGATTGACTGGCCGACAACCTTTTCAGAGTTTGTAAAGGTTGGCACTTCAGCATTGGTCGAGTCAGAGAGTAAGCAAAGCACTCCATCTTCACCTAGGGCTGCCATACGGTGCAAGTCTGCAGGTTCACCAACTGGTGTAAAGTCAAACTTGAAGTCTCCCGTACAAACGATTTTCCCTTGAGGGGTATGGATGACGATTCCCAATGGTTCTGGGATAGAGTGAGTAGTTCTAAAGAAAGTTGCTTTAAGGTTTTTAAAGGTCAACTCCGTGTTGTGGTTGATTTCGTGAAGTGTAGCATTGCGCAAAAGTCCATGCTCTTCGAGTTTTCCACGGATTAAGGCAAGGGCCAGTGGACCAGCATAGATAGGGATGTTTGCTTGCTTGAGCAAGAAAGGAATCCCTCCGATATGGTCCTCGTGTCCGTGTGTAATCAAGAGAGCCTTGACGCGGTCGATATTTTCTACAATATAAGAGTAATCAGGGATAACGTAGTCGATACCAAGTAGGTCATCCTCAGGGAATTTAATCCCTGCATCAACGATGATGATTTCATCTTGATATTCGATACCATATGTGTTTTTTCCGATTTCTCCTAGACCACCAATGGCAAAAACGCCGACTTCTTCTGGTTTAAGAGTGTAGGCCATATTAGAACTCCGTAATTTCGAATGCGCCAGTTTCTTTTTCGTAGTCTAGCAATTTGTCAGACAAGAGTTCGATATACTCGATATTATATTCTGGACGGTTTTCTTCTACAAGTTGGCGAGCAACGATACGTCCTTCAAGTTCTGAACTAGCATCGATGTCCAAGTAGAGTGAGCGTGTTGTTTCACGACGTGGGCTGCGGTCTTTTGTTTCTTGATAAAAAACTTTGTAAATCATATGTTTCCTTTCTGCTTTCAGGTCAGCTATATTCAAAAATGCTCAGTTTGAAGCTGGTTTGATTCCAGTTCATTTTTTGTCTTTATTGACCTTGATTCGTTACAATTATCTCAATTATAACATAAAAAGGGGAATTAGTAAAAGCAGGAAACATGAAAGTAAGGAGCTTGAAATACGTTTCATTTTGCCTTGTATAAGTATTTGAAGACCTCGGATTCAAATGCTATAATAAAGTTAGCAGAGACGTTTCTATACCAAGGAGGTTGCCCTATGTATAACTTATTTTCTTTTGCTATCGGAGTTCGTTTGGTAGCTTTTATGATTTTTGTTGCCTGTGTTTACGGAGGGAATGTTTTGTATACTTGGCTGGAGCATCGAAAAACCAAATTCCTTTGGAAGATTGGCTTCGTGACTCTGTATTCGTTTTTCCTTCTCCTTGTGACTTATGTGGTCTGGTTTGTATTTTACTTTGGCTTGAATACTTAAGTACTTATCCTGTCAATTTGGCAGGACATTTTTGTTTCAAGACAAAGAAAATTCCCATGCGTCAGCTTTTGTAGTATAATAGTAAGCAGACAAAAAGATAGGAATGTGTTATGAAAGTATTAGCTTTTGATACGTCCAGTAAGGCTCTTTCTCTTGCTATTTTAGAGGACAAGCAGCTTCTTGCCGAGACGACTATTAATATCAAGAAAAATCACAGTATCACTCTGATGCCTGCTATCGATTTTTTGATGGCAAGTTTGGATTTGACACCCAAGGATTTGGATAGAATTGTGGTGGCAGAGGGGCCAGGTAGCTACACAGGTTTGCGAATCGCAGTAGCAACTGCCAAGACCTTGGCTCATACTCTGAATATTGAGTTAGTTGGTATGTCTAGCCTCTTGGCACTGGTACCGAGCCAACAGGAGGGTTTGGTTGTCCCTTTGATGGATGCGCGTCGCAACAATGTGTATGCAGGATTTTATAAAAATGCCAAACCTGTCATGCCAGAAGCGCACTTGCCTTTTGAGCGAGTGATTGAGCTAATCAAGGGGGCTAGTCAGGTAACCTTTGTCGGAGAAGTTGGAGCCTTTGTTGAGCAGATTCAAGAACACTTGCCAAGGACTAATTTCAAAGAAACCTTGCCGAATGCAGCCAATCTAGCTCTTTTGGCCTGGGACAAGAAAGCAGACTCCTTACATGATTTTGTGCCGAATTACCTCAAACGTGTTGAGGCTGAGGAAAACTGGCTTAAGAACCACACAGAGTCTGGTGAGTCTTACATTAAACGCCTATGATAGAAATCAAACGAATCCAACAGCAGCCTGACTTGGCTCAAACCATCTACGCTGTTATGGCAGCTGTTTACCCAGTCAGTCCTTGGACGCTGGAACAAATCCAAGCAGACCTGGATCAAGACCAGACTTGGTACGCTCTAGCTTATGATGGGGCCGAAGTGATTGGATTTCTAGCTGTGCAGGAAAATATTTTCGAGGCAGAAGTCTTGCAAATCGCTGTTAAAGGAGACTATCAGGGTCAGGGAATTGCGTCGGCCTTGTTTGCTCAATTGCCGACGGGTAAGGAGATTTTCCTAGAAGTCAGAAGGTCAAATCATCGAGCGCAAGCATTTTACAAGAAAGAACAGATGGCAGTCATCGCTGAGCGAAAGGCCTACTACCATGACCCAGTCGAGGACGCCATTATCATGAAGAGAGAAATAGATGAAGGATAGATATATTTTAGCATTTGAGACATCCTGTGATGAGACCAGTGTCGCCGTCTTGAAAAACGACGATGAGCTCTTGTCCAATGTCATTGCTAGTCAAATTGAGAGTCACAAACGTTTCGGGGGCGTAGTGCCAGAAGTAGCCAGTCGTCACCATGTCGAGGTCATTACAGCCTGTATCGAGGAAGCTCTGGCAGAAGCAGGAATTACGGAAGAGGACGTGACAGCTGTTGCGGTTACCTATGGGCCAGGATTAGTTGGAGCCTTACTAGTTGGCTTGTCAGCTGCTAAGGCCTTTGCTTGGGCACATGGACTTCCACTTATCCCTGTTAACCACATGGCTGGTCACCTCATGGCAGCTCAAAGTGTGGAGCCTTTGGAGTTTCCCTTGCTAGCCCTCTTGGTCAGCGGTGGACACACAGAGTTGGTTTATGTTTCTGAGGCTGGTGATTACAAGATTGTTGGGGAAACGCGAGATGATGCGGTTGGGGAGGCCTATGATAAGGTAGGCCGTGTCATGGGCTTGACCTATCCTGCAGGTCGTGAGATAGACAAGTTGGCTCATCAGGGGCAGGATATTTATGATTTTCCTCGTGCCATGATTAAGGAAGATAATCTGGAGTTCTCATTCTCAGGTTTGAAATCGGCCTTTATCAATCTTCACCACAATGCCGAGCAAAAGGGAGAAAGCTTGTCCACAGAGGACTTGTGTGCGTCCTTCCAAGCAGCTGTCTTGGATATTCTTATGGCAAAAACTAAGAATGCTTTGGAGAAATACCCTGTTAAAACTCTAGTTGTGGCAGGTGGTGTGGCAGCCAATAAAGGTCTCAGAGAACGCCTAGCAGCCGAAATTACAGATGTCAAGGTCATCATCCCTCCACTTCGCCTCTGCGGAGACAATGCAGGTATGATTGCCTATGCCAGCGTCAGCGAGTGGAACAAAGAAAATTTTGCAAGCTTGGATCTCAATGCCAAACCAAGTCTTGCTTTTGATACTATGGAATAAGGAGTCAGCTTAAGGCTGGCTTTTTTGCCCTCTTAAATGTCAGAATATTTTGACAAATAATTGTAAATAATGATATAATATATACAGAATAGGAGGTGGTCAGATGATTGAGAGAATGGAATTGGGAGAATTTTACAAGGAATTACGCTTGGCGAGAAAGCTCAAGCAGTCAGATGTGGCTTGTGATGGTCTAACAGCCTCTCAGTTGTCCAAGTTTGAACTAGGGCAGTCTATGCTGTCTGCGGATAAGCTCATACTAGCCATCCAAGGGATCAATATGAATTTTGATGAGTTTGGGCACAAGCTCAACAACTATCAAGAATCTCCACATATGCGAATTGGTAGAAAGGTTGTGGATCGCTTTGCCCACCAAGATATAGCTGGCTTAGAGCAACTGTTGGAGGAAGTCGAGCAAGAACAGATGGCAGAGACCTATCGTCGTTTGAATGCTATTGTAATCAAAGATGCCATTCATTCCTTAGATAAAAATTATCCCCTAGCAGAGGAGGATAGCGAATTTTTGACCACCTACCTCTATGCTATTGAGTCTTGGACCTGGTTTGAACTCTACCTTTTTTGCAATACTATGCCCTTCTTGAGCAACCAAGATCTGATTTTTTTATCAACCTCTTTGCTTGAAAAGTCCAAAGAATTTAAAGAGTTGGTACATAATCGATTGTATATGAAGCAAGGACTCTTAAATATCTTATCAGAACTCATGGAGCGCAAACTTTTCTCCTATATTCCAATCTTTGAAGCCGAGTTGGAGAGCATGCTGCGTCCGTATGATGTTTTTGAGAAATTATTATGGCAATTTTTAAAGAAGATGAGTGTCTTTCTTCAAACCAAAGGAAGCAATCAAAAAGAGATTGAAAACTTTATCCAATCTCTGCAAGTATTAGAAAATCCACAATTGATAACCCTCTTCGAATTGCGTTTGCAACAATACAAAGAACTTATCGATTAGTTAGAAATGGGAAAATGATAATAATCTCAGCAATGATTGCCAATAATCTTAAAACTTGTTTCTTCATATGACTTCCCTCCTCATTAGTAATAACTTTATTATAGCAGGGAAATAATCAAATCCACCAAAATCGCAAATCTGAAATTTCTATAAGAAAAAATATCAAATATGCGATTTTCTAAAATAAGGCAATTTCTGTGTTATACTGACCTTGTAAAACATTTGAAGCAAATCCTAGGTCGCAGAAGTGGTTTACAAGAAGAAAACAATTGAAGGAGTATAAAAGATGTTAAATTTACAATTTGCAGAAACAATGGAATTGACAGAAGATGAGTTGCAAGATGTTAGAGGAGGCTACACTGTGGTTAACCCAGGCGGTGGAATTGGAGTAAGCTTAGGAGCACCTTGGTCAATCACTAATTTCTGGAAGAAATATTTTAACCATGATTCTTCCACTGTTAATCGTCGTCATTGATATTTAAAGCCCTTGCCTTTGTTTGGGTTAGGGCTTTTTTTATTTCGTAATATAGGAGAAAATAGGATGAAAAAGATAATCTCACGCTACTACTTTATTATAGCTTTTCTACTAGTTATTGCTGACCAGAAGTTCAGTGGTCTGGTTTTATCTAGCGACTTTGCTCTTGGTCTATCTGACTTTACTTATTATCTGTCGGATATGATGTTGAATTTTCTTGTGGTTTTATTTGCTCTGATTGTTATGATTTGGTCGGAGAAATGGCAACAAATCAACAATAGAAAGTTTAAAAGATCCTATCTTTTCTATTCCTTCCTAGCTCTGCTTTCTTTTGTTGCTTGGAATTTTGTCACCTTTTTTCTTTTCCCACCTACTCGAAATGAAATTTCTTATCAACATGCTGCTCCTACTTTTACAGGAGCTACGGCATTTTTGATGTATTTCTTTTATCCTGTGATTGCAGGTCCCATTTTTGAAGACATGATTTATCGTGGATTAGTGATGACTGCTCTGGAAAAAGGAAAGAAATGGGGGCTAGATGTACTTGGTTCCGCTGTTTTATTTGGGGTCTCGCACATTAGTAATCACGGTTGGGTCTTGACAGACTTTGTCTTCTATATGGGTGGAGGTCTTATATTTGCAGTCTTATTTAGAATGACAAAGTCAATTTATTGGCCTATTGGACTGCATATAGTCTACAATGGTATTGGTCAGATTTTGATGTTACTGTAATTTTGGTTGTTAGTAGTATCGCGGTATATTCTTGGGGAAAGATTCCCATTTGAATTTAAAAAGGAGTTGTGATGAAAGTATTTCTTCAAAATAGAGATTTTAGGCAATTAACTATCAACCAGTGGATTTCAACGCTTGGGGATACGATTTTTTATCTGGCCTTTTTGAATTATGTGGCAGATGCATCTTTTGCCCCTTTGGCGATTTTACTCATCACGATTTCAGAAACCCTGCCCCAAGTTCTACAAATCTTTCTGGGAGTTTTGGCGGATTTTCAACATCATCGTGTCTTGAAATACACAGTCATTAGTTTTGCAAAATTTTTGCTTTACTCTATAGTATCCTTATCGTTTTCAGGGCAGCCCTTTTCCTTGTTATTAGTAGCCTTTATTTGTCTGATTAACCTCGTGTCTGACACATTGAGTTATTTTTCAGGCGCCATGCTCACTCCGATTTTCATTAGAATTATTGGGCAAGATCATCTGGCAGAAGCTATTGGATTTAAACAGTCAACCGTTAGTTTAGTGAAAACAATCAGTAATATTCTAGGAGGAGTCTTACTAGCTATTCTATCTATCCAGTTTATTTCCTTACTGAATGCTCTTACCTTTTTAATCGCATTTTTAGGTATTCTTTTCATAAAAAATGACCTCTTGAAAGTAGAAAAAACTATTAGCTATCAAGAAGGGCTCTCTGTAAAATCCTTTTGCCAGCATTTGGTCCAATCATCGAAATTGATATGGAATATGAATAAGGTGCTCTTGGTTTTGTTTATTATCTCTATTAGTCAAGCAGTGATAAATGTTACAGTTCCTATTTCTACTCTGTTTTTGAGGAATCAGCCCTTTTTGAATTTACAAACTGGTCAATCTCTCGCTTTGTTATCAACACTGGAATTGTCAGCCCTTATTGTCGGAAGCCTTGTAAGTGGCTATCTGAAAAATACGATTTCTATAAAAATAGCTCTATATGCCTCGCTTATTATCCAATTACTCCTTTTAGTTGGTTTTGTGGCAGTTCGTTTTGACTGGATTCTTATCTTTAGTGCCTTGGATGCCTTTTTTGCAGGTATTCTCTCTCCTCGATTACAGGAACTCATTTTTAAACAAATACCTGAGGAGTCAATGGGAGCAGTTCAATCCTCTATCGGCGCCATTACGGTTGTTTTACCTAGCTTATTTACAATAGCTTTGGTAACCATTGCTACTAGCTTTGGAACTCAGGCAGTCAGCTTTGTTTTATTGCTATTTCTTCTAGTTTCCTTTGTCATGCTCTTGAATATCCGTGAAAACATTTAGCGGAGAATTTCTATAATATATGTTTGAGACTGGTTTCCAGTCTTTTTCTGTTCTTGTCAATCAGCAGACTTTTTTCTCTTTCCTGAATGTGTTATAATAGTCCATGTTGCGGCTGGAACTGATTCAGCCCATTTATTAAGATAATATGAGGAGAAAGATGAAAGAAAAAGGATTTTGGGAGGGGGCGCAGGCAGCCATGCCAACGGCCCTTGGTTATGTCAGTATTGGCCTTGCCTGTGGAATTATCGGTGCGCCCTATGTGACACCTGTTGAGATGGGCTTGATGAGCCTCTTTGTTTATGCTGGGAGTGCCCAGTTTGCCATGTTGGCTCTGATTGCGGTTCAAGCACCTGTAGCAGCTATTGCGATGACGGTCTTTTTGATTAATTTGCGTCTCTTTTTGTTGAGCTTGCACGCATCGACTTATTTCCGTCATACCAGTCTCTGGCAAAATATTGGTATGTCTAGTCTCTTGACGGATGAGACTTACGGCGTTTTGATGGGCGAGTTGGTGCATACGGATAAGGTTAACCCTATGTGGATGCACGGGAACAACCTTAACAGCTATGTAGCTTGGTTTGTGGGAACAGTTGTCGGAACTGCTCTAGGTGGACTTCTACCAAATCCAGAAATTTTTGGCTTAGATTTTGCCCTAGTGGGTATGTTTATTGGGATTTTTACTTCCCAGTTTCAGATTATGCAAAAACGGATTTCTTTGCGCAATCTCTTCATAATTTTAGCAGTTGTAGCTGTATCTTTCTTTTTGCTCTTGACGGTGGTGTCTCAGTCATTAGCTGTCTTGTTTGCGACCTTGCTAGGTTGTACCATGGGGGTGGTCTTGGATGGTCAGTAAGTATATTTTAATGGCAATCGTCTTTTCTGGTTTGGTGACTTGGATTCCAAGAATGATTCCTTTCATCCTAGCCAAGTACAAGGGTCTGCCGCCTATTGTCGAGCGCTTTTTGAAATTTCTACCAGTTTCTATTATCTTTGCCTTGATTTTATCAAGCGTGGTGACAGGAAAAGTTGGAAGTTTCCCGCAGATAAAGTGGTTAGACTTTTTAGCAGTCTTTCCAACGGCTTTTGTAGCCTTTCGCTATCGCAATCTGGTAGGGACTGTTCTCTTTGGGGTGGTCTTGATAGCAGTCCTACGTTTGGTCTTTTAATCAGCCATAAAGAAAACCTATCACAAATATAGAAATCATATAATAGCGTAATTCCTTTTTTTCTGTTAAGATAAGATTGTATTCTATTTTGGAGGAAATATCATGAAAAAAATCGTTAAGTATTCATCACTTGCTGCCCTAGGACTTGTAGCCGCAGGTGTATTGGCAGCTTGCTCAGGTGGTGAAAAGAAAGAGGCAGCATCTGGTGAAGCAACATCTGATAAGAAAGAAATCGTCGTAGCAACTAACGCGTCACCAAAACCATTTAACTATGAAGAAAACGGTGAGTTGACTGGTTTTGAGATTGAGGTTGTTCGCGCTATCTTTAAAGACTCAGACAAGTATACTGTCAAGTTTGAAAAGACAGAATGGTCAGGTATCTTTGCAGGTCTTGATGCTGATCGTTACCAAATGGCAGTTAACAACATCAGCTACACTAAAGAACGTGCAGAAAAGTACCTTTACGCAGCACCAACTGCTAAAAACCCTAACGTTCTCGTAGTTAAGAAAGATGATAACAGTATCAAGTCGCTTGATGATATCGGTGGAAAATCTACTGAAGTCGTTCAAGGAACAACATCAGCTAAACAATTGGAAGAATACAACAAACAACACGCAGATAACCCAACTGTCCTTAACTACACAAAAGCTGACTTCCAACAAATCATGGGACGTTTGAGCGACGGACAATTCGACTACAAGATTTTTGATAAAATCGGTGTAGAAACAGTTATCAAAAACCAAGGCTTGGACAACTTGAAAGTCATTGAACTTCCAAGCGACCAACAACCTTACGTTTACCCACTTCTTGCAAAAGGTCAAGATGAATTGAAATCATTTGTTGATAAACGCATCCAAGAACTATACAAAGACGGAACTCTTGAAAAATTATCTCAACAATTCTTTGGTGGTTCTTACCTCCCAGCAGAAGCTGATGTCAAATAAGTTTGTAAATCATCCATTCTCTCGTAGATGGATGATTTTGTAACTTTTAGACATATAGTTTAAAACTATATGTCTGCCTATCTAATAACAATTTGCGAAATCAAATAAAGTATGAGATACTATTACAGTATTATTTTTAAAGGAGAACGAATCATGAAAATCAAAAAATGGTTAGGCGTAGCAGCTATCGCTACAGTAGCAGGCCTTGCACTTGCAGCTTGCGGAAATTCAGAAAAGAAAGCAGACAATGCAACTACAGTTAAAATTGCGACTGTTAACCGTAGCGGTTCAGAAGAAGCACGCTGGGACAAAGTTCAAGAATTGGTTGAAAAAGACGGAATTAAATTGGAATTCACAGAGTTTACAGACTACTCACAACCAAATAAAGCAACTGCTGATGGTGAAGTAGACTTGAACGCTTTCCAACACTACAACTTCTTGAACAACTGGAACAAAGAAAACGGTAAAGACCTTGTAGCGATTGCAGATACTTATATCTCACCAATCCGCCTTTACTCAGGTAAAAACGGAGAAGAAAACAAGTACACTAAAGTGGAAGAAATCCCAGCAAACGGAGAAATCGCTGTACCTAACGATGCTACTAACGAAAGTCGTGCTCTTTACCTTCTTCAATCAGCTGGTTTGATCAAATTGGACGTTTCAGGAACTGCGCTTGCGACAATCGCAAACATCACAGAAAATCCAAAGAACTTGAAAATCACTGAATTAGACGCAAGTCAAACAGCTCGTTCATTATCATCCGTTGATGCGGCTGTTGTCAACAACACTTTTGTTACAGAAGCAAAATTGGACTACAAGAAAGCACTCTTTAAAGAGCAAGCTGACGAAAACTCAAAACAATGGTACAACATCATCGTTGCGAAAAAAGATTGGGAATCATCACCTAAAGCTGATGCAATCAAGAAAATTATCGCAGCTTACCATACTGATGAAGTGAAAAAAGTCATCGAAGAAACTTCAGACGGCTTGGATCAACCAGTTTGGTAATAAACACAGGGAGGTGGGAGAGATTTTTTCCACCTCTTGCTTTTATATAGAGACTAAAGAAAAGGAACATCCACTTGTATTGATTCCAAAGGTACAAGTCCTAGTAGAAAGGTAGAGAGAAAATGGTTTTCCCTAGCCAAGAAGAACAAATTGAAAAGTTTGAAAAGGATCATGTAGCGCAACATTACTTTGAAGTTTTGCGGACCTTGATTTCTAAAAAATCAGTCTTTGCCCAACAAGTCGGCCTTAAAGAGGTGGCTCGTTATCTAGGCGAGATCTTCAAGCGTGTAGGTGCAGAGGTCGAGATTGATGAGAGTTATACGGCACCCTTTGTCATGGCGCATTTTAAAAGTTCACGCCCAAATGCCAAGACTATCATTTTCTACAACCACTATGACACCGTACCTGCGGATGGCGACCAAGTCTGGACAGAGGATCCATTTACGCTTTCTGTCCGTGATGGCATCATGTATGGACGCGGGGTTGATGATGACAAGGGACATATCACTGCCCGCTTGAGTGCTCTTAGAAAATACATGCAGCATCATGATGATCTACCAGTCAATATCAGTTTCATCATGGAAGGAGCTGAAGAGTCTGCCTCTATGGACTTGGACAAATATTTAGAAAAACATGCGGACAAGCTTCGTGGTGCAGATTTATTGGTCTGGGAACAAGGGACCAAAAATGCCTTGGAACAGCTAGAAATCTCTGGTGGGAACAAAGGAATTGTAACCTTTGATGCTAAGGTCAAGAGTGCCGATGTGGATATCCACTCTAGCTATGGCGGCATTGTAGAGTCAGCTCCATGGTATCTGATTCAAGCCTTGACCAGTTTGCGAGCTGCAGATGGACGTATTTTAGTTGAGGGCTTGTACGATGAGGTCCAAGAGCCTAACGAACGTGAGTTAGCCTTGGTTGAAACCTATGCTCAACGCAATCCAGAAGAAATCAGCCAGATTTATGGCTTGGAATTGCCACTTTTACAAGAGGAACGTACAGCCTTTCTAAAGCGTTTCTTCTTTGAACCAGCACTCAATATCGAAGGAATTCAGTCTGGTTATCAGGGGCAAGGAGTTAAAACGATTCTACCAGCAGAGGCTAGTGCCAAGCTAGAAGTTCGTTTGGTTCCTGGATTGGACCCGCATGATGTTTTGGATAAAATCCGGAAACAACTAGACAAAAACGGCTTTGATAAGGTAGAATTATACTATACCTTGGGTGAGATGAGTTATCGAAGCGATATGAGTGCACCATCTATTCTCAATGTTATTGAGTTAGCCAAGAAATTCTATCCACAGGGCGTATCAGTCTTGCCGACTACAGCTGGGACAGGACCTATGCATACGGTCTTTGATGCTTTAGAAGTACCTATGGTTGCCTTTGGTCTAGGAAATGCCAATAGCCGAGATCACGGTGGAGATGAAAACGTGCGAATCGCCGATTATTACACCCATATTGAATTAGTAGAGGAGCTGATTAGAAGCTATGAGTAGAGATATTATCAAGTTAGATCAGATCGATGTGACTTTTCACCAAAAGAAGAGAACTATCACAGCGGTCAAGGATGTGACCATTCACATCCAAGAAGGGGATATCTATGGAATCGTTGGATATTCTGGAGCAGGGAAATCAACCCTTGTGCGGGTGATTAACCTCTTGCAAAAACCATCTGCAGGCAAAATTACTATTGATGACGATGTGATTTTTGATGGCAAGGTGACCTTGACGGCAGAGCAGTTGCGTCGTAAACGTCAAGATATTGGAATGATTTTCCAGCATTTCAACCTCATGAGCCAAAAGACAGCAGAGGAAAACGTAGCCTTTGCCCTCAAACACTCTGGGCTCAGCAAGGAAGAAAAGAAGGCTAAAGTAGCTAAATTGCTCGACTTGGTGGGCTTGGCTGACCGTGCCGAAAACTATCCTTCACAACTATCTGGAGGTCAAAAACAACGTGTGGCTATTGCGCGTGCCTTGGCCAATGATCCAAAAATCTTGATTTCAGACGAGTCAACTTCAGCTCTTGATCCAAAGACAACGAAACAAATCTTGTCACTCTTGCAAGAATTGAACCGTAAACTAGGTTTGACCATTGTCTTGATTACACACGAGATGCAGATTGTCAAAGATATTGCTAACCGTGTGGCAGTGATGCAGGATGGCCGCTTGATTGAAGAAGGTAGCGTTCTTGAAATCTTCTCAGATCCTAAGCAGCCATTGACTCAGGACTTTATCTCGACTGCGACAGGTATCGATGAAGCTATGGTCAAGATTGAGAAACAAGAAATTGTAGAGCACTTATCTGAAAACAGCATTTTGGTACAACTCAAGTATGCAGGCGCTTCTACAGATGAGCCGCTTTTGAATGAATTGTACAAACATTACCAAGTAACAGCCAATATTCTTTATGGAAATATTGAAATTTTGGACGGCACTCCTGTCGGTGAACTTGTGGTTGTTCTGTCAGGGGAAAAAGAAGCCTTGACAAGCGCTCAAGATGCCATCCGTCAGGCAGGTGTGCAACTAAAAGTATTGAAGGGAGGACAGTAAGATGGCAGAATTGATTAAAGCATACTTACCAAACGTCTACAAGATGGGTTGGTCTGGTCAGGCTGGCTGGGGAACGGCAATCTACTTGACTCTTTATATGACGGTTCTTTCCTTCCTCATCGGAGGTTTCCTAGGGCTGGTTGCAGGGCTTTTCCTTGTCTTGACAGCTCCAGGTGGTGTCTTGGAAAATAAAGTTGTTTTCTGGATTTTAGACAAGATTACCTCTATCTTCCGTGCGGTGCCATTTATCATTCTCTTGGCTGTCTTGTCACCCTTCTCTCATCTAATCGTAGGGACAAGTATCGGACCAAATGCGGCTATTGTACCCCTATCTTTTGCAGTCTTTGCCTTCTTTGCTCGTCAGGTACAGGTGGTATTGGCAGAGCTAGATGGTGGTGTCATCGAGGCAGCTCAAGCTAGCGGAGCTACTTTCTGGGACATCGTAGGTGTTTACCTATCAGAAGGTCTACCAGACTTGATCCGTGTGACAACTGTGACCTTGATCTCACTAGTTGGTGAAACAGCTATGGCGGGAGCGGTCGGAGCAGGTGGTATCGGTAACGTAGCTATCGCCTATGGATTTAACCGTTTCAATCATGATGTGACAGTCCTTGCGACTCTCATCATTATCCTGATTATCTTTACAATTCAGTTCTTGGGAGACTTCTTGACCAAGAAATTAAGTCATAAATAAAAAAAGAGCTAAGTGGCTCTCAGATTGAAGAAAAAGTCCGTTGTGGACAATTTTCTTCAATCTTTTTCTTTTATTAGAGAAAATAAAAAAACTCTTAAAAATAGCATGTTTCAGCATTTCTAAGAGTTTTCAAGATGTAGTAACTAAGCTCCTTTAATTACCGAAAGGGCTTGTCTACCTACTGAGAGCCGTGTGGCTCTTTTTATAAACTATATTTGTTATTCAAGTGGAATAAACCTTTGGAAGTATGGTATAATGAGAAAGCATATTTCGATATGACTAAGGTAGTAATCTATCTGTAGAGAATTATGAAATGATAAAGGAGTTTGGCTAGTATGAATTATTTTGAGGGGAATGAGTTTTTCCTTCTATTGTTTGTAGTCTTATTGATTGGTTTTATTTTAAACTATTTTGGCAAGCGTAAGGATTATTATATTTTAAGTCTGTCAATTTTATTTGCAGGAGCCATCTATGGTAAGAGTAAAGTCATGGTTGTTTATCTATTGGCTTTCATCATCTACCAATATGTCCTAGTTTTCATAGCACAAAAAATGGATTCAAAACGGTTGAAACCACTGGTTATGTTATCCATTTTACCTTTAGTAGTCAATAAAGTCTTTGCCATAACCCAGCTACATTTGTTGGCTTTTATTGGGATTTCTTATATGTCCTTTAAAACTATCCAAATCATGCTGGAAATATCGGATGGTTTAATCAAAGAAAAAATCAGTGTAAAAGATTATCTTCAGTTTCTACTCTTTTTCCCTACAGTTAGTTCGGGACCAATCGATCGTAGCAGAAGATTTCTAAAAGAGATCAATGAAGTCATGCCTAGAAAAGACTACCTAGAGTTAGCAGGTGATGGTATTTATCGCATTGTTCTAGGCCTTCTCTACAAGGTGGTTCTATCAACCTATGTTTACCAGATGCTACTTGCTCTAAGCAATACTGGTACAGTTGTCTACTCACTCAAATATATGTACTTGTATACATTCTATCTGTTCTTTGACTTTGCGGGTTATAGTTTGATGGCTGTTGGGAGCAGTAATATTTTGGGCATTCAGACACCGATGAATTTCAATAAACCTTTCTTGAGTGTTGATATCAAGGATTTCTGGACTAGATGGCACATTACCTTGTCAACTTGGTTGAGAGATTTTGTATTTTCAAGAGTTTTGATGCAGGTTATCAGAAAAAAATGGTTTAAGAATAGATTGCACAATGCAGCCTATGCCTATATGGTCAATATGCTGGTCATGGGATTTTGGCATGGAATTAGTATCAGCTACATCGCTTATGGTTTTTACCATGGAATCTTGATGTCTGGATTTGAAATTTATCAAAAGAAAAGCACTTTTTATAAGAAACATAAAAATAAAACTTGGTACAAGCTAATAAGTTGGTTTGTGACCATGAATTTAGTTATGGTTGGTTTCTTTATCTTTTCAGGTGAACCTTATAAGATAATCAGGACAATTTTAAGTAGATAAAGAAATTTAAAGAAATCTGCTAAATCAAGGAGATTGGACAAAACGAGATGATTAAGTTAAAAGCATTTTTACTATCGCTTGTGCTCGTAATTGCGACACTTGCCCTTTTAAATGTGACATATGTTAAGAAGGTTGATGATTATTATAAAGTCAAGGACAATAGTATTCGCTACAGCACTTCTTATGAAAAGTATAAAAGTAGAGATATTCTAACAAATAATATCACTCCCAACACACTAGTTCTACTGGGTTCCTCAGAGTTAGTTGCGACGATAAATGAGGATTACCATCCCAATAAAATTTTTAACTACAATGATTTTAATATCATGCAGATAGGAACTAGTTATTCTCAAAATATCATTCAAGCTACAACCTTGAGCTCGATTGAGGGGGCTATGAGTAAGCGAAAAGTAGCCATTGTAGAGTCTGTTCAATGGTTCGAAAAGGATGGGACTCATCAAGATGCTTTTTTAAATAAGGCTTCTCAGGAACATATTTTCCACATGCTAGATAATGAGAAAATCAGTAAGGAAACCAAAGAAAAACTAATCAATCGCATTATTGAGATTACCAAAGGGAATAAACAACAGAACGATGTCTATAAAAAGTATAAAAGTTATTTCATAGATGGAAAAGGGACAATCATTGATAAAAAATTATTGGAACTTGACAATGCGGTTTATTCCTTTAAGCTTAAACGAAAATTCTATGAAAATCATGCCAAATCAGATTATCCTTCATTAGGGGATAAAACACCTGACTATAATTGGGAGCAGCTGACAGATCAGTTTGTAGCAGAAGTTAAAAAGAAAACAGACAATAATGATTATGCTGTGGATAACAACTACTACAATACTTATTTGAAAGATCGCTATGCTTCATTAAAAGATTCTAATAAAGATTTGAG
Source organism: Streptococcus sp. oral taxon 431 (assembly GCF_023115445.1). GTDB lineage: Bacteria > Bacillota > Bacilli > Lactobacillales > Streptococcaceae > Streptococcus. Next base: position 126,689 of record NZ_JALDUI010000002.1, on the reverse strand, counting down.
CTACCTGGAGTCACCAGAGTATTCAGATATGGAACTCTTCTTGACAGTTGCTAAGGAATTGGGAATTGAAGTTGAAGTTATTATACTCCCAGTAAATGGTAAGTGGAATGATTACACAGGTGTTTCACGAGAAATGCGTGAAGAAACTTACAAAAAAATAGAAAATGTTGCCCAAAGCCATGGTGCTACTGTGTTAAACTATGGAAATAAAGAGTATGAAGATTACTTTTTATTTGACGTGATGCACGTTGGGGTGAAAGGATGGATGGAAGTTGAAAAAGAACTTTACAAATTTGCAAATGAAACTAACTGACACACAACGTTTACTATTGTGGACCTTGTTTTTCTACACGGTTATTTTAAGCATCGTGATTTATTCTCTTGTCACAGATTTTTCAAACATCCAAGAATTTATTTACAGTGAATTTTAAATATTTCATTAAAAAAGCCCCTTGTCTCAAATAAATATTAGAGACAAGGAGCTTTTTTGTTACTGTTTATGTGTTAATTTCTTACTAAGGGCTTGTCCGATCAAGGCACCGAGTAGAGCACCGATAAGGACGCTTGCTACAAAGAGAAGGATAGTACCAGGGTTAGGAGCAACCATGATGCGATCAATATAGTCCTGAGATTTTCCACGAGCTACTAGAGTTGCGATATAGGCTTGAGGGGTCACCCACATGAGTAGGATGGGACCAGTAGTACCAAAAGCAAAAACTAGGAAGGAAAGAAGGTTCTTGAACTTATCCTTGTAATGTCCTAGGTGAGCGATGCCATCTGCCACAAGTCCGCAGATAATTCCTGGCAGAAAGGCTCCAGCACCATGCTTGCTCCCGAGGAAAAATAGAGAAATTACAAGTCCAGTCGTAGTAATCGCTCCAAAACGAGGCACTTTTTCTAAAAGGATCATATAGACGCTACCACCCACAAGAGCAGAAAAGGCAGGGGCGTAAAACATATTTCCAGTGTGGTCGACAAGGTTCCCTAGTAGAACCCCCACTCCGATACAGAGAAAGTAAACAAGAGCAGCTACAAGGGTTGTTAAGATATTCTTTTTCATAAGTTCTCCTTCGTATATCTGATGTTATTCATTGTATCATGCCTGGCTCAGATTGTAAATGCTGGTTTGGAACTAGTATTTATTAGGAAATGTGGTAAAATAGGAAAAAATAAAAGACGAGTGGTAAGAGGATGAAGAATTTAGGAAAAGTTTTTAAAGAGTTACGAGAATCTAGAAAAATCTCCTTGAGAAAAGCAACAGGTGGACGCTTTTCAGCATCCTTATTATCACGTTTTGAAAATGGTCAGAGTGAAATATCTGCTCCAAAGTTAATCACAGCTTTGGAGAATATTCATACGAGTATGGAAGAATTATTATTTTTGGCGAGAGGTTTTCATCAGGATGCCTATTCTGAATTTAGAAACAGAATCTTTGAGGCTATAGACCCACAAGATTTAACATCTTTGCGGACTCTATACCAGAGAGAGTATCAACAACTTCCTTTTTCAAAGGATAAACAAGAACACATTCTCAAAGCTATTTTGATAAAATCCTATATGAAAGCCATTGATGAGACGGTTACATTGACCTCTGAGGAAGAAAGAGTCCTACATGATCATCTATTTTCTGTTGAAATTTGGGGGCTCTATGAACTTTCGTTCTTTTCTTCCTGCTCTCCTCTTTTATCAGTCCAGCTTTTGACAAAGTATACTCGGGAAATGTTGCGGAAGTCAGATTTCTTGCAAGGAGTTGGAAAAAATCGAAATATGATGCACACCCTGATCCTCAATGCTTTTATGGCCTGTATTGAAGTTGATGATTTTACCAATGCCCTCTATTTCAAAAAACAAATTGAAAAGAACTTCTTTGAAGAAAATGAAACCTATTTTCGAATAGTCTACCTATGGGCAGAAGGTTTGCTTGATAGTAGGCAAGGAAGAGCGGAGGAAGGGCAGAGAAAAATGGAGGACGCTGTCCGTATTTTCGAGATGATTGGTTGTAGCAAATCTGCAGATTATTATAGAAGCGCTATAAAGTGTTGAGTATCTGCAACTAGATAAATTAAGTTGAAACGATAGGGCTATGAAGATACTTATTAACATTAGACAAATTCTATCATTTTCGTTGTTCGTTTAGTCTGTTGCATATATTCAAAAATGTCTTCTCGTAAGATTCTTGATGCTATACTAGAGCTACCATAAAAGTAGTATGTGAGAAAGAGAGGAATCTATATGAAACTATTACTAAGAAATCAAGCTTACAGAGTTTTGAGTTTATCACGATTTTTCAATGCTTTTGGAGCTTCCATTTTTAATTTAGTGTTTGTGGTCTATGCCTCAACTTTGCCAGAGGCTTCTGTTGCCGTTGCTATGGCGAATGTTGTGATGATGCTTCCAACTCTTTTTACAGTTTTTGTGGGCATTCGGGCAGATTATACCAAGGACAAGGTCAAATGGATGACCTATGTCGGTTTATTTCAGGCGGTTTTATTTTTTCTAGCAGCCCTAGTTGTTCAGCAAGCTAGTTTCTTTGCCTTTTCGACCCTTTGTCTCATCAATGTCATTAGTGATGTAGCTAGTGATTTTGCTGGTGGCTTGCGAATGCCTCTCGTTAAAGAAAAAGTAGCAGAGCCAGATTTGATGGAGGCCTATTCCTTTTCCCAGTTTATTACCTATATTTCTGCTATTGGCGGCCAAGCTTTTGGAGTTTGGCTATTAGGGGTGTCAACACAGAACTTTTCGCTCGTAGCGGGAATCAATGCCATATTTTTCCTAGTGTCAGCTCTCATTCTCTTTTTAGGAAGGGCTGAATTAAGCTTATCAACTCCACTTGTTGATAGTAAATCACTGAAAAATGAGAAACTTTCTATCAAAGATCAATTTTTAACGATTTATCGAAACTTACGTCTCGTTTTTCTTAAAAGTGGACAGAAAAACTTTGGTTTTATGCTCTTTGCTATCTTGCTTATCAATGCTTTGGGTGGTGCCTTAGGTGGTATCTATAACATCTTCCTTTTAAATCATTCCTTACTGAATTTTTCCTACAAGGATGCCTTGTTTATCTTACAATTGATTACCTTATTAGCAGTTATCATCAGTAGTCTTACGGGAAATGACTATTTTGGGAAGCAATCTCTGCCTAGATTGATGATGTGGGTTACATTAGGAGCCAGTCTAGTTGGGCTATCTAATTTGTTAAACCAAGTCTTGCTCGGGATGCTTTTCGTCTTTTTTACCATGTATATCTCTGGTAAAATTTCCCCTAAAATTAGTGCTCTGCTCATGAAAAATCTTGCTCCAGAGGTTCTCTCTCGTACCAGTAATTTTTTAGGTTTGTTGTTTACTCTATCTATACCAGTGGGGACGGCCTGTTTTTCACTGGTGGCGGTATGGGATATACAGTTGACTTGGATACTTTTCGTAGGTCTTTCTCTGATAGCTATTCTTCTGACAAGTCTCAATCTCAAAAATGAAATTTAGGTGTTCGTCTTCTTTTCAGACTGTCCCAATCCCTTCATTTATGGTAAAATAGGACTATTAAGTTATAAAGAGGATTCTCTATGAAATTACAAAAACCAAAAGGAACGCAGGATATTTTACCTGCTGAGTCTGTCAAATGGCAGTACGTTGAAGGCTTTGCGCGTGAAATCTTCAAACGCTACAACTACGCAGAAGTACGTACCCCAATTTTTGAGCACTACGAAGTCATCAGTCGTTCTGTTGGAGACACAACGGATATCGTAACCAAGGAAATGTATGATTTCTATGACAAGGGAGACCGTCATATTACCCTCCGTCCAGAAGGAACTGCTCCAGTCGTTCGTTCTTATGTGGAAAACAAACTCTTTGCACCAGAGGTTCAAAAACCAAGTAAGTTCTACTACATGGGGCCAATGTTCCGCTATGAGCGCCCACAAGCAGGTCGTTTACGCCAATTCCACCAGATAGGTGTGGAGTGTTTTGGCTCTAGCAATCCAGCTACTGATGTAGAAACGATCGCTATGGCAGCCCACTTCTTGAAAGAAATTGGCATACAAGGTGTTAAATTGCACCTCAACACCCTTGGAAATCCTGAGAGCCGTGCAGCCTACCGTCAGGCCTTGATTGACTATTTGACACCACTAAAGGAGACCTTGTCTAAGGATAGCCAACGTCGCTTGGAGGAAAATCCTCTCCGTGTCTTGGACTCTAAGGAAAAAGAAGACAAGGTGTCAGTGGAGAATGCACCATCTATCTTGGATTACCTGGATGCAGAAAGCCAAGCTCACTTTGATGCTGTTCGTCAGATGTTGGAAAATCTGGGTGTAGACTACATCATTGATACCAATATGGTGCGTGGTCTGGACTACTACAACCACACGATTTTCGAGTTCATCACAGAAATCGAGGGCAATGACTTGACCGTCTGTGCGGGTGGTCGCTATGATGGCTTAGTTGCCTATTTTGGTGGCCCTGAGACTGCTGGATTTGGTTTTGGACTTGGTGTAGAGCGCCTGCTTTTGGTCCTTGAAAAACAAGGTGTAGCACTTCCTATCGAAAACGCCCTAGATGTCTATATCGCAGTCTTGGGAGAAGGAGCAAATGTTAAGGCCTTGGAATTAGTACAGGCTCTTCGCCAACAAGGTTTCAAAGCAGAGCGTGATTACCTTAACCGCAAGCTTAAAGCTCAGTTTAAGTCAGCCGATGTCTTTGCGGCTAAGACTATCATCACTCTAGGAGAGAGTGAAGTCGAAAGCGGACAAGTGACAGTTAAGAATAACCAAACTCGAGAAGAAGTTCAAGTGTCACTTGATGCTATCAGTCAAAACTTCTCAGAAACCTTTGAAAAACTAGGATTTTAATAGCAGATAAACTGGTCAGGATTTTACTCCTGACCGTTTTCTTTTGCAAAATGACAAAAATCATAAACTTTTTGACAAATATGATTGTCAAAAAGAAAAAGATGTGTTACAATGTAAGCAAGTTAAGAGAAAAGGAGCAAGGAACGATTATGTGGGCATTAGGATTTGTACCTCTTGTGATTATGTATTATATCTACCATTCCCAAAAGGTCAAGAAACTAGAAAATCAAATTAAAAAAATTGAGCAAAAACAGAAAGGAAATATAGATATGTCAAAATTATTAAAAGAATTGATTGGGAGAACGCCGGTCATCGTTGGACAATTATTTGGAACAGATAACTGGGAAGTTGTGGATGTTGATGAGGAATGGGTCAAGCTACGACGTGTAGATAAAAAGGGAAAAGAAAAATTCAAACTACAACGCATTGAGGATATCCAAACGATTCAATTTGACGGAGAGTAGGTGTGTAACATGCAACTAAAAAATCGTCTAAAAGAGCTTCGGGCTCGCGATGGCCTTAATCAAACTGAACTGGCCAAGCTAGCAGGCGTGTCCAGGCAGACCATTAGCCTATTAGAACGGGACGAATACACCCCGTCCATTATCATTGCCCTGAAAATATCTCAAATTTTCAACGAAACAGTCGAATCGGTATTTCGCTTAGAGGAGGATGAGTGATGAATAAGTTTAAAGTGATTTATTACATGAGTGTTCTTGCCCTCATTGTGAGTGCTTTCGCTATGATTGGAACATTACTGGGGTGGTTTTATTTTGATGAAAGTAAGTATTTGTTTTGGCTTAATTTAGCCCTCTTGTCCATTTTCAATCGGTTGAAGAAAAAGGAGAAAAATGATGAACAAGTATAAAGTGATTTATTATGTAGTTGCCCTAGCTTTATTAGTCAGCGTATTTCTACTGATTGGGATGGACCTAGGCTGGTTTAATCCATATCAAAGCAACCAATTTATTTGGACCTACTTTGCTCTTATCCCAGTCGTTGACTGGATTGAAAAGAAAGTAAACAATTTAGCAAGTGAAAAAGGAGAATGAATATGAAAAAGAATAAGAAAGGTGGCTTGTTATTTTTAATGTCTGTTGTCTTTGGAGGTTTCTTGGGCGGTTTTGTAGGGATGTATAAGGCCGGTGCCGAATCCTACGAAGTTATTTTAGATGTAAAAGTCTTGATACCCTGGATATCAACTATTTGTTTACTGTTAGGTTTCATTAGCATTCTTTTGACGTTCAATTTCTTAAAGAAAAGCAGAAAATTTCATTCCTTGTATCAAGAGGAGATGGATGATGACCTGAATGAAACCTATTATGTGCAAATGTACCGGAATCTTGAGTTTGGTAACATTGCTTTTAATATTACAAACGTAGCGATTTTATTGGCTCTCTTCATTTCAGCAAGTGAAGTGGTTATACTAAATAGAAGCAATATAACCTTATCTCTTTCTTTTTTGGGATTAGTGTTGATTTTTAATGCTCAAAAATATTTTTATAAAACCATTGCGATTGTTCGCCAGTTTGATATGGTATTTTTCTCTATGCCAAAGGATATCTTAGATTATGTCAATTCTTACGATGAAGGGGAGCGCCAGGCTAATTTGGAACAGAGTTTTCGGATTTTATTCCAATTACATCAGTATGTCTTGCCAGCTTTGTACTTTCTGATTGCTCTCTTTTCTTTACTGACAGGAGAGATTCAGTTACTAGCCTTCTTGCTCGTAGGAACAATCCATATTTATATCAATGTGATGCAGTTACCTATGGTAAAACGCTATTTCAAATAGGAAAGATCACTGAAACTACTTAAGGTTATTGGCTAGTTTAGATAGAGGTCAGAAAATGAATAATAATCGTAGATGGTTGAGAGTAGTAATGTGTATGTTAAGTGCTTTTGTAGTAGCCTTTGCCTACACTCTTAGAGGGATAGTTGAACAGATTCAAATGGAACAAGTCTTACCTACTATTTATGGAATCGCTCTTGTTATTGGAGGACTTTCCTTCGTTTTAGCCATGTATTATCTTGGTAAAAGTCGCGAAGTTTATACTCTTTATCAAAGGGCGACAGAGGAAGAAGATAGTAACCAAACCTATGTAAGAGCTTATCGTTACTTAGATTATGGTTCAGTTTCTTCAAATGTTTTGATGATAGCAATGATGACCAGTGGGATCATACTAATTTCTCCGATATTTAAAAATACCTTGCTAATTCTTCCTACTCTTATTCTATTATGCTTATACATTATTGTTGCCAATTACTTGTTGCGAACTATTTTTATCGTTCGACACTATAAACTGTCTGCTTATTACACTCCAAAAGATATTTTAACCTATCTTAACAGTTATGATGAGGGAGAAAAGCAGGCAGAGATGGAGAGTGCCTATTTAACTCTGTTTAGGTTGAATCAGATTTTACTGCCATCACTCTATTTTTTATTGATAGTATTATCAGTTGTTTTACGAGAAATACAAGTGGTTGCCTTAGTTCTTTTAGTCGTCATTCATTTTTATATAACTATCGCACAATTAAGAAAAACAAAACGTTATTTTAAATAGGAGTCTTTTATGAAATTACTTAAAAACATTGGCTGGTTTGTTCTTGCTTTCTTATCATTTTTGTTTATCTACGGTTTTATTCAGGCATTACCTCTGATTACTCTTAGCTTAGGTGCACCTATAATCGGTGTTCTTCCGCTTTATATTCTCTTGGCAGGAGCATTTACATTCTTAACATACAAGTGGTATAAGACAGGAACCGTTACGATTGAAAAAACAGCCCTCAACAAATACATCTGGTTGCCTGCCTTGGTATGGGCCCTTGTCATTGTTGCCCAATTCTTTTTGCCAAATGATCCATCAGTCAATCAACAGACGGCAGAACAATTGACTCATAATCAACCTCTCTTCGCTTTCTTCATGATAGTTGTCTTTGCGCCCCTGACAGAAGAGTTAACCTTTAGAGGTATGCTAGCTCGTTATGTCTTCCCTCAACAGGATAATGTCAAGCAGACAGCTCTCTTCCTACTTGTAAGTAGTATCATTTTTGCTCTTGTTCATTTCCCTGGCACTCCTCAACAATTTCTAGTTTATGCTTCACTTGGTTTTAGTTTGGGATTGGCTTATATCAGCAAAGGTGGTCTGGCTTATAGTATGGGATTGCATGCCTTGAACAATTTAATTTCATTTGTCATGATAATGATGCTATAATAGACTCAGGAGGAAGTCATGAAACGAGTGATATTATTAGCAGTGATTCAGGCAGTTGTTCTCTTCTTCATTATTGGAGCGCTTGCCTATGCTTTTAAAGGGGATTTCTTTTATAACTATCTAGCAGTTATCTTTGCACCAATTGCAGGTATTATGAGATTTGCAACAGCCTATGCAACGGAGATTGTTCTCCCTAAAAAGGCTGCAGAGATTGCTGCAAAGCGAAAAAAATAAAGAAATACCAAGTAAAATAAGATCCAGCGAATGACTTTGCTGGATTTTTTCATTTATAGCAGGATTCTTCTCAACTTTTCTGATGATTTTCATGAAGAGCCTGCGCTTTTATGGTAAAATAGTAACAGAATAAAAGAGGAGAGAAACAATGAAACGTAGTATGTATGCTGGTCGTGTTCGTGAGGAGCACATCGGACAAGAAATTACCTTGAAAGGCTGGGTTGGCCGTCGTCGTGACCTTGGTGGTTTGATTTTTATCGATCTTCGTGACCGTGAAGGAATCATGCAGTTGGTTATCAACCCAGAAAAAGTATCTGCAGAGGTGATGGCAACAGCTGAAAGCCTTCGTAGTGAATTTGTCATCGAGGTGACTGGTCAGGTTGCTGCACGTGAGCAGGCCAATGACAAGTTGGCGACTGGAACGGTTGAGCTGAATGTAACAGCTCTTACAGTGCTTAACACAGCCAAAACAACACCATTTGAGATTAAGGATGGCATTGAGGCAAACGACGATACGCGTCTACGTTACCGCTACCTTGACCTTCGTCGTCCAGAAATGTTGGAAAATCTTAAACTGCGTGCTAAGGTGACACATTCTATCCGTAACTACTTGGATGAGTTGGAATTTATCGATGTGGAAACGCCATTCCTTTCTAAGTCAACACCAGAAGGGGCGCGTGACTATTTGGTGCCTTCTCGTGTCAATAAAGGGCATTTTTATGCCCTTCCTCAAAGTCCGCAGATTACCAAACAGTTGTTAATGAATGCGGGATTTGACCGTTACTACCAAATCGTCAAATGTTTCCGCGATGAAGATTTACGTGGAGACCGTCAACCTGAGTTTACACAGGTCGACTTGGAAACTTCATTCCTTACTGAGCAAGAAATCCAAGATATCACAGAAGGCTTGATTGCGCGCGTGATGAAGGAAACAAAAGGGATTGAAGTAACGCTGCCATTCCCTCGTATGAAATACGATGACGCTATGGCTCTTTATGGTTCTGACAAACCTGATACGCGTTTTGACATGTTGCTTCAGGACTTGACAGAAGTGGTCAAAGGTGTGGACTTTAAAGTCTTTTCAGAAGCACCTGCTGTAAAAGCCATTGTGGTCAAAGGAGCTGCGGACAACTATTCACGTAAAGATATTGACAAGATGACTGAAGTAGCTAAACAGTATGGTGCTAAAGGTCTTGCTTGGGTCAAGGTAGTTGATGGAGAATTAAATGGACCAGTTGCGAAATTCTTGACTGGCGTTCAGGCAGATTTGACAACAGCACTTGGTCTTGAAGATAAGGACTTGGTTCTCTTTGTAGCAGATACGCTTGAAGTAGCCAATGCAACACTTGGTGCCCTTCGTGGACGTATTGCTAAAGAACTTAGCTTGATTGATACTGACAAGTTCAACTTCCTTTGGGTTGTTGACTGGCCAATGTTTGAATGGTCAGAAGAAGAAGGCCGTTATATGAGTGCCCACCATCCATTTACCCTTCCTCAAGCAGAAACTGCTCATGAGCTTGAAGGTGATTTGGCTAAGGTTCGTGCCATTGCCTACGACATCGTCTTGAACGGTTATGAACTTGGTGGTGGTAGCCTTCGTATCAACCAAAAAGAACTCCAAGAACGTATGTTCAAGGCCCTTGGATTCTCAGCAGAAGAAGCAAATGACCAGTTTGGATTCCTTTTGGAAGCCATGGATTATGGATTCCCACCACACGGTGGCTTGGCTATTGGACTTGACCGCTTTGTAATGCTCTTAGCAGGCGAAGATAATATCCGTGAAGTCATTGCCTTTCCTAAGAATAACAAGGCTAGCGACCCAATGACGCAAGCACCATCAATAGTAGCTCTTAAACAACTAGAGGAACTTAATCTACAAGTAGAACAAGATGAAACAAACGAAACTAACTAAAAAGTGGTACCATTATCTTCGCCGCTTTGCTTATCGAGTAAAGATTTTGCGTGTTTTACAAAGTATTTCTCGAGAAAAATACGATGAAAAAATCTCAGCTTCTCTGGTATATGGTTTTCTATCAGCAGTAGCCGTAAATTTCTTTTTCCAACCAGGGCACGTTTATTCAAGTGGTGCGACAGGTTTGGCCCAGATTATTTCTGCCCTTAGTAACCACTGGTTTGGTTTTCATTTCCCGATTTCAGTAGCATTTTATGCCATCAATATTCCTCTCATGATTTTGGCTTGGTATCAAATTGGGCATAAGTTCACGATTTTTACCTTTATCACGGTATCCATGAGCTCGCTCTTTATCCAGTTTGTGCCTGTGGTGGTCTTAACAGAGGATCCCATCATCAATGCCCTTTTTGGGGGTGTTGTCATGGGACTGGGGATCGGCTTTGCTTTACGTCATAACATCTCCAGTGGTGGAACAGACATTGTCAGCTTAACCATTCGTAAGAAGACTGGTCGTAACGTCGGAAGTATCTCTTTCTTGGTCAATGGTACAATCATGTTGATTGCAGGAGTGACCTTTGGTTGGAAATATGCCCTTTATTCTATGATTACCATCTTTGTCTCAAGTCGTGTGACAGATGCAGTTTTCACCAAGCAAAAACGCATGCAGGCCATGATTGTTACTAGCAATCCAGATGCCGTCATTGAGAAGATCCATAATAAATTGCACCGTGGAGCAACCATGATACATGATGCTGAAGGAACTTATAATCACCAGCGTAAGGCTGTTTTGATTACGGTTATCACTCGTGCAGAGTTCAATGATTTTAAATTAATCATGAAGCAAGTTGATCCAACAGCCTTTGTTTCTGTTTCAGAAAATGTTCATATCCTAGGCCGATTTGTCGAGGTCGAAAACTAAAGATTTCAGGACATCTTCAAATTCCATTAGTGATACCTTGCTCTAGTTTACTAATAGTTATTTATAACAATGAATAGAACGAAAAACCCAACTCTTGAACACATTGTCAGAGTTGGGCTTTTTTATTTTTCAACGATTTTGTGGGCAATCAACTGGCGGTAACAAATTTGTTTGTTGTTTTTAGCATCATTGATGATCTGGAGAATAGTTTCAAAGGAGACACGACCAAGCTCCAAACTATTGATATCGACATAGGCCGCCAAGTTGAGCTTGGGATTGACTGAGTCGAAGCTGAGGACAGGGACATCCAGTTGGTGTTTTGCGATGTAATCACAGACCCCTGCAGCAAGGAGACTATCAATGGTAATAATAGCGTCAATATTTGGATTGTGTTTGAAGAGAAGTCTACTAAAGCGATAACCATTATCTTCAAGAAATTCAGTAGCAAAGTAAGTCAGATTAGTATCGAGAGGAAGTTGGTGTTGTTTTAGAGCTAGCTCGTAACCTGTCAGACGGTCTAGTGTTACGAAGAGTCGCTTAGTACCTCCGATAAAGGCAATTCGCTTGCATCCTTTTTTGATGAAATACTCTGTCGCATCAAAACCAGCTTGAATATTATCGTTGTCAACAAGCGGAATAAAAGGGGACAAGGATTTTCCAAGGATGAGGAAAGGAAATTGCTCTTCTGAAACTAATTTTACCAAGGGATCATTTTCTTGGGCATACAAGAAGATAAGACCGTCTACACGCTTTCCATAGACCATCTGTGAAATTGCATTTAAGCGTTCTTTTTCATCTTTTCCAGTTGCAATTTGGATGGCATAGTGATTTTCTGAAGCAACTTGTGCAATACCACGTAGAACAGAAGGAAAGAAAGGATTTTGATAGAAGGCATCGGAGTCGTCTGGAAGAACTAAACCAATGACCTGAGTATAACTACTAACCAAGCTTCGGGCATTGAGGTTAGGATGATAATTGAGCTCTTTCATTGTCTTTCGAACTCGTTTTTTAGTCTCATCGCTAATGGTTGATTTATTTTGAATAACACGGGTTACGGTTGAGGGTGAAACCCCTGCAGCCTTGGCCACGTCTTTAATCGTAACAGGCATAATAATCTCCTACTTATGGTAGTCTGGATCACGGAAATGCGTTTTGTAAAAGATAGTGACCAGGTATAGAACAAATAAAATGTTTTGAACAGTAATTAAAGTTGCCATATTTTGGCCTAGGAGACCGAGAATCATGGCAAGTAAGGTTGGTAATCCTAAACAGTTCAAAATGAAATGATAGCACTCTTTATAAGTTTTAAATGAAAAGAGACGTGATTTTTTCGTGAAGTAGAGCAAGAGGCTAGCACCTAAAGCAACAATAAAAAAATTAAGTCCAAAGAGGAAGCTAGAACCTAGCACAAGAAAGAGACTAATATAGACGCGATTCTGTTGATACCAGTCTTTAGAAATGGCTTGTGTTAAGCTTTCCTTGCTTTGGAAGCTCTCAGTCGTGATCGCATGATAGCGAATGCTAGTCAATTCTTTTCCTTGCTTACTGATGACGAGTTGCTCAGGTTCAAAGTTAAGAAGTAATTCCTCAGGAAAGTCTGAACTAGAAGCGTCTCCGATTTGAACAGAAGCTTGATGAGGGGTTGAACCCGTATAGCTCAACTTACCATCTACAATCTTAGCATTGGCAGCCAAATCCTGAACTACACTATCCGTCAAAGGAGTGTAGACATCATCGATGAAAGTTTCTAAAGGATAAGTTTCCTGAGAACTGTTTTGGATGGCAATAGGGACCATAGACAAGCTGATCAGGAAAATGCTGGTAAAAATCAGTTGAAACCAGTTGAGACCAAAACGTTGAGATAGGGGCTTACGGAATCCCCAGGTACTATTAAAATAAGAAAATGGATATGATAACATAAATCTCTTTCTATAGGCATTTTTCTATACGAGTATTATATAGAGAAATGTGTTTTATTTCAAGCAGGGGAGACGAATCCTTGTTGAAAGTAGATTATTAATAAAATTTATCAACTAACAATGAGGAGATTCTTAATAATCTCTTGTTTCTCATCAGACTATATCAGCATTAGTTTATACTCAATGAAAATCAAAGAGCAAACTAGAAAACTAGCCAAAGGCTGTACTTGAGTACGGCAAGGCGACGTTGACGCGGTTTGAATTTGATTTTAGAAGAGTATTAACAATGAAAAAGGGTGGCGGGGGTATATTACCCCTTGTCGCCACCGCTTGTAAGTCCTGAAACGAAGTTCTTTTGTAAGAAGAAGAAGAGTGTACAGATTGGAAGAGCGATGAGGATAGCACCTGCTGAGAAGTAGGCAATCTTCAAGTTCTTCGCATTGTTGACGAAGGTTTGGAGACCAACGGCAACTGTAAAGTATTCTTTCTCACGAAGCAAGAAACTAGAGAGGATGTAGTCTCCGAAAGGTCCCATGAAGGCCCAGAGTGCTTGTACCGCAACCATTGGGCGAACGAGAGGGAGAACGATTTGCCAGAAGCGGCGGAAGTGTCCTGCACCATCCAGTTTTGCAGATTCATCGAGAGACATTGGCACGGTGTCAAAGTAACCTTTCATCAACCAAGCATTCATAGGGATACCACCACCGACATATAGGAAGATGAGGAACCAGCTATGGTTAAGGGCATTCAACATAAGGGCCATAACGAAGAAGGCAGTCAAAGCGGCCATTGTTGGCACCATTTGGATAATCAAGAAGAAGACCAAACTTTGTTTACGAGCCAAGAAATTGTAACGGCTGTAGGCATAACCAGCAAGCACGATAATACTTGTCTGAACGACCATAGTGATCAAAGCGATGATCAAAGTATTAAGGTACCATGTCCCGTACAAGGTTTCTGTAAAGAGCCCTTTGAAGTTATCAAGACTAAAGTTGACATTGCTGTCGAGTTTAAAGGCCACAACGTTACCAGCCTTGAAGGCAGACATAATCGTGATTAAAAGAGGATAGATAATGACGATTGAAAGTCCGATCAAGTAGAGGTAAGTGAGGGTTTGAGTCAGTCTACGTTTTAGTTTGATTGAGTTATTCATCTTAGACGTCCTCCATATCAAATGCGTGTAGTTTCTTGAAGGCAATCATAGAAATAGAGATGACAATGATTGAAATAATCAAGGTAACGGCAGCAGCCATAGAGTATTGTGGAGCAGTACCTGTTGTCAAACGGTAAATCCATGAGATCAAGATATCGGTTGAACCAGCTCCACCACCGACACTACCAGGACCACCACCATTGAAGAGGTACATGATAGAGAAGTTGTTGAAGTTGAAGGTGTATTGGCTAATCAAAGTAGGTGCCGCAACAGCCAAGATCATTGGGAAAGTGATGTTGCGGAATTTTTGCCAAGCGTTTGCACCGTCGATATAAGCTGCTTCATACAAGTCGTTTGGAATAGACTGTAGGATACCGAGAGTAAGGACATAGATATAAGGGAATCCAAGCCAACCTTGCATCATAATCAAGGCAACCTTAGTCCAAGTAGGGTCTGTTTTCCAAGGGATGAGTGCCCCGTCGAGGAATGGAAGAACTTTAGCAAAAAGTGGCAAAACTTGAGTATTGATAGCACCAACACTATCGTTAAACATGTTTGAGAATGTCAAGATAGTGATGAAGGCTGGAACTGCCCAAGGCAGAAGGAAGATAACACCAAAGATACGTTTCCCTTTGATGAATGGTTGGTTAGCAATAATAGCTGTGAAGATACCGATTACAATCTGTAAAGTTGATGCAGACAAAGCCCAGATAATAGTCCAAGAAAGAACGGCGCCAAAGGCTGAACGGAAGGTACTCAAGCTCCAGATATTTGTGAAGTTGGTCAATCCAACCCAGTCCAAGAGTTTATTTGGTGGTAGATGTTGGAAATCATAGTTAGTAAAGGCAATCATCAAGGTTACAATAACTGGGAAGATGATGGCAAATGTCATGGCAACGTAAGATGGGATAATGAGCAAGTATGGGAATCCATTTTCATAGATACCTTTAATCATATCCTTAAGTGTCAATGGGACAGGAATGCCATTATTGATACGTTTTGCAATGGTATGAGCATCTTTAATATTGAGAATATAAAATGCTAGATAAACAATTACAAAAATAGAGTGAAATGCACCACGAATCAACATAAAGAGAGAGTTGTCACGGCCAGGTTTTTCACCGAGTGTGATCAAGTTGCTCAATTCAGGTGCTGCAAGTACTATAAAATAGAGGACAAAAGCTAATGTTACAGCAAGGAAGATAAAACCTTTGGCTTTTTGTTTGTTATAGATTTGCCCCAACCCAGGAATCAATGAAAGCAAGGCTGCTTTTCTTGGTTGTTGTTCCATGAGTGCTCCTTTCATAAGATGTGAACGTCAAGCTGAGTTCTGTTAATATCTAAAAATCAAGGGGGATAAGTTTTAAATCCCCCTTGAATCAATCAATTAGTTACCAAATTTTTGTTGGATTGTTTCTTTGATCAATGTTACAGCATCATTTGCAGCTGTTTTAGCATCTTTCTTACCGCTTACAGCGTCAAAGAGCATTGTTTTAGCTGGGTCCCAAACTGTTGACATTTGAGAGATGTTTGGCATTGGTTGAGCGTTCTTGAACTGTTTGATAACAGCAGTAGTCAACTCATCATTTTTACCTTCAGCGTAAGTACGAGCTTCAGTGTTAGCTGGGATTTCGTTTGTTGCATCGTAGAATGCTTTTTGTTGGTCAGTTGAAACAAGGAAGTCTACGAATTTTTGAGCTCCTTCAAGGTTCTTAGTGCTTGATGGGATGATCCAAGCTTTACCACCACCAAAGGCTGCGTAGTTTTTACCGTTTGGAAGAGTTGGGATAGTTGCAACACCGTAGTTTACTTTAGCATCTTTGAATGCTTGAGCTTTCCAAGGTCCATCAATGATAGCAGCTGTTTTACCTTCTTGGAATTGAGTTTGGATCAAGTTTCCAGCACCTTCAGTATCTTGCATACCTTTAGGCCATTTGTCATACCAAGTTTTAGCGTAGTTGATACCTGCAATAGCACCATCGTTAGCAAGACCAATATCTTTAGGGTCTTTACCGTTTTGTCCAAACACGTAGGCACCATTACCAGCAAGAAGTCCATATGCGTAGTAGAAGTTAGTCCAGTCAGCTAGGAAAGCAGTAGTTTTTCCGTCTTCACCAGCGAAGGCATATTTGCTATCTTTAGCAAGTTCTTCCAAGTCAGCAAATGTCTTAGGAGCTTCTTTCACTAAGTCTTTGTTATAGTACATAACAAGTGACTCGATAACGGCTGGAGCCCCATAAACTTTACCACCAACAGTTACAAGAGACTTAGTAGTATCGTCTGTTTTAGCACCGTCACTCAAAGTTACTTCTGAAAGTTGTCCGTCAGTACCAAGGCTACCTACGCGGTCGTATGGTGCCATCATGACGTCAGCAGCTTTACCTGATTGGTTATCAAGTGAAAGATTGTCAAGTCCACCTAATTGGTCCCCTGTTTTAATAGTAACTTTTACACCAGCTTCTTTTTCGTAAGCTTTGGCAGCTGATTCTGCAAAAGCTTTATATTGATCTTCAACGTAGAAAGTGATTTCTTTCGCTTCTGATGAACCAGAGTCAGCAGTTTTATCAGCAGTTTTGCTTCCACAAGCTACTAAAAGTAAGCTAGCAAGAGTAGCAGTACCAAGTACAGCTGCGCTCTTCATGAATTTAGTTGACATAGTGTATTCCTCCTAAAGAATAACAAATTTTGATTTCAAGGAAACGCAAACGTTTTCTCTTATGAACTTAGTATAGCACAAACAGAAAACGGTTGCAAGCGTTTTTTGAAAAAAATTTAAAAAGCTTGTAACTGGTTAATCTCTAAAATTGGTTATATAATAGGAAGGAAAGGATGAAATCATATAAATTTCAATTCAAGAATAATTTAAGGGAAACGTTTGCATAGTTTGTAGATGTTTTTGTAGAGGTGAAAAAATAAGAATATAGTTTTTTAAAAAAGCTATAAAGTAAATAAATTGAAAAGTTTTTTGTTGAAACGCTTGCATTTCTTTTTGAAATGGGTTATACTTTACTTGGCGCAAACGTTTGCGCCAAGTAAAAATGAAATATTTAACTACAAACACTTGAGGTGCTATTATGAAAAAACGTCAAAGTGGTGTGTTGATGCACATCTCATCACTTCCAGGGGCTTACGGAATCGGATCATTTGGTCAAAGCGCCTATGATTTCGTTGACTTCTTGGTTCGTACTAAACAACGTTACTGGCAAATCCTTCCATTAGGAACAACAAGCTACGGAGATTCTCCTTATCAATCTTTCTCAGCCTTTGCTGGAAATACTCATTTTATCGATCTTGATGTTTTGGTAGAGCAAGGCTTGTTAGAAGCAAGTGATCTTGAGGGAGTAGACTTCGGTAGCAACCCAACTGAAGTTGATTATGCTAAGATTTATTACGCACGTCGTCCGCTTCTAGAAAAAGCAGTTAAACGTTTCCTTGAAGTTGGAGATGTCAAAGATTTTGAAAAATTTGCTCAAGAGAACCAATCATGGCTTGAACTCTTTGCTGAGTATATGGCGATCAAAGAGCATTTTGACAACCTTGCTTGGACTGAATGGCCAGATGCTGATGCTCGTGCTCGCAAAGTTTCAACTCTTGAAAGCTACCGTGAACAATTGGCAGACAAACTTGTTTTCCACCGAGTAACCCAATATCTCTTCTTCCAACAATGGTTGAAATTGAAAGCATACGCTAACGAAAACCACATCGAGATTGTAGGGGATATGCCAATCTATGTTGCTGAAGATTCAAGCGATATGTGGGCAAATCCACACCTCTTTAAAACTGATGAAAACGGAAAAGCAACTTGCATTGCAGGATGCCCACCAGATGAGTTTTCTGAGACAGGTCAGCTTTGGGGGAATCCAATCTATGACTGGGAAGCAATGGATCGCGATGGTTATAAATGGTGGATTGAACGCTTGCGTGAAAGCTTTAAGATTTACGACATCGTGCGTATCGACCACTTCCGTGGATTTGAGTCTTACTGGGAAATTCCTGCGGGTTCTGAAACAGCGGCACCTGGTAAATGGGTGAAAGGACCTGATTACAAACTCTTTGCAGCTGTTAAAGAAGAACTTGGTGACTTGAACATCATCGCAGAAGACCTTGGATTCATGACTGATGAAGTCATCGAGCTTCGTGAGCGCACTGGATTCCCAGGAATGAAAGTCCTTCAATTTGCTTTCAATCCAGAACACGAAAGTATCGACAGCCCACACTTGGCACCAGCAAACTCAGTTATGTATACAGGAACACACGATAACAACACTGTTCTTGGTTGGTACCGTGATGAGATTGATGATCCAACTCGTGAGTATATGGCTCGCTACACAAACCGTAAAGAGTACGAAACAGTGGTGCATGCTATGCTTCGTACAGCTTTCGCATCAGTAAGTTTCATGACGATTGCCACTATGCAAGATTTGCTAGAGTTGGATGGTTCAGCTCGTATGAACTTCCCATCTACTCTTGGTGGAAACTGGTCATGGCGTATGACAGAGGAACAATTGACTCCTGCTGTCGAAGAAACTTTGCTTGACTTGACTACAATTTATCGCCGTATCAATGAAAATTTGGTAGAATTAAAGAAATAAGACATTATCAGGAGACACAAAAATGTTACCATTAAAAGAATTTGTACAAAATCGTTACAATAAATCTATCGCAGAATGCAGCAACGAAGAGCTTTATCTTGCTCTTCTTAACTACAGCAAACTTGCTAGTAGCCAAAAACCAGTCAACACTGGTAAGAAAAAAGTTTACTACATCTCAGCTGAGTTCTTGATTGGTAAACTCTTGTCTAACAACTTGATTAACCTTGGTCTTTATGACGAAGTTAAAAAAGAACTTGCTGACGCAGGTAAAGAGTTGATCGAAATCGAAGAAGTAGAATTGGAACCATCACTTGGTAATGGTGGTTTGGGACGTTTGGCAGCCTGCTTTATCGACTCAATCGCTACACTTGGTTTGAATGGTGACGGTGTTGGTCTTAACTACCACTACGGTCTTTTCCAACAAGTGCTTAAAAACAACCAACAAGAAACAATTCCTAACGCTTGGTTGACTGACCAAAACTGGTTGGTTCGCTCAAGCCGTAGCTACCAAGTGCCATTTGCACACTTTACATTGACATCTACTCTTTACGATATCGATGTACCTGGTTACAAAACTGCTACTAAAAACCGTTTGCGTTTGTTTGACTTGGATTCAGTTGATTCTTCAATCATCCAAGATGGTATCGACTTTGACAAGACAGATATCGCTCACAACTTGACTCTTTTCCTTTACCCAGACGATAGCGACAAACAAGGTGAATTGCTCCGTATCTTCCAACAATACTTCATGGTTTCAAACGGTGCACAATTGATCATCGATGAAGCAATCGAAAAAGGAAGCAACTTGCATGACCTTGCTGACTACGCAGTTGTACAAATCAACGATACTCACCCATCAATGGTGATTCCTGAATTGATCCGTCTTTTGACTGAACGTGGTATCGAACTTGATGAAGCAATTTCTATCGTTCGTAGCATGACTGCTTACACAAACCACACAATCCTTGCTGAAGCCCTTGAAAAATGGCCTCTTGAATTCTTGGAAGAAGTGGTTCCTCACTTGGTACCAATCATCAAAGAATTGGACCGTCGAGTTAAAGCAGAATACAAAGACCCAGCTGTTCAAATTATCGATGAGAGCGGACGTGTTCACATGGCTCACATGGATATCCACTACGGATACAGTGTTAACGGGGTAGCGGCACTTCATACTGAAATCTTGAAAAATTCTGAGTTGAAAGCCTTCTATGACCTTTACCCAGAAAAATTCAACAACAAAACAAACGGTATTACTTTCCGTCGTTGGCTCATGCATGCTAACCCAAGATTGTCTCACTACTTGGATGAGATTCTTGGAGATGGTTGGCACCATGAAGCAGATGAGCTTGAAAAACTCTTGTCTTATGAAGATAAAGCAGCTGTCAAAGAAAAATTGGAAAGCATCAAATCTCACAACAAACGTAAATTGGCTCGTCACTTGAAAGAACACCAAGGTGTAGAAATCAATCCAAACTCTATCTTTGATATCCAAATCAAACGTCTTCACGAGTACAAACGCCAACAAATGAACGCTTTGTACGTGATTCACAAATACCTTGATATCAAAGCTGGTAATATCCCTGCTCGTCCAATCACAGTCTTCTTTGGTGGTAAAGCAGCTCCAGCCTATACAATCGCTCAAGATATCATCCACTTGATCCTTTGCATGTCAGAAGTGATTGCTAACGATCCAGCAGTAGCTCCACACTTGCAAGTAGTTATGGTTGAAAACTACAACGTTACTGCAGCAAGCTTCCTTATCCCAGCATGTGATATCTCAGAACAAATTTCACTTGCTTCTAAAGAAGCTTCAGGTACTGGTAACATGAAATTCATGTTGAACGGAGCTTTGACTCTTGGTACTATGGACGGTGCTAACGTGGAAATCGCTGAGTTGGTTGGAGACGAAAACATCTACATCTTTGGTGAAGATTCAGAAACTGTTATCGATCTTTACGCAAAATCAGCTTACAAATCAAGCGAATTCTATGCTCGTGAAACTATCAAACCATTGGTTGACTTTATCGTGAGCGACGCTGTTCTTGCAGTTGGTAAGATTGAACGCTTGGAACGTCTTTATAACGAATTAATTAACAAAGACTGGTTCATGACTCTTCTTGATTTGGAAGACTACATCAAAGTGAAAGAGCAAATGCTTGCTGACTACGAAAACCGTGACGCATGGTTGGATAAAGTGATCGTCAACATTGCCAAAGCAGGATTCTTCTCATCTGACCGTACAATCGCTCAGTACAACGAAGATATCTGGCACTTGAACTAAGATATACAATTTAATAGTTATTACACTATCTAGCAAAAAAGCGAGTTTCAAATGAAATTCGCTTTTTTTGAATGTTATGGACTTGAGGTTGACTGGTCTCAAAAGAAAAAATAATTTGTTAATAATTTTTAGTCTTAAAAATTAGACCTAGAGAACACTAAGAAGGCTGGTTTTACTACCTTTAAACCTGAGGTTCTTCTTAGATGCTACCTCAAATTTCTTGTATTCGTTTACATACAGTATTATAATAGTATTGTAATAAAGAAAGAGGGTGTTTTTATGTGGAAAAAATATTTTTCAAAATATAAATGGACTGATTTATTTTGGATTCTTCTTGTAATTTGGTCATGCCTTTATACGGGTAATAGTTCTTCGTTTCCACTGACTCATCAAGAAATCTCTTTTCATGGATGTTGTTATGGGGCATCACTTGCCTTATATCACTTGCTATTTATTGATAAATTTGTCATTTCAAATCGAAAATAAATGGAGAGGTCAAAATTTTTTATACTTTTCGGAAAGACAGTGAAAAATCGCGATTTAAACCCGCATCTCAAGAAGAGGTGCGGGTTTTGTATTATTTCAAAAATTTATTTACAGTGCTTTCCCAACTAGAATCTCTGCTTCGATAGTAATCTCTGTCAGTTGGCTCCAATCAATCTTGCTTTGGTTAACGTGAAAGAGTAGGGGTGTCATGCTGAGTAAGGCTTGCCTTTGCTCTGCTGTGATAGACTTGGTCAGAGAAGCTATCTGACTAGATTGGATGCTGAAGTGTTCTTGGAAGTGTTTTTTGATATCTTGGTTTGAATAATCCTTCTTTGTCAGCTGGTCCTGTACCATTTGACGGATTTCCTTGAGGTGGTTTTCAGTAGGAATGACCTTGATTAAGATGCCGTCCTTTGATAAGACTCGTCGGAATTCTCCGTAGTTGGCAGGTGAGAAGATATCAAGTAGGATATCCATGCTGGCGTCTTTTATAGGAAGGCGAGCCAGGTCACCAACAAACCAGTTGACTGCCCAGTTGGTTTCACTTTTAGCAGCGATTTGGACCGAATCTTTTGAAATATCAAAGGCGTAGAAGGTCTTGTCGGGGTGCAGTTCTTGGAGTTTGCGAGAGTAGAAACCTTCGCCACAGCCGATATCCAAGACTGTTTGACTCGTTTCTAAGCTAGAAATCATGGTTGATAAGGCATCTAGAATAGCCTGATAAAATCCAGCTTCTAGGATTTGCTGGCGGTTTTGAAAGTTTTCCTTGTCGTAGTTGGCGGATTGCTTGATTTGAGGGGCTAGATTGACATATCCGAATTTTGCTAGGTCAAAAGAATGGCGGTTGCTACACTTGAGACTAGACTCTACCAAGATCAGGTTTTCATGGCAGACGGGACAGGCAAAAGCGCTAGCAGAAGCAAAACGCTGGAGTTTAGGTTTGAGGTTTGTATTCATAGTTTAAGTGTATCAAAAGAGGCAAATGAAAGCAACTTTAGGAATAAGTAGATGGGAGATTCAGTAGAAATAAAACTAGTTCTCCAATTTATGGAATGAAATTGCTTTTATATCTAAATTGCTATATAATAATGATAAGGAGGAAATAAGTATGTTAAAAGAAGTACTAACCGTTGCAAAAGTTGCGAAAAAATCATCACTCTTTTTGGGTGGTGTTGCATTTGGTACCCTTGGCTTGAAAATCTTAGCAAGTAAGGAAGCTAAAAAAGGTTATTCTAAAGCTTTGGCTAAGGCTTACAAATTGAAGGACGAGCTAGATGCGTCTGTTTCTGTTGTGAAGCAACATGGAGACGATGTCTTGCAAGATGCCAAATATTTGTACGAGCAAGAGAAAAAAGAAGAGCAATTAGATAGCCTTATAGGAGAATAATATGTCTTTTAAAGTGCTACATAGAGGATACCAACATATCCGACTATCATCTTCTTTTTCACTCACCTTGGATATTCAAGACTATCTTCGTTCCTTGGCGAGAGATGAAAAGGGGATTGAGTCTATCCAGTTTTACATGGATCAACAGCACTTTACTCTACGCATAAAAGAAGGCTTTTCTGTATTAGATAATGCAGAAGCCTTTTTAAAAAGAATTGATAAAGGGAAAGTTTCTGAGTTGATGACTCTTCCCATTCGTAGAGAAGAGAGTGCTTATTCTATTGTTTCAGGTGCAGCGATTAAGCGTGTGCTTTTTCGTAGTTTTGTGCCGTATCCTATTCGCTATATATGGACTTGTTATCAGGCTTTGGGTTATATCAGAGAAGCCTATCAAACACTAGCGCGTAAGGAACTAACGATGGAGGTCTTGGACTGTTCGGCGATTTTATTGTCCTTGTTTATGAACCAATCCAAGACAGCTAGCAATATCATGTTTATGCTTGATTTGGGGAATCATTTAGATCAGTGGTCTTTGAAAAAAACTGCAACAGATTTAGAACAAAGTCTTCTTGCAAAAGAGAGCGATGTATTTCTAGTACAGGGAGATACGGTTGTTAGTATCAAGAGTTCCGATGTTCAAATAGGAGATGTCTTGATCTTATCTCAAGGAAATGAAATTCTGTTTGATGGACAAGTAGTTTCAGGTTTAGGTATGGTCAACGAAAGCTCCTTGACGGGAGAGAGTTTTCCAGTTGAAAAAAGAGAGTCTGATTTGGTTTGTGCAAATACAGTATTAGAAACTGGAGAGTTACGCATTCGTGTAACCGATAATCAGATGAACAGCCGTATTTTACAACTGATTGAGTTGATGAAGAAATCTGAAGAAAACAAGAAAACGAAACAACGCTATTTCATCAAAATGGCGGACAAGGTCGTCAAATATAATTTCTTGGGTGCTGGTCTGACTTACCTATTAACAGGTTCTTTTTCTAAGGCTATTTCTTTCCTATTGGTCGATTTCTCCTGCGCTTTGAAAATCTCTACTCCTGTAGCTTATTTGACAGCTATCAAGGAGGGGTTGAACCGTGAAATGGTGATTAAGGATGGGGATGTTCTGGAGAAATATCTGGAAGTCGATACCTTCTTATTTGATAAGACTGGGACAATCACAACTAGCTATCCTATAGTTGAAAAGGTGTTACCTTTTGGAGACTATAGTGAGGAAGAAATCTTAAGAATAAGTGCCTGTCTTGAGGAACACATCTATCATCCTATCGCTAATGCCATTGTCAAGCAAGCTGAGATAGAGGGAATTGAACATGAGGAAATGCATGGGAAACTCCAATATATCGCAAGCAAGGGAATCAAGTCTCACATCGATGGCCAACCAGTTCTTATTGGAAATTATGTCTTGATGCAGGATGAGCAGATTCATATCAGTTCAGAACAAAATGCTTTAATTGAAGAGTACAAGAGTCACTACAATCTCTTATTCTTGGCTTATCAGAATGAATTGATTGGAATGTTCTGCATTCATACTCCTTTGAGAAAAGAAGCAAAAGTAGCCTTGGAGAAACTTAAGGCTCAAGGGAAAAAATTGATTCTAGCAACAGGGGACACCTTGGTTAGGACAGAGGAATTAGTCAAAGA
Organism: Streptococcus sp. oral taxon 431; assembly: GCF_023115445.1. Lineage (GTDB taxonomy): Bacteria > Bacillota > Bacilli > Lactobacillales > Streptococcaceae > Streptococcus. Next base: position 102,100 of record NZ_JALDUI010000002.1, on the reverse strand, counting down.
TTTGCCTTTTGATCAGGTTTATACAGACTTGAAACCTGATGGAAAATTTAAGTTAGTAGAGGAACTGCAGAAAGCAGGTCACACTATTTTGATGGTTGGGGATGGGTTGAATGACTCAGCGGCTCTAACTCTATCAGATATCGGTGTGGTGATGAATGAGAGTGCAGATATTTCTAAGCAGATGAGTGATATCTTATTGTTAGATAATTGCTTGGATTTCTTCCAAGAGTTGGATTCGCTATCATCATCTTTGCAAACACTTATTAAGAAGAATATTCAAGATACCGTTGTCGTAAATAGTAGTTTGATTGGCTTTGGCTTGTTTAATTGGCTCAGTCCTTCAAATCTCTCTATCTTACATAATCTAACAACCTTACGCATTGTACTGCGTAGCTTGTCTATTAAGGCTAGATAGGTGTGGTTATCAACAACAAAAAGGAGTTACCTTTCTCGAGGTTAACTCCTTTATTTATAGGTAAATGTTGAACAGCTTAGTAAGTCAATACAAAGTATTTTTTCTTCCCACGACGGATAACAGTCAGTTCGTTCTCTAACTTATCAGTATCACTCAAGACATAGTCAAGGTCTTGGATGCGGTCGCCGTTGACGTAGATAGCTCCGTTTTGGACGTCTTCACGTGCTTGGCGTTTTGAGTTAACCACACCAGATGAGACGAGAAGTTCCACGATATTGTGGTTTTCGTCTGCTTGAACTTGGTAGTTTGGCACTCCTCGAAGTCCTTGTTTGAGCTCTTTGACAGAAAGGTTTTTGATATTTCCTGCAAAGAGTTGCTCAGTGATGTTGAGGGCTTCTTTGTAAGCTTCTTCGCCGTGAACAAGTGTAACAACTTCACGAGCCAAGACTTTTTGCGCCAAGCGTTCGTGTGGAGCTGCTTCAAATTGTTTGCGGATGTCTTCAATCTCATCCAGTGACAAGAAGGTAAAAATCTTCAAGAAGCGAACAGCATCAGCGTCCATAACATTCATCCAGAATTGGTACATTTCGTATGGAGAAGTCTTTTCAGGGTTGAGCCAAACTGCGTTTCCTTCTGATTTACCAAATTTCTTACCAGTTGCATCTGTAATCAGTGGAACAGTGATAACGTGACCAGTCTTGTCGGCTTTACGACGAAGCAATTCGGTACCAGCAGTCATATTTCCCCATTGGTCAGAACCACCGATTTGGAGGGTTACATTGTGCTCTTGGTTAAGGACATAGAAGTCGTAACCTTGCATGATTTGGTAGGCAAACTCAGTGTAAGAAATCCCTGTTTCAATCCGTTTTTTCACGGACTCCTTGCTCATCATGTAGTTGACAGTGAAGTATTTTCCGATATCACGGAGGAAGTCAATGAAGCTGATGCTGCCAAACCAGTCGTAGTTGTTGACCATGACAGCTTTATTTTCACCATTTTCAAAGTCAAGAAAGCGAGAAAGTTGTCCTTGGATAGACTTGACCCAGCCATCTACTGTGTCTTTTGTTTGGAGACTACGCTCAGCATCTTTGAAGGACGGATCTCCGATGAGACCAGTAGCACCGCCAACGAGCGCATAAGGTTTGTGACCTGCTAACTGCAAACGACGACTTGTCAAGATTGCGACAAGGTGGCCTAGGTGAAGGCTGTCAGCAGTTGGATCGTAGCCAGTATAATAAGAAACTTGACCTTCTTCTAGGGCTTTACGCAAAGCTTCTTCATCAGTCGTTTGAAAAATCAAACCACGCTCTTTTAGCTCATCAAAAATGTGCATGTGTCTTTTCTCCTTTATAAAATATTGTTTCTACCTATTGTACCACAAACTTAGCAAATAACCTAGTAAAATCGGGAAGAAAGTTGCTACTCGGACTTTTTTGGAAACGAGTGAAATATGGTATAATAGCACTAGCTTATTTTCAGAGAAATAGATAAAAACAGTTGAGAAAGGGGCTGAAAGATGTCTCATATTATTGAATTGCCAGAAGTCTTGGCCAACCAGATCGCAGCAGGAGAAGTTATCGAGCGTCCTGCTAGCGTTGTCAAAGAATTAGTTGAAAACGCCATTGATGCTGGCTCAAGCCAGATTATCGTTGAGATTGAAGAAGCTGGTCTTAAGAAAATCCAAATAACAGATAATGGTCACGGAATTGCCCACGATGAAGTCGAGTTGGCTCTCCGTCGTCATGCGACCAGTAAGATTAAGAATCAAGCGGATCTTTTTCGGATTCGGACCCTCGGTTTCCGTGGTGAAGCCCTGCCCTCTATCGCATCTGTCAGTGTCTTAACCTTGTTGACTGCGGTGGATGGAGCAAGTCACGGGACCAAGTTAGTGGCTCGTGGGGGAGAAGTTGAAGAGATTAGCCCAGCGACTAGTCCTATTGGGACTAAGGTTTGTGTGGAAGACCTCTTTTTCAATACACCGGCTCGTCTTAAGTATATGAAGAGCCAGCAGGCAGAGTTGTCTCATATCATTGACATTGTCAATCGTCTGGGGCTAGCCCATCCGGAGATTTCTTTTAGCCTGATTAGTGATGGCAAGGAAATGACACGAACAGCTGGTACGGGTCAACTGCGTCAAGCCATTGCTGGAATTTATGGTTTAGCCAGTGCTAAAAAAATGGTTGAGATTGAGAATGCTGACCTAGACTTTGAAATTTCAGGTTTTGTGTCCTTGCCTGAATTGACACGGGCTAATCGTAACTACATCAGTCTCTTTATCAATGGCCGTTATATCAAAAACTTCCTACTCAATCGAGCTATTTTAGATGGCTATGGTAGCAAGCTCATGGTGGGGCGTTTTCCGCTAGCTGTTATTCACATCCATATCGATCCTTATCTAGCAGATGTCAATGTGCATCCAACCAAGCAAGAGGTACGGATTTCCAAGGAAAGAGAACTAATGGCGCTGGTTTCAGAAGCTATTGCAAAGAGTCTCAAGGAACAGACCTTGATTCCAGATGCCTTGGAAAATCTGGCAAAATCTACTGTTCGCAATCGTGAAAAGGTAGAGCAAACCATTCTCCCACTTAAAGAAAATAATCTCTACTACGAGCAAACGGAGCTGACAAGACCGCCTCAAGCTGAGGTGGCAGACCATCAGGTGAATCTGACGGAAGAAAGACAGGATTTGACCTTGTTTGCCAAGGAAACCTTGGACCAGCTGACCAAGCCTGCTAAACTGCATTTTGCAGAGAGAAAGCCTATCAGCTACGACCAACTGGATCATCCTGAGTTAGATATGGCTAGTTTGGATAAGGCTTATGACAAGCTAGAGCGAGAAGAAACGTCAAGCTTCCCAGAGTTGGAATTTTTTGGGCAAATGCACGGGACCTATCTCTTTGCCCAAGGTAGAGATGGGCTTTACATCATAGACCAACACGCAGCTCAGGAGCGGGTTAAGTATGAGGAGTATCGCGAAAGTATTGGCAATGTTGACCAGAGCCAGCAGCAACTCCTAGTGCCCTATATCTTTGAATTTCCTGCGGATGATGCCCTTCGTCTCAAGGAAAGAATGCCTCTCTTGGAGGACGTTGGCGTCTTTCTAGCAGAGTACGGGGAGAACCAATTTATCCTAAGGGAACATCCTATTTGGATGGCAGAGGAGGAAATCGAGTCTGGTATCTATGAGATGTGTGATATGCTCCTCTTGACCAAGGAAGTTTCTATCAAGAAATACCGAGCAGAGCTGGCCATTATGATGTCCTGCAAACGCTCAATCAAAGCCAACCATCGTATCGATGACCACTCAGCTAGACAACTCCTCTATCAGCTCTCTCAATGTGACAACCCCTACAACTGTCCACACGGACGTCCTGTTTTGGTGCATTTTACCAAGTCAGACATGGAAAAGATGTTCCGTCGCATTCAAGAAAATCATACTAGCCTACGAGAACTAGGAAAATACTAAATTTAAGGGAAAACTATGTACGAATATCTAAAGGGTATTATTACCAAAATTACTGCTAAATACATCGTTCTAGAAGCTAACGGCATCGGCTACATCTTACACGTAGCCAATCCTTATGCTTACTCAGGACAAGTCAATCAAGAAGCGCAAATCTATGTGCATCAAGTTATTCGCGAAGACGCTCATCTACTTTACGGTTTCCGTTCAGAAGACGAGAAAAAACTCTTTCTCAGCTTGATTTCGGTGTCGGGCATTGGTCCTGTATCAGCTCTGGCTATCATTGCAGCTGATGACAATGCAGGGCTTGTTCAAGCCATCGAGACCAAGAATATAACCTACCTGACCAAGTTCCCTAAAATCGGGAAGAAAACAGCCCAACAGATGATCTTGGACCTAGAAGGTAAGGTGGTTGTGGCAGGAGACGATCTCCCTGCTAAGGCTACAATTCCATCTAGTAGTGACAACCAAGAATTGGAAGAAGCCATGGAAGCCATGTTGGCACTGGGCTACAAGGCAACAGAGCTCAAGAAAATTAAGAAATTCTTTGAAGGAACGACAGATACAGCAGAGAATTATATCAAGTCGGCCCTTAAGATGTTGGTGAAATAGGAGATTTCTATGTCAAAACGCTGTGGCTGGGTTAAAATGAACAACCCTCTGTATGTAGCCTACCACGATGAGGAATGGGGTCAACCCCTACATGACGATCGAGCGCTTTTTGAGTTATTGTGCATGGAAACCTATCAGGCAGGCCTGTCTTGGGAAACGGTGCTCAACAAACGCCAAGCTTTCCGTCAAGCTTTTCATGGTTACCAAATTCAAGCTGTTGTAGACATGACGGATGAAGAACTGGAATCTTTGTTAGAAAATCCAGCTATCATTCGTCATCGCGCCAAAATTTTTGCGACGCGAGCTAATGCCCAGGCCTTTCTACAAGTTCAGAAAGAGTATGGCTCTTTTGATGCTTATCTCTGGTCTTTTGTAGATGGGAAAATCATCGTTAATGATATCCCGGACTACAGTCAAGCACCAGCCAAAACGCCTTTGTCTGAAAAAATATCCAAGGAACTCAAAAAACTTGGCTTCAAGTTCACAGGACCAGTCGCTGTTTTATCCTTTCTACAAGCTGCAGGGCTAGTTGATGACCATGAGAATGATTGTGAATGGAAAAGTGGAAATAAGTGACGTTAGATGTCTAGAACATCTGAGAATATAGAAGAAAGCTGAGAAATTCATCTCAGCTTTCTTTGTTATAGTCAAAGCGAATGACTTGCTCTGTTGCATCTACATGGGCGTGAACTCCAAAGGGGACAATTGCTCTTGGAGTCGCGTGTCCAACATTCAGATTATAGACAATTGGGATATTGCTATCAATGATATCCAATAGTGCCTCTTTATAGTCGTCATAGAAAGTTTCATCCATAGGTTTCCCGACCAAGAGTCCACTGATGACCTCGAATATACCAGTTTCCTTTAAAGTCCGCAACATCTTTTTGAAGTTGTCAGGTTCAGGCTTTTCTTCGCTTGTTTCTAGCAAGAGAATCTTTCCTTCCCAGTCTGACAAGTCAGGGAAAAGTTTGTATTTTTGGCAGAGGTCTGTGCTATCTGCATATCGAGAGTTGTCAAAGATATCGTAGAGGGATTCGAGGCAACCGCCAAGGATTTCTCCCTCAAACTGAGCAGTGCCTTGTAACAACTCAAAACCAGTATTTGCATGGCTGACACGAGGAGTTCCCAGTGCCTTGGGACTGAAGTCAGTTCTTTCCTCATACCAAACGTCACTAGGGCGGATTTCCGAGATTCTTCCCGTTTCAATCAATTCTTTGAAGTAGTGGAGGCTATATGGCAACATTTCTTTGTCTAACTCACAAATGTCTGCTAAAAATGATTGGCCGTAAAAAGTCTTAATTCCTAGTTTATGCAACATGAGATGGTTCATGGTCGTATCCGAGAAGCCAAGAAAAATTTTTTGTTTGATAACCTTTTGTAGTTGGTCATTTTCAAAAAGATAAGGTAGTAAGCGATAGGTATCGTCTCCACCAATGGCGCATAGGATCATGTCGATACTATCATCAGAAAAGGCCTGAATCAAATCCTCTGCACGTGCTTCAGGATGTTCTTTGATAAAATCTAAGCCTTTTAGCGAATGGGGTAAAAAGATAGGATTGAGTCCTAGATCCTTGAGACGTTGAATACCCAAGTCCACTTCGTGTTTGACAAAGTCTTCTCCGATAATGCCACTAGACAAACTAACAATACCAATAGTAGAAATCATATCTCATCCTCCTAGAAATAAATTGATGCTATTGTATCACAAAAGAAGAGGGGAAACAACAAGAATTAGAATCAGAAAAAGGCTTTTAGATCACAAAAGTAAGCAAAAAAGCAACCGCTCGATGTGGTTGCATTTTTTATAGTAGTTGCATTCTTATAGAGCAGTAAGGAAGGTCAGTCCGCCAAGGATAACCCCAGCCGAGTTTGGAATGATTAGAATCCAGTCTTTCTTAGGCTCTTTTGTCCATCCATAAATGACCCAGATTAAGCAAGAAACAGCTGCTGATAAAGGTTGGAATGGTTGAGCTTTGTTCCCTTGTAAATTGGCAAAAATTTGGGGGATGTAGGCTATAAATACAATAATCCCGATAAAGGCACCAATTGAACCGACAATTTGATTAATTCTCTGTTTAGTCATATATATTTCTCCTTATTGCTTTATTAGTATAACAGAAAAACAGCTTGGATTCAAGGGTAAAACCTTGGGATTCTAAGGGAAGACTTTACATTAGAATGTTATTAGAAAATGTGGCTACTTTTCTTTGGAGAATCAAAAAATGATTTGGAACTACAAAAAAGTAGTCTGTCTACAAAACACACTACTTTTATTGTTTATCTTAATATCTAGCAGGTCCTGCACTTGCACTCTTGATGTTGAAACGTTTTTTGAGGTAGAAACGTAGGGCAAGGAGAGCTCCTCCAATCACCAACAAAACAAGTGGTGGGAGACTAATGTTGATGGCTTGTGGAAGGAAATTACTCAAGAAGAGGATGAAGACCCATGCAAACATGGTTGCTAGCATGACCAAAAGTGATTTCCAGAATGGAGGGCGTTGGCTACGGTCAGTATCTGGTCCGTAGTAGCGGTAGATGAAGTGGTAGAGAAGGTAGAAGGCAACTCCTCCGAAGGCCCCTACACTGATGAGTGTTACCAAACCGTAAGCCACTGGTTGGTTTGAGAAGAAGCTCATCAAGGCACTAACTACTGCAAACAGTCCTGTAATGAAAAGGGCTGAATCCAACATCATCAATTTTGGATCGTCGTTTTCCTTTGGATGTTCTTTCTCGTATTGCTCTTTTTCGCTAAAGCTGTGAGCCCAGTGAGTTGGTGCTCCGTAAATTGAACGAGCAGTTACACCTTTTGGTTGTTCTTCAAGGATATGAGGAATGACTTCTTCAAGGATGGCCTTGATTTCAGCGTCGGTTTTTCCGTCCTTGAGAAATTGTTGGGTTGCAATGTGGATAAATTCTTGGTTTTTCTTGGTTAATTCTTTTAAATCAATCTGTGACATAATAACTCCTGTTTAGAACCATTTTTTATGGATGAGGTAAAGAGTGAGAGAAACACTCATAGCAAAGGCGATAAAGACGATGAGCCAGAAAGCATGCGGTTCTCCGTTTAAAGGAATTTCATTATCCTTAAAGTTCATTCCGTAAGCTGAGAAAATCATGGTCGGGATGGACATAACGATGGTCACAAGTGCCAAGGTTTTCATGATATTGTTCTGGTTGTTTGAAATAATAGAAGCGAAGGTCTCTGTCATAGAGTGAAGGACGTTTCCATAGATGTCCGCCATCTCGATGGCCTGTTGCGTTTCAATCAAGGTATCTTCCAGTAAGTCTTCGTCTTCGAGATATTTCTTGATATTGCTAGTTGCGCTGGTCAATTTTTTAATCACGCGCTCATTTGTCTTAAGTGAAGCTTTGAAGTAGACGATGGTCTTTTCCAACTCCATGAGTTCAATCAATTCTTCGTTTCGAGTAGATTTGTGAAGTTGGCTTTCAATCTGCTCACTCTTACGTTCGATTGAACGGAGGGCTGTTAGGTAAATCTCCGCATTGCGGTAGAGGATTTGGAAGATGAAGCGCGAACGCATGAAGGTATAGAAATTTCGAAGCCTACGATTGATAAAGACATCAAGAAGTGGTAGAGGCTCCAAGCAAGTGGTAATAATAGCCTCTTCTGTGATGATAATCCCCAAGGGAATAGTCACATAGTAGGTCTGGTTATTTCTTTCCTCTGTGATTGGGACGTCTACGATGATCAAAGTGTACTCATCTTCGATGGTGATACGTGACATCTCTTCCGCATCGAGTGGTGCACGGAGGTCAGCGATATCAATATCAAAAGCAGAAGCGATTTCCATCGATTCGCTCTGGGTAGGATTGACGAGATTGATCCAAGTGCCCGGCTGGAGCGTATCGATCTCTTTAAATTCAGTTGTTGTTGAGAGAAAGACTTGTTTCATATCTCCTATCCTTTCCTAATCTATTCTGTGTTTAAGTGATTTTTGACACCGTACTATTATACTACAAAATCGGCTTTTTTCAAACAAAATCTTACAAAAACACCGTTGTTATTGGCTTTTCACTTTGTCTTGAAATGTTGATTTTGGAATTTGCTCCCCTTTTTGCTCCCCTTATAGTGCTTTTAGTGCAGTTTCGTAGAATGAGACTGCTTTTTTTGCATTCTCTTTTGAGAGGTGGCTATAAATGTCCATAGTCATGGATAAAGTAGAATGACCTAAACGGTGCTGAAATTCTTTGTAAGGAATGCCAGAGTTAAGCAATAAACTAGCGTGAGTATGACGGAATCCGTGAAAGCCAATGTTAGGAACATCAGCACGCTTAAAATGTGTTAGCAATCTTCTTTTAAGTTTTGAACTGCAAGGATATTCATGAATGAAATCAGAGAATACCACGCTTTCACGTTGTCCTATCTTCCAGGCCTCTTTAGTTTGGCGTAGTTTGTACTGTTTCAGCATGCTAACAGTCGCTTGATCTATATCTATATCCCGATAACTAGCCTTAGATTTTGGGCTATTGATTTCTAGATCCCGATTTAGTGTTTTGGTGATGTGTACAATGGCATTATCTAAATCTATATCAGACCAGGAAAGGGCTAAAGCTTCATTGATGCGACAACCAGTAGCCAATAGGAACTTATAGAGCGTTGCCTCATAGTAATAACGATATCTATTGCTATCTAAATTATCGAGATAACCAAGAAACTTTTTTAATTCTGGATTTTCAAAGTGCTTTACTTTTTGTCGTTTTGCTTTCTGAGTGTTACGAGGTAAAACAACATCACGGGCAGGATTGGACGGTATAGCTTGCATGGTTACGCCATACTGTAAGATACGTTTGTTTAAAGCATGTATCTTGTCATAGTGTAGAAAAGCCCCCTTTTCCCCTCTGTTAGTCTTGTCAGCAAGTTTGTTGATAATTGACTGGATAAGTGGAGTAGTGAGCTTATCGAGCTTGTAGGCCCCAAAATTAGGCAATATATGATTATCGATTAGCTTTCTAACATTGCCTTGAGTGTTTGGCTTAACAGTATTTTTATAACTTTCCCACCAGAGACTGGTTAATTCCTGATAGCTTGTTATGGTACTAGCTTTTTGTCTAGTAGATCCTGCTTTTTGAAAAGCTATTTTTTCCTGATTGGCTTTCTGCTTAACTTCCTTTTGCGTCCGACCTGTTACCTTAGTTTTAACTTTCTTTCCTGTTACCTGGTCAATTCCTAGATATACATTAGCACGGTAGACTTTACTACCGTCTTTTTTTATAACTTCAGTTATTTTCATGATGATAAACCTTTCTAAAATACATCAGCAGGCAAGCTATTATTAAAAAGGTTTTAGATTGTGGTTTATATCATGTCAGGGCTTCACAGTTTGCCCCACATTCGATTTTAAAGAGTCAGGCGGTAAATAATACCAGAGTTGGAAATAAGGCGGATATGGGGCTATTATGGGCTTGTTTATAGTAAACAGGTCTGTATTTAAAATTTTTTCAAAGTTCGAGTTTATTTTTTGAGTTTTGTTGAATAGCTGGTATTCTGCTTTTACTTTATCTTTCGCAACCTTGGCAACCACGATTTTCCGGAGTCTTCACAGCCTATTTTGCTTTGTCTATAACTTGGTTAAAGTTACGCCGCTCCATATATTCTAGAATGGTTTGTAATTCTCTGGCGTACCAAGATTCTACTCCGTAAAATTGGTAGATATAGAGCTTATACGGGTAAATGTTGGAAAAAAGTCGGATTTTCAAGAATACTGGAAAAAAACAATTTCCTTCATTTTCTGAGTCCCTAAAAAGCGATGGGGTAAAAAATTCCAAACCCGTTTCTATTAGTTCTTAATAGTTGGAAAACTAACATTTCTAACACCCTAAAAAGGGGAAGGGAGTGGTTGATAGACAAGTTAGCATTTGTTGACTTGTCTTTTTTATTGCTATTTTGCAATTTCCCTTGTTTTTGCACAATAGACCATGAAAAGATGGTTGCTATTGGCGAATATGGGGGAGTTTTTATTGTACGATGATTTCGCCAACAGGGATAATATCTTTTTGTTTTGAAGATTTTGCGATTAAGTCGTATTGATCAGCAGATTTTTCATACCCAAGGGAAAGAGTAGTATTGTCGTCTGGTAACTTTTTAGCAAATTCAGAAATAGCCATACGAATCAAAGTGATTGCATTGTTTTGGTCAGTAGTAGCAGAATTAGAATTAACTGCATCCAGAGTTTCTTTTATGCTATCCTTAGCCGTTCCAGTTAGCAAAATCATGATTGCGTCATGCGGTTCGGATGAATCTGAATCGATTACGCTGTTTTGAATTTTTACGCTTATTGCTCCAGTTGATTCAGGATCTAATTTTGATTTGATTTCAGAAATCAGATCATCATATTTACTGTTGTCTACTTTGGCTTTTGTATTTGTTGAAGTAGTGTTTTTTTGCTCAGTTTTTGGTTGCTCCGAGCTATCTTTGGTAGCTGATTGATTGTTAGAGCAAGCTACTAGAACAGTAGCAGTAAGCAAGATTGCTGATGTGGTTAGTAGTTTTTTCATGGATGCTCTCCTTTTTTAATTCTCTCTGTATATGTCCACGACTTCGCCGATGGTGCGCTTAATACTCCAAGTAGTCGCGTTCGCCATATGCTGATTGCAAGACTTTCAAGAGTTTTGCAGTTTTTTCTTTTGTTCTGGTTTCTTCAGAGATATATCCGTGAATTTGCTCATCTAAATCATTTCTAGCAAACTCGTTACCGAAAACAAATGAGTAAGATTTGATTATTTGTTTGGCTTCGTCGGTATTAGAAAAAAGTAAATTATTAAAATGTGTACCTCTTGGTGTGGAATTATTAAGATTGGCAGACTGCACCATAGAGTACAGAGATAAAATTTCTTCATCACTGACAAAGATAGTGTTATCACGGAAAAATGTAATGAAGTCTTTAAACATCTTTTCCTGGAGCTTTTTGTTAGAACGTTCCAAAGAGTAAGCTAAAATCATCCCCTTTTCAGGTTCTATTACAACTTCATCGTCATATATTTCAGAATCATCAATATACCCCAACATATATCCAACACTTACCCCGAAGTAGTCAGCTAGTTGCTGGGCTTTTTCTGGTTTGATTTGGCTTTCTCCGTTTTCCCAATTTTGAAGAGTCCGATAATGAACCCCAATATTTTCAGCTAACTCTTTTTGAGATAGCTTTTTTTCTTGTCTTAATTCTTTCAATCTATTCATGTTTTATCACACCTTTCACAGATGATTATATACTATATCTTAGAAAAAGTACATTTTTTTTGTGCAAAAATTAAAAAAATAGTTGACAACAGAAAAAATATTGTGTATCATACAATTTAAGCACAGAAAAAATGTGCAAACCCCTCCAACCTTTCACACTTTCAATCTATTCATGGAGGGGGGATTTTTTAGAAAGGGGGAAAGCTATGAGCAAACTACGAGGCTATCGGGTTATGTTAGGACTGACTCAGCAACAGATGGCGGACAAACTAAAAATTTCTTTGCAGTCATACAACAACAAAGAATTAGGTAAAACGCCATTCAATGACAAAGAACGCCTAGCGATTAAGTCAATGGTTGCAGAAATCAAATCAGATATAACCATAGATGAACTATTTTATAGCTAGAAAGGAGCAAACCAATGGAACTAGTCTACATGGACGGCAAGAAAGAGCCGTATACGCTGAGCAGTATTGTTGCAGAATACACGGGATTGCAACATCACACAATAACCAAGACGATCCGCAAACATCAAGCAAGGTTTGAACAGCTCGGAAAGGTTGGATTTAAAATCCAAGCTATGGAGAGTGGCCAGAATACCAAGGACTATATTTTGAATGAGCAACAAGCGACCTTGTTAGTTACATTCTTAAAGAATACCGAGCAAGTGGCCAACTTCAAAACCAACCTGGTCAAAGCATTCTTTGAAATGCGTGAGGAACTTTCTAAGTTTCGTATGCAGAGGGCGATAGAAAAGCCAAAAAGAAAAGCCTTGTATGACAGCATTGAGAACTGGGAACAAGCACCAAAGCACGCGCATAGCACCATGAACAACTTGCTACTGAAAGCAGTAACCGACAGGAACGCCAAGCAGTTGAGGGAAGAACGTGGGGGCTATAACGGCATTGATAGCTTGACCAGTGAGGAACTGGAGCAGTACCAGGCATTTGAGGACATGGTCATAGCCATGATTGGCTTGAATATGAGTTATCAGGAAATCAAGTCCATGGTATTCAGAAATAAAAAACCACGCCCTAAATGCGCGTGATTGAAACAAAAAAGGCTTACCGAGACCAATCAGCAAAGCCTTTCACACTAACACTAAAACGAATTTAACAACGCAGGCAAGCTATTATTAAAAGGGTTTTAGTAAAGATTTATACCTAAATTATAGCATATTTAGGACATTTTGACCATACGGAGAGCGCCAACTCTTTAAACTGGTCATCACTCCATGCGTTCGCCAACTTGGGGCAATCGCCCAGCGTTTGGAGTGGTGCTAATACTGTATAGGAAACGACAATTAAAAGGCCATCAGGGCAATTACACAACATAGAAACAAAGGTAAAAAACATGTTAGCAGATAAATTCGAAGCTATTTCAACAGATTTAGAAGAAATACAAGGAAGTCTTACAGGGGTTAGAAATATCATAGCTAAAAGAGCAATCAGTAGGGTATTGAATGACTTGGATGATGTTTATAATGAACTAACTAGCACAGAATACCATGAACAACAGCAAACGCTAAAGGAACAGACGGAAAGGATGAAACAGAGGGTGATTGCTGAGGTAATAGGTGAACTAGAAGGACGAGAAGAGTCTTCTTACAGAAATTTTTGGGGGGATACTAAGTTTATAAAGCTACTTTCCAACTTTGATGGTTTTCTTTTCTTAAACACTTACCTAGCTGAAATAACTAAAGAAAATGCCTACCCGATGAATCAAAGCCAGTTATTAAATTACGTTTGGGAAGTCATAGCGGTTGATATCGCAAAGAAAAAACGAGGGAAAAAGAACGTTTTGGATTCATGGACAGACTCATCCTTATATACTCGTGGAATGATGATTGATTAGGAGCAATAAAATGACACTAGACTTAGACAACATGACACAAGCAGAATTTGATAAACGAATGGCTGAAATCAAGGAGAGACACCCTAACCTCTTCCAGTTTATCTCTGATTTTGTAGATCGAAAAGTAAGCACTGAAGAGGTGGACGACTTCCTGAAGATGGGACGAAGCGACCAAGTGGACTACATCAAGAACTATAAAGCGAGGGCATAACATGAACGAACTAGATTTAACCAACACACAGGCAATTATCTTTCTTGTGGTACTTATTGGTTTACTACTCTATCTAAACCACCGAGACCGGCAAAAAAGCGCCCAAATTGAGCGAGAAAACAAACAGACGATAGAAACACCTAGCGAGGATTTAAACCCTGATTATGGCCGTTATATCCAGCTTGCAGGGGTCAACTATGGGGAGGAATTGAATGAGTCTGACAGAGAATGACAAGCGAGTATTAAGACTAATCAAAGTGGGGGCTGAAAACTCCATCACAGGGGCAGAAATCAGCTTAATCACCAAGCTGGCAGAAAGAACTGTACAGGACATTATCAGTCGCCTAATCACGCGCTACGGTGTTCCTATCATCGGGGTACGTCACGGAGCTTTCAGAGGCTACTTTATCCCAGCTAACAAAGAGGAGCTACTGGACGGAGCAAAGGCATTCTATAACCAGGTACAGGAAGAACAGAAACGCCTAACAGTCCTTTTAAATGCTGATTTAGAGAGTTACAAGCAACTACTGAAGGGAGCGGATGAATATGTTTAGTTTAAGCAAAGAAAGTGAAAACGAGTTAGCTCATGGCGTTTTAAACCTTGTAGAAAAATACCTGGATGCGCGTGCTATACTCAAACTACGGTTGACAGGGTTAATCTCAGCTCAGGAAGCCATGGACGAGTTAGATATAAAGTACAAGACACTCCAAAAGTGGGAAGATGCTGGGCTAAGACGATACCAGCCCCCACTAGAAGATACTAGGAAAATCTATTATAGAATTTCTGACATCTGGAAGTTTCTGGGGGTAGAAAATGGGTAGATACATGACAGAACCAGCTTATGAGGGTATGAAGTTAGCCCAGGAAGATAAAACCAAGGACAGACTCCCAAAGTTGAAGCAACTCAAAGAACGGAAACAACTGAAGAAACTGAAGAAAAAACGCAAAAAGGGGCGATAGTATGACAATTTATGAGGCTAAAGGCTTTCAGAGTAATCTTGTCTATCCATTTGATAAGATTGAGCCGTTCCAGTACATTGAACGCTTTAAGCCTTTGGTAGTCCCTGAAGGGGCAAACATTGAAGAATTTAAACGTACACAAGCGCCTTACTGTATCAGTGGGAAAGTGACACCAGAAAAGAATGGCAGTTACAAGCGAAACAACTCCAGTCTAATCTATCGGGATTTGATTTTTCTTGATTATGACGATATACAGGGCACGTCTGAGGACTTCATAGAAGCCGTTTCTAGCGCCTTGTTTGGCTACTCCTATATTTTATACCCCACTATCAAACATTGTTTAGAAAAGCCCCGTTTTCGCCTTGTGGTGAAGCCTGACAACGTGATGAATGAGGCAACCTATAAGCAGGTAGTCAAGGAGATAGCGGACAAGATAGGGATATCCTTTGACATGGCCAGTCTGACCTGGTCACAACTCCAAGGGCTACCAGTAACAACAGGAGAACCATCAGAATATCAGAAAATTGTCGAGCACGGCCTAGATTATCCAGTCCCCAAGGTTGAACCAAGAGCGAAGCAAGAAACTACTGGAAAATTCACACCCAGAACGAGTGGCCAGAGATCAATGACCATGAGAATCATTGACACGCTTTTCAACGGATTTGGAGACGAGGGAGGGCGTAACGTGGCACTTACACGATTTGTAGGCTTACTCTTTAATAAGTGGGTTGATTGTGATCTAGAAACCGCCTACGAACTTACAAAGATAGCCAATAGCGTGACGGCTGAACCTTTACCAATCGAGGAACTAGATCGTACATTCAGTAGCATAGCACGGGCAGAATACAGAAAGAGAGGGTAGAACCATAGAACTAGAAGAATTAGAAAACCTAAAAAGTGAAATCTTGGAGGTGAGAGAACAAGAACAGCCTTCTAGAACGATGAAGGAATTAGAAAATCGTATCTTTAAAGCTGGTGAAGAATGGCGGGCAGAACATACCGAAACAAAGGTAAACGAGTCCACAGGGGACGTTACTGAAAAGGTTGCTATGCCCCAAACATTCACAGTAGCTAAAATACTGAGCGAGATTGTCACGTTTACTTTTATCAGCAAGAGCAACATAGCTGATTATAGCCTACTCTATATCTATGATTTAGATGAAGGTATCTATACCGCTAGTAATGATCTTTTCAATCTTTTGTGTAAGACTTTTGACGTGAGAATTAAACCCAGAGAGTGGCCTCAGATTAAGTTAATGGTTAGAACACTGACAAAGATACAAAAGCCTTTAGAAAGTGCTGACCTTATCCCTGTAAAAAATGGAATTATTAACCTAAAAACAAAGGAACTACTCCCTTTTAGTCCTAAGTATGTAATTACAAGTAAGATAAGCACGGCTTACCACGCGCCCACACATGTTCCAAGAGATAGAGAAGGTAAAACCTTTGATGATTGGTTAAACTCAATCGCCTGTAATGACAGTGAACTGGTAACACTATTTTGGCAGATTATACTTGAAGCTATTAACCCTAACCATACCCTAAATAAGTTTGCTATCTTCTACGGGGACGGTAACAATGGTAAGGGAACATTTCAGCGCTTCCTTATCAATCTGATAGGAGAAAGCAATATATCAGCCTTAAAACCTGCACAGTTTGCTGAAAAGCATAACCTAGAAACCCTGGTAGGCAAAGTTTGTAATATTGGGGATGAAGCACCTAACGAATACTTAAAAAATCCGTCGGATTTAATGAGTATCACTAGTGGCGACACCGTTCTAGTCAATCCAAAAGGTCGGCCAGCTTTTGAAGCTACTTTTAAGCTATTCAACATCTTTTCAGGCAACTATATCCCCAATGGTGGGAACAAGACAAAAGGCTGGTATCGTAGAATTATGATCGTACCTTTCAATGCGGACTTTAATGGGGAAAAGGAAAAACCTTGGATAAAAAACGAGTTTTTAGCAAACAAGGAAGTCCTAGAGTATGCCCTATACAAAGCTATCAATCAAGAGCCATTTACTCACTTTATCGAACCTAAATCAGTCAAAGACCTGCTAGAAGAATACCAAGAGGATAATGACTACTTACTTTCATGGGTTAAGCATGAATACATGGAAAGAGGTTGGCATGAGCTGGACGTGGTACCCGTTTTTATACTGACCAGATCACTGAAACATTATGCTGAAGATATGGGCATACCCAAGCCCAATGTTTACGGGGCAGGAAAAGATACTATCAGACACCTACAACAGTTAACACCTAATAAGTATCAACTTAAAAAAGCTCGTGTTAGGATTGAAGATTTTGACAAACTGGATCCGTTGGAGTTTGAGAGACCTAAATTGGGTCGAGTAAATCACGCTATAACTAAAAAAGAATAATGTTGACCTTCTCATAACGCTCTAAACCATTGATATGACTGGGTTTTTACGAAATTTGTTGACCTTCTTGTTGACCTTGTTTTAAAGAAGGTCAACATCCTAAACCCTTGATAGCACTAGTTTTATAGCCTTTATGTTGACCTTGTTACCTTCTTTTTAACTCTCTATATAGGAAAAAATAGTATTTATATATATAAGGGCAAGGACTTCAAAAGAAGGTCAACATGGTAACAAAGTGACCTAAACCCTTGTGGCAGTAAGGGTGAACTATGTTACCTAGAAGGTCAACAAAATACCAAAGAAGGTCAACAGATTGCAAAAATTACATAATTTACCTTAAAATAAGAGAGGAAAAAACAACATGACATTAAAAACATTTTCAGACAAAGCAAAAACATTCACTTTCACTTACTATTTTTGTGATCAGGCGACCGCTCAAGTAGCAGGTCACGCGCTACTGGGATACATGACTGGGACATATTGCCAGCCTGTAATCTCATTGACCTACAAGGATAAAGGCACGCTTGTTGCTGAGTATGTGGAAGATCACAAGCTAAACAAGACTTTCAAGCGTATTTGTGACAGCTTTAAAGACTACCACAAACAACCAGGAGAGGCTGCAGCGTTTGAAGAATGTTACAAACGGGAGCGCGTGCTTCAACTCAAAGAGTCAGAGGATTTTGAGAGTTTGCTCAATAAGGTTACAGACTACGAGCTAGAACTATTAGACTATGCTGATCGCTTGCTTTCTGATGAGCCTATCCCTATGGACTCTATGACCGCTTTTGGTACGTTGGAAATGCTGGGCGATGAAAGTATTAGCCTACTCCAAAAGCTGGACGTAGAAGGCGAATATAAAGGTCTTGCTGATTATGTGGCAGAGACAGAAAGCTAGAACTATCAAGAGAGGCGCTAGCCTCTTTTTGTGGTTTCATTGCTACTGAACCCAATCGATTTGGGTTTTTCTATATAAAGGTATTTTGAACGAATGGAAATTATAAAATCAATAACCATAGAAACGTTTATAAAGCCAATGAAAGGCAAGAATATTAGTTATGGAATAGCTGAGTTGGACGGTAGAAAACTAGAAATAGACCTAGATAATCTGTATATCACCTTTGATCGTGATCATTTTGATTTAGCAAGCATACCAGGAACTAAGGGAGGAAATCGCTACTTCTTTCTCTGTCCTATTTGTGGTAATCGATGCAGAAAACTCTATAAGAGATTTTTGCTATATGGTTGTGGATCATGCCAGAAAATACACAAATCAACACTGAACCGAAGTAAGACAGATTGCCAATACTATTGGGAGCTTGCGCTGAGGGAAGCTAGAAAGGTAGAACCAGGTTGGAGTCCCAAACGTGGCGGATATATGTTCGATGGTTTTCCTGAAAGACCAAAATATATGAAACGTGACAAGTATTATAAGCATTATCAAAAGTTTGTGAACTACACCAAGAAAGGAGATAGTTTTTGGCTGAATGGATTGAGATTGTGAGACAATATGAAGTAGTTTTTTGGAACATTTTCAAAAAAATCAAAATAAAGATCACAGTTACAACAGTTCAATTACAAGATACTAAACATGTATGAATACGAGACAGGAGGCAGAGCTACCCCCTTTATTTTTAGACGGGGGTATATTTTGCTAAAGTACAAGAACGCCGCCCTCGTTTGTGCAGAAAATTCCTTTTTTGAAATGTTTTTGAAGTTGGTAGCATGTGGTTTTACTAAGTGTTTAGCTTGATTTTTTGATCGATAAAGCTACTACTCAATTATCCCTTTTCCAACCACAAAAAAAGTATAAAGGAGTCCCAGCGTGAACGTTGAACAGATTGAGAAAAAGCTGAAGAATTGTAAAAAGTCAGATATGATCATTAAAAAATTGCAATTAAAGCTAGACAGTTTAAACCATGGACTATTAGCTGGATCTAACCAAACTGACATAAGAGTAACAACCAGCAAAACAAATACTACTGAAAATAAGCTACTTGAAACCTTGCAACTAAAAGACGAGGTAATAGAGCAGCTCAACGCTATTGTGAATGAGCGTATAGAAGTCATAGATTTAATAGACCAGTTAGATGAAATTGAGGAATGGTTAGTATTGACAATGTTATATGTGAATAACCTCCCTTTGGCTCAGGTTTGTAAGGAGTTGAAGATAAGCAAGGTTAACGTATATAGAATTAGAAAGCAAGCTTTAGAAAACTTGGCCAGAGTGAAAAATACTGTTTAGATTAAACCTTACTACAAGAATTAGAAGCATGTGAGTAGGCAAATGTAGGCATAGGCTCCATATTTACCTGCTATTTTGATTTATTTTCGTACTGGACAACTAAAAACACCATGTATAAACTACAAGCCCTTAGAAACGAATATGGGGGCTTTTGCGAGGTCATAAGCCCATAACCCACGCGCTTCATGGTATAATATATCTATCAGCAATCAGAAATTAAAGTATGGAAAAGTATGTACATATTTCGTCAATAATATAAAACTAAATAACCATATTTAGTTTACAAAAAATGATTAAAATCATTGACAAAAAGTTTAAAAAAAGTTATATTAAAAACGGTTATATAATTTAACAAAAAAACAAACACAGGTGACAGATGTGGTACTTGTGTTTTTATTTGTATGACTAAGGAGGAAGAAGATATGAGCAAGACAATTGATGTCGCAAAATATTTGATTTATGCTTATGAACAAATGTCTAACTCAAGATTCGAAACGCAAGAATTAAAATTACAGAAGTTGATGTATTTCGCACAACGTGAAAGTTTTGCTTTAACTGGTGCCCCCCTTTTTTCTAGCGATTTTGAGGGATGGGTACATGGACCAGTTCTTGTAGAGTTGCGCTATTTTTTTGAACAATCCTATGTTCCTTACGATGGTGATAGCTCATCACTGAGTGAAACAGATAAATACATCATTGAGAGCGTTATCAATAAATACAGTCAATATGATGCGTGGTATCTTAGAAATTTATCTCATGAAGAATTATCATGGAAAAACAGCCGTAATGGTCTAAACGATAGCGAAATCGGAAATAAAATCATTTCTAAAGAAGATATCAAAAAAGATGCGGAAAAAGTCCGAGTTTATGACCATCAATATGATATGTATTTAGATGAATTCGATGACTTTAATGAGGAGGTTTATCTTGCGGGATAATTCTTCTCTTGTTGGTACTATAAAGTCTTCACGGATGCCATATTATGATGTCAGCACTAGTTCGATAAAGTATAAAGCTCGACCAGTCCTTATTTTAAAAGCTGAAAATGAATCAGGATTCAGTGATTTTACTGTTTTACCAATTTCATCAATTAGCAATAAAAAAAATATCGATCCAAAGTTTGATGTTGAAGTCACAAAAAATATGTATCCACTTTTGAAGTTGACTAAAGATGAATGCTATATTCGTTGTGGTAAGTTTATGACCATCCATCAAAATAATTTAGGAGTTCCAGAAATTTCCAATTTGAAAGACAGCTATCCTGATTTATGGGAACATATTATCAGTCTTGCTAAAGAGTATATTTCTGATGTGAAATAAAAATTAATGCTCGTAGTTGATAGTTTTTTTATAAAAATATCTTATATAAAAAGCACCCTTCAAAGGGTGCTAAATCTTGCCTGCTGAACTCATCAAATTTTAGCCCTTTTGTGGGGCTTTTTTGCTCCCCTTTTTGCGTACTTTGGGGGAGCAAGTAGTAAAAAGTAATATTAGTGATTTTTGTTAAAAAGCGCGTGATATAAGGGTTAGAAAGCCCTAAGGAAACATAAAATAAGCAGTTTTTTATTATACTACAAAATCGGCTTTTTTGGTAATAGAATTTCACTTTTTTTGGTATAATGGAAAGCAACAATGAACTAGAAAGAAGTAATATGCAAGATAAGATTGTCATCCATGGGGCACGCGCCCATAATTTAAAAAATATTGATGTGGAAATTCCGCGTGACAAGCTAGTTGTGGTGACGGGACTATCTGGATCAGGAAAGTCTAGTTTAGCCTTTGATACCCTTTATGCAGAAGGGCAGCGTCGCTATGTTGAGAGTCTGTCAGCCTATGCCCGTCAGTTCTTGGGCAATATGGAAAAGCCAGATGTGGACTCTATCGATGGTCTCAGCCCTGCCATTTCCATTGACCAGAAAACGACTAGTAAAAATCCTCGTTCGACGGTTGGAACAACGACGGAAATCAACGATTATCTACGTCTTCTCTATGCACGTGTAGGGACACCCTACTGTATCAATGGACATGGGGCTATCAAGGCTTCGTCTGTCGAACAGATCGTAGACAAGGTTTTGGAATTGCCAGAGCGCCAGCGTCTGCAGATTTTGGCTCCTGTTATTCGTAAGAAAAAGGGTCAGCATAAGACGCTGATTGAAAAGATTCAAAAGGATGGTTACGTCCGTGTCCGTGTCGATGGAGTTGTCTACGACGTGACTGAAGTTCCTGAACTTGAAAAGAATAAGCAACACAACATTGATGTGGTGGTAGACCGTATCATTATCAAAGAAGGTATCCGTAGTCGTCTCTTCGATTCGATTGAAGCAGCTCTCCGTATCGCTGAAGGTTATGTCGTTATTGATACTATGGATGATTCAGAGTTGCTCTTTTCAGAACACTATGCTTGTCCAGTATGTGGATTTACGGTTCCAGAGCTAGAACCCCGTCTCTTCTCCTTCAATGCACCGTTTGGCTCCTGTAGTGAGTGTGATGGTTTGGGGATCAAGCTAGAGGTTGATACGGACTTAGTCGTACCAGATGCTAGTAAGACTCTTCGTGAGGGAGCCTTAGCGCCTTGGAATCCGATCTCTTCTAACTATTATCCAAATATGCTGGAACAAGCCATGACAGCTTTTGGAGTGGATATGGATAGGCCTTTTGAGGACTTGTCTGAGGCGGATAAACATCTCATCTTCTATGGTTCAGATGGGAAAGAATTCCATTTCCACTATGAGAATGAATTCGGCGGAGTTCGTGATATCGACATTCCATTTGAAGGAGTGCTTGGAAATATCAAGCGTCGCTATCATGAAACCAATAGCGACTACACTCGTACACAGATGCGTCTCTATATGAACGAGCTGACTTGTGGCACTTGTCATGGTTATCGTCTCAATGACCAAGCCTTATCTGTTCGAGTAGGGGGAGAAAAAGGGCTCCATATCGGAGAAATTTCAGACCTCTCCATCGCAGACCATTTGGAGGTCCTTGATCAACTAACTCTATCTGAAAATGAAGCTATTATCGCTCGTCCTATCCTCAAGGAAATCAAGGACCGCTTGACTTTCCTCAATAATGTGGGTCTCAACTATCTAACCCTTTCTCGCTCGGCAGGAACTTTATCAGGTGGGGAGAGCCAACGTATTCGCTTGGCGACTCAGATTGGTTCTAACCTATCAGGTGTTCTTTATATTCTAGACGAGCCGTCAATCGGTCTTCACCAGAGGGATAATGACCGTCTGATTGCCAGTCTCAAAAAGATGCGTGATTTGGGCAATACTCTTATAGTAGTGGAACATGACGAAGATACCATGCGTGAGGCTGATTATCTGATTGACGTTGGTCCCGGTGCGGGAGTATTTGGTGGGGAGATTGTTGCTGCAGGTACGCCCAAACAGGTGGCTCGCAACAGCAAGTCTATCACAGGCCAGTACTTGTCAGGCAAACGTGCCATTCCAGTGCCAGAAGAGCGCCGTGTTGGAAATGGTCGTTTTATTGAGGTGACAGGAGCGCGTGAAAACAACCTACAAAATATTACTGCGCGCTTCCCCTTAGGAAAATTTATCGCTGTGACTGGTGTATCTGGTTCAGGGAAATCGACCTTAATCAACAGTATCCTCAAAAAAGCCATTGCTCAAAAGCTCAATCGCAATTCAGACAAGCCTGGTAAGTTTAAATCCATTACAGGGATTGAACATATCGACCGTCTGATAGACATTGACCAGAGTCCAATTGGACGAACACCGAGGTCTAATCCTGCGACTTATACAGGAGTTTTTGACGATATACGTGACCTTTTTGCCCAGACAAATGAAGCCAAGATTCGTGGCTATAAGAAGGGGCGTTTCAGTTTCAATGTCAAGGGTGGGCGCTGTGAGGCCTGCTCGGGTGACGGGATTATCAAGATTGAGATGCACTTCTTGCCAGATGTTTACGTAGCTTGCGAAGTCTGTCATGGGACTCGTTACAATAGTGAAACCCTAGAAGTTCACTACAAGGAAAAGAATATCTCGCAAGTCTTGGATATGACGGTCAACGATGCAGTAGAATTTTTCCAACACATTCCGAAAATTCAACGCAAACTTCAGACCATCAAAGATGTTGGTCTAGGATATGTGACCTTGGGACAACCAGCTACGACACTTTCTGGAGGAGAGGCCCAGCGTATGAAGTTGGCTAGTGAACTCCACAAGCGCTCAACAGGCAAGTCTTTCTACATTTTAGATGAACCGACAACTGGTTTGCATACTGAGGACATCGCTCGTCTACTCACCGTTTTGTCCCGCTTTGTCGATGATGGCAATACAGTTCTCGTCATTGAGCACAATCTGGATGTTATCAAAACAGCAGACCATATTATCGACCTAGGCCCAGAAGGAGGTGTCGGCGGTGGAACCATCATCGCAACAGGAACTCCAGAAGAAGTAGCGGCCAACGAAGCCAGCTACACAGGACACTATTTGAAAGGAAAGTTACATCATGAATAAACGTGTACAAGCATTTCTAGCTAAAATGCAAGAAAAAGAATTAGATGGCATCATCATCAATAACCTTAAAAATGTCTATTACCTGACTGGTTTTTGGGGTTCAAACGGAACAGTCTTTATCAGCCGTGACCGTCAGGTCTTGGTGACAGACTCTCGCTATATCATTGCAGCCAAGCAAGAAACCAGTGGTTTTGAGATTGTGGCTGACCGTGATGAATTGGCTGTCATTGCTGGCATTGTTAAGGACATGGGCTTGTCTCGAATCGGTTTTGAGGACGAGATTTCAGTGTCTTATTATCACCGTATGCAGGCAGCTTTTGCGGGTTTGGACTTGCTTCCACAAACTCAGTTTGTTGAAGGTCTTCGCATGATTAAAGATGAGACGGAGATTGCAGCGATTCGCAAGGCTTGTTCTATCTCAGACCAAGCTTTCCGCGATGCTCTTGACTTTATCAAGCCAGGGAAGACAGAAATTGAAATTGCCAACTTCCTTGACTTCCGCATGCGTGAGTTGGGAGCATCTGGCTTGTCTTTTGATACCATTCTAGCGAGCGGTATTAACTCTTCTAAACCCCATGCTCACCCAATGCACAAGCCAGTAGAACTAGGCGAAGCTATCACTATGGACTTTGGGTGCCTTTACGAGCATTATGTGAGTGATATGACTCGGACCATCTACCTCGGTCATGTCAGTGACGAGCAGGCAGAGATTTACAATACAGTTCTAAAAGCCAACCAAGCATTGATTGACCAAGCTAAGGCTGGTTTAGGTTTCCGTGACTTTGATAAGATTCCTCGTGACATTATTGTGGAAGCAGGCTATGGAGAATATTTTACACACGGTATCGGGCACGGGATTGGACTTGATATCCACGAAGAACCTTACTTTAGCCAAACTTCCAAAGAAGTTATCAAAACTGGTATGGTCTTGACTGATGAACCGGGTATTTATATTGAAGGTAAATACGGGGTTCGTATTGAAGATGACATCCTGATTACAGATACCGGTTGTGAGTTATTAACCCTTGCTCCAAAAGAATTAATCGTAATCTAAGAAAAATGAGATAAATCGTTGACTTTTACTAGTTAAAGGTTTATACTGAAAGGCGAAAACGGTAGGTGAGGCTACCATAGGGATACGGATGACTACCGCAAAGCAGTGGAGACACTACTCGTTGGTCAACAGTCATGGTCGCGAAGGTCAAGACTAAGCTCATTACATCGCCCTATGGAGTTAAAGCTTGAACGAAAACAGATAATAAGTTTTTTAGTCCTGCCATTTTATGGTAGGATTTTCTGCTGTTTTAGAACAAAGAAAGGAGACAAACGATGCAAATTGACGATCATCCAGAACCGCACATACACAGCCAATCGCTGATTTGTGTCGTTCTGTCCTTATAAAGTGATTGGTCCCCGTGTATGAAATCACCATTCATACAGATAGGAGAAACCAATGAAAACTACAAAAGAAAGACTAGCAGCAGCTATTCAAACTCCATTAAAAGATAGTCTAGCTTTTTACCATACAAGTCTAAAAGGCTTAGACCAAGAACAAGTCGAAGAAAACCGTGACCTATATGGTGAAAACACCATCACAAAAGGTCAAGAGGATTCCATCTTTAAAAAGATTTACGAGTCCATCATCAATCCTTTCACAATCATTTTGCTTGTGATTGCCTTTATCTCTCTCGTTACAAATGTCTGGCTTGCCAAACCTGGTCAAGAAGATCCAACGACCTCTATTATTATCGTTGTCTTGGTTTTGATTTCAGGAGGTATTCGTTTTGTCCAAGAATTGCGAAGCGATAAGGCAACAACCAATCTTTCAAAAATGATTGTCAATACAGCAACTGTTATTCGCGATGGTCTTGAACAAGAGTTACCCATCGATGACTTGGTTGTGGGAGACCTCGTGAAATTGAGTGCTGGAGATATGATTCCAGCAGATGTCATCTTATTTGAATCCCGCGACTTTTTTGTTCAACAGTCAGGTTTGACTGGAGAAAGTGATGCAGTAGAAAAACTTGCTTTAAATAAAGCTACTAATCAAAATGTAGAGAGTCTTTTAGAAGCAGAATCCTTGGCATTCATGGGGACAAACGTTATCTCAGGAAGTGCTACAGCTATGGTTCTAGCTGTTGGTGATGACACCATGATGGGAGCCATCGAACAAACTCTCAACACCTATGATGAGCCAACTTCTTTTGAACGTGAAATGAACAGCATTTCTTGGCTCTTGATCCGCTTGATGCTTGTCATGGTTCCAATCGTGTTTTTCGCAAATGGATTGACCGATGGAGACTGGCTAGAAGCTGGAGTGTTTGCCTTGAGCGTGGGTGTCGGACTGACACCAGAAATGCTTCCGATGATTATTACAGCCAGCTTAGCAAAAGGTTCCATTATCATGGCCAAGGAAAAGGTAGTCATCAAAAAACTCAATGCTATCCAAGACTTAGGAGCAATCGATATCCTTTGTACGGATAAAACTGGAACTCTAACGCAAGATGAGATTGTCTTAGAATACCCCTTGGATATCCATGGTGATTTGGATATGGCGGTCTTAAGAAGAGCTTATCTAAATTCACATTTTCAAACAGGTTTGAAAAACTTAATGGACCGTGCCATCATCAGTAGAACTGAAAAAGAAGCCAAGGAACATGTTATCCTACAAAATCTAGACACCAGCTTCCAAAAAATCGACGAACTACCATTTGATTTTGAACGTAGACGCATGAGTGTTATCGTCAAAGATGATAGCAATGTTGTTAGTATGGTGACCAAAGGCGCCTTGGAAGAAATGTTGACCATTTCGACACATGTGGAATATCGTGGAGAAATAATCCCTATTACGGAAGGTATTCGCCAAGAAGTACTGGCAGAAGTTGGTCAATTAAACCGTCAAGGTTTACGTGTATTAGGTGTTGGCTACAAGTCAGGTCTACGTGAAGATTATGCCTATGCTGTGGATGATGAAAGTGATATGATCCTTACGGGTTACCTTGCCTTCTTGGATCCACCAAAACCATCTGCATCACCCGCTATCCAAGCTTTGCTTGAGCATGGTGTCAGAACAAAAATTTTAACTGGAGATAATGAAAAAGTAACCCAAGCTATCTGTGAAAAGGTTGGATTGGACGTTGAACATATGCTCTTAGGTGCTGACATTGATCAAATGACAGACCAAGAATTGGCAGAAGTGGTTGAAAAAGTAACAGTCTTTGCCAAATTATCTCCTGACCAAAAAGCGCGGATTATTCTACAGTTAAAGAAAAATGGTCACGGTGTTGGTTATATGGGTGACGGTATTAATGATGCCCCATCTATGAAGGTGGCAGATGTTGGAATTTCCGTTGATACAGCAGTAGATATCGCAAAGGAAACAGCGGATGTTATCTTGCTTGACAAGGATCTTATGGTTCTTGAAACTGGTATCGTTGAAGGTCGTAAGGTCTACGCCAACATGACCAAGTACATCAAGATGACCGTTAGTTCAAACTTTGGAAATATCTTCTCACTACTGGTTGCGAGTATCTTCTTACCATTTTTACCAATGGCTCCTGTTCATCTCATTGTCCTAAACCTAGTCTATGATTTGTCCTGTGTGGCATTGCCATTTGATAATGTGGATCAAGACTTCCTAAAACAACCCCATACATGGGAAGCAAAATCCATTACTCGATTTATGGTTTGGATGGGTCCAATCTCATCTATCTTTGACATTTTGACCTTTATCTTCCTCTACTTTATCATTGTTCCTTTGGTAACAGGTCATCACTATGTTCATGGGTCAGAATCTGCCCTTCAGTTTATTATCTTGTTCCAAACAGGATGGTTCATCGAATCTATGTGGTCTCAAACCATGGTTATCCATATGCTTCGTACAGCAAAAGTTCCTTTTGTGCAAAGCAGACCAGCTTGGCTTGTAATCTTGACAACTTTGGTTGCAGCCCTTTTTGTAACGAGTCTGCCTTATGGACCGCTAGTAAATATTCTTCGTTTAGCTCCATTAGGACTTCCTTATTTCCTATTCTTAACCCTCACTATTTTCTTATATATGATATGTGTCACAACAATCAAGAATTTTTATATAAAAAAATATAAAGAATGGTTATAGTTCGTATTTTGTCAAGAAAAAAGTTAAAAAAACACGAAAAAAGTGAAACTTTTTCAAAAATAGGTCGCAAGTCCGATGTTTTTTATGGTATAATAGATTAAACTGATAGTAACATGTAGCGAAAGGGGTAGGTACATGATTAAAATTTATACAGTCTCAAGTTGTACTAGCTGTAAAAAAGCTAAGACCTGGCTCAATGCCCACCAGTTAAGTTATAAAGAACAAAACCTCGGTAAGGAAGGAATCACGAGAGAAGAATTACTTGATATTTTGACAAAAACAGATAATGGAATTGCAAGTATCGTATCATCGAAAAATCGTTATGCAAAGGCCCTTGGTGTTGATATCGAAGATTTGAGTGTGAATGAAGTGCTCAACCTGATTATGGAAACACCACGTATCTTGAAAAGTCCGATTCTTGTAGATGAGAAACGCCTACAAGTCGGCTATAAAGAAGACGATATCCGTGCCTTTTTGCCACGCTCTGTCCGTAATGTGGAAAATGCAGAAGCGCGTTTACGTGCGGCTCTATAAAACATCAAGGCTGGGAGTGACTCCTAGCCTTCTCTAATATTTAAATTGGATAACATGTGAGGATTTATGAAAAAGTTAGTCATTGGAACATTCGCAGCACTATTTTTGCTCGTTGGATGTGGTCAGAAAAAAGAAACAGCAGCTTCAACTACTGAGAGTTCTCAAGAAGCCCTGCAGTCAACCTTGCCCGTATTAGAAAATGCAACCAAGAATACGGTTGTGACCAAGACCTTGGTGTTGCCAGCTGATGAGAGTGGTGCTCAGCAAACTCAAATCATTACTTACAAAGGCAATCAATTTTTAAGCTTGACCATTCAGCAGAAACGTCCTGTATCAGAAGATTTAAAAACTTATATTTCTGAACGAGGATTAGATGAAGCTAAAAAAGCTCTTAAAGAAGCTGAGGACAAGGATGAGTCTGTTCAAGCAGCTCGAAAAATTTCAGGCTTTACCATTGAAACGACTCTTTTAAATGAGAAAGAAATGGAAACCAAGACTAGCTATGATTTCCAAACGATGGATATTAAAAAAGCCAGCGAAAACGAATACTTGAAGAATGTTGGACTGGAAAATCTATTGAAAAACGAACCAGAGGACTATATTGCTAATCGTGTTGCAAATGGGGCAACAGTCCAGTAAAAAGTCAGAGAAAATCAGCAGAATCAGACTGTGTGATTTGTAGAACGACCGCGAATGTGCTATAATAGTACTATTCTAAGGAAAGAGGGTGTTAGAATGGGATTTACTGAAGAAACCGTACGTTTTAAATTGGACGATTCCAATAAAAAAGAAATCAGTGAAACATTGACAGATGTCTATGCTTCTTTGAATGAAAAGGGCTATAACCCTATTAACCAGATCGTGGGCTATGTTCTCAGTGGAGACCCAGCTTACGTTCCTCGTTATAACAATGCACGAAATCAAATCCGTAAGTATGAGCGAGATGAAATCGTTGAAGAACTGGTTCGCTACTACCTTAAAGGACAAGGAGTCGATCTATAATCTATGAGAATTATGGGATTGGACGTTGGTTCCAAAACGGTAGGAGTAGCGATTAGCGATCCGTTAGGTTTTACGGCACAAGGGCTTGAAATCATCCAAATCAATGAAGATCAAGGTCAGTTTGGTTTTGAACGCCTCAAGGAACTCGTTGAAACCTATAAGGTAGACCGTTTTGTTGTTGGTTTGCCTAAAAACATGAACAATACCAGCGGACCGCGCGTGGAAGCCAGTCAAGCCTATGGGGCTAAACTAGAAGAACTCTTTGGTCTACCGGTAGAGTATCAAGATGAACGCCTAACTACGGTCGCTGCAGAGCGTATGTTGATTGAGCAAGCAGATATTAGTCGCAATAAGCGTAAAAAAGTTATTGATAAACTAGCTGCTCAATTGATTTTGCAAAATTATTTAGATAGAAAATTTTAAGACAGAGGAGAAACTATGTCACACGATCACAACCACGATCACGAAGAACGTGAACTTATTACACTTGTAGATGAGCAAGGAAACGAAACTTTATTTGAAATTCTTTTGACTATTGACGGAAAAGAAGAATTTGGTAAAAACTATGTCCTTCTTGTACCAGTTAACGCAGAAGAAGATGAAAACGGCGAAGTTGAAATCCAAGCTTACTCATTCATCGAAAACGAAGATGGAACAGAAGGCGAATTGCAACCAATCCCTGAAGATTCAGAAGATGAATGGAACATGATTGAAGAAGTCTTCAACAGCTTTATGGAGGAGTAAAAACGTTCGGGGAACGTTTTTACCCTTGCGATAGAAATGAAGACCGCAAGTCAGTCCAGTGGACGTTTTAGCCTGATGCTAAAAATAAAAACCGTCAGTAAGTTCGGTGGATGTTTTTAGCCCAGCGCTAGAAATTAGACACGCAGGTAGTCTGGGAGACTGTATCAGCCCAACTCAGAAATTGGGAAGAGTTGGAATGTTCAGTGAACATTTTTACCTTTACGCTAAAAATAAAAACCGTCAGTAAGTCCGGGGAACGTTTTTAGCCTGACGCTAAAAATAAAATTTAGCTAGTATCTAGCAAAATGAGTAAAAAGCGAAGAGAATCTTCGCTTTTTTGTTAAGGAGACAAGCATGATTGAAGTAGAAAAATGGCTCCATAGTCGGATTGGATTGAATTTTAGAACAGGATTGGGACGGATGCAAAGAGCAGTAGATTTGCTGGGGAATCCTGAGCAAACCTATCCAATTATCCATGTGACAGGGACAAATGGAAAAGGTTCAACCATTGCCTTTATGAGAGAGCTCTTTGTTTCTCATGGTAAGAAGGTGGGGACCTTTACTTCGCCCCACATTGTTAGCATCCATGATCGGATTTGTATCAATGGTCAACCCATATCGGACGCAGACTTTATCCGTTTAGCAAATCAA
The DNA here is from genome assembly GCF_023115445.1 of Streptococcus sp. oral taxon 431. Classification (GTDB taxonomy): domain Bacteria; phylum Bacillota; class Bacilli; order Lactobacillales; family Streptococcaceae; genus Streptococcus. The sequence goes on along the minus strand of NZ_JALDUI010000002.1, from coordinate 71,231 downwards.
GTTAAGGAAATGGAGCAAAGACTTCTAGAAACACATGACCAGCTATCTTTTTTTGAGTTGTTAACCGTGATTGCTTTGCTTTATTTTAAAGAACAAGGGGTGGATCTAGTTCTATTAGAAGTTGGAATTGGTGGCTTGCTTGACACGACCAATGTGGTTACTGGAGAGATCGCAGTTATTACATCAATTGGCCTAGATCACCAGGAGACCTTGGGCAATAGTCTGGAAGAAATCGCTGAACAGAAAGCAGGAATTTTTAAGCAAGGAAGAGCAGCAGTGATTGCAAACTTAGCTCCTGAAGCCCAGCTCGTTTGTCAAAAGATAGCAGAAGATTTAGATGTAACTCTCTACCAAGCTGACCGAGATTTTTCTTTCAAATCAGGACATTTTTCTTCTTCTCTTGCGGACTTGACCCGACTAAAACTGGGTTTGGAAGGAGCTTATCAAGAGGAAAATGCAGCTCTTGCCTTGCAGGCTTTTCTATTGTTTATGAATCAGAGAGGTGAAAAGGTCGATGAGGAAGTTGTCCGGTGTGCTCTGAAAACAACCAGTTGGGCTGGGCGTCTAGAAGCTGTTACGGAGCACATTTATCTAGATGGTGCCCACAATCTACCAGCCTTGGAGCGGTTAGTTGAATTTATCCAGCAAAAAATTCAGCAAGGTCATCAACCTCAAATCCTTTTTGGAGCTTTAAAGCGTAAGGATTATAGTGGAATGTTAACTTATTTGACAGATCATTTACCTGATACAGCTCTCTATGTGACGAGCTTCGACTATCAAGGCTCTTTGGAGGAGCAGGATTTAAGTGGATATCATAGAGTTGCTTCCTATCGAGATTTTATAGATGATTTTGAAAAGTCTGCAGGGGAGAAAGACTTGCTATTTGTGACAGGTTCTCTCTATTTTATATCTGAGGTTCGTGCCTACCTTATAAAAACATAGTTGCTTGATAGACCTTGTTTCTTTTATTTGATATAGTATAAGTAGAATAGTTCTGCAGTTTTTCTGCCTTTATCTCCTTTGATATAGTATAAGTAGAATAGTTCTGCAGTTTTTCTGCCTTTATCTCCTGAAAGAAAGGAGACATTATGTCACTAAAAATATTTACACTTTCTCTTGCTACTGTAGCAAGTCTTAGTCTTTTAGTTGCTTGTTCGTCAACAACTAAGTCGACACCTTCATCCCAAGCAAGCACTAGCTCTGAAGCGAGCACTAGTCAAGTATCAGAAACCAGTGCTTCTAGTTCTACTACTAGTGCAAAGACTGACACAACTACTAATATAGATGGGACCTACAAGGGCCAAGACGAGGGTGATAGCATTACTCTTGTAGTCACTGGAAATACCGGAACGTGGACAGACGTTGAAGCGGACGGAGATCAAGAGGTTAAGAAGGTGACCTTCGAACCAGAAAATCAGAGAGTCTTTATTGGAGACGATATCAAGATTTATGTGGCAGAAGAGAACCAGATTATTATCGATGACATGGACCATGAGACTTCTGATCGTATCGTTTTAAAGAAATAGACATCATTTGTTGGGATTTGGATCTGGCTAAAACAGGTGCAAATCCTTTTTCGTTGACTTTGAGCTCAAAAAAATTCCATACTTTTAAGATAGCTAATGTCTACCACAAAAGTATAGAATGAGTGAAATTAAAGAAATCGTTCTTGTAAAAACTGAGCGACGCCATCTTCTTCGTTGGTCAATGGTAATTGCTCGTCTGCGAAAGGTAACAGAGCAGGATTTGCGTTTTTCATGGCATAGCCTTTACCTGCAAAAGAAAGCATCTCTTGGTCATTATGTTCGTCACCAAAGGCAATTAAATTCTGTTTGTCTATATTCATGACATTGAGAAGATATTCAAGGGCAAAGGCCTTGTGAACTCCTTTGGGAGTACATTCAAGGATATTTAAGGGGCCACCCCAAGTATTAATATTGAGTTGCTGCTTGTAGAAGCTGTTCATCTCTTCTGCTAGTGCATATTTATCGTCTGCCCTAGTTTGTAATAGAATACAGTTAGGCCCTTTGGTCACTAAGTTAGACTGGAATTGATTTTCAGGGCGAAAGTTTTCAACACCAAATAATTTAGGGTTGGCAATTTCTTTGTCTGGAGCCGTAATGTAAAACTTTTTACGGTATTCACCTGCGATAAAGTCTGCCTCAATCTCCTCTTTTCGTTTTACGATATCCAAGAGGTATTTTTTGTCCACAGTCAGACACTTTTCATATTTCCAAGTCTTACCTGGCAGATGAGTGAGTGAACCGTTGAAGTTGATCATAGGGGTTTCAAGTTCAAGTTGGTCATAAAAATCTTTAGCCATACGGTAAGGGCGACCAGTTGCGATAACAACTTGGTGGCCTTTTTTTGAGATTTTCTTAATCGTTTCAATAGTAAAGTCAGAAAGTTTGTTTTCAGAGTTTAGCAAGGTTCCGTCCAAATCGACGGCAATCATTTTTTTAGTCATAAAATCCTCCCGAATCTAGTTTCAGATAAGATGTTTTCTATTATATCAGAAAGTGACTAGAAAAGCTGATAATAAGTAAAAAGAAGGAGAAAAGTATCGGATAAGATTTTTATGATTCAGTAAAAACATCTTGAAAATATGAATGATTGGTGGTATAATAGTCATATTGTTCGTAAAATGACAAAGGAGATTAAAAATGGACAAACTATTTAAACTAAAAGAGCACGGGACAGACGTCCGTACAGAAATTCTTGCTGGTTTAACAACTTTCTTTGCAATGAGTTATATTCTCTTTGTAAACCCTCAAATGCTTTCACAAACAGGAATGCCTGTTCAAGGTGTATTCTTGGCAACAATCATCGGTTCTGTTGTGGGAACTTTGATGATGGCTTTCTATGCTAACTTGCCATATGCGCAAGCTCCAGGTATGGGACTCAATGCCTTCTTCACATTTACCGTCGTATTTGGGATGGGTTATAAATGGCAAGAAGCCCTTGGAATGGTCTTCATCTGTGGGATTATTTCACTGATTATTACATTGACCAATGTTCGTAAAATGATCATTGAGTCTATTCCTACAACACTTCGTTCAGCAATTTCAGCTGGTATTGGGGTTTTCCTTGCTTATGTTGGGATTAAGAATGCTGGTCTCTTGAAATTCTCGATTGACCCAGGTACTTATACAGTAGCAGGTGAAGGAGCAGATAAGGCTCAAGCAGCACTTACTGCAAACTCAGCAGCTGTTCCAGGATTGGTAGACTTCAACACGCCAGCTGTCTTGGTAGCTCTTGCAGGTATTGCCATTACTATCTTCTTCGTTGTTAAGGGGATCAAAGGTGGTATCATCCTTTCTATTTTGACAACGACAGTTCTTGCCATTGCTGTTGGTCTTGTTGATTTGTCTAGCATTGACTTTGCAAGCAATAATCTTTCATCAGCCGTTAATGACCTAGGAACCTTGTTTGGTGCTGCTCTTGGTTCAGAAGGATTGGGATCTCTGATTTCAAACACTTCTCGTTTGCCAGAAACCTTGATGGCCATTCTTGCTTTCTCATTGACAGATATTTTTGATACTATCGGTACTCTTATCGGTACTGGTGAAAAAGTTGGTATCATTGCAACAAGTGGTGAAAACCATGAGTCAGCTAAATTGGATAAGGCTCTTTACTCTGACTTGGTGGCAACTTCAGTAGGTGCTATTGCAGGTACTTCAAACGTTACAACTTATGTTGAGTCTGCAGCTGGTATCGGTGCTGGTGGACGTACTGGTTTGACAGCTTTGGTTGTTGCCATCTGTTTTGCCCTATCAAGCTTCTTTAGCCCACTTCTAGCAATCGTTCCAACAGCTGCAACTGCACCAATTTTGATTATTGTCGGAATTATGATGCTCTCTAACTTGAAAAATATTCCTTGGGATGATATGGCTGAAGCTGTTCCAGCTTTCTTCACATCTATCTTTATGGGATTCAGCTACTCAATTACACAAGGGATTGCCGTTGGTTTCTTAACTTATACTTTAACGAAAGTTGTCAAAGGTCAAGTGAAAGATGTGCATGTCATGATTTGGATTTTGGATGCCTTGTTTATCTTGAACTATATCAGTATGGCTCTTAACTAATGACAAAAACAAAAAAAGAGGGGAGTCTCCTCTTTTTTTGTTGATGGAAATATCACAAAATAAAACTTTTTGGTATAATAAATACATGTACACAAAAAATGAAGATGAGTTGGTTGCACTTGGGGAAAAGCTAGGGCACTTGTTAGAAAAAAATGATGTGTTGATTTTGACTGGTGAATTAGGTGCTGGGAAAACAATGCTAACAAAGGGTCTGGCTAAGGGATTAGGCATTCATCAAATGATTAAGAGTCCTACTTATACCATTGTTCGAGAATATGAAGGACGTCTACCCTTGTATCACTTAGATGTTTATCGTATCGAAGGTGATGCAGATTCTATCGACTTGGATGAATTTCTTTTTGGTTCAGGTGTAACGGTTATTGAGTGGGGACATCTATTGGGGGGCAATCTTCCATCGGATTATCTGGAGTTAGAAATCCTTAAAAAAGATGAGGGCCGAGAAATCGTCTTTCATGCTCATGGCCAAAGAGCTACAGAACTTTTGAAAGGATTGACGGATGGAGTATGATCTTTTAATCCGTGAAGCGGAAGCCCAGGATGCTTCGGCGGTCATTGCTCTCTTAGATCAAATTGGTCAAGAGTCCAGTTTTACCAGTCTGGATGAAAATGGGATTACAATGAGTGAGTCTGAAATGCAACATTTTTTGGATAAGCAGGCCCAGTCGGATAATCAAATTACCATACTCGCTTTTTTGAATGATGAGTTAGTAGGAATCATCAATATAACAGCTGATCAACGTCCGCGAGTCCGTCATATTGGAGATGTCTTTTTAGGAATAAAAAAAGCTTACTGGGGAAATGGTCTCGGTAGTATCTTGATGGAAGAAACTATTGAATGGGCCAAATCAAGTGGTAGTATTCGACGGTTACAATTGACAGTTCAAAAAAGAAATCTTGCCGCGGTGCATCTGTATGAAAAAATGGGCTTTATCATAGAAGGATTACAGGAACGTGGTGCTTGTATAGAAGGAGGAGAGTTTCTAGATGTTTACCTAATGGGTCAACTGATAGACGAATAAGAGTATGGTAAAAAAAATAATTGGAATGTTTTTGGGTTTGGTCCTTGTGACTGTGCTAGGTGTAGGTGCTTATGCCTATACAATTTATCAGCAAAGTACGCAAACTTTAGCTAAAACCTATAAAAAAATCGGTGAAGAAACCAAGGTCATTGAAGCGACTGAACCTCTGACGATTTTGCTTATGGGAGTGGACACAGGGAATGTTGAACGTACAGATCCATGGGCTGGTAATAGTGATTCAATGATCTTGGTGACGGTGAATCCTAAAACCAAGAAGACAGTCATGATGAGTTTGGAGCGTGATATTCTCACACAAATCCAGCAGCCAGATGGTAGTGTAACGGAGGCTAAACTCAATGCTGCCTACGCCAATGGTGGAGCAGAGTTGTCTATTTCAACGATTCAAAAAATGATGAATATCCACATTGACCGTTATGTGATGGTCAACATGCATGGACTTCAAAGAATGGTTGATGCAGTAGGTGGAATTACAGTGAACAACACTCTAGGTTTCCCAATCTCTATCCAAGATCAGGAACCATTTAATACGATTTCTATCGGTGTTGGTGAACAAAAGCTAAATGGTGAAGAAGCCCTTGTTTATTCACGTATGCGTTATCAGGATCCAGAAGGAGACTATGGCCGTCAAAAACGTCAGCGTGAAGTGATTCAAAAAGTTGTCGAGAAGATTCTTAGTTTGAACAGTGTGAGTCACTATCAAGAGATTCTGAAGGCTCTTAGTGACAATATGCAGACAAATATCGAAATTACAACAACAACCATTCCTCAGTTGATGGGTTATCAAGATTCATTTAAGAATATTGAGTCTCAACAATTGCGTGGAGAGGATGCAATGCTTCAAGGGACTTCTTACCAAATCGTGACATCTGAGCATATGTTAGAGATGCAAAATCTTTTACGCCGTTCGCTCGGACAACCAGAGGTTACGAATTTGGAGACCAATATAGTCTTGTATGAGAATCTTTTTGGCCACTTGCCACCATCTTCTGAAGAGTCAGAATAACAAGAAATTATCCATCAAATCGTAGGAATTATCCTGCGATTTTTTCAAAGAAATCCGAATAGGTAAGTAGGAGGAAAAAATGAAAGCAGAAATTATAGCTGTTGGAACAGAGATTTTGACAGGTCAAATTGTCAATACCAATGCGCAATTCTTGTCTGAAAAGTTGGCTGAAATCGGTGTAGATGTCTATTTTCAGACAGCTGTAGGAGATAACGAGGATCGTCTCTTATCCTTGTTAGAAATTGCTCAGAATCGAAGTAGTCTAGTTATTTTAACAGGTGGTTTGGGGCCAACGGAAGATGATTTGACCAAGCAAACTTTAGCCCAATTTTTAGGACGTGACTTGACTTTTGATCCTCAGGCCCAGGCTAAGCTAGATGACTTTTTTTCTCACCGACCAGACTATGCTCGTACTCCAAATAATGAACGCCAGGCTCAAATCGTTCAAGGTTCAACTCCATTACCAAACGAAACGGGTCTAGCAGTCGGTGGCATGATTGAGGTGGCGGGTGTCACCTATGTTGTCCTACCAGGACCTCCAAGTGAATTGAAACCTATGGTCTTAAATGAGTTGCTTCCAAGATTGACAACGGGATCTAAGCTCTATTCACGTGTGCTACGTTTTTTTGGGATTGGTGAGAGCCAGCTAGTGACCATTCTATCAGATTTGATTGACCAGCAGACGGATCCAACCTTGGCACCTTATGCTAAAACTGGGGAAGTGACCCTTCGCTTATCGACCAAGGCTAAGAGTCAAGAAGAAGCAGATCGTGTTCTAGATACTTTAGAACAAAAAATCCTTGAAAGAGAAACTTTTGAGGGCGTTTCACTTCGAGAAATTTGCTATGGCTATGGGGAAGAAACCAGCTTGGCTAGTCTGGTAGTAGAAGAGTTGAAAAAGCAAAAGAAAACTATCACTGCAGCAGAAAGCTTGACTGCAGGTCTTTTTCAAGCTACTTTGGCTGATTTCTCAGGTGTGTCTGCTATCTTTAAAGGTGGTTTTGTGACTTATAGCCTTGAAGAAAAAGCTAAGATGCTTGATATTCCACAGGCTGAATTGGAAAAACACGGAGTCGTCTCAGCCTTTACTGCTGAAAAAATGGCTGAACAGGCGCGAATCAAGACCCAGTCAGATTTTGGCATTAGTTTGACAGGAGTGGCTGGACCAGATAGCCTAGAAGGACATCCAGCAGGTACAGTTTTTATTGCTTTGGCGCAAGCTTCGGGGGCAGAAGTTATCCAGGCCAATATCGCAGGTAGAAGTCGTGCAGATGTGCGAGAAATTGCAGTATTACATGCCTTTAACCTAGTTCGCAAAGCTTTATTAAGTGATGGAGATTTGTTATAATAGAAGAAGGTCTAAGGACTATTAGAATACAGGAGAATAAAATGGCGAAAAAACCAACAAAAAAATTAGACGAAATTGGCAAAAAATTTGGTGCTGATCGTGAAAAAGCCCTAAACGATGCCCTTAAATTGATTGAAAAAGATTTCGGTAAGGGATCAATCATGCGCTTGGGTGAACGTGCAGAGCAAAAGGTCCAAGTGATGAGCTCAGGTTCTTTGGCTCTTGATATTGCACTCGGATCAGGTGGTTATCCAAAGGGACGTATCATCGAAATCTACGGTCCAGAATCATCTGGTAAGACAACGGTTGCCCTTCATGCGGTAGCGCAAGCCCAAAAAGAAGGCGGAATTGCTGCCTTTATCGATGCGGAGCACGCGCTTGACCCAGCCTATGCAGCAGCTCTTGGGGTTAACATTGACGAATTGCTCTTGTCACAACCAGACTCAGGGGAGCAAGGTCTTGAAATTGCTGGGAAATTGATTGATTCAGGTGCAGTTGACCTTGTTGTTATCGACTCAGTTGCTGCTCTTGTACCTCGTGCGGAAATCGATGGAGATATCGGAGATAGCCACGTTGGTCTTCAAGCTCGTATGATGAGCCAGGCTATGCGTAAACTTGGAGCTTCTATTAATAAGACTAAGACAATTGCTATCTTCATTAACCAATTGCGTGAAAAAGTAGGAGTTATGTTTGGTAATCCAGAGACAACTCCTGGTGGACGTGCCCTTAAATTCTACGCTTCTGTCCGTTTGGATGTTCGTGGAAGCACACAAATCAAGGGAACTGGTGATCAAAAAGATACGAGCGTAGGTAAGGAAACCAAGATTAAGGTTGTTAAAAACAAGGTAGCTCCACCATTCAAAGAAGCCTTTGTTGAAATCATGTATGGAGAAGGAATTTCAAGAACTGGTGAGCTTTTGAAGATTGCAAGTGATCTTGACATCATCAAGAAGGCAGGAGCATGGTACTCTTATAAAGACGAAAAGATTGGTCAAGGTTCTGAAAATGCAAAGAAATACTTGGCAGATCATCCAGAAGTCTTTGATGAGATTGACCACCAAGTTCGTGTCAAGTTTGGCTTGATTGAAGACGATGCAGTAGCCGATGAAAAAGTAAAGGCTCCCGAAGTAGAAGTAGCTAATCAAGAAGTGACTCTTGACCTTGGCGATGATCTTGAAATCGAAATTGAAGATTAAAAAGTAAAAGTGGCGGAGGAATCCCCACTTTTTCTGCTATATGAGAATAAAGAAACAAGGTTATGAGAGCAGGAATGACAGATTTTCACAGTAAAAATGAGGAAGACTATTGCAAAAGATTTGATTTGATGATAAAATAAATTGAAAATAAAAGTAATGCCAAGGAGATTGTTGGTATGGAAAAACGTTTAGTTCGCAATGTTCAAGATAAAAAAATTGCAGGTGTTTGTGCAGGTCTTGCTGACTATTTAGATATTGATGCAACACTTGTTCGTGGACTTTGGATTCTCTTCACATTACTAGGTGGATCAGGAATTCTTGCCTATCTCATTCTCTGGCTGATCATGCCAGAAGCTGGAACAAAAGCGTAAACTTAGTGCATCTTTATGAGACAAATCATGATAAGAGAGTGGGACAGAAATCGGTAATTCGTTAGAATTCGATTTCGTCGTCCCACCTCCGTAAAGTTGAGTAGGGCTGTAAAAGCTGATGAAATCAGCGTAGTAGAGCCCACTCAACCACTGCGTCTTGCTCGATAATCCAAAGACAATTGAGAGGCTAGGATTTTTGTCCCAGCCTCTTATTTGTGATATGCGAGAATAATTTTTTCCAAGTTTTCATCTTATTTGGGAATAACAAAAAATCACCTACGACAGGTGATTGTATATTGGTTACAGAGAAAATTACAAATCTTTAATGGAGATTCAAGGTTGCAATCTAGATTAGTGTTCACTAAAACGTCGGTATTCGATGCGAAAGTCGAAGTAATTCTCTTCTTGTAATTTTTGAAATATATTCCGATAGGCCTCTTCATCAAAATGGTCGCCACGATAGAGAATTTCAAAACTCAATCCCTCGTATTCTAAGAAGGCATTTGCAGTTTTAAAGCCATTTTGTAGATAAAAGTCCATGCGAGCTTTTCGTTGCTCAAGGTTATCGCAGTCTTCGTCCAATCGCTCCACTTCAAGAATAATGGTACGTTGGTAAAAATCAATGAGTTTTTCAATGATTTCTCTCCCGTAGCCATGACTACGGAGATGTGGCATAATGGCAAAGAAGCTAATGTAGAAAGCTTTTTGGTTGGAAATGGCAAAAGCGAAGCCGACAAATTCTTCCTCGTTATAGAAAGCGAAAAAGTGGGCATCATCTCTATCCTGGTAACTTAAAAATTCTTCCAAAGGGACCCGTTCTTCTTCAGGAAAGGCTTCCTTGTTTAATTGGTCAACTTTCTCAAGGTCTGGGAATACATCTGTAATTAACTGGCTGGTTAAGCTCATACATGGCCTCCTTTTCTGTCACGATTATACCAGATTGTTTGTATCTAGGCAACGCTTTCTTATCCAAACTCCCTTGTTCCCCTACTAGAAAGCTGATATAATAGCCTTATGAATAAAAAATCAACGGTGGACCTGATTCATGGTCCCATCCTTCCCGCGCTAATTAGTTTTGCATTACCGATTCTACTGTCCAATATCTTTCAGCAACTTTACAATACAGCTGATATCTTGATTGTTGGGCGTTTTTTAGGGCAAGATTCCTTGGCTGCAGTTGGAGCAACGACAGCCATTTTTGATTTGATTATCGGCTTCGCCCTCGGTGTTGGAAATGGGATGGGTGTTGTTATTGCACGTCTCTACGGAGCTCGTAATTTTGAAAAGATTAAGGAAGCTGTCGCAGCAACTTGGATTTTAGGGATTATCTTGAGTGTGCTTGTCATGTTGATGGGCTTTTTTGGTCTTTATCCACTCTTACAGTACCTAGAAACACCTGCAGAAATTCTCCCTCAGTCCTATGAATATATCTCCATGATTGTTAGCTGTGTGGGAGTGAGCTTTGCTTATAATCTTTTTGCAGGTTTGCTACGCTCTGTTGGTGATAGTCTTGCTGCGCTTGGTTTTCTTATTTTCTCAGCCATCGTTAATGTCATTCTGGATTTGTATTTTATTACGCAATTGCAGTTGGGGGTTCAGTCTGCAGGTCTTGCAACGATTATCTCCCAGGGCTTGTCAGCTATCCTTTGTTATTTCTATATTCGCAAGAGTGTTCCAGAGCTCCTTCCTAGGTTGAAGGATTTTAAATGGAATAAGGCCCTCTATGTCGATCTCTTAGAGCAGGGGCTAGCCATGGGCTTGATGGGTTCAATCGTCTCTGTCGGAAGTGTTATTTTGCAATCCTCTGTCAATAGTTTTGGAGCAGTCATTATCAGTGCTCAGACAGCAGCACGCCGAATCATGGCCTTTGCCTTATTGCCAATGACGGCTATCTCAGCATCGATGACTACTTTTATCTCTCAAAACTTTGGTGCAAAACGTCCAGATCGCATTGTCCACGGTCTTCGACTAGGGAGTTATATCAGTATGGCTTGGGCAAGCTTTGCTTGTGTATTCCTATTTTTTGCAAGTCCTAGCCTAGTTTCTTTTCTGGCAAGTTCGACAGACGGTTACTTGATTGAAAATGGGGCTTTGTACCTACGCATCAGTTCGGTATTCTATCCGTTTTTGAGTCTTTTATTGATCTATAGAAATAGCTTGCAGGGTCTCGGTCAAAAATTCTTGCCACTTGTATCAAGCTTTATCGAGTTTTTTGGTAAAATTATTTTCGTCGCTTGGATTATTCCTTGGACAGGTTATACAGGTGTGATTCTATGTGAGCCCCTTCTCTGGCTAGTTATGACTGCCCAACTTTACTTCTCACTTTCCAAACATTCATGGATCAAAGAAGGCAAAAAACTCTTGGCTACTGGCGGGAAATCCTAGCTTAATTTACAAAAGAAAATCCATTTCCTCTAGTGAAAATCGGATAGACTTGTGTTATAATAAGAAAGATTAAAATGTGAAAAAAGGAGATTCCTAATGGGACGTAAATGGGCCAATATCGTAGCTAAGAAAACGGCTAAAGATGGAGCTAACTCTAAAGTATATGCAAAATTTGGTGTAGAAATCTATGTAGCAGCTAAAAAAGGTGAACCAGATCCAGAACTAAACACTGCTTTGAAATTCGTTATCGATCGTGCCAAACAAGCGCAAGTGCCAAAACACGTTATTGATAAAGCAATCGATAAGGCAAAAGGAAACACAGACGAAACCTTTACAGAAGGACGTTACGAAGGATTCGGACCAAATGGTTCTATGTTGATCGTTGATACTTTGACTTCAAACGTTAACCGTACAGCTGCGAATGTTCGTGCTGCTTTTGGTAAAAACGGCGGAAATATGGGAGCTTCAGGTTCTGTATCTTACCTCTTTGACAACAAGGGTGTTATCGTTTTTGCAGGTGAAGATGCTGACGCTATCTTTGAACTCTTGCTTGAAGCAGATGTCGATGTAGACGATGTAGAAGCAGAAGAAGGAACAATCACTGTCTACACTGCACCAACTGATCTTCACAAGGCTATCGTTGCTTTGCGTGAAGCTGGTATTGAAGAATTCCAAGTAACTGAATTGGAAATGATTCCTCAATCAGAAGTTGAGTTGTCAGGTGAAGATTTGGAAACATTTGAAAAACTCTACGGAGTCCTTGAAGACGACGAAGACGTACAAAAAATCTACACAAACGTAGACGGATTCTAAGAATAAAAATAACCCCTTTGAAAATTCAATATTTTCAAGGGGTTTGTTTATCCTGTGATGACAAAAGGGCAGGAAAGAGACGAAAATCTCTTTTGCTCAAAACGTTATTAGTAATCTATAATTGTCCATAATCCAATGGATTGTGGAAATATCGTGGTGTTGGGATTTAGAAATCGAGGCTTGGTCTACCGATTGCTATTCCCAGCACCTTTTTAGTTATGTTAAATTTTCACTCCAGAATCAGTTTGTTCTTTGCGATCTAGTCCGATGGCGAATTTACGGATCAGAAGAAACTGGCCATTTTCTTGTTTTACGAACGTGAGTATAACTGTCTTAGGATCTGAACTGATGGAGAGATAGGTGATTCTTTTGGTTTCATAATCACTGTCACTTGAATCTGCTTCAGAATCTGGAATCCCATGTTCACTGATAATGTCTTTGTAATTGCTACCGCCTTGCCCTTGGTTGGAAGGGTCACCCTCTATTAAGGCATCAAACTGTTCTTGAGTCCAGGTAAAGATCTCTTCTTCCTCTTCATATTCATCAATGGTACTATTTGGCCAATCTTCATTGGTTGGTTCTTCCATGAGATAATTAGAAGAGCTACGATAGCCTCTTATAAAATCAGCGAAGATAGGAGTGAATAGCAGTTGGCTTATCAGTACAATGATAATGGAAATGAGGCCAAAGCTTGAACCAATCATAGCTAATGTTTTTTGATTTTGGAGATTGAGGCCAATGCCGATGACTCCTAAGATCAAGGCAACAAATCCAAAGAGAAAGGATAGACCATTGATAATTGGTATCCAAGAGCCAAGAAGTGCCAGGGCTCCAAAAATGACAGCAAGGGTTCCTAAGGTTTTATACTCTTCTTGTTTCATTTGAAAGTTCTCCCATTTCTAGTGTAATCAGACAAGTTAGTGCCTATTATAGATAAATTATCAACTATTGTCAATTTATATCGAAATAGTTCCCATAGAAACTTTTTTCTTGACATCCTATTTGAAAATGATAAAATAGTTCTCATGAAAACCAATTGGTTCTCGTGAGAACTATTTATGTGTAAAAAGGAGCAATCATGGATAAGCCGATGTTAGCTTTTAAACGTTTTGGTCACCAGGTACATTTGATGGTACAAAAGGAAGCCAAGCGTTGTGGTATCGAATTTATGGGTGGGCCGCAAGGACAGGTTCTCCGTTTTTTAGATCGTCGTGAGCAGGATCAAGAATTGACACTTATCAAGGATATTGAACAAGAACTCAATGTCACCAAGTCAGTTGCCAGCAATTTAGTGAAGCGTATGGTGCAAAATGGTTTGGTAGAGTTGGAGGCAAGCCCAAGTGATAAACGGGCAAAATTTGTTCATTTGACTGAAAAATCTCGCTCTCAAATGAAGCAGGTCAAGTCTTTCTTTGATCGAATTGACCGCAGTTTACTCGATGGAGTATCTGAGGAAAAACTAGCTATTTTTGAGGAAGTCATGGCTCAACTACAAGCCAATGTAGAAAAAATAGGAGGGGAAGATGAAGAAACTCGCTAAGCGTATCACAGGAAAAGAGTGGGGAATGATTCTCTTGACCATACTCTTTACCTGTTTCTCGGTCTATCTAGAGTTAGAAGTACCGACTTACATTTCAGAAATTACAGCATTACTTGGGACACCAGGGACGCAGTTGGATGCACTTTGGTCACCAGCTATGAACATGATGGGCTTGTCACTATTAGCCTTTCTATCATCTGTCACAGTTGGTTTTTTTGCAGCTCGCGTTGCAGCATCCTACACGGCTCATCTGCGTAGTGATATTTTTAATCGTGTCTTGGATTACTCTCAGACAGAGATCAAACGTTTCTCTATTCCTAGTCTTTTGACTCGGACGACCAATGATATTACGCAGATTCAAATGCTCTTTACGATGGGACTCCAAGTGGTCACTCGAGGGCCTATTATGGCTATCTGGGCCATTGGAAAAATCCTTGGCAAATCTGAATACTGGCTCTGGGCAGTAGTGGTTGCTGTTATCGTCAATGTTCTGATGACAACTGTTCTCATGACGCTTGCCTTTCCAAAACAATCTGTCATCCAGAAATTGACAGATAAACTCAATAGTATCACTCGTGAAAGTTTGACAGGGATTCGAGTGGTTCGTGCTTACAATGCTGAAGATTATCAAGATAAGAAATTTGAAGAAGCCAATGAGGAAGTCACTCGTCTCAATCTCTTTGTCAATCGATTGATGGCTATTATGAATCCTATTATGATGGCGATTTCGAGCGGTTTGAGTCTAGCCATTTACTGGATTGGTGCCTATATCATCAATGATGCTAGCCTGACAGACCGTCTACCACTCTTTAGTGATATGGTGGTCTTCATGTCTTATGCTATGCAGGTCGTGATGGGCTTCTTGCTTATGGGTGCTCTCTTTATCGTCCTTCCTCGTACCTTGGTTTCTGCAGGACGTATTAATCAAGTGCTAGACTTGCATTCTTCTATTGAAAATCCTAGTCAACCACAGACGGCAGATTCCTCTATTCAAGGTCAAGTAGAATTCCGTGATGTAACCTTCCGCTATTCTAAAAATTCAGAAGCAGTTGTGGAACATGTTAGCTTCAAGGCAGAAGCTGGTCAAACGGTCGCCTTTATCGGTTCAACTGGTTCTGGTAAATCTACGCTTGTGAATCTCTTGCCTCGTTTTTATGACGTTTCGGATGGGGAAATCCTAGTGGACGGCGTCAATGTGCAGGATTATGATTTGGAAGACTTGCGGAATAAAGTCGGCTATATCCCACAAAAAGCTGTTCTTTTCTCAGGAGATGTTAAGGGCAATCTCGACTTTGGTAAAAGTTCAGAAACTCCGCTAAGCGAGACTGCTATGTGGCAAGCTCTTGAGTTGGCTCAGTCTAAAAACTTTATCGAAGATAAGGAAGCAGGTTTAGCTTCAGAAGTAGCTCAAGGTGGGACTAACTTCTCAGGAGGTCAAAGACAACGTTTGGCTATTGCGCGTGCCTTGGCTCGTAAACCAGAAATTCTCATTTTTGATGATTCATTCTCGGCCTTGGACTACAAGACTGACCGTATCTTGCGCCAAGAACTAGCTGAAAAAAACCAATCTATGACCAAGTTGATTGTTGCCCAACGTATCTCAACCATCATGGATGCAGACTTAATCTTAGTCTTAGATCAGGGTAAAGTCGTGGGACAAGGCACTCACAAAGAACTTCTTGCTACTAATGAAGTTTACCAAGAAATTGCCTATTCACAACTATCGAAGGAGGAATTGGAACATGGAAAATAAGAAGACGTCCCTTTGGAAACAATATAAACCTTTTCTAGCAGGTCTCCAACTTCCCCTACTAGTTGCAGTTGTGGCTGCTGTATGTTCAAGTATCATCACTGTTTATGGACCAACTAAGATTAAGGAAATCACCAACTTGATCTCAGACGGTTTGGCTACAGAAATCGATTTGGTAGCTGTGTCTAGCATCGCCAGCTTTTTAGCTGTTTTGTATGTGCTTGGTGCCATTCTCAACTATACGCAAGCCTATATCTTTTCAACGAGTATCCAACATTTTTCAAAACGCTTGCGGACAGCTATCGCTGAAAAAATCAATCGCTTGCCTCTAGGATATTTTGACCGTCATTCTCAAGGGGACACTCTTTCACGTGTAACCAATGACGTTGATACAGCAGCACAGTCCCTCAACCAAAGTCTAGGGACCGTTATCTCAGCTAGCTTCTTGCTAATCGCTGTTTTGATTACCATGTTTGGCATGAACTGGATTTTGGCATTGGTAACAGTTGTTTCAACCCTTGTAGGTTTTGCTGCGGTTTCAGTGATTATGGCTAAGTCACAGGGGTACTTTAAAGCCCAGCAAAACAACCTAGCGGCCGTAAACGGTTATGTAGAAGAAATGTACTCTGGCCACAATGTTGTGACCAGCTATAATGCTGTGGAACCAACAAAAGATACATTTGCAGGCTTGAATCAAAATCTACATGATAGTATCTGGAAATCTCAGTTTATTTCTGGCATCATGATGCCTGCTATGTTCTTTGTCGGAAACTTTAGTTATGTTTTGGTTGTTATCGTCGGTGCTGCCTTGGCTCTTGAAGGCCATATCAGTATTGGGATTATCGTAGCTTTTATGGTTTATGTTCGTACCTTCTCACAACCCTTATCACAAATTGCTCAAGGGATTACCAGCTTGCAACAGGCTAGTGCAGCCATGACACGTGTTTTTGAGTTTCTAGGAGAAGCTGAGATGGAAGATGAATCTCATAAGGAAACACAATTGTCTGGTATGAAGGGTGAAGTAGTTTTTGATCAAGTTTCCTTTGGTTACACACCTGAGCGAACCATCATTCATGACTTTTCAGCGACAGCTCATGCAGGTCAAAAGGTTGCTATTGTTGGACCAACTGGAGCTGGGAAGACGACTATTGTCAACCTCTTGATGAAATTTTATGAGATTGATAAGGGAAGCATTCGCATTGATGGTGTGGATACCAAGGCTATGAAGCGCTCAGAAGTGCATGATGCCTTTTCAATGGTCCTGCAGGATACATGGCTCTTTGAAGGAACCATTCGTGATAATCTTATCTACAATCAAACTGGTATTAGTGATGAGCGCGTGATTGAAGCTGCCAAAGCAGTAGGAATCCACCACTTTATCACAACCTTACCAGATGGATACGATACAGTCTTGGATGATACGGTGACCTTGTCAGTCGGGCAGAAGCAGCTCTTGACTATCGCTCGTGCGCTTCTCAAAGATTCTCCACTTTTGATTCTGGACGAAGCGACATCTTCAGTCGATACACGTACAGAGGAGTTGATTCAGAAAGCCATGGACCGTTTGATGGAGGGACGTACATCCTTTATCATCGCTCACCGCTTATCAACTATCCGTAATGCTGACTTGATCCTGGTCATGAAAGATGGAAATATCATTGAGCAAGGCAATCACGATGAGCTCATGGCTCAAGGTGGTTTCTATGCTGACCTCTACAATAGTCAATTTACAGAAGATGAAGTAGAAGAATAAAACCAAAGAAGGCTTGACGGCCTTCTTTTTCTTCTTTATACTGGTATAATAGAAAGAGGAATGTATGAGTCAGAAATTATACAATATGAAATTTTCTGCGGTCTATCCAGCCTTGATTGCAAAGGTTGAGAGAAAGGGTGGAAGGGCAGAGTCCGTTCACCAAGTGACCAGTTGGCTGACAGGTTATGAAGTGAGTGAGATCCTTGCTTGTCTGGATAGGGATCTTACCTACGGAGATTTTTTTCGACAGGCACCGTCTTATGTACCTGAATGGATTGCGATTACAGGTAAGATTTGTGGGATTCGTATTGAGGAAATTGAGGATCCTCTGATGCAGGAAATCCGTCGTCTGGACAAATTAGTAGACTGGCTTGCTAAAGGGAAAACAGCCCAGCAGGTCCTAGAAAAGTATGAGAAATAGATATGAAAAACTATCAAGAGTGGTACGAAAAGAGGAAATCAAGCCTTCTTCGACATCCACAGCTATTACAATTGATGCGAGTTTTTAATCGCATGATGACAGTCCTGATGCCCGTAGCTTACTTGACCTTGTTGGGAACAGCTTTTATGAACAAGGGCTTGGGACAAGAACTTGCTGCTTATATCATGGTGCCAGCTTTTGGCTTTGTCCTATTGACGCTAGTTCGTAAGTGGATCAATCAACCGCGTCCTTACGAGTCTTGGGAGCTTGTCCCTCTACTAGACAAGGATAGTTCTGGTAATTCAATGCCCAGTCGCCACGTCTTTTCAGCAACCATTATTTCCATGGCTTGTGTGCATGCAAATCTGCCTGCAGGGTTGATTTTATTGGTCTTATCAGCTCTTCTCGGTCTTGTGCGGGTCTTAGGAGGCGTTCATTATCCCAAGGATGTTTTAGTTGGCTACGCCTGTGGCCTCCTTTGGGGAATTCTCTTCTTTATTTTGTAAAAAGCAAAGCAAGTGGGCCTGGCCTCGTAACCACTTACGAGTCAAAAGTGACCACTTGCTTTTTTGCCCTTGTAAAGTCTTATGGGCTTTGGTATAGTAGATGCAGAAAGGAGATAGGATGAAGTTACGAATCGAGATTGATAGTGAATTAACTGAGACAGAGATTGTCATCAAGGCTGCAGCCCTGACAGATGAAATAGCTGACTTACAACGACTCTTGCAAGAAACCAAGGCTCCTAGGTTGATCTTTTATAAGGGAACGGGTGAGTACTACTTAGACTTGTCAGAAATTCTCTTTTTTGAGACGGAAGGTAGCAAGATTTACGCTCATACCCAGAAAGAAGCCTACGAGGTTCGACTCAAGCTTTATGAGTTGGAGTCCATTCTCCCCTGCTATTTCAGTCGGGTATCCAAGTCGACCATTGCCAATATCCGGCAGGTTTACTCGGTGGACAAGTCCTTCTCAGGGACAGGCACTATTTCCTTTTATCAGACCCACAAGGAGGTGCACGTGTCACGGCACTACCAATCCCTCCTAAAAGAAAATCTAAGAAACATGAGGTAAGAAGATGAAAAAGAAAGCATTTGGTATTGTATTGCTAGTATTGGCAGCTTTAGTATTATTGCAGGGAAATTTTGGAATTCCTTCTCTAGGAGGGCAGATTTGGCCCTTGATCGGTATTGGATTTTTTGCTTACCAATCAGTTGAAGCTTTGTTGCGTCGTCACTTAACTTCAGCCTCTTTTACAGCCCTAGTGGCCCTCATGATTGCTAATCATTTTTATGACATTCTACCGATTCCCAATCAGTCACTGTTCTGGGCAAGTGTTCTCATCGTGCTTGGAGTAAGTATGCTGACTCATACTAACAGAACTTGGAATGGGAAAAAATGGTGGTATGACGGTGAAAAGACTATTCTGACAGACAAGGAAGTCGCTTTTGGGGCGGGTACATTTTACAAGCAAGACCAAGAATTGGTAGAAGACGAGTTTGAAGTCGGATTTGGGAATGCCAAAATCTATTATGACAATGCAGAGATGTTAGGTGATTTTGCTACTCTGAATATCGAAGTCGGATTTGGGAATGCAGTTATCTATGTGCCCCAACACTGGAGAGTGGACCTGAAGGTGGAAACTTTTTGTGGTGCGGCCAAGGCAGATGCTCCTGTAGCCCCAACCAGCAAAACTTTGATTATCCGTGGAGACGTAGCTTTTGGGAAATTGGGAGTTGTTTACGTTAAATAAAAAAAATATTCCAATCTCCTTGCCAAAAAAGAGAAAGTGTGATAACATAGTACAGTATGTGGTGCTAGCACATCCGCTATATTAGATCTAATAGGAGGAAAACACAAATGGCTAAAGTATGTTACTTTACAGGTCGTAAGACTGTATCAGGAAACAACCGTTCACACGCGATGAACCAAACAAAACGTGCCGTAAAACCAAACCTTCAAAAAGTTACTGTACTTATCGATGGTAAACCTAAAAAAGTTTGGGCTTCAGCTCGTGCTTTGAAATCAGGTAAAGTAGAACGCGTTTAATAAAGAGTAAAAGGCCATCAGGTCTTTTTCTTTTGCTCTGAGTTCAAAAAGCCTCGTCAAAGGAGTAAATATCCGCCGATACAGTATTCTGCTTTTACACTTGGCTTGAAATATGATAAAATAGAGTATCAACTAGTTGAGGTAGAAAAAATGACTGTAAAAATTAATACAAAAGATGGTCAAATCGAACTAACAGATGAAGTGATTGCTACCGTTGTAGGCGGTGCAGCAACTGAGATTTTTGGTGTGGTCGGTATGGCAAGTAAGAAAGCCCTCAAAGATAATTTCCAAGCCCTTCTTGGAAAGGAAAATTATTCTAAAGGTGTCGTTGTAAAAGCGGCCGAAGATGGTAGCATTGCAGTTGATGTATATACCGTGTTGAGCTACGGAACAAAAATCAGTGAAGTCTCAAAAAACATCCAAGAGCGTGTACGCTTTAGTTTGGAAAACCAACTTGGCATCACTGCTCAAACTGTGAATGTCTACATTCAAAATATCAAAGTTGTAGGAGAATAATCGTGTCAAATATTACTACAAGCTTATTTCAAGAAATGGTACAGGCTGCATCTACTCGTTTGAACAAGCAAGCCGAATATGTCAACTCATTGAACGTCTTCCCAGTTCCAGATGGAGATACAGGAACAAACATGGGAATGACTATCGAAAATGGTGCCAAAGAAGTAGCAGACAAACCAGCTTCAACTGTTGGTGAGGCTGCAAGTATCTTGGCTAAAGGTCTTTTGATGGGTGCGCGTGGGAACTCAGGAGTTATCACTTCACAGCTTTTCCGCGGATTTTCACAAGCCATCAAGACAAAAGAAGAGTTAACAGGAAAAGACCTAGCTCTTGCCTTCCAATCAGGTGTTGAAGTAGCCTATAAGGCCGTTATGAAGCCAGTTGAAGGAACAATCTTGACTGTATCACGTGGTGCTGCCATCGGTGCTAAGAAAAAAGCCGAGCAGACAGATGATGCTATTGAGGTGATGCGTGCAGCCTTGGAAGGAGCTAAAACAGCCCTTGCGAAGACTCCAGATATGCTTCCAGTCTTGAAGGAAGTTGGAGTTGTAGACTCAGGTGGTCAAGGTTTGGTTTTCATCTATGAAGGCTTCCTTTCAGCTCTTACTGGTGAATATAGCGCTTCTGAGGACTTTGTAGCGACTCCAGCCAACATGAGTGAAATGATCAATGCTGAACACCACAAGTCTGTAGCTGGACATGTGGCAACAGAAGACATCACCTTTGGTTACTGTACAGAGATCATGGTTGCCCTTAAGCAAGGCCCAACTTATGCAAAAGACTTTGACTACGAAGAATTCCGTAACTACTTGAACGAACTTGGGGACTCATTGCTTGTTGTCAATGACGATGAAATCGTTAAAGTTCACGTCCATACAGAAGATCCAGGTCTTGTCATGCAAGAAGGTCTCAAATATGGTAGCTTGGTTAAGGTTAAAGTCGATAACATGCGTAACCAACACGAAGCGCAAGTGGAAAAAGAAGCTAAAGTCAGCAAACCAGCTGAAGAAAAAGAATATGCTCTTATCGCAGTAGTAGCTGGACAAGGATTGGCAGACATCTTCCGTGCTCAAGGTGTGGACTATGTCATCGAAGGTGGACAAACCATGAACCCTTCGACAGAAGACTTTATCAAGGCTGTTGAGCAAGTCAATGCTCGCAACATCATTTTCTTGCCAAACAACAAAAATATCTTTATGGCAGCTCAATCTGCAGCTGAAGTCTTAGAACAACCAGCTGTTGTGGTAGAAGCTCGTACCCTTCCTCAAGGATTGACTAGCCTTCTGGCATTTGACCCAAGCAAGTCTATCGAAGAGAATAAAGAACGCATGACTGCAGCCCTTGGTGATGTGGTCAGTGGTAGTGTAACAACAGCCGTTCGTGACACGACTATCGATGGTTTGGAAATTCATGAAAATGATAATCTTGGTATGGTAGACGGTAAGATTCTCGTATCAAACCCTGATATGCACCAAACTCTGACTGAAACATTGAAACATATGTTGGATGAAGACAGTGAAATCGTAACCTTCTATATCGGTGAAGATGGAAGCGAAGAATTGGCTAACCAAATTGCCCAAGAAATCGCAGAAGAATTCGAAGATGTAGAAGTAGAAATCCACCAAGGTCAACAACCGGTTTATCCATACCTTTTCAGTGTGGAATAGGAGACTTTGAATGAAGAAAGTTTTAGGATTGATTTTTGCAGCGTTACTTGCTCTTGCTGGCTGTGGTCAAACCAACACCGCAACAACAGAGTCAAGTAGTACAGCAAGTTCGGTTGATTCATCTAGTCAGTCGAGTCAGGTAAAAGAAGAAAAAACAAAAATCCTTAAAGGGAAAATGGATGAATTTGATGTCACTATGACATTTGTTTATACGGATGTTGTTAAACACTTCAAGATGGAGATGCTCGGGAAAATGAACATGGAGATTCCTGCTGGAGTTACTCCTGAAGAATTCCAAGCAATCTTCCGTGAAGCTATGGAAGATAGTCCAGAGTATCTTGAAATCAAGGACGAGCCTGGTGTTAATGTAGAATATTTTATCACCGAGGACAAAAAGATGAGAGTCGTTATGGAACTCGATCTTGAAAAAGCAGATTTAGATAAAGTAAAAAACACATATTTCTTTAAATCACTAGCGGATGGTATAGAAGACTTTAAAAAGCCTAATGCACTATTCGCGGCATTAAAATTACAGGGATTTAAAGAAGAATAAAAAGAGAGGTCGGGATTTCCCGACCTTTTTTGATTTGGAAAGACCTTTATTTTCCTAGCTGAGTGAACTTTTTATGACATTTGTCATATCTCCTCATGACAGAAGCTTCTAGTGATTCTACCTTCAAAGAATTATACTAGATGTATCAAATGGAGGAAGAAAAAAATGAAACATAAAGTAATTGTCGCAATGAGTTTAGTAGCAGCAGGAGTCATGACTTATCTAATGTTTTCAAGATTGGATGAAGGCTTTTATCATTTTCCTTGGGAGATATTTGCAAGTTTTGGAATCATGTCTTGGCTGATCCGAGAAGGATTGAAATTGGTCTCAGATGTGAAAAAGGAGTTTGAAAAATGAAAAAAGCGATTCTCTATTTCTTTATTGGATTGTCACTAGTGGTATGGTTGGTCGAAATGTTTACAGGTTGGTTTGACCAAGCCTTCCTTCACCAAGTCATTCGTGGTGCCTGGGGATTAGGATTTATGATTTTTATCGCCTTTCCGATGGGAAAGGAGTGGCTGAAAGGAGAATATCATGAACATGATTAAGGTAGAAAGCCTAAATAAAAATATCAAGGGCAAGGCTATTTTGAAGGATATTTCCTTTGAGATAGCTGAAGGTGAATGCGTCGCCTTGATTGGGCCCAATGGTGCTGGAAAGACCACACTCTTGGACTGTTTATTGGGAGATAAACTGGTCACAAGCGGTCAAGTATCCATCCAAGGCTTGCCAGTGACGAGTTCTCAGTTAGACTACACAAGATCCTACCTCCCTCAAGAAAATGTTATCGTTCAGAAATTAAAGGTCAAAGAGTTGATTGCTTTCTTTCAAAGCATTTATCCAAATCCCTTGAGCAATCAGGAGATCGATCAACTATTACAGTTTGACAAACAACAAAAAGAACAGTTGGCAGAAAAATTGTCAGGTGGGCAAAAGCGTCTTTTCTCTTTTGTCTTGACCTTGATTGGCCAACCAAAGCTTGTCTTTTTGGATGAGCCTACTGCAGCCATGGATACCTCAACTCGTCAACGTTTTTGGGAAATTGTCCAGGATCTAAAAGCGCAGGGGGTCACCATTCTCTATTCATCCCATTATATCGAAGAGGTAGAGCATACAGCGGACCGAATCTTGGTCTTAAATAAGGGAGAGTTGATTCGTGATACGACACCTCTAGCTATGCGCAGTGAGGAGATTGAAAAGCACTTTATCCTACCTCTGGCTTACAAGGAAGTTGTTGAACAGTCAAACTTGGTTGAAAACTGGTCACAAAAACAAGATGCTCTACAAGTAGTCACACGCGAAGCGGATGCTTTTTGGGAACTGTTAGTGCAAGCAGGCTGTAGGATTCAAGAAATCGAAGTTAATAATCGTAGCTTGCTGGATACAATCTTTGAAGAAACACAGAAGGGAGATGACTAAGATGAAACGATGGATCGCATTAAATAAGATAGAATTTCTATTGACCAAACGACAATTAGTCTATTATCTATTATCCGTAGGGATGCCGACGGCCTTCTATTTATTCTTTTCAGGCATGTACCAGGACACACCAGGTGGACCGGCTAATTTTATGCGTGACTACCTCATCTCCATGACGGCTTTTTCCATGATGTCGACAGCTATCTTTTCATTCCCAGTTGTTTTACATACCGACAAGATCAACAACTGGCAGAAAATATTACGTCATAGCCCTGTAAATATGGTAGAATATTATCTATCAAAGATAACAAGTATGATGGTTGATTATTTGGTCTCAATTCTGGTTGTTTTCTCAGTTGGGCATTTTGTAAGAGGTGTGGATATGTCTCTTGGAAACTGGATTGGGGCTGCACTTTTGCTGATAGTAGGAAGTATTGCCTTTGTAGCGCTTGGTTTGACCTTGACTCTCTTACCAACTAGTCAGTTGATGTCTGTCGTAGGTAATCTTCTTTACTTTGGCTTGGCTGTTTTAGGTGGACTCTGGATGCCCGTCTCTTTATTTCCAGACTGGATGCAAGCAATCGGGAAGCGTCTACCAAGCTATCAGTTGATGGAATTGATCAAGACCTTCTTAAACGAGGGTGGCATCAATCTATCAGCCACAATTTATCTACTTGTTTTTTCAGCAGTTTTATTTGGTTTGACTATTTACCTTCAAGGTCATAAGGAGAATGCTTAATGCTTGAAAGACTGAAAAGCGTACATTATATGTTTTGGGTCAGTTTAATTTTTATGATTTTCCCCATCCTACCTGTAGTGACTGGGTGGCTTTCTGTCTGGCATTTATTGATTGATATTCTATTTGTAGTGGCGTATTTGGATATTTTAACAACTAAGAGCCAGCGCCTATCTTGGCTTTTCTGGGGGATCATGCTGACTTATGTAGTTGGGAATACTGCCTTTGTTGCTGTAAATTATATCTGGTTTTTCTTTTACCTTTCTAATCTCTTAATTTATCATTTCAGGGTGCGGAGTCTTCGTTCTCTGCATGTCTGGACTTTTCTCCTTGCTCAAGTTCTTGTTGTTGGTCAACTCATGGTGTTTCAGTCAGTCGAAACTGAGGTTGTAGCCTTTGAGCTTGGGATTCTTACTTTTGTCGATTTGATGACATTGGGCTTGGTTCGGATTCGCATTGTCGAGGATTTGAAAGAAGCTCAGGCCAAGCAAAATGCCCAGATAAATCTATTGCTTGCTGAAAATGAACGTAGTCGTATCGGTCAGGATTTGCATGATAGTCTGGGGCATACCTTTGCCATGCTGAGTGTCAAGACAGATTTAGCCTTGCAGTTATTTCAGATGCAGGCCTATCCACAGGTGGAGAAGGAACTAAAAGAAATTCACCAGATCAGCAAGGATTCCATGAATGAAGTACGAACCATTGTGGAAAATCTCAAATCACGGACCCTAGCTTCAGAGCTTGAAACTGTCAAAAAGATGCTGGAAATTGCTGGCATTGAGGTTGAGGTTGACAATCACTTGGACAAGGCTAGTTTGAGCCAGGATGTAGAGTCGACGGCTGCTATGGTTTTGTTAGAACTGGCGACCAATATCATCAAGCATGCCAGAGCTGAAAAAGCCTATCTAAAACTTGAACGTACAGCTCAGGAATTGGTCCTGACAGTTAGAGATGACGGGAAAGGTTTTGCAACTGTAAAAGGAAATGAACTCCATACAGTCCGTGACCGTGCAGCAGCCTTCTCAGGTCAAGTAGAGCTGGTCAGTTTGAAAAATCCCACAGAGGTGCGCGTGCATCTGCCTTATAAGGAGAGAAAGTAGATGAAAGTATTAGTCGCAGAAGATCAAAGTATGCTTAGAGACGCCATGTGCCAGCTCTTAAGCTTTCAACCAGATGTGGAGACTGTCTTGCAGGCAAAAAATGGAGCCGAGGCTATCGAGGTTTTGGAGAAAGAAGCAGTAGATATTGCTATTCTTGACGTCGAAATGCCAGTCAAGACGGGACTAGAAGCGCTCGAGTGGATCAAACAAGAAGTGCCTGAAACAAAGGTGGTTATCGTTACAACCTTTAAACGTCCAGGTTATTTTGAACGAGCGGTCAAAGCAGGAGTCGACGCCTATGTCTTGAAAGAGAGAAGCATCGCCGAACTCATGCAAACCCTGCATACGGTGTTAGAGGGACGCAAGGAATATTCTCCAGAGCTGATGGAAGTCATGATGACCCATCCCAATCCCTTGACCGAGCAAGAAGTCGCTGTTTTGCATGGAGTTGCACAGGGGCTGTCCAACCAAGAAATTGCGGATAAGCTCTACCTCTCAAACGGCACCGTCCGTAATTACATGACCAATATCCTCTCCAAACTAGACGCCAGCAACCGAACCGAAGCAGCCAAAACTGCCGAAGAGAAAGGTTGGTTGTGAGGGGGAGAGAAAGAAAAAATCTCTTAGAAATGGATCTAAGAGATTTTTGGTGTTATGTGACTATTATAGTAGATTAAAATAAGGTATGAACAAATCGATTAGGAAAGTCAAACTAATTTCTAGAAATATTTTTAGCAGGCATAGTGTACTATTCTAGATTCAATCTACTATAGTCCATCTCGCTCCGCGAGGTGCGCGTCGAAGGTTATACTAAAAAACTCCAAACGCGATACAATAAAGGTGTTCAAGCCAATTGTAAAGCGAAAGGAGAAAACCATGGCACAAAAGTCTCATAGTTTATCACACACAAAGTGGCACTGTGAGTATCACATTGTGTTCACCCCTAAGTATAGACGAAAAGTCATCTATAATCAATATCGAAGTAGTTTAGGCGAAATATTTCATCGCTTATGTAGTGATAAAGGTGTTGAGATTATCGAGGGCCATTTAATGCCAGATCATGTTCATATGTTGGAAAGTATTCCACCTAGAATTAGTATTTCAAGTTTCATGGGATATTTAAAAGGTAAAAGCGCTCTAATGATGTTCGATAAACACGCAAATCTGAAATATAAGTTTGGGAATCGGCATTTCTGGGCGGAAGGTTATTATGTAAGTGCAGTAGGGCTTAATGAAGCCACGATTAAGAAATATATTCAAGAGTAAAGAAATTATCCAGTGTATGATTTCTTCACGAGTATAAAAATTTGAGAACGAGTAAAGCATGATATAGCACTAGATAAATTGAGTGTAAAAGAATATGAGGATCCCTTTAGGGATAGTGGTAAGTAATGCTAAAGCCTCTTTAAGAGGCAAGTGGCGAATCAAGAGCAATAAGGCTTGAACAAGGTGAAAGCCAGCGTCTTTAGGCGCTGGCTGGTAATTTGGGCTTATAGCGTTCTGATGCAAACTAGCCGTTTGATGGGTGGGGTTGGATTGTTACCTTGAACGGTATACGTTAAAACGCCATATGCAGAACGACAGGTACGGTGGTATGAGAGGGTCTAGAAATCAACCCTTACTTGAAAGGTAGTATAGAAGTTTAGGCCTTATCTAATTGCAATAGAGCTTCAATCTCTGCTAGTGTGCTAGCTTGCGAAATAGCACCACGGAGTTTAGCTGCACCTGATGTTCCACGGAGGTAGTGAGGAGCGAGTCCACGGAATTCACGGACCGCAACCTTTTCTCCCTTGAGGTTAATCAAGCGTTTCAAGTGTTCGTAGGCGATTTTCATCTTGTCTTCAAAGGTCAAATCAGGGAGGATTTCTCCTGTTTCAAAGTAGTGGTTGATTTGGTTGAAGAGGTAGGGATTTCCCATGGCAGCGCGACCAATCATGACTGCGTCAGCACCAACTTCTTCGATGCGTTGTTTGGCTTCTTGGACAGTACGGATGTCACCATTAGCGATAAATGGAATCTTTGTCAGAGCTTGGGCAACCTTGTGAAGGGTTTCAAGGTCTGCGTGGCCTGTATACATCTGTTCACGGGTACGGCCGTGCATAGCAAGTGCAGAGACACCTGCAGCCTCAGCGGCGAGGGCATTTTCCACAGCTAGAGATGGGTCAGACCAGCCCGTACGCATTTTGACAGTGAGAGGGATATCAAGGACTGATTGAACTTTGTTAATGATAGAGTAGATCTTGTCTGGATCCTTGAGCCACATAGCGCCAGCTTCGTTTTTTACGATTTTGTTAACTGGACAGCCCATGTTGATATCGACGATATCGGTTTTGGTGTTTTCTTGGATGAATTCTGCTGCGCGTGCTAGGCTATCTTCATCACTACCAAATAGTTGGATAGAGACTGGGTTTTCGCCTTCATCGATATGAAGCATGTGAAGAGTTTTTTCGTTGTTGTATTGAATTCCCTTGTCAGAGACCATTTCCATGACAACGAGTCCAGCTCCGAGTTCTTTAGCAATGGTACGAAAGGCTGAGTTGGTCACGCCGGCCATGGGTGCTAAAACGGTACGATTGGGAATCTCAACATTGCCAATCATAAAGGGTGTATTAAGATTTGTCACGAATGAGTTCCTCCAGGTCATTTTCGTTAAAGTTGTAAGTTGTTTGACAGAATTGACAAGTGATTTCTGCCCCGTGGTCTTCGTCCTTCATTTCCTGCAAGTCTGAGCTTGGAAGACTAGAAAGAGCCTTCATAAAACGTTCTTTACTACAGTCACATTGGAAACGAATTTCTTCTTCAGACAGACGTTTGTATGGTTCGTCGTCGTAGATAGCCTTTAGAAGAGCTTCGATATGGTCGTCGCTTTCTAGAAGAGTTGAAATGGCAGGCATTTCTTGGATGCGTTTTTCAAAACGAGCGATTTCTTCTTCCTTGGCTCCTGGCAAAACTTGAACAAGGAAACCGCCTGCTACTTTGACCTTGTCTTCTTCGTCCAAAAGGACATTGAGTCCAACT
Source organism: Streptococcus sp. oral taxon 431 (assembly GCF_023115445.1). GTDB lineage: Bacteria > Bacillota > Bacilli > Lactobacillales > Streptococcaceae > Streptococcus. The sequence goes on along the minus strand of NZ_JALDUI010000002.1, from coordinate 42,450 downwards.
GCTGACGGAGTTTGTTGGCTTTCTGTCAAGTAGAAGGCAAGATCTTCTCCGATTTCTCCAGAGATGAGGGGAGTCATGGAGTTGTAAGGATTTCCAGTGCCGTAGTCTGTGATAACGAGAAATTGACCATTGCCGATAAAAGGTCCGACTAGAACTTCACCAGTTGCAGTCTTTTTGATGTCAACACCAGGATTTTGAACGTAACCTTTGACGTTCCCCTTGGTATCAGCTACGGTGATGATGGCTCCTAGAGAGCTAGTTCCAAGAACTTTAACCGTTAGCTTGGTGTTTCCTTTTTCATTGGCTGCGAGAATCTGGCTGGCGATAAGGGTGCGGCCAAGTGCAACAGTTGAGCTAGCTTGAGTTTGATGTTTTTCTTGAGCAGTGCGGACAGTTTCAGTGCTGTCTAGTACATAAGCACGAAAAGATCCACTTTCTGATATTGTTTTAATAATTTTATCCATAGCTACTATTTTAGCATAAAAATGCCCAAAGAGGGAGTGGTGTGTTTGCTGTTTCTGAGGAATAATGACGAGGAAATCAGCTTTAAAATAAAATGAGAAACAGATTATTTCAGCATTTGAAAGATTTATGCTATGCTTGTAGGAGAAAATGAAAGGGGTAACAAATGTATTTAGGTGATTTGATGGAAAAAGCCGAATCTGGTCAATTTTTAGTCCTTTCCTTTTTATTACAAGATTCGCAGACAACAGTCAAGGAAGCCATGGAAGAAACAGGTTTTTCAAAGGCGACCTTAACCAAGTATATCTCTCTAATTAACGAAAATGCTTTAGAAAGAGGGTTAGAGCTGACCATCCACTTGGATGATGAAAGCCTGCGTCTGTCTGTCGGTACTGCCACAAAGGGGAGAGAGATTCGGAGCTTATTTCTAGACAATGCCATTAAGTACCAAATTTTGGTTTACCTTCTCTATCACCAACAGTTCCTAGCCCATCAACTGGCTCAAGAATTAATGATTAGCGAGGCCACGTTTGGTCGCCATTTGTCTAGCTTGAATCATATTTTGTCAGAGTTTGACTTATCCATCCAAAATGGTCGTTGGCGAGGTCCAGAGCATCAGATTCGTTACTTTTATTTCTGCCTTTTCCGCAAGGTCTGGTCCAGTCAGGAGTGGGAAGGTCACATGCAGAAAGCTGAGAGAAAGCAGGATATTGCTACTCTAGAAGAAATCTGCGGTGCCAGCTTGTCTTCGGGTCAGAAATTGGACTTGGTTCTCTGGACTCATATCAGTCAACAGCGCCTTCGGGTTAACGCCTGTCAATTTCAGGTTATAGAAGAAAAAATGCGAGGGTATTTTGACAATATTTTCTACCTTCGTTTACTTGGCAAGGCTTCTTCTTTTTTTGGTGGCCAGCACATTCCTCTAGGAACTGAAGATGGGGAGATGATGATATTCTTTTCATTTCTCCTTTCTCATCGTATTTTTCCTCTTCATACTATGGAGTATATTCTTGGTTTTGGAGGGCAATTAGCCGATTTGCTGACACAAATGATCCAGGAAATGAAGAAGGAGGAGTTGCTGGGGGACTACACAGAGGACCATGTCACCTATGAACTCAGCCAGCTCTGTGGTCAAGTTTATCTCTACAAGGGCTATATCTTGCAAGATCGATACAAATATCAGATAGAGCATCGCCCCCCTTATTTGCTGATGGAGCATGACTTTCGAGATATTGCTCAGAAAATTTTTGCCTCCTTGCCAGCCTTTCATCAGGGGACGGATCTGGATAAAAAAATCCTTTGGGAATGGCTTCAGTTGTTGGAGTATATGGCAGAAAATATAGGCAAACATCTGAGAATAGGGCTAGATCTAACAGCAGGCTTCCTTGTCTTTTCGAGAATGTCGGCCCTTTTAAAACGATATTTGGAGTACAATCGTTTCATTAGCATTGAAGCCTATGACCGTACTCGTCATTATGATTTGCTGGTTACCAATAACCCTATCCATAAGAAAGAACAAACACCTATCTACTATTTGAAAAATGATTTGGACATCGAAGATTTAGCTACGATCCGTCAGATGCTATTTGCCTAAAAGACCTGATTTTTCAGGTCTTTTTTGTGAAATTCGCACAATCTCCTCACTTTTTTTTAAAATTTTAAAAAAATTGATAGACAGGAAAGCGCTTTATTTTGTATACTAGTTACTGTAAAGAGGAACCCCCTCAAGATTTTATCAGGAGGACAGCACATGTCACAAGAAAAATACATTATGGCTATTGACCAAGGAACTACCAGTTCTCGTGCCATCATTTTTAACAAAAAAGGCGAGAAGGTCAGCTCTAGCCAAAAAGAATTCACTCAGATTTTCCCTCAAGCAGGTTGGGTAGAGCACAATGCCAATGAAATTTGGAACTCTGTTCAGTCAGTTATTGCGGGTGCTTTCATCGAAAGTGGTGTGAAACCAAGTCAAATCGAGGCAATCGGGATTACCAACCAGCGTGAAACAACTGTCGTCTGGGATAAGAAAACAGGGCTCCCTATCTACAATGCTATCGTTTGGCAATCACGCCAAACTGCTCCTCTGGCTGAACAACTAAAAAGCCAAGGTTATGTGGAAAAATTCCATGAGAAGACTGGTTTGATCATCGATGCTTACTTCTCAGCGACTAAGGTTCGTTGGATTTTGGACCATGTAGAAGGTGCTCAAGAGCGAGCAGAAAAGGGTGAATTGCTCTTTGGTACCATTGATACTTGGCTGGTTTGGAAATTGACTGACGGCGCAGCTCACGTAACTGACTACTCAAACGCAGCTCGTACCATGCTCTATAACATCAAGGATCTTAAATGGGATGATGAGATTTTGGAAATCCTCAATATTCCTAAGGTTATGCTTCCAGAAGTTCGTTCTAATTCTGAAATCTATGGCAAGACAGCTCCATTCCATTTCTACGGTGGAGAAGTGCCAATCTCTGGTATGGCGGGTGACCAACAAGCAGCCCTCTTTGGTCAGTTGGCTTTTGATCCTGGTATGGTTAAAAATACCTACGGAACTGGTTCCTTCATCATCATGAACACTGGTGAAGAAATGCAGTTGTCTGAAAACAACCTCTTGACAACCATTGGTTATGGTATTAACGGCAAGGTTTACTATGCCTTGGAAGGATCTATCTTCATCGCAGGAAGTGCCATTCAATGGCTTCGTGACGGACTTCGCATGGTTGAAAACTCACCAGAGTCTGAAAAATATGCTCGTGACTCTCACAATAATGATGAAGTTTATGTAGTTCCAGCCTTTACAGGACTAGGAGCACCATACTGGAACCAAAATGCTCGCGGTTCTGTCTTTGGTTTGACTCGTGGAACAAGTAAGGAAGACTTTATCAAGGCAACTCTTCAATCAATTGCTTATCAAGTACGTGATATCATTGACACCATGCAAGTGGATGCTCAAACAGCTATTCAAGTATTGAAAGTGGATGGAGGTGCAGCCATGAATAACTTCCTCATGCAGTTCCAAGCTGATATTTTAGGAATTGACATTGCACGCGCTAAAAACTTGGAAACCACAGCTCTAGGAGCAGCCTTCCTAGCAGGTTTGTCGGTAGGCTACTGGAAGGATTTGGATGAGTTGAAACTCTTGAATGAGACAGGAGAACTTTTTGAACCATCCATGAACGAATCTCGCAAGGAACAACTCTACAAGGGCTGGAAGAAGGCTGTGAAAGCAACTCAAGTCTTTGCGGAAATCGACGACTAATACTGGAAGAATAAAGCGACTTAGTTAGAAAGTGTGTAAATATGGAATTTTCAAAGAAAACACGTGAATTATCAATTAAAAAAATGCAGGAACGCACCCTGGACCTCTTGATTATCGGTGGAGGAATCACAGGGGCTGGTGTAGCCTTGCAGGCGGCAGCTAGTGGTCTTGAAACTGGTTTGATCGAAATGCAGGACTTCGCAGAAGGAACATCTAGCCGTTCAACAAAATTGGTTCACGGAGGTCTTCGTTACCTTAAGCAATTTGACGTAGAAGTAGTATCAGATACGGTTTCAGAACGTGCAGTGGTTCAACAAATTGCTCCACACATTCCAAAACCAGATCCAATGCTCTTGCCAGTTTACGATGAGGATGGAGCGACCTTTAGCCTCTTCCGTCTCAAAGTAGCCATGGACTTGTACGACCTTTTGGCAGGTGTTAGCAACACGCCAGCTGCTAACAAGGTCTTGAGCAAAGAAGAAGTCTTGGAACGCCAGCCAAACTTGAAGAAAGAAGGCTTGGTAGGAGGTGGAGTTTACCTTGACTTCCGTAATAACGATGCGCGTCTCGTGATTGAAAATATCAAACGTGCCAACCAAGACGGTGCCCTCATTGCCAACCACGTGAAGGCAGAAGGCTTCCTCTTTGACGAAAGTGGCAAGATTACAGGTGTTGTAGCTCGTGATTTGTTGACAGACCAAGTCTTTGAAATCAAGGCTCGTCTGGTTATCAACACAACAGGTCCTTGGAGCGACAAGGTGCGTAATTTGTCCAATCAGGGAACACAATTCTCACAAATGCGTCCAACTAAGGGAGTTCACTTGGTGGTTGACTCTAGTAAGATCAAGGTTTCACAGCCAGTTTACTTTGACACAGGCTTGGGAGATGGTCGTATGGTCTTTGTTCTCCCACGTGAAAACAAGACCTACTTCGGTACAACAGATACAGACTACACAGGTGATTTAGAGCATCCAAAAGTGACTCAAGAAGATGTGGATTATCTGCTTGGCATTGTCAACAATCGCTTCCCAGAAGCAAACATCACCATTGATGATATCGAAAGCAGCTGGGCAGGTCTTCGTCCATTGATTGCAGGCAATAGCGCTTCTGACTACAATGGCGGAAATAACGGAACTATTAGCGATGAAAGCTTCAATAGCTTGATTGCGACTGTCGAAGCTTATCTATCGAAAGAAAAAACGCGTGAAGATGTTGAATCTGCTGTCAGCAAGCTTGAAAGCAGCACATCAGAGAAACATTTGGATCCATCTGCAGTTTCTCGTGGGTCTAGCTTAGATCGTGATGACAATGGCCTTTTGACCCTTGCTGGTGGTAAAATTACAGACTACCGTAAGATGGCAGAAGGAGCTATGGAGCGCGTGGTTGATATCCTCAAAGCAGAATTTGATCGTAGCTTTAAACTCATCAACTCTAAGACTTACCCTGTTTCAGGTGGAGAATTGAATCCAGCAAATGTGGACTCAGAAATCGAAGCCTTTGCGCAACTTGGAGTGTCACGTGGTTTGGATAGCAAGGAAGCTCATTACCTAGCAAATCTCTATGGTTCAAATGCACCGAAGGTCTTTGCTCTTGCTCATAGTTTAGAACAAGCACCAGGACTCAGCTTGGCGGACACCTTGTCCCTTCACTATGCAATGCGCAATGAGTTGGCTCTTAGCCCAGTTGACTTCCTCCTTCGTCGTACCAACCACATGCTTTTCATGCGTGATAGCTTGGACAGCATCTTAGAGCCAGTTTTGGATGAAATGGGACGATTCTATGACTGGACAGAAGAAGAGAAAACAACTTACCGTGCTGATGTCGAAGCAGCTCTTGCTCAAAATGACTTGGCAGCATTAAAAAATTAAGAAAAACTAGAAGAGAGGGAGACAAGCGTTCCTTGCTTTCTCTCTCCTTCTTTTAAATGGAGACAAAGATATGATGAAAGAATTATTTGGAGAATTTTTGGGAACTTTAATCCTGATTCTTCTAGGAAATGGTGTTGTTGCAGGTGTAGTTCTTCCTAAAACCAAGAGCAACAATGCAGGTTGGATTGTGATTACTATGGGTTGGGGGATTGCAGTTGCGGTTGCAGTCTTTGTATCTGGCAAGCTCAGTCCAGCTCATTTAAACCCAGCTGTGACCATCGGTGTGGCCTTAAAAGGTGGTCTGCCTTGGGCTTCCGTATTTCCATATATCTTAGCTCAGTTCGCAGGGGCTATGCTCGGTCAGATTTTGGTTTGGTTGCAATTCAAGCCGCACTATGAGGCAGAGGAAAATGCAGGCAATATCCTGGCAACCTTCAGCACTGGTCCAGCCATAAAGGATACAGTTTCTAACTTGATCAGTGAAATCCTTGGAACCTTTGTTTTGGTGTTGACAATCTTTGCTTTGGGGCTTTATGACCTTCAGCCTGGTATCGGAACCTTTGCAGTGGGAACCTTGATTGTCGGTATCGGTCTATCACTAGGTGGGACAACAGGCTATGCCTTGAACCCAGCTCGTGACCTTGGCCCTCGTATCATGCACAGTATCTTGCCAATTTCAAACAAGGGAGATGGAGACTGGTCTTATGCCTGGATTCCAGTTGTGGGACCTGTTATCGGTGCAGCCTTGGCTGTGCTTGTATTCTCACTTTTCTAAGATAAAAGAGCTATTTGTAACAAAGTTTGAGATTGGATTCTCAAACTTTGTTGTTTTTTGAGGGCAAAACATTAATATTTTAACTTGTCTTAAAATAAACTAAAATGTGCTTTCTAAAAATGGTAAACAGTTGAAAATAGAGGGAATAAAGTGGTAAAATGGGAACAAGAAAAAATAGTAATTGTTTGTGGAAAAATTGACGGAAATTTACAGAAAAGAAATCGATCATGGATAGAAAGAAACCATTATATATTTTTTTAGGGCAAACGGTCCTGTATTTTATTGTTCTACTGGGTTTGCTTTACTTTTTTAGTTACCTAGGTCAAGGTCAGGGTGGCTTTATCTACAATGAATTTTAACTTTAAGGAGAAAACGAACTGTGTCTAATAAACCGATAAAAGATATGATTGAAGCGATTGAGCACTTCGCCCAAACTCAGCCTAGCTTTCCAGTCTATAATGTTCTTGGTGAGGAACGTACCTATGCTGATTTGAAGGCTGATTCAGACAGTTTGGCTGCAACCATCGATCAACTAGATTTACCTGAAAAATCTCCTGTAGTCGTTTTTGGTGGTCAGGAGTATGAGATGTTGGCTACCTTTGTAGCCTTGACCAAGTCAGGTCATGCCTACATTCCAATTGACAGTCATTCGGCCTTGGAGCGAGTTTCGGCTATATTGGAGGTTGCAGAACCAAGTTTGATTATTGCTATCTCAGACTTTCCATTGAAGCAGGTTTCTACACCGATGATGAATCTAGCTCAGGTTCAAGAATCCTTTGCTCAAGGGGCAAGCTATGAGATGACGCATCCAGTCAAGGGCGATGATAATTACTACATCATCTTTACTTCAGGGACAACTGGGAAACCAAAAGGGGTGCAGATTTCGCATGATAATCTGCTCAGCTTTACCAACTGGATGATTACGGACAAGGAATTTGCGACGCCAGAGCGTCCGCAAATGTTGGCACAACCGCCCTATTCTTTTGACTTGTCTGTCATGTATTGGGCACCGACTTTGGCTCTTGGAGGAACCCTTTTTGCCCTCCCGTCAGCCATTACTCAAGACTTCAAACAACTCTTTGAAACTATCTTTTCTCTTCCGATTGCTATCTGGACTTCAACACCATCTTTTGCAGATATGGCCATGTTGTCTGAAGATTTCAATACTGAAAAGATGCCAGGGATTACCCATTTCTACTTTGATGGGGAAGAGTTGACCGTTAAAACTGCTCAGAAATTGCGCGAGCGTTTTCCAAATGCACGCATCATCAATGCCTACGGTCCAACGGAAGCGACTGTTGCTTTGTCGGCAGTCGCTATTACAGATGAGATGTTAGCGACTCTTAAACGCTTGCCAATTGGCTATACCAAAGAAGATTCTCCAACCTTCATCATTGATGAGGCAGGAAACAAATTGCCAAATGGTGAGCAAGGGGAGATCATCGTATCTGGTCCAGCTGTTTCAAAAGGCTACATGAACAATCCTGAAAAAACAGCTGAAGCTTTCTTCGAATTTGAAGGTTTGCCAGCCTACCATACAGGAGATGTCGGAACCATGATGGACGAAGGCCTTCTTCTTTACGGTGGACGGATGGACTTCCAGATCAAGTTTAACGGTTACCGTATCGAGCTAGAAGACGTTTCTCAAAACTTGAACAAATCCAAGTATATTGACTCAGCAGTCGCAGTACCGCGTTATAATAAAGATCACAAGGTCCAAAATCTCTTGGCCTATGTTATCTTAAAAGATGGGGTCAAAGAACAATTTGAGCGCGAAATTGATATCACGAAAGCCATCAAAGAAGACTTGGAGGATATCATGATGTCTTACATGATGCCGTCTAAGTTCCTTTATAGACAAGATTTGCCATTAACTCCAAATGGCAAGATTGATATTAAAGGATTGATTAACGAGGTGAATAATAGATGATGGATTTCCTAAAACAGCTACCTCATATTGAGCCTTATGGGAATCCGCAGTATTTTTTGTACGTAATTACGGCTACCTTGCCAATCTTTATCGGACTTTTTTTCAAAAAACGTTTTGGCTGGTATGAAATATTGGTTAGTCTCTTCTTTATAGTCACTATGTTGACGGGAGGCAAGACCAATCAATTAGCTGCCTTAGGAATCTATCTAATTTGGCAAATAGTACTGGTTCTTTTTTACAAGCAGTATCGAAAAATTCGAGATGGCAAATGGATTTTCTATCTGGTTAGTCTGTTGTCTTTACTTCCAATTATATTTGTAAAGGCGCAAACAGCCATTAACGGAACACAATCCTTGCTGGGTTTTATCGGAATTTCTTATTTGACATTTCGTTCGGTGGGAATCATCATCGAACTCAGAGATGGAGTCATTAAGGATTTGAAAATGTGGGAGTATTTGCGTTTTCTTCTCTTTATGCCGACATTTTCAAGTGGTCCTATTGATCGTTTCAAACGTTTTAATGAAAATTATCAGACGATTCCAGAGCGCGATGAGTTGATGAATATGCTAGCCGAGTCCGTTCGGTATATCATGTGGGGATTTCTGTATAAATTTATCCTAGCTCATATTTTAGGCGAGATTTTATTGCCACCGCTAAAGAATTTAGCTTTACAAACAGGTGGCTTCTTTAACTACTATGTAGTTGCAGTCATGTACACATTTGGTCTGGAGCTCTTCTTTGACTTTGCGGGTTATTCCATGTTTGCTCTAGCTATTTCAAATCTGATGGGGATTCGTAGTCCGATCAACTTCAACAAACCTTTCTTGTCAAGAGATTTGAAGGAGTTTTGGAATCGTTGGCACATGAGTTTATCCTTCTGGTTCCGTGACTTTGTCTTTATGCGCATGGTCATGGTGATGACGAGAAAGAAGCTTTTTAAGAATCGAAATGTGACCTCAAGTGTCGCCTATATCCTGAACATGCTCCTTATGGGGTTCTGGCATGGGATAACTTGGTTTTACATCGCCTACGGACTCTTTCATGGAGTGGGCTTAGTCATTAATGATGCCTGGGTTCGAAAGAAAAAAACGCTCAATAAAGAACGTAAGAAAGCAGGGCGACCTCCCTTGCCTGAGAACCGTTGGGCTCAGTTGCTTGGCATGGTGATAACCTTCCATGTCGTGATGGTTTCATTCTTAATCTTTTCTGGATTTTTGAATGATTTATGGTTTAAAAAATAAAAGGAATTAAAAAATGGATATCAAATCAGAAGTTATTGAAATTATTGATGAATTATTTATGGAAGATGTATCTGACATGATGGATGAGGATCTTTTTGACGCAGGTGTCTTGGACAGCATGGGAACCGTTGAATTGATCGTGGAAATCGAAAATCGCTTTGATATTCGTGTCCCAGTTACAGAATTTGGTCGTGACGACTGGAATACAGCTAATAAAATCGTAGCAGGGATTACGGAGTTAAAGAATGCTTAAACGCTTGTGGCTGATTTTCGGGCCTGTCTTTGTAGCGGGCTTGCTGGTGTGCCTTCTTATCTGTTTCTATCCAAGTAGTCCAAGTCATAATCTCATGGAGGAAAAATACTCTGCCGCTTCGATAAGTGCAGAAAGCTTTAAGGAAAGAAGTCAAAAAGTAAGAGCTCTTACGGATCCTGATATGCGTTTTATACCCTTTTTGGGTTCGAGTGAATGGATTCGTTTTGATAGCATGCATCCAGGAGTATTAGCTGAAAAGTATAATCGCTCCTATCGCCCTTATTTTATGGGGCAGGCAGGAGCAGCTTCTCTTAGTCAGTACTTTGGACTACAACAAATCACATCTGAGCTTGAAAACAAACAAGCGGTATTTGTAATCTCTCCACAATGGTTTACAAAAGAGGAGCACGATTCGCCTACTTTTCAAAGCTTTTTTAACAATGACCAGTTGACTGCCTTTTTGGAAAATCAATCCGGAGATCTGGCTGCTCAATATGCGGCTACTAGACTCTTGAAGAAAAATCCAAGAGTACCGATGAAGGGGATTGTTGAGAAGCTGGCCAAGAATGAACAATTGTCAGACTTTGATCAAACGATGGTTAATCTCTCTGCCGAGTTCAATGAAAGACAAGCTGCTCTTTTTGGTCAATTCTCCATTCATGGTCGATTAAAGTACAAAGATCATATTGAAAAATATTTGAGCAGTCTCCCAGAGCAATTTTCTTATGAAGAATTGGAAAATATTGCACGTAAGGATGCAGAAGAAAATACGACCAATAATGATTTGGGAATGGAAAACCACTTTTATACCACTCAACTTAAGAAGGACTTAAAAAATTTAGAAGGCTATCAAAAGAATTATAACTTTCTCCAATCAAGTGAGTACAATGATTTGCAGCTAGTGCTTGATCAATTCGCCAAGTCTAAGGTTAATGTGCTCTTTGTCTTTCAACCTGTCAATAAAAAATGGATGAACTATACAGGTTTGAACGAAGAAATGTATCAACACTCTATTGAAAAAATTCGTTACCAGTTGGAAAGTCAGGGTTTTACCAACATTGCTGACTTTTCAAAAAATGGTGGAGATCCCTACTTTGTTAAGGATACGATTCATATCGGTTGGTTAGGCTGGTTAGCATTTGATAAGGTGGTAAATCCCTTTTTGAGCAATCCGACAACAGCTCCTAGTTACCAAATGAATGACCGCTTCTTTAGCCAGGATTGGGCAAATTACGATGGGAATATTAAAGATTTTCAATAATATAGAAAAGGAGTTTGAACTTTTTGTTCAGACTTTTTTTATGAAATGTCGGATAGGTTACCTTCAAAAAGGTTAAAAGTTTTAAAATGATGCTAAATAGCGTATAATGGTAGAAGAAAGAAGAGAAAGGGATTTCAATATGAATAAACGTTTTTTGTTGCCTGTCCTATCGACAGCCCTATTAGCTCCAGCCTTTTTAGCTGGACAGGTCTATGCTGAAGAAAATACTAGTTCTTCAGAAGCTACAGAAGTTGTAAATACTGCAGAAGCACCAGTAGTAGCAGCGACTCCTGAGGTTGTTACAAGTACGGCAACACCAGCTGAAGAGGTTGCACCTCAAAAAGAAGAAGCAGATACTGTTATCTTGCATACCAATGACGTGCATGGTCGTATCGTAGAAGAAAAAGGAGTAATTGGAGATGCCAAGCTCGCGACAGTTATTGAGAAGGAGCGAGAAAAGGGCAACCAAACGACTCTAGTAGTGGATGCAGGTGATGCCTTCCAAGGTCTGCCGATTTCAAACTCAACAAAGGGTGAAGCTCGTGCCAAAATCCTAAACGAGATGGGCTACGATGCTATGGCTGTAGGAAATCATGAGTTTGACTTTGGACTTGACGAAGCTAAAAAATACAAAGAAATCTTGAACTTCCCACTGCTTAGCTCAAATACTTATGTAAATGGAGCTCGTCTATTTGAAGCAGCAACAATTGTTGATAAGAACAAGGATGTTGCAGGTGATGAGTTTGTCGTCATCGGTGTGACAACACCTGAAACAGCTACTAAGACCCACCCTAAAAATGTTAAAGGCGTAACCTTTACAGAACCTATTGCAGAGGTTAACAAGGTTATCGAAGAAATTCAAGCTAAAGCCTTGGCAGAAGGCAAAGACTACAAACATTATGTTGTTCTCGCTCACTTGGGAGTTGATACAACAACGCCTGTAGAATGGCGTGGTTCTACCCTTGCAGAAGCACTTTCAAAAAATCCTCTTTTGAAAGGTAAGCGTGTTACAGTGATTGATGGTCACTCTCATACAGTAGAATCTACTACCTATGGGGACAATGTAACCTACAACCAGACAGGAAGCTATCTCCATAACGTTGGTAAAATCACTTACAAATCTCGTCAATTATTGGGAAATCCAAGCCAGGTACCTGCTGCAGATGCTAAGAAATTAGAAGCCAATCCAAAGATTGCAGCCATGGTCAAAGAAATCAAAGAAAAATATGACGCTGAAAATGCTGTAGAAGTTGTTTCAAATAGCCCAGTTGAATTGAACGGTGACCGTGAAAATGTCCGTGTCCGCGAGACAAACCTTGGAAATGTTGTCGCAGATTCTCTCTATCAGTACGGTCAAACAGGCTTCAGTCATCCAACAGATATCGCTGTGACAAATGGTGGTGGCTTGCGTGAAACGATTTCCAAAGATAAGCCAATTACAAAAGGAAATGTCATTGCAGTCTTGCCATTTGGAAACACCATCTCACAAATTCAAGTAACTGGTCAGCAAGTTCTGGATATGTTTGAAAAATCACTCGGATCTATCTTGCAGGTTGATAAGGCAGGAAAAACTGTCTTGGATGAAAATGGTCAACCATTGCTAGAACCAAGTGGCGGATTCTTACAGATTTCAGGAGCCAAGGTCTATTACGATACAAATCTAGCTGCAGGCAAACGTATCTTGGCTATTCAAGTTAAGAATCGTGCAACTGGTCTTTATGAAAAACTAGATTTGGTGAAAATCTACTATCTAGCAACCAATGACTTCCTTGCAGCAGGTGGTGACGGTTATACCATGCTTGGTGGTGCTAGAGAAGAAGGTCCTTCAATGGATGCTGCCTTTGAAGACTATCTCAAAACAGCTGATTTGACTCAGTATGAAAAGGTAAATCCAAATTCACGCACGATTTCTGTGGATTCAAAAACATTTAAACTGCCAGAAGAGCAAGGTAAAGAGCAAGATCCAGCTAAACCAGAAGAAGACCCAGCAACAAAACCGACTCAACCGTCTACTGTAAAAGTTGATTATAAGGTTGCAGATAAGTTTGCTAAGAAAACAGTAGTCTCAGAGAAACTACTTCCAAATACAGGTAGTGAGCAATCTATTTTCATGATGCTACTTGGTATGATTCTTGGAGCGACAGCTCTCTGGACTAGCCGTAAACAAGAAAAATAATTCTAAAGGATGAAAACATCTCAGGTGTTTTCATCTTTTTTCTTGACTCCTTGCTTGGATGTGATATACTTAACTAGTAAAGGAATGGTGTGATACTCAATAAAAATCAAAGAGCAAACTAGGAAGCGAGACGCAGGCTGTACTTGAGTACGCCAAGACGAAGCTGACGTGGTTTGAATTTGATTTTTGAAGAGTATGAAAACCTTGTATTTATAGAAATTCCGTTCTGAGAAAGGAGCAAATCATGAGACAGTTGGCAAAAGATATCGATCGTTTTTTAAATGAGATTATTCTCAAGGCGGAAAACCAGCATGAAATTCTCGTTGGTCATTGTACCAGTGATGTGGCTTTGACAAATACCCAGGAGCATATTCTCATGCTTTTATCAGAGGAGTCGCTCACCAACTCTGAGTTGGCGCGTCGTCTCAATGTCAGTCAAGCTGCCGTTACAAAGGCTATCAAATCCCTAGTTAAGGAGGGAATGTTAGAAACGTCTAAGGATCCTAAGGATGCTCGCGTTGTCTTCTATCAATTGACAGACTTGGCTCGACCTATTGCTGAGGAACACCACCATCATCATGAACATACCCTCTTGACTTATGAGCAGGTTGCCACTCAGTTCACACCAAACGAACAAAAAATTATCCAGCGGTTTTTAACTGCTTTAGTAGGAGAAATCAAGTAATGAGATACATCACAGTAGAGGATTTGTCCTTCTATTATGACAAGGAACCTGTGCTTGAGCATATCAATTACAGTGTTGACAGCGGGGAATTTGTCACCCTTACTGGAGAAAATGGAGCGGCAAAGACCACTCTTATCAAGGCCAGTCTAGGTATTTTACAACCGAGAATTGGAAAAGTAACCATCTCAAAGACAAATATTCATGGGAAAAAATTAAGAATTGCCTACCTTCCCCAGCAGATCGCCAGTTTTAATGCGGGCTTTCCAAGTACTGTTTATGAATTTGTCAAATCAGGTCGCTACCCAAGAAAGGGCTGGTTCCGTCGTCTGAATGCCCATGATGAAGAACACATCAAGGCTAGTTTAAACTCAGTTGGCATGTGGGAACATCGGGATAAACGCATTGGTTCTCTCTCTGGTGGGCAAAAGCAAAGAGCGGTCATTGCACGTATGTTTGCTTCAGATCCAGATATCTTTATCTTGGATGAGCCGACAACAGGGATGGATGCAGGTACCAAGAATGAATTTTATGAGCTCATGCACCATAGTGCCCACCATCATGGTAAGGCTGTTTTGATGATTACCCACGATCCTGAAGAAGTTAAGGATTACGCAGATCGTAATATCCACCTTGTTCGTGACCAAGATTCGCCATGGCGTTGTTTCAATGTCCATGAAAATGATCAGGAGGTGGAACATGCTTAATCTATTTTCTTATGATTTTATGCAGCGAGCCTTTTTAGCGGTTATTGCCATGAGTCTCTTTTCACCAGTCCTTGGGACCTTCCTCATTTTGCGCCGTCAAAGTCTCATGAGTGATACTCTGAGTCACGTCTCACTTTCGGGTGTTGCCTTTGGTTTGGTTTTGGGGATTTCTCCAACCATCTCGACCATTGCCATTGTCTTGATTGCGGCTGTATTCCTTGAGTATCTCCGTACGGTTTACAAGAGCTTTATGGAGATTGGGACAGCTATTCTCATGTCTACAGGACTTGCAGTTTCACTCATTGTGATGAGTAAGGGTAAGAGCTCTAGTTCTATGAGCTTGGACCAATACCTTTTTGGTTCTATTGTGACTATTAGTCAAGAGCAGGTAATTGGGCTCTTCATCATTGCAGCGGTTGTTTTAATTCTGACCTTCCTCTTTTTGAGACCCATGTACATCTTAACTTTTGACGAGGATACAGCTTTTGTAGATGGTCTTCCAGTGCGTACCATGTCAATTCTCTTTAATATGGTAACGGGTGTGGCTATCGCTCTCATGATCCCAGCTGCGGGAGCACTTTTGGTATCAACTATCATGGTCTTGCCAGCAAGTATTGCTTTGCGTTTAGGGAAGAACTTTAGTTCGGTGATGATTCTTGCCAGCGTTATTGGTTTTCTAGGTATGGTGGCAGGACTTTATATATCCTATTATGCAGAAACACCACCGAGTGCAAGTATTACCATTATCTTTGTAGTTGTCTTTTTGTTAGTCAGCTTACTCAAACGTTTTATCAAATAGGAGAAGAAAATGAAAAAACTAGGCCTATTTTTGGCAAGTCTTGTGACACTATTCTTAGTCGCTTGTTCCAATCAAAAACAGGCAGACGGAAAATTAAATATTGTCACAACTTTCTATCCTGTCTACGAATTTACCAAACAAGTAGCAGGCGATACAGCCAATGTCGAGCTCTTGATTGGGGCAGGGACAGAACCACATGATTATGAACCATCGCCTAAGGCAGTTGCTAAAATCCAAGACGCTGATGCCTTTGTTTATGAAAATGAGAACATGGAAACATGGGTTCCCAAGCTTTTAGATTCACTAGATGCGAAAAAAGTAAAAACAATCAAGGCGACTGGTGATATGTTGCTTCTTCCAGGAAGTGAAGAAGAGGAAGACCATGATCACGGTGAAGAAGGTCATCATCACGAGTATGACCCTCATGTTTGGTTGTCTCCTGCGCGTGCCATTAAGCTTGTAGAGTACATTCGTGATAGTCTTTCAGCTGACTATCCAGATAAGAAGGCGACTTTCGAGCAAAATGCAGCTGCCTATATCGAAAAACTACAAGCCTTGGACAAGGCCTATACTGAAGGACTTTCTAGTGCAAAACAAAAGAGTTTTGTGACTCAACACGCTGCCTTTCGTTACTTAGCTTTAGACTACGGACTCAATCAAGTTTCTATCTCAGGTCTTTCCCCAGATGCGGAGCCTTCAGCAAGCCGCTTGGCAGAATTGACCGAATATATCAAGAAAAACAAGATTTCTTATATCTACTTTGAAGAAAATGCCTCACAAGCCCTAGCTAATACTCTCTCAAAAGAAACAGGAGTTAAGTTAGACGTTCTGAATCCTCTGGAAAGCTTGACCGAAGAGGACATGAAAGCTGGAGAAAACTATATCTCTGTCATGGAGAAAAATCTCAAGGCCCTCAAGCAAACAACTGACCAGGCAGGGGCAGAAATTGAACCAGAAAAAGCAGAGGAAACTAAAACCGTTCAAAATGGTTACTTTGAGGATACAGATGTCAAGGATCGTACCTTAAGTGACTATGCTGGCAACTGGCAGTCAGTCTATCCTTTCCTTGAAGATGGTACTCTAGATCAAGTCTTTGACTACAAGGCTAAATTGACTGGTAAAATGACCAAGGATGAATACAAAGCCTACTATCAAAAGGGCTATCAAACCGATGTATCTAAGATTAATATCACGGATAACACTATGGAATTCATCCAAGGTGATCAAAGTAAGAAATATACATACAAGTATGTCGGCAAGAAAATTTTGACTTATAAGAAAGGGAATCGAGGAGTGCGCTTCCTCTTTGAAGCGACGGATGCAGACGCTGGGCAATTCAAGTATGTTCAGTTTAGCGACCACAATATCGCTCCGGTCAAGGCAGAACATTTCCATATCTTCTTTGGAGGCACTAGCCAAGAAGCCCTCTTTGAAGAGATGGACAACTGGCCAACCTACTATCCAGATGGCTTATCAGGTCAAGAGATTGCTCAAGAAATGTTGGCTCATTAAGATACGAATCACATGATAAAAGCGGACAGGAAAGTTTTCTGGTTATCAGAATCCTCTCTTGTCCGCTTTTTTTGAGTTTTGTAAGTTAAAGAGCCATTGTCCCTATTTATGTGCTTATAAATTTATTCAGTTTCAAGCTTACTTTATTTGTCAAAGCCTTGTAAGGCTTTTTCGCGTTCGTCTACTTGTCCCTTGGCATCTAGTTTGTTACCACCGTAAACTGCTGTTTCCCATGATCCATACATTGGATTTGGGAAGATGATGAATTTTTCACCAAATTCTTTTTGCAATTCTTCAAGTTGTTTGTCACGATCAGCTTCAGAAGTTTTAGAAAAATCTGCAAAGTCTACAAGGTTATCACCAAATAGTAACACAAGATTTGTTTTTTCTTGAACAGCTTGGCGACGACCTTCTTTAGATTTTACACCACTCTCTAGGAACATGAGGTGGTCACGTCCCTGTACAGGGATACCTTCGTTTTCTAGATTTTTAATGGTAGCATCTACTTGGTCAACTGAGCGGTCAGAAATATAGTAGATTTGGACACCATTTTGATCGGCAAACTGAAGAAAATCTTTAGCACCTGGGACGGCTTTAGCTGCAGCTTTTTGCACCCAAACATCCCAATTTTCAGGTGTGAATGCTGTTCCATCTTTGACATTTTGAACTTGATAAGGACTGTTATCTAGGACCGTTTCGTCCAAGTCCAAAACAATCGAATAAGGCTTGTCTGATTCTGTTTTCAGTAATTCCTTTAGACGATCTGTAGCAACATTATAACCTTGTAGATACAAGGCTTTTGTTTCGGCCGCTTTTTGATACCAGAGAGTTGACATGGTATTTTCTCTAGACCGTAGTTGGTCGTAAGTCATTGTAATCTGATTGTCAGATGAGTTATTAGCGGATGTTTGTGTTTCTGTGGATTTTGTGGCGCAGCTGGTCAATAAGATGACAGATGCAAGTGCAGAAACGATTGTAAGAGTGGTTTTAGCTGTTTTCATAAAATGTCTCCTGTCTATTAATTTCAATAACAGTATAGCATGAGGGAATAGTTAAGGCAAGCGTTTTCCTAAATATGGACTTGATTTTTCAAAGAAAGATGTAGATAATTAACGGATTAGAGGAAGAGAAAAATCTCTCAAAACCCTTGAAAAATCTAACTAAATAGGGTATAATGTAAATAATCATTTGTCGTAGGTTTTGTCTGAAATATTGTCCAGGCAAGGCTCACAGCAGTTAAATCTTCTTACAAAAGTCAGATTTAGCTGCTCTTTTTGTGCTTTTTTTCAGGTTTTCTAGTGATTGTAACAAAGATTTAAAGATTCTGAAAATTAGTCGAGGGGGATAAGTTGATAGGGTTTTTAGAACCCTCTAACGATAATTACTAGCTTAGATCACTAAGCTTGGAACTTTATTTAAAAAGGAGAATCATCTTGGCAGGACATGACGTTCAATACGGGAAACATCGTACCCGTCGTAGTTTTTCAAGAATCAAAGAAGTTCTTGACTTACCAAATTTGATTGAAATTCAAACAGATTCATTCAAAGATTTCCTAGACCATGGTCTGAAGGAAGTATTTGAAGATGTATTGCCGATTTCAAACTTCACAGACACAATGGAGTTGGAATTTGTTGGCTACGAAATCAAAGAACCTAAATATACGCTTGAAGAGGCTCGTATCCACGATGCTAGCTACTCAGCACCTATCTTTGTAACCTTCCGCTTGATTAACAAAGAAACTGGCGAAATCAAGACACAGGAAGTATTCTTTGGTGATTTCCCAATCATGACTGAGATGGGTACTTTCATCATCAACGGTGGTGAACGAATCATCGTATCACAGTTGGTGCGTTCTCCAGGTGTTTACTTTAATGACAAGGTAGACAAAAATGGTAAAGTGGGTTACGGTTCAACTGTTATTCCTAACCGTGGAGCTTGGTTGGAACTTGAAAGCGACTCAAAAGACATCGCCTACACTCGTATTGACCGTACTCGTAAGATTCCATTTACGACCTTGGTTCGTGCGCTTGGTTTCTCAGGCGATGATGAAATCTTTGATATCTTTGGTGACAGCGATCTTGTTCGTAACACTGTTGAAAAAGATATTCACAAGAATCCAATGGACTCTCGTACAGACGAAGCTTTGAAGGAAATTTACGAACGCCTTCGCCCAGGTGAGCCTAAGACTGCTGAAAGCTCACGTAGCTTGCTTGTAGCTCGTTTCTTCGACCCACGTCGTTATGACTTGGCTGCAGTTGGTCGCTACAAAATCAATAAAAAACTCAATGTTAAAACACGTTTGCTTAACCAAACCATTGCTGAACCATTGGTAGACCCTGAAACAGGTGAAATCTTGGTAGAAGCTGGAACAATCATGACTCGTAGCGTGATTGAAAGCATTGAAAGCCATTTGGATGGCGATTTGAACAAGATTGTCTACATTCCAAATGATGCTGCTGTAGTAACAGAGCCAGTTGTTCTTCAAAAATTCAAGGTTGTTGCACCAACTGATCCAGATCGTGTTGTAACTATCATCGGTAATGCAAATCCAGATGACAAGGTTCGTATCGTAACGCCTGCAGATATCTTGGCTGAGATGAGTTACTTCCTCAACTTGGCTGAAGGTATTGGTCGTGTGGATGATATCGACCACCTTGGAAATCGTCGTATCCGTGCTGTTGGTGAATTGCTTGCCAACCAAGTGCGTCTTGGGCTTTCACGTATGGAACGTAACGTTCGTGAACGTATGTCTGTTCAAGATAACGAAGTACTAACACCACAACAAATTATTAATATCCGTCCAGTAACTGCAGCGATCAAAGAATTCTTTGGTTCTTCTCAATTGTCACAGTTCATGGACCAACACAACCCGCTTTCTGAGTTGTCACACAAACGTCGTTTGTCTGCCTTAGGGCCTGGTGGTTTGACACGTGACCGCGCTGGATATGAAGTGCGTGACGTGCACTACACTCACTATGGTCGTATGTGTCCAATCGAGACACCTGAGGGACCAAACATCGGTTTGATCAACAACTTGTCTTCATATGGACACCTCAACAAGTATGGTTTCATTCAAACACCATATCGTAAGGTTGATCGTGAAACTGGAAAAGTAACTAACGAAATCGTTTGGTTGACTGCTGATGAAGAAGATGAGTACACAGTAGCACAGGCTAACTCTAAATTGAACGAAGATGGCACATTTGCTGAGAAAACAGTTATGGGACGTCATCAAGGGGTCAACCAAGAGTACCCAGCTAGTGTTGTAGATTACATGGACGTTTCTCCAAAACAGGTAGTTGCCGTTGCGACAGCATGTATTCCTTTCTTGGAAAACGACGACTCCAACCGTGCCCTCATGGGTGCCAACATGCAACGTCAGGCTGTTCCTTTGATCAATCCCAAAGCACCTTACGTTGGTACTGGTATGGAATATCAAGCAGCCCATGACTCAGGAGCTGCAGTTATTGCACAACATGGTGGTAAGGTTACCTATGCGGATGCGGATAAGGTAGAAGTTCGTCGTGAAGATGGCTCCCTTGATGTTTACCACATTCAAAAATTCCGTCGTTCAAACTCAGGTACTGCCTACAACCAACGTACCCTTGTTCGAGTTGGTGATCTTGTAGAGAAAGGTGACTTTATCGCTGACGGACCTTCTATGGAAAATGGAGAAATGGCGCTTGGACAAAACCCAATCGTTGCCTACATGACTTGGGAAGGTTACAACTTCGAGGATGCCGTTATCATGAGCGAACGCTTGGTTAAAGACGATGTTTATACATCTGTCCACCTTGAAGAATACGAATCAGAAACACGCGATACAAAGCTTGGACCTGAAGAAATCACTCGTGAAATTCCAAACGTTGGTGAAGATGCCCTTAAAGACCTTGACGAAATGGGGATTATCCGTATCGGTGCTGAGGTTAAAGAAGGTGACATCCTTGTAGGTAAAGTAACACCTAAGGGTGAGAAAGATCTTTCAGCTGAAGAACGTCTCTTGCACGCTATTTTCGGAGACAAATCTCGTGAAGTTCGCGATACTTCACTTCGCGTACCCCACGGTGCCGATGGTGTTGTTCGTGATGTTAAGATCTTTACACGTGCAAATGGTGATGAATTACAATCAGGTGTTAATATGCTGGTTCGTGTTTACATCGCTCAAAAACGTAAGATTAAGGTTGGAGATAAGATGGCCGGACGTCACGGAAACAAAGGGGTTGTCTCTCGTATTGTTCCTGTAGAAGACATGCCTTACCTTCCGGACGGAACTCCAGTCGATATCATGTTGAACCCACTTGGGGTGCCATCACGTATGAATATCGGTCAGGTTATGGAGCTCCACCTTGGTATGGCAGCTCGTACCCTTGGTATTCACATCGCAACACCAGTCTTTGACGGAGCAAGTTCTGAAGATCTTTGGTCAACTGTTAAAGAAGCAGGTATGGATAGCGATGCTAAGACGATCCTTTACGATGGACGTACTGGTGAACCATTTGATAACCGTGTGTCAGTTGGTGTCATGTACATGATCAAACTCCACCACATGGTTGATGATAAATTGCACGCACGTTCAGTCGGACCATACTCAACCGTTACGCAACAACCACTCGGAGGTAAAGCTCAGTTTGGTGGACAACGTTTCGGTGAGATGGAGGTTTGGGCGCTTGAAGCTTATGGTGCGTCAAATGTCCTTCAAGAAATCTTGACTTACAAGTCTGACGATATCAACGGACGTTTGAAAGCTTATGAAGCTATTACAAAAGGAAAACCAATTCCAAAACCAGGTGTTCCAGAATCCTTCCGAGTTCTTGTTAAAGAATTGCAATCACTTGGTCTTGACATGCGTGTCCTTGACGAAGATGATCAAGAAGTTGAACTTCGTGATCTTGATGAGGGCATGGACGAAGATGTCATCCACGTAGATGACCTTGAAAAAGCACGTAAAAAAGCTGCTGAAGAAGCAAAAGCTGCTTTTGAAGCTGAAGAAGGTGCAAAAGCGGAAGCAACAGAAGAAGCTACTGAACAAGAATAAGTAGCTCACTTAGAATAGAAAGGGAAGAAATAGTGGTTGACGTAAATCGTTTTAAAAGTATGCAAATCACACTAGCTTCTCCAAGTAAAGTCCGTTCATGGTCTTATGGAGAAGTCAAAAAACCTGAAACAATCAATTACCGTACGTTGAAACCAGAACGTGAAGGACTATTTGACGAAGTCATCTTTGGTCCTACAAAAGACTGGGAATGTGCTTGTGGTAAGTACAAACGCATTCGTTACAGAGGGATTGTTTGTGACCGTTGTGGTGTTGAAGTAACGCGTACAAAAGTTCGTCGTGAACGTATGGGACACATCGAGTTGAAAGCTCCTGTATCTCATATCTGGTATTTCAAGGGGATTCCAAGCCGTATGGGCTTGACCCTTGATATGAGTCCTCGTGCACTTGAGGAAGTTATCTACTTTGCAGCTTATGTGGTGATCGATCCGAAGGATACACCACTCGAACACAAATCTATCATGACAGAGCGTGAATACCGTGAGCGCTTGCGTGAATATGGCTACGGATCATTCGTTGCTAAAATGGGTGCCGAAGCTATCCAAGACCTCTTGAAACAAGTAGATCTTGAAAAAGAAATTGCTGAACTTAAAGAAGAATTGAAGACAGCAACTGGACAAAAACGTATCAAAGCCATCCGTCGTTTGGATGTTTTGGATGCCTTTTACAAGTCTGGAAACAAACCTGAATGGATGATTCTTAACATCCTTCCGGTTATTCCACCAGATCTTCGTCCAATGTTGCAGTTGGATGGTGGCCGTTTTGCCTCATCTGACTTGAACGACCTGTACCGCCGTGTTATCAACCGTAACAACCGTTTGGCTCGTTTGCTTGAGTTGAATGCACCAGGTATTATCGTTCAAAATGAGAAGCGTATGCTTCAAGAAGCGGTTGATGCTTTGATTGACAATGGTCGTCGTGGTCGTCCAATTACAGGACCAGGTAGCCGTCCACTGAAATCATTGAGCCACATGCTCAAAGGTAAACAAGGACGCTTCCGTCAAAACTTGCTCGGTAAACGTGTTGACTTCTCAGGACGTTCCGTTATCGCCGTTGGTCCAACTCTTAAGATGTACCAATGTGGTGTGCCACGTGAAATGGCTATCGAGCTCTTTAAACCATTCGTTATGCGTGAAATCGTTGCGCGCGATATCGTGCAAAACGTTAAAGCGGCTAAACGCTTGGTAGAACGTGGAGATGAACGTATCTGGGATATCCTCGAAGAAGTGATCAAAGAACACCCAGTACTTTTGAACCGCGCACCTACCCTTCACCGTTTGGGTATCCAAGCCTTTGAACCTGTCTTGATTGACGGTAAAGCCCTTCGCTTGCACCCACTTGTCTGTGAAGCCTACAATGCCGACTTTGACGGTGACCAAATGGCCATCCACGTACCGCTCTCAGAAGAAGCCCAAGCAGAAGCTCGTATCTTGATGCTTGCTGCTGAGCATATCTTGAACCCTAAAGACGGTAAACCCGTTGTTACTCCATCTCAGGACATGGTTTTGGGTAACTACTACTTGACCATGGAAGAAGCTGGTCGTGAAGGTGAAGGCATGGTCTTCAAAGACCGTGACGAAGCTGTCATGGCTTACCGCAATGGTTATGTTCACCTTCACTCACGTGTTGGTATCGCAACAGATAGCTTGAACAAACCATGGACAGAAGAGCAAAAACATAAAGTCTTGCTTACAACTGTTGGTAAGATTCTCTTCAACGATATCATGCCAGAAGGTCTACCTTACTTGCAAGAGCCAAACAATGCTAACTTGACAGAAGGTGTTCCAGATAAATACTTCTTGCCACTAGGAGGAGATATCAAGGAGGCTATCAGCAAACTTGAGCTTAACCCTCCATTCAAGAAGAAAAACCTTGGAAATATCATCGCTGAAATCTTCAAACGTTTCCGTACGACAGAAACTTCTGCCCTACTTGACCGTATGAAGAACCTCGGTTACCACCACTCAACTCTTGCAGGATTGACAGTGGGTATTGCCGATATTCCAGTTGTTGAAGACAAGGCTGAAATCATCGAAGAATCACACAAACGTGTAGAACAAATCACTAAACAATTCCGTCGTGGTATGATCACAGACGACGAACGTTATAATGCTGTTACAGCTGAATGGCGTGCTGCCCGTGAAAAACTTGAGAAACGCTTGATTGCCAACCAAGATCCTAAGAACCCAATCGTTATGATGATGGACTCTGGAGCCCGTGGTAACATCTCAAACTTCTCACAGCTTGCCGGTATGCGTGGTCTGATGGCTGCTCCGAACGGACGTATCATGGAATTGCCAATCCTTTCAAACTTCCGTGAAGGTTTGTCAGTACTCGAAATGTTCTTCTCAACTCACGGTGCTCGTAAAGGTATGACCGATACAGCCCTTAAGACAGCCGACTCAGGTTACTTGACTCGTCGTTTGGTTGACGTTGCCCAAGACGTGATCATCCGTGAGGATGACTGTGGAACAGACCGTGGTCTCTTGATCCGTTCTATCACTGAAGGTAAAGAGATGATTGAGTCTCTTGAAGAACGTCTCAATGGTCGTTACACTAAGAAAACTGTTAAACATCCAGAAACTGGTGCAGTGATCATTGGTCCAAATGAGTTGATTACAGAAGACAAGGCACGAGAAATTGTCAATGCTGGTGTTGAAGAAGTAACCATCCGCTCCGTATTTACATGTAACACTCGTCATGGTGTCTGCCGTCACTGTTATGGTATCAATTTGGCGACTGGTGATGCGGTTGAAGTTGGTGAAGCAGTTGGTACAATCGCTGCCCAATCTATCGGGGAACCTGGTACACAGCTTACAATGCGTACCTTCCACACGGGTGGGGTTGCCTCAAATACCGATATCACTCAGGGTCTTCCTCGTGTCCAAGAAATCTTTGAAGCCCGCAATCCTAAAGGGGAAGCGGTTATCACAGAGGTTAAAGGACAAGTTACCGCTATCGAAGAAGACGCTTCAACTCGTACTAAGAAAGTCTTTGTTAAGGGTGAAACTGGCGAAGGGGAATACGTCGTTCCATTTACAGCTCGTATGCGTGTCGAAGTTGGGGACCAAGTAGCGCGTGGTGCTGCTCTTACAGAAGGTTCTATCCAACCAAAACGTCTCCTTGCAGTCCGTGATGTCTTGTCAGTTGAAACTTATCTTCTCGGTGAAGTACAAAAAGTTTACCGTAGCCAAGGGGTAGAAATCGGTGACAAACACATCGAGGTAATGGTTCGTCAAATGATCCGTAAAGTCCGTGTCATGGATCCAGGTGACACAGACCTTCTCATGGGTACCCTTATGGATATCAATGACTTTACAGATGCTAACAAAGATGTCCTTATCGCAGGTGGAGTTCCAGCGACAGGTCGCCCAGTCCTTATGGGAATTACCAAAGCCTCACTTGAAACAAATAGTTTCTTGTCAGCGGCTTCCTTCCAGGAAACAACTCGTGTCCTTACAGATGCAGCTATCCGTGGTAAGAAAGACCATCTCCTTGGACTTAAAGAAAATGTTATCATCGGTAAGATCATCCCAGCAGGTACTGGTATGGCCCGTTATCGTAACCTTGAACCACAAGCAGTCAACGAAGAGTCTTACCTGGCATCTTCACAAGAAGATGCTCCAGTTGATACGACTGTAGAAGAAATCGTTGAAACTGTTGAAGTAAGCGAATAAGTAGATGTTACTTAATATCTGAGATGAAAAGATTAATCATTCACTATAGATTCTTAAGAAGGATCTACTAGATAAAAAAGCGAACAAGGCAGAATTCTGATTGTCAGAAAACTGGCTTTGCTCGCTTTTTGTATTTAATGTTAGGTTTGCGTTCTACTCACATTTTCAATTCATAAAGAGCGACTTATTTTAACTTGCTCGAGATACAATACTATGCTACAATCATCTAAAAAAGCAAGGAAATTAAAACATGAAAACAGAATATCAAAAAATGATCGCGGGAGAACCCTATCACCCATTCGCCCCAGACCTCCGTTCTCTAGCACAAACAGCGCGACAAAAGCAAGCCACTTTTAATGAAGAGGTAGATCCAGTAAAAGGTATGGGAATCATCAAAGGATGGTTTGGTTCTACTGGTGAAAATCTCTATATCAATACTCGCTTGGTGGTGGATTATGGTGTCAATATTCATTTGGGAGAAAATTTTTATTCCAATTGGAATCTGACCATGTTGGACGTATGTCCGATTACTATTGGTGATAATGCCATGATTGGTCCTAATTGTCAGTTTTTAACACCTCTTCATCCGCTGGATCCCGATGAACGAAACTCGGGATTAGAATTTGGCAAACCCATCACGATTGGTAAGAACTTTTGGGCAGGTGGTGGTGTCATTGTCCTTCCGGGTGTTACTTTAGGGGATAATGTCGTTGCAGGAGCAGGAGCGGTCATTACAAAATCCTTTGGTGACAACGTAGTTCTAGCAGGAAATCCAGCACGAGTTATCAAAGAGATTCCAGTTAAAGGAAATTAAAAGTTGTAGAAAGAGAAAGTGAAGTCTTTTTCAAAAGAGCTCTTTGAAATCGAATAGCCTAACCAGTCTCAGTATCAGTATCAAAAACTTATTGCTAGCAAAAAACGAGGTCGGAATTTTTATCCCAGCCTCGTTTTTCGTCTTTAGAGATTTTTTCTCTTTTTAGCTTTTTTAGTCAATGCCACATCGCATTGATCAATATTTTGTGTAAGATAGCTAGTCACTTGGAAATCATCGGCATCTGTTTTTAGCTCGACTTCATAGACAATGCTAAGGTTGTCCCCTGCATTTGTGCTATTGATCGTAATCATGTCAATTTCTGAGCAGAATTGGTCAAGAGCAGATTGGATAGCATCTTGAATCTTCTCTTGATTAGTTACCGTGATTGTTAAAAGTCTACGGCGTTGATTGTCAGTTTTGACCTGTTGATTTTCCAAAAGGAACCAAACACCCAAGATAAAGAGGGTGAAGAGAATAGCCAAGAAGAGATAGCCTGTTCCACAAGCTAGACCGATAATCATGGCTAGGAAAATCGCAATCAGTTCTCTTGAACCACTAGTTGCAGAACGGAAACGGATCAAACTAAAGGTTCCGGCTACAGCAATTGACGTACCCAAGCTCCCATTGACCAGAAAAATAACCAAGGTCATAAGGCAAGGAAGCAGAGTCAAGCTGATAGCAAATTCTCTGGTGTAGAGGGTTCGATATTTGTAGGTCCAAGTAAGTGCCAAACCGAGGACTAGACTGACTAGAAGTGACAGCAGTAGTTGGAAGGGATCTGCACTTGCAGTGGCGTTGTTGAAAATGGAATTAAAAAGATTAAGCATAAGCGATACCTGCGCTTTCTATACTGGGACGTGGTGCATAAGGAAGACCTTGAGATTTGTGGTAAGCACAACTGTATTTTGAAAATTTGTGCTCCATCAAACCATACTTGTCTAGAATGTCTTGTAACCACTGAGGTTTGTTTCCAGGAGCTTTAATCTCCATAATCACAGTATTGTCATCTAATAGAGGAGCCCCTTGATTTCCTGCAAAGAGACTGACATTTTCATCTCTATAGATTAGATTTTGGTCAATGGTGATACGAATTTTATTATAGTTGCAGCCCTCGATGTATTTTTTTTCTTTTAATGAATAACGATCGTAGTAGATGTACATACGAGGCTTGATAGCCTGCTTGTAATCTTGGTGAAGCTTTTTCACTTTTTCAATGACAACTGTATCAGTAATACTAGCATCCAAGTGCCCTTTGGTCATAAAGTTAAGGATAGAAATAGGAGTTGAGAGTAGTCTAAATTTGCGACCAACTCCTTCTTGGTCCTTGGTTTTAATTTCTAAAAATACTTGACTATCTGCTTTGGGGTGGCTGAGATAGGTCCGCATCCGCACCTTTTCTTTTCGCTTAGCTCCAAAATCATCATCTAGGAGGACATCAAAGTCTTCCGTATCAAAGTAGATATTTGAAATGGTTGAAATTGGATAGTCATCTTCTACCAAATATTCCTTTAAATCTTGGATGAGTTTGTCTAGTTTATCTTTGGAGATAATATATTTGGTTTCAATCCGTTTAAAAGTTGTTTCGATTGGTTTCATAATTCCTTCTCCTCTAATCTTAGGTTATACTATTTTTAAACAAGGTAAACTTGCTTGTGTTTGATTTTAGGAGGCTTTTCTAAAACTTTTGTTAAATTTAACTTAATTGAAACTAAACTTAAGAAAACTTTCAGAAAAAATTTAGGCTTATTTTAGGAAAGTCACGTAGACTAAGAGCATGTAAAATGAAAGTCGAGGAAACGAGCATGAAAGCAAAAAAATGGACATTCTTATTAACGAGTATAGCAACTCTAGCACTAGTGACAGCTTGTACCCAGTCAACTTCAAATACAACAGCTAGCAATAGTACTGCAACGACAACAGTGACTACCAATAAGAAAACAACTAGTTACTTTACAGATAAGGACTATGATACTTCTTATGATGAAAAAACAGCTGCAACTGTAACTTTGTCAGGGTCAACGGCGACGGTATCAGGTGACGGAGTGGCCGTATCAGGATCTACCGTTACAATCTCTAAGTCAGGTACCTATGTGATTTCTGGTCAATCTGATGGAGTTCAAATCAAGATCGAAGCTGGAAGTTCAGATGACGCACACATCGTTCTAAATGGTGTAACAATGACCAATACCAATGCAGCTATTTCTGCAACATCAGCTGGACATGTTTACCTAACTCTAGCAGATGGCACAACCAATAGCCTCTCAGATTCAGCTTCAAATAGTGATGACAAGGCTGACGCGGCCCTCTTCTCTAAAGTAGACTTGACCATCAATGGTAAAGGAACTCTCAATGTAGATGGTAAGAAAAACAATGCTATCAAGGCCAACGATACACTTCACATCACAGGCGGTACTTACAATATCACAGCAGTCGGAGATGCCTTTAATGTCAATGACGAACTTAACATTACTGGAACAACCATGACTATCGATGCCAAGGAAGACGGAGTTAAGGTTGATAATGATGACGATACTTCTGTTGGAACCATGTATCTCTCTGACAATACCATCACTGTTACTGCAGGTGATGATGGTATCCATGCTTCAGGTGATTTGGTCATCGATAGTGGTACCTATACTGTTAAGAATTCTACAGAAGGACTTGAAGGTAAGTCAATCACTATCAACGGTGGAGATATCACCATCTATTCAACGGATGATGGTGTCAATGCAGCCAACAAAAATGCCCAACAAAGTGAAATTTTCTTTACTATGAATGGTGGGAATTTGACCGTTGAAGTTGGCCAAGGGGACACAGATCCAATTGACTCAAATGGGAATATCACAGTTAATGGAGGAACCATCAAAATGACTGGTCAATCTGGCTTTGACTTTGATGGAACAGCGACCTACACAGGTGGAGATATCTATTTCAATGGTGAAAAACAGACTGAGATTGTCAATTCGATACCTGGTGGAGGTGGACCTCAAGGAAATGGAGGCCCTGGTGGACGACCATAAAAAAAATCTCCTTTCTCGAAAGAGAAGGGAGATTTTTTTTCAATTTTCTACTTTCTACTTGACAAGTGAGCGTTCACTCACTATAATAGTCTCATGATTAAAAAGTGAGTAAACACTCACCTAGGAGGAAGCATATGAAAAAATTGCTACATTTACAAGATTTGGATAAGTCTTTTTGTCGTCAAGTAGTTTTGAATCATGTCAGCTTTGAATTGCAGCCGGGAGAAATTATAGGCTTAATAGGTCCGTCTGGTGCTGGTAAATCGACTATGATTAAGACTATGTTAGGGATGGAAAAAGCTGACGGAGGGGTTGCTTTGGTATTGGATCATACTATGCCCAATCGTCATATTTTAGGAGATATTGG
Source organism: Streptococcus sp. oral taxon 431 (assembly GCF_023115445.1). GTDB lineage: Bacteria > Bacillota > Bacilli > Lactobacillales > Streptococcaceae > Streptococcus. The sequence goes on along the minus strand of NZ_JALDUI010000002.1, from coordinate 12,593 downwards.
TTATATGGCCCAGTCAGATGCCTTATATGAGGCTTTGTCAGGTCAAGAAAATCTGGAATTTTTTGGTCAGCTAAAAGGGCTATCCAAAAGAGATCTGACAGCTGAAATTGCCCATGTGGCTCAAGTTGTGGATCTGGCAGAGCATTTGAATAAAACGGTATCCGGTTATTCTGGAGGAATGAAGCGACGCTTGTCTTTAGCCATCGCGCTTCTGGGGAATCCTCAGCTCTTGATTTTGGACGAACCGACAGTTGGAATCGACCCTTCTCTTCGGAAGAAAATCTGGAAAGAATTATTCGCGCTTAGAGACAATGGGGTTGGGATATTAGTTACTACCCATGTTATGGATGAAGCAGAGTTAACGGATAAGGTCGGCTTATTATTAGGTGGAAAAATCATTGCTTTTGATACACCGCAACACTTAAAAGAAAGTTATCAAGTTTCAAGTATTGAAGAAGTATTTTTGAAAGCAGAAGGAGAGTAAGATGAGAACCATTGCTATTGCTAAAAAAGTTATCAAAGAATTGCTTCGTGACAAACGAACCTTGGCTATGATGTTTGTAGCGCCGGTATTTATTATGTGGCTGATGAACCTCATGTTTTCAGCTAGTACAACCGTGAATGTCAAGTTAGCGACACAAGATCTACCAACTGGTTTGATAACGAAAATGGATGAGCTTGATCATGTGGACATCGAGACTTATCAAGACTTAGATCAGGCCAAAGAAGCGCTAGCAAATGAAAAAGTCGATGCTGTGATTTCTTATAAAGACGGTGAGTATCAGGTCGACTACGCAAATACAGATGCCTCCAAGACATCTATGATACGACAAGTGTTACGAACAAGTATCGCCAGTGAAGGCACCGATCAGTTACTATCTCGTGTCAAACAAGCTTTTCCACAATTGAAATTAGATGCAAAGGCGCCTGAAATCAAAGAATCTTACCAATATGGAGATAAAAATACTGGATTCTTTGCACGTATGATTCCAATTTTAATTAGCTTTGTGGTCTTCTTCTTTGTCTTTTTGATTTCTGGTATGGCACTTTTGAAAGAGCGCACAAGTGGAACCTTGGATCGCTTGTTAGCAACCCCAGTGAAACGTTCTGAAATTGTCTATGGCTATATGTTGTCTTACGGTATTATTGCGATTTTTCAAACGGCAGTTGTCGTCTTAGCAGCAATTTGGCTACTAGATGTAGAAGTTGTAGGAAATATTTTAAATGTTATAATAGTTAATGTGGTACTGGCTCTTGTAGCACTAGCTTTTGGAATTCTTTTGTCTACTCTAGCAAAATCAGAATTCCAAATGATGCAATTTATTCCTCTCGTGATTATGCCTCAACTCTTTTTCTCAGGGATTATTCCATTGTCATCCATGGGAGCATGGGCTCCAACTGTGGGGAAATTTTTGCCATTAACCTATTCTGGTGATGCAATAAGCCAGATTATTCTTTACGGACACAATCTTGGTGATATTTTGCCAAATCTTGGTGTTTTAATGATTTTCTTGATCATTTTAACAATTCTCAATATTGTTGGATTGCGTCGTTATCGTAAAGTTTAGAAATCAACATAAATAATGCTAAAAAGGTGTGAAGATTAGATGGATAAGACTGTTTTTGAATCGTTTGAAGATTACTTAGAAGAAGCGAATTACCCTCAAGGAAAGAAAAAAATCATGCAGGCAGCAGTGGATCTCATATCAACTAGGAGTTACCATGGGACCTCAACTCTTCACATAGCTGAGCGTGCTGGACTAAGCCAGGCAACTTTGTTTAAGTATTTTAAGACGAAGGATGATCTACTGACGGCTATTTTACATCCTGTAGTCCCAGGCATTTTCGGTAGTTTTGTTGAGGAACTCTTAGCTTTTGAAACGACAGAAGAGAGGGTTCGTTATCTCGTCCACGATCGTATGAGCTATCTCAAAAAAAATCGTGCTTTGATGAAAATCATTCTGCAGGAGAGTTTTTCAAATAAGAAACTAAAAAATGAACAGATTTTTATCTGGAATGCTATTCAAGATAAACTTCGAGTGCTTCATAAAGAATTGCTAGCAGATCCACGTGTAAATCCAGAGATAACGATTCCTCAAATGGTTCGCATCTGTATAGGTCCATTGTTAGCTTACTTCTCTCAACTATATATCATTGGTGACAATGTCGAAATTAGTGAAGAGGACTTAGGCTTATTGGAAAAACAAATCTTAGGTGGTTTGTGGAAATAGGAGGAGTATAGGAATTAGTTCTTTTTGCTTTAGGTTGAGCAACACATCATAAGAAGTATTTTCTAATATTAAAAAACATAATAATTTAAAGAAAAAACTCTTATCCCTAGCATATTAACAGCTTGGAATAAGAGTTTCTTATGTTATTAGGACGAGAAAGAATTATTCTCCGTCTTTTTTAAAGATGTTTTTTACGCCAGATACTGCACCTTCGACAGCTTCTTTTGCATCTTCAGCAACTTCTTTAGCTTTTGAAGCTACTTTTTCTGCAGCTCCTTCTGCTTGAGTTTTTGTATCGCCAGTTAGTTTACCAAAACCTTCTTTAACAGAACCTTTAGCTTGGTTGAATTTTTCTTCGATTGACATGGGGGATACCTCCGTTAATTTTTTGTATTATCTAAATTACATCAGATATTAATTTAAGTATATACCCTTTTATGCTAAAAAGCAAAAAACTGATACGAAAAGCATCAGTTTATTTTTTAATAGGTTACAACATTCAATTGACCTTTATCATATTCAGCAATAAAGATATTTGAGACTTCTTCGAAACCTTCTTCTTTCAATTTCTCAGTTAGCCACTCCTCGGATTTGCCAATGGTTTCTAGGATTTCAACTTGGACAACACCGTCTGTAATGACGGGGTACTTAGGATTTTCGTCACCCATTCTTACAACAATTAGCTGTCCATTTTGCTCAATCACAGCTCTCTTGACATCCTTTAATTGAAAGATTCCTTGAGAGCGCAATTTAAGAGCTACATCTGCAGCCGCAAGACCTTTTGAGCGACAAGCTTCTGGATCTAATGTTCCATTTTTAATGATAATCGTAGGTTTTCCGTCAATCAGATGTTTGATGAAGGAAACATTGGTATTCAACCATTTAAGGAGTAAAATGAGAATAGTCCAAATAATGAGGATAACAATGTATTGGATGATGGTAATAGAACTATTGTAGATAACCCCACCGATAATACCCCCGAGAACAAAGTTCTGGATTTGGTCCACTGCAGAACTTGGTGCTAGATTTCCTTTACCTGTTACGTTAATAACAAAAACAAGAGAAAGAAGCCCCAAGGCCAATTTAATTGCAATTGTAGCAAAAAAGCTTATCATTTTTCAACCTCCACGAGTTCAACATCTGATTTATAGAGTTCCATTTTTTCCAATAAATAGCTATCTGGGTCTGTTCCGCTAATAGCGCGATAAAAACTGTCGTCAACCTTAATAATAGCTCCATCAGTTGTAGCTGATGTATTGACATAAACATTCTTTTTGTCAACACCTAACTCTTTTGATACAATCTCGATGAAGTGTAAGGAACTACGAAATTGATTATCATTGGATTGGTTGTTTTGAAGATTCGTAATGCTTATCAAAACGAATGCGATTAAGGTCAAAATAGAAATGAGCGATAATTCACGGAACTTGCTCCCTTTTTTATCTTTGAAAGCTTTAAATGCAAAAAATCCAGTCACGATAAGCAGTAAAGCTGATACGATAATCATGGCCCAATTCTGTTGACTAATCTGACTGAGCACATAGTCATAGGAATAGAATTTCATAAAACTCCCTCACTTTTTTTAAAATTCAATCTATTATAAGATAATTCCTAAGATATAGCAATTTTATTATGACGGAAAAAGCATTTAATTGTTGTTTCCTATTTAAAGTAAGTTTATTGAACTTAGACTAGAACTTGACTTTCCCTTTGTATTTGATACAATAGTAAAAATTTAGAGGAGGTATTCTATGATTCAGAAACACGCTATTCCTATTTTAGAGTTTGATGACAATCCTCAAGCAGTTATCATGCCCAACCATGAAGGCCTAGATTTACAGTTGCCAAGGAAGTGCATCTATGCATTTTTGGAGGAGGAGATTGACCGCTATGCTCAGGAAGTGGGAGCAGAGTGCGTTGGGGAGTTTATTTCTGCCACAAAGACTTATCCTGTTTATGTCATGGACTACAAAGGTGAAAAAGTTTGTCTAACCCAGGCTCCTGTTGGTTCTGCACCAGCCGCCCAGTTCATGGATTGGTTGATTGGCTACGGTGTGGAGAAAATCATCTCTACCGGTACTTGTGGGGTGCTTATTAATATAGAAGAAAATGCCTTTCTAGTTCCAGTCAGAGCATTGCGGGATGAAGGAGCAAGCTACCATTATGCACCTCCTTCTCGTTATATGGATGTTCATGTAGAAGCTGTTTCTGCCATCGAGCAAGTTTTGGAACAACTAGGTGTCCCTTACGAAGAAGTCATGACTTGGTCGACAGACGGATTTTATCGAGAAACCGCTGAAAAAGTTGCCTATCGTAAGGAAGAAGGTTGTGCAGTTGTAGAGATGGAGTGTGCAGCTCTTGCAGCAGTTGCCCAGCTTCGAGGAGTAGTTTGGGGTCAACTTCTATTTACAGCCGACTCTCTAGCGGATTTAGAAAATTATGATAGTCGCGATTGGGGTTCAGAAGCTTTTGACAAGGCCTTGGAACTCTGTCTTGAAATTGTTAGTCATATGTGACTGCTTTAACAATTTTATGGTACAATGTAGCTATGTTATTCAAATTATTTTCGGAAAAAATAAACACGACCTTGGGGCGTTTATCATCTGCCCGTCGCATTTTTTTAAGTTTTACTTTGGTTATTTTCGTAGGCTCTCTCCTTTTGAGCCTGCCATTTGTGCAAGCAACAAGCTCCCAAGCGACCTATTTTGACCATCTCTTTACAGCAGTATCCATGGTCTGTGTGACAGGGCTCTTTACTCAACCAGTAGCTACAACATATAACATCTGGGGGCAGTTGATCTGTATGTTTTTGATCCAGATTGGTGGTTTGGGGCTTATGACCTTTATAGGGGTCTTTTATATTCAAAGTAAGCAAAAGCTTAGTCTTCGTAGCCGTGAAACAATTCTAGAGAGCTTTAATTATGGAGAAACTCAGTCTTTAAAGGTTTTCATACGCTCAATTTTCTTGACGACTTTTCTCATTGAAGGACTAGGAGCCATCCTGCTAAGTTTCCGTTTTGTTCCTGAATTTGGTTGGGTTCGAGGAGTATTTACCTCTATCTTCGTAGCTGTTTCAGCTTTTTGTAATGCTGGTTTTGATAATTTTGGAAGTACAAGTTTAGTAGCTTTTCAAACTGACCCGTTGATTAATTTAGTGCTTGCTGCCTTGATAATCACAGGCGGTCTAGGATTTATGGTTTGGTTTGACCTGGCTACACGGTTGAGTAAGAAAAAACGTCGGCTTCGCTTCCATACCAAATTGGTTCTCTTCTTGACAGCTGGAATTTTATTGACGGGAACAGTTTCAACCCTCTTGATAGAGTGGAACAATTCGGGAACGATTGGCAATCTCAGCATCCCGGATAAATTGCTAGTCAGCTTTTTCCAAACAGTTAGCATGAGAACGGCAGGCTTTGCTTCTATTGATTATACTCAAGCTAGACCTGTTACACTACTGATTTATATTTTACAAATGTTTCTTGGTGGGGCTCCTGGCGGAACTGCAGGGGGACTTAAAATCACAACCTTCTTTGTCTTATTGATCTTTGCACGCAGTGAGCTTTTAGGCTTGCCACATGCCAATATAGCTCGAAGAACGATCGAACCACGAACAGTCCAGAAATCTTTCAGTGTTTTCATCATCTTCTTGATAACTTTTTTAGCGGGCTTAATCTTAATAGGAATAACAGCCGAGGGAAATCCGCGCTTTATCTACATCATGTTCGAGACGATTTCAGCTCTTGCCACGGTTGGTGTGACTGCCAATCTGACACCAGAGTTAGGCAAGTTAGCACTTAGTTTTGTCATGCTACTGATGTTCATAGGACGGATCGGCCCACTCACGCTATTAGTCAGTTTGGCTGAATATCAGCCAGATAAGAAAGACATGATCCATTATATGAAAGCAGATATTACTATTGGTTAAGAAAGGAAAGTCTATGTCAGATCGAACAATTGGAATTTTAGGCTTGGGAATTTTTGGGAGTAGTGTCCTTACCGCTCTTGCTCAGCATGATATAAATATTATCGCCATTGACGACCATGAGGAACGAATCAATCATTTCGAACCAGTCTTGATTCGTGGAGTTGTTGGAGATATAACCGATGAAGACCTCTTGCTCTCAGCAGGGATTGATACCTGCGATACCGTAGTTGTCGCAACTGGTGAAAATCTAGAGTCTAGTGTGCTTGCAGTCATGCATTGCAAGAGTTTAGGCGTACCGACAGTTATTGCCAAGGTCAAAAGCCATACAGCAAAAAAAGTTCTTGAAAAAATTGGTGCAGACTCAGTCATTTCACCAGAGTATGAGATGGGACGCTCGTTAGCGCAGACTATTCTATTTAATAACAGCGTAGATGTTTTTCAGTTGGACAAAAATGTCTCAATTGTCGAGATGAAAATTCCACAGTCGTGGGAAGGCAAGAGCCTAAGTCGACTAGACCTTCGAGGACGATACAATCTCAATATCCTTGGCTTTCGTGATCATGAAAATGCTCCCTTGGATGTTCAATTTGGACCAAATGACCTTTTGAAAGCCGATACCTACATCATGGCGGTTATTAATAACCAATATTTGGATACCCTAGCAAACCTCAGTGAGTAGAAGAGGAAGGACTATTCTTTTTTTCAACGACTACTGAGTCAATATAAGTATTTTATAAGAGTGATTTAAGAAAAATTTTAACTTTTTCTTAATCCTTTTTAATTTTAGGAGATTATACTAGAGTCATCAAATAAAGAAAAACTCTAAGGAGAATCCTATGAAATTCAATCCAAATCAAAGATATACTCGTTGGTCTATTCGCCGCCTCAGTGTCGGTGTTGCCTCAGTTGTTGTTGCCAGTGGCTTCTTTGTCCTAGTTGGTCAACCAAGTTCGGTACGTGCCGATGTGGTCAATCCGACCCCTGCTCAAGTTGTGCCAGATGCAGCTTCGGAGAGTGCAAAGAGCGACTTACCAGTAGAGTTTCTCAAAGAAGCCGTCGATACAGCTCTTCCTTCAGAACGCGTAGACTCAACACCTAAAGCAAGCTTGGATACTGCAAGCTCTACAGAAAAAGCGGATGTATCTGATAAAGACCAAGCAGTAGCGCCAAAAGAAGAAGTGCAAGCAAAACCAGAATCTAAGAAACAAACAGAAGATGCGGTTAAACCTGTGGAAAGTCCTGCAGCTACAGTTGCTGGACAAGACCATGAAGCAAGTGAAGCGCAACCAGCAATCACCCCAGCTGAAGTACAAAACGGCGTGGCAGACAACACCAAAGACATAGTGGATGTTCCAGCAACTTACTTGGACAAAGCTAACTTCCCAGGTCCATTCACAGCCGGTGTCAACCAAGTCATTCCATATGAATTCTTCGCCGGTGACGGTATGTTGACTCGTCTTATCTTGAAAGCCTCTGACAAGGCTCCATGGTCAGATAACGGTTCAGCAAAAAATCCAGCTCTTCCACCAGTAGAGAAATTGGGCAAAGGCCTCTACTTCTACGAAGTGGATTTGGCAAATACCCAAGGTAAATCTGATAAAGATTTGCTTGACCTCTTAAAACAAAACGGTACTCAAAGCTATAAAGCTACCATCAAAGTGTACGGTGCCAAAGATGGCAAGGCCGATTTGAGCAACCTTGTAGCGACTAAGGATTTGACAGTAAACTTGAACGGCTTGACCACCCCAGCTGAAGTACAAAAAGGTGTGGCCGACAATACCAAAGACACAGTAGATGTACCAGCTACTTACTTGGATAAAGCCAACTTCCCAGGGCCATTCACAGCTGGTGTCAACCAAGTTATTCCATACGAGTTCTTCGCTGGTGACGGCATGTTGACTCGCCTTATCTTGAAAGCTTCTGACAAGGCCCCATGGTCAGACAACGGATCAGCTAAAAATCCTGCTCTTCCACCAGTAGAAAAATTGGGCAAAGGCCTTTACTTCTATGAAGTGGATTTAGCAGGGACTCAAGGAAAATCAGATAAGGACTTGCTTGACCTCTTGAAACAAAACGGCACTCAAAGCTATAAAGCTACCATTAAAGTGTACGGTGCTAAAGATGGCAAGGCTGATTTGAGCAATCTCGTAGCGACAAAAGATTTGGATGTCAACTTGAATGGCTTAACAACTCCAGCTGAAGTCCAAAAAGGCGTGGCTGACAATACTAAAGACACAGTAGATGTTCCAGCTACTTACTTGGATAAAGCCAACTTCCCAGGTCCATTCACAGCCGGTGTTAACCAAGTTATCCCATATGAATTCTTCGCCGGTGACGGCATGTTGACTCGCCTTATCTTGAAAGCCTCAGACAAGGCCCCATGGTCAGACAACGGTTCAGCTAAAAATCCAGCTCTCCCATCAGTAGAGAAATTGGGCAAAGGTCTCTACTTCTATGAAGTGGATTTGGCAGGTACTCAAGGCAAATCAGATAAAGAGCTGCTTGACCTCTTGAAACAAAACGGTACACAAAGCTATAAAGCTACCATCAAGGTTTACGGTGTAAAAGACGGCAAGCCTGATTTAACTAACCTTGTAGCGACTAAGGATTTGGATGTCAACTTGAATGGCTTGACTACTCCATCTGAAGTTCAAAAAGGCGTGGCTGACAACACTAAAGCCACAGTAGATGTCCCAGCTACCTACCTTGATAAAGCCAATTTCCCTGGTCCATTCACAGCCGGAGTCAACCAAGTCATTCCGTATGAATTCTTCGCCGGTGACGGTATGTTGACTCGCCTGATTTTGAAAGCATCCGACAAGGCTCCATGGTCAGATAACGGTTCGGCAAAAAATCCAGCTCTCCCACCAGTAGAGAAATTGGGCAAAGGCCTCTACTTCTACGAAGTGGATTTGGCCGGCACCCAAGGTAAATCTGATAAAGAGCTTCTAGACCTCTTGAAACAAAACGGTACACAAAGCTATAAGGCTACCATCAAGGTTTACGGTGTAAAAGACGGCAAGCCTGATTTAACTAACCTTGTAGCGACTAAGGATTTGACAGTAAACTTGAATGGACATCAGTCTCTTACTCCGATGAAATCGCAGATGCCAGCTGCTAGCCAGGATAAGATGATGCCTAACAAAGAGCAGGATAAAACCATGAATGCTAGCCAGCCTATGGCAACACCAAGCATGAAACAAGATCAAGCTCCAGCAGCCTCAAGAAAAATGTCTGATGAAGGCAAGATGGCAGCTAATAACAAGGCGTCAAATCCAATGATGGCTGATAAAATGAAAGACCAAAAAGACATGCTTCCATATACTGGCGAAGCCCAAACATCAATGGCTACTCTTGGATTCTTTGGACTCGCCTTGGCCGGACTGTTAGGTGGTCTCAGTTTGAAAGCTAAAAAAGAGGAAAATGACTAGTCTAGCTACAGACTTTCTATCTAGGATTTGAAAAATCCAGATAGCGATTAGAATGTTCGTAAAGCGATTAAAATAGTGTTATACTATTGTGGTATAGCACTGTTTTTTTCAAAGGAGAGACAGATGGGAAAGACAATTTTACTCGTTGACGACGAGGTAGAAATCACAGATATTCATCAACGCTATCTGGTTCAGGCAGGGTATCAGGTTTTGGTGGCTCATGATGGAGTAGAGGCTTTAGAAATATTCAAGCGAAAACCTATTGATTTGATTATTACAGATATCATGATGCCTCGGATGGATGGTTATGATTTGATTAGTGAGGTCCAGTATCAATATCCGGATCAGCCTTTTCTCTTTATTACGGCTAAGACCAGTGAGCAGGACAAGATTTACGGTCTGAGCTTAGGGGCAGATGACTTTATTGCCAAGCCTTTTAGCCCACGTGAGCTGGTTTTGCGTGTCCACAATATCTTGCGTCGCCTTCATCGTGGAGGTGAGACAGAGGTCGTCAGTCTCGGAGATTTACGGATGAATCACGGTAGCCATGAGGTCCAAGTCGGAGATGTGGCGCTTGATTTGACAGTCAAATCCTTCGAACTTCTATGGCTTTTAGCTAGTAATCCAGAGCGGGTTTTCTCTAAGACAGACCTCTATGAAAAGGTCTGGCAAGAAGATTATGTGGATGATACCAATACCTTGAATGTTCATATTCATGCTCTTCGACAGGAGTTGGCTAAACATGCCAGTGCAGAAACTCCCACCATCAAAACCGTTTGGGGCTTGGGCTACAAAATTGAGAAAGCACGAGGTAGTTAATGAAATTAAAAAGTTATATTCTAGTGGGTTATATCATTTCAACACTTCTAACGATTATCGTGGTTTTTTGGGCAGTCCAGCGAATGTTAATTGACGAAAGAGAGATTTATTTCCTAGTGGGAATGACTCTCATGGCAAGTTTTGTCGGTGCTGGGATTAGTCTCTTTCTCCTATCGCCTGTCTTTACATCATTGGCCAAACTTAAGGAACATGCCAAGCGAGTAGCGGACAAGGATTTTCCTTCAAATCTGGAGGTTCAAGGGCCTGTAGAATTTCAGCAATTAGGCCAAGCCTTCAATGAAATGTCCCATGATTTGCAGGCGACCTTTGATTCATTAGAAGAAAGCGAACGAGAAAAGGGATTAATGATTGCCCAGCTGTCGCATGATATCAAGACCCCCATCACTTCGATCCAAGCGACGATAGAAGGGATTTTGGACGGGGTTATCAAGGAGGGAGAGCAAGCCCATTATCTAGCAACCATTGGACGCCAGACAGAAAGACTTAATAAACTGGTTGAGGAATTGAATTTTTCGACCCTAAACACAGCTAGAAATCAGGTAGAAACTACCAGCAAAGACAGCATTTTTTTGGACCAGCTCTTGATTGAGTGTATGAGTGAATTTCAGTTCTTGATTGAGCAGGAGGAGCGAGATGTCCACTTGCAGGTAATCTCAGAGTCTGCCCGGATTGAAGGAGATTATGCCAAACTTTCTCGTATCTTGGTAAATCTGGTCAATAACGCTTTTAAATACTCTGCTCCAGGAACTAAGCTGGAGGTGGTAGCTAAACTGGAGAAGAACCAGCTTTCAATCAGTGTGACCGATGAGGGGCAGGGCATTGCACCAGAGGACTTGGAGAATATTTTCAAACGCCTTTATCGTGTCGAAACTTCGCGCAATATGAAAACAGGTGGTCATGGCTTAGGTCTTGCGATTGCGCGTGAATTGGCCCATCAATTGGGTGGAGAAATCACAGTTACCAGCCAGTACGGACGGGGAAGCACCTTTACCCTCCTTCTTAACCTCTTTGGCAGTGAAAATAAAGCCTAAAACCCCTTTACAAATCCAGCTATTCATGGTAAAATGGATTTTGTGTGAAATATCAGCAGGAAAGCATGAAGCTCGTCAACAGGTGTCTTATGATAAGTAACCTTGGCTGTTTAGGCGAAGGGCATCTGCACGAATCAGGGCTTTCTAAGTGACTATTTCCACCGAAATATTATTTATATCAGGAGGACATTCACATGTCACGTTATACAGGACCATCTTGGAAACAAGCTCGTCGCCTTGGCCTTTCACTTACAGGTACAGGTAAAGAATTGGCACGTCGTAACTACGTACCAGGACAACACGGACCAAACAACCGTTCTAAATTGTCAGAATACGGTTTGCAATTAGCTGAAAAACAAAAACTTCGTTTCACTTACGGTGTAGGTGAAAAACAATTCCGTAACTTGTTCGTACAAGCTACAAAAATCAAAGGCGGAATCCTTGGTTTCAACTTCATGCTTCTTTTGGAACGCCGTTTGGATAACGTTGTTTACCGTCTTGGTCTTGCGACTACTCGTCGCCAAGCTCGTCAATTCGTAAACCACGGTCACATCCTTGTTGACGGAAAACGCGTTGATATCCCATCATATCGTGTAACTCCAGGTCAAGTAATCTCAGTTCGTGAAAAATCATTGAAAGTTCCAGCAATCCTTGAAGCAGTAGAAGCAACTCTTGGACGTCCAGCATTCGTATCATTTGACGCTGAAAAATTGGAAGGTTCATTGACTCGCTTGCCAGAACGCGATGAAATCAACCCAGAAATCAATGAAGCACTTGTCGTTGAATTCTACAACAAAATGCTTTAATTTTAAGAAATATCTTACAGAAAGCCTACAACAGTGGGCTTTTTGCTTTATATGAAATCAAGAATATGAGGCTCTTTTCTACCATTTGTCAAGTATATCAAGGAGCTTAAGTAAAAAAAGAGATGAGACAGTAGCTATTCTGAGGTTACTGTCTTATTTTTACCACTTATTGATCCATAAAAGGGCATGCTAAAAAAACACCTCATCTGGTATTTTTTGAAACAAGGTGTTATAATAATACGGCATAGATAGCCTTATCGATTTTGGGTCAAAGAGTAATCGTAAAGTTTGTTATGCGTAATGAGGTAATACATTGTTCGAATGAGACG
>NZ_JALDUI010000001.1:312237-378759 GCF_023115445.1 Streptococcus sp. oral taxon 431 | reverse complement strand
AAAGAAAAAGTAGTGAGTACTCTCTCCCGTCGGAGATTTTCTCACTACTAATCTTAGTATGTTTGTCAACTGTAGTGGGTTGAAGAAAAGCTAATCTCGAGAAAGGACAAATTTCGTCCTTTCTTTTTTGATGTTCAGAGCGATAAAAATGCGTTTTTTGAAGTTTTCAAAGTTCTGAAAACCAAAGGCATTGCGTTTAATAAGTTTGATTAGATTATTAGTGGCTTCCAGTTTTGCGTTAGAATAGAGTAGTTGAAGAGCGTTGACAATTTTCTCTTTGTCCTTTAGAAAGGTTTTAAAGACAGTCTGAAAAAGAGAATGAACCAGCTTTAGATTGTCCTCAATGAGTCCAAAGAATTTCTTCGGCTCCTTATTCTGAAAGTGGAAAAGCAAGAGTTGATAGAGATGATAGTGGTGTTTCAAGTCTTCGGAATAGCTCAAAAGCTTGTTTAGGACTTCCTTATTGGTTAAATGCATACGAAAAGTAGGGCGATAAAAACGTTTATCACTCAGTTTACGACTATCCTGATTGATTCATAATTTGGACACGCACACGACTCATAGCACGGCTTAGATGTTGTACAATGTGAAAGCAATCCAGAACGATTTTAGCGTTTGGGAGTGAAACAGTCTCGTAGACTGTTTCAGCCTGAGCCTAGAAATTCGAAAGCGAAGTTGTCTAGTCAAGTCATAATAAGGGATAAACATATCCATAGTAATGATTTTGACGCGACTTCGGACAGAACTCTCATATTTAAGAAAATGATTTCGGATGATAGATTGTGTTCTACCTTCCAGAACTGTGATGATGTTGAGATTGTCAAAATCTTGAGGGTAATTTCTCAAAGTAACTTCCACTTTCCTGACCAAAGTGGAAATTAGTCTAAAACGGATTTTTATGGTGGAATTAAGTGTGAGACGTTTGTTAATTTTTTTATAGGATTGGCTATTAGTAAGAAATATGGTATAATATAGGGTGAGACCTTCTTAATAAATAGTGAAAGAGTATAAAATGAAAAAAATTGTCATTAACGGTGGGAGACCATTGAAAGGTGAAATTACGATTAGTGGCGCTAAAAATAGTGTCGTTGCCTTGATTCCTGCCATTATTTTATCAGATGATGTTGTGATTTTGGATTGTGTTCCGGACATCTCTGATGTAGCTAGTCTTATTGAGATTATGGAAATCATGGGAGCTAGTGTCAAGCGTTATGACGATGTTCTCGAGATTGATCCTCGTGGTGTTCAAAATAAACCAATGCCTTATGGTAAAATTAATAGCTTGCGTGCGTCTTATTATTTCTATGGTAGTCTTTTAGGACGTTTTGGTGAAGCAACTGTAGGTTTGCCTGGAGGGTGTGACCTAGGACCACGTCCGATTGATTTGCACTTAAAAGCATTTGAAGCTATGGGAGCTAAGACAACCTACGAGGGAGATAATATGAATCTCTCAACCCAAGGATCAAGTCTACATGGTGCGCATATCTATATGGATACTGTTAGTGTTGGTGCAACAATCAATACGATGCTAGCAGCAGTAAAAGCTAAAGGTCGAACAGTTATTGAAAATGCTGCTCGCGAACCTGAAATCATTGATGTGGCTACATTATTAAACAATATGGGAGCTCACATTCGTGGAGCAGGTACGGATATGATTACAATCGATGGTGTGGATAGCTTGCACGGAACACGTCACCAAGTCATCCCAGACCGTATTGAAGCAGGTACATATATTTCAATGGCAGCTGCAGTAGGTCATGGGATTCGAATTAATAATGTACTTTATGAGCATTTAGAAGGATTTATTGCTAAACTTGAAGAAATGGGTGTTCACATGACTATTTCTGAAGACAGTATTTTCGTCGAAGAGCAAACAAATCTAAAGGCTGTTAATATCAAAACAGCTCCTTATCCAGGTTTCGCAACAGATCTTCAACAGCCTATTACTCCTTTGCTATTAAAAGCAGAAGGTCGTGGCACATTGATTGATACAATCTATGAAAAACGTGTCAATCATGTTTTTGAATTAGCCAAAATGAATGCAGATATTTCAACAACAAACGACCACATCCTTTATAAGGGTGGAAATCCTTTGCAGGGTGCAAAAGTTAAGGCGACAGACCTACGTGCTGGAGCTGCCTTGGTTATTGCTGGCTTGATGGCTGAAGGAAAAACAGAGATTACCAATGTAGAATTCATCCTTCGAGGCTACTCGAATATTATCGAAAAATTGCGTAATCTTGGAGCAGATATTGAGCTAATCGAAGATTAGCACTTTGAGGATTGCAATGAATATCTGGACTAAATTAGCAAAATTTTCTTTCTATGAGACGGAACGTTTATATTTCCGTCCCTTCTTTTTTACAGATGTAGATGATTTTCATCAACTTGCATCAGATCCTGAAAATCTCCAATTTATCTTTCCTGCACAAGCAAGTATTGAAGAAAGTCAGTATGCTCTTGCCAATTATTTTATGAAATCACCTTTGGGGATTTGGGCTATTTGTGATAAAAAAGAGCAACGGATGATTGGAGCTATCAAGTTTGAAAAACTTGATGAAATTAAGAAAGAAGCAGAAATTGGCTATTTTTTAAAGAAAGACTATTGGTCTCAGGGGTATATGACTGAAGCAGTTACCAAATTACGAGATTTATCCATGAACGAGTTTGCCTTGAAGCAACTTTCGATTGTGACACATCTAGAAAATGTTGCTAGTCAGAAAGTAGCAGAAAAATCAAATTTTGTTCTTTATCGTCATTTTAAAGGTAGCGATCGTTATACCCGAAAGATGCGGGATTATCTAGAATTCCGTTATACAAAAGGAAATCTAAATGAGTAAACACCAAGAAATATTAGCCTACTTGGAAGAATTACCAGTTGGGAAGCGTGTCAGTGTTCGTAGTATTTCAAATCGACTAGGAGTAAGTGATGGTACGGCATATCGGGCTATCAAAGAAGCTGAAAATAGGGGACTTGTTGAAACACGTCCTCGAAGTGGAACAGTACGTGTAAAGTCAAAAAAAGTAGCTATTGAGAAATTAACGTTCGCAGAAATTGCAGAAGTTACAGGCTCAGAAGTTTTAGCTGGTCAAGCTGGATTGGATAGAGAATTTAGTAAATTCTCCATTGGGGCGATGACTGAAAAGAATATTCTTTCTTATCTTCATGATGGCGGCTTACTTATCGTAGGAGATCGAACACGTATTCAGTTATTAGCACTTGAAAATGAAAATGCTGTCTTGGTAACAGGTGGATTTGAAGTTCATGAAGATGTTTTAAACCATGCTAATAAAAAAAATATTCCAGTATTGCGCAGTAAGCATGATACATTTACAATTGCGACTATGATCAACAGAGCTTTGTCCAACGTTCAGATTAAGACAGATATTTTAACGGTTGAAAAAATCTATCGTACCAGTCATGAATATGGATTTCTACAGGAAACGGATACTGTCAAAGATTATCTAGACTTGGTTCGTAAGAATAGAACGAGCCGTTTCCCTGTCATCAATCAGCATCAGGTCGTTGTTGGTGTAGTTACTATGCGTGATGCTGGAGATAAATCACCTGGTACAACGATAGATAAGGTCATGACAAGGACAGTCTACATGACTGGTTTAGCGACGAATATCGCTAATGTTAGCCAGAGAATGATTGCTGAAGACTTTGAAATGGTGCCTGTTGTGAGAAGTAATCAAACTTTACTTGGTGTTATTACTAGACGGGATGTCATGGAAAAGATGAGTCGCTCTCAAGTTTCAGCATTACCAACATTTTCAGAACAGGTTGGTCAGAAGTTATCTTACCACCATGATGAAGTTGTCATTACGGTTGAACCATTTATGTTGGAAAAAAATGGAGTCCTTGCAAATGGAGTTCTTTCAGAAATTTTGACCCATATGACGCAGGATCTGGTCGTGAATAGCGGACGTAATCTCATCATTGAACAGATGCTGATTTACTTTTTACAGGCTGTTCAGATCGATGATATCTTGCGGATTCAGGCTAGAATTATTCACCATACGAGAAGGTCAGCCATTATCGACTATGATATTTATATCAATCATCAAATCGTATCAAAAGCAAATGTTACTGTAAAAATTAATTAAAACTAGGAGAAAACATGATTACATTAAAATCAGCTAGAGAAATCGAAGCAATGGATAAGGCTGGCGATTTTCTTGCCAGTATTCACATCGGTTTGCGTGACATCATCAAACCAGGTGTAGATATGTGGGAAGTAGAAGAATATGTGCGTCGTCGTTGTAAAGAAGAAAATTTCCTCCCTCTTCAAATTGGTGTTGATGGGGCAATGATGGATTATCCATACGCAACTTGTTGTTCGCTTAATGACGAAGTAGCCCATGCTTTTCCACGCCACTATATTTTGAAGGAAGGCGATTTGCTGAAGGTAGATATGGTTCTTGGTGGGCCAATCGCTAAGTCTGACCTCAATGTTTCTAAACTAAATTTTAACAACGTTGAGCAGATGAAAAAATATACTCAAAACTTTACGGGCGGCTTGGCAGATTCTTGTTGGGCTTACGCTGTTGGAAAACCATCAGAAGAAATTAAAAACTTGATGGATGTTACCAAAGAAGCTATGTATAAGGGAATTGAGCAGGCTGTTGTAGGAAATCGTATTGGAGATATTGGAGCTGCTATTCAGGAATATGCTGAAAGTCGTGGTTACGGAGTTGTTCGTGATCTTGTAGGACACGGTGTTGGACCAACCATGCATGAAGAACCAATGGTGCCTAACTATGGTATCGCAGGTCGAGGTCTCCGCCTTCGTGAAGGCATGGTTTTGACAATCGAACCTATGATCAATACAGGTGATTGGGAAATCGATACAGATATGAAAACAGGTTGGGCACATAAAACAATCGATGGTGGACTATCATGTCAGTACGAGCATCAGTTTGTTATTACTAAAGATGGGCCTGTAATCCTGACAAGTCAAGGTGAAGAGGGAACTTATTAATCAAAAAAGGAGCTGAGCTCCTTTTTTGATTCTTTCAAGTTGAAAATTAATTTGCGTAGCGGATTTCTTACAAACGTTTTCTTTTATAGTAAAATAAAAGATAACTATATGAAAGAAGGTTCTTAATTGGAAAGTATTTTATTTTTTATTTCTGTCTTTATAGCTGGGGTCTTGTCATTCTTTTCTCCCTGTATCTTTCCCTTGTTACCAGTCTACGCAGGTGTTCTGCTAGATGATCAAGAGGAGTCAAGGACATTTCGTTTTTTGGGTAAAGATGTTGCCTGGTCAGGATTGATTCGGACACTCTGTTTCATTGCGGGTATTTCTCTCATCTTCTTTATTCTTGGATTTGGAGCGGGATTCCTTGGGAATTTACTTTATACTGACTGGTTCCGTTATGTCATGGGAATCATGATTATTATACTGGGTTTGCATCAGATGGAAATTCTTCACTTACAAAAATTAGAGGTACAAAAAACAGTAACATTTAAGCAAAAACAGTCTAGCAAATATTTGTCGGCCTTTTTACTGGGTATCAGCTTCAGCTTTGGCTGGACTCCATGTATAGGCCCAGTTTTAAGTTCTGTTTTAGCACTGGCTGCCTCAGGAGGAAATGGAGCTCTTCAGGGGGCCTTATTAACCCTCATTTACACTCTCGGAATGGCGCTTCCATTTTTATTTCTGGCCTTGGCATCAGGTCTTGTCATGCCTTATTTTAGTAGAATCAAATCCCACATACTTTTATTGAAGAAAATTGGTGGTTTATTGATCGTTCTCATGGGAATTTTATTAATGTTGGGACAGTTAAATGTCTTATCTGGAATATTAGGATAAAAGGAGTTATCTATGAAAAAAATTATCTATTTTGGACTTAGTTTCTTGTCTCTCTTTCTTCTGATTGCTTGTGGCAAGGAAGAGAAAAAATCAAGTCCACAAAATCAATCAAATCAGACACAACAAGCTCCTGTGAAGCAAGTAGCTATTGGAGCAGAAGCACCTGATTTCACCCTTCAATCTATGGATGGAAAAGAAGTGAAATTATCTGATTTTAAAGGTAAAAAAGTTTATCTTAAATTTTGGGCATCTTGGTGTGGACCATGCAAGAAGAGTATGCCAGAATTGATGGAGCTTGCTGCTAAGGAAGATCGTGGTTTCGAAATTTTATCTGTCATTGCGCCAGGGCTTCAAGGTGAAAAAACGGTAGACCAATTTCCAAAGTGGTTTGAAGAACAAGGCTATAAAGACATCCCTGTTTTATATGATACAAAAGGAGCTGTTTTTCAAGATTATCAAATTCGAAGCATTCCTACAGAGTATCTAATTGATTCACAGGGTAAAATTGCTAAGATTCAATTAGGTGCGATTAGTAACGCAGATGCAGAAGCAGCTTTTGCTCAAATGAAATAAAAAAAATGTCTAGACAAATCGTCTAGACATTTTTTCTAACATAAATTAGTTTTTTGAAGCTGCTTGGAATTCAGGGTTTTTCCAAGCTTCATCAATAATAGCTTGCAATTCTTTTGCTGAAGCTTGCATTTTTTGAGTTTCAGCATCGTTCAATGGGATGTTTACTGGACGCACAATACCATGTGCTCCAACAACAGCTGGTTGACCGATGAAGACATCTTTGATTCCATATTGACCTTCTTGGAATACAGAAAGTGGAAGTACTGCATTTTCATCGTCAAGGATTGCTTTAGTGATACGAGCAAGGGCAACTGCGATACCGTAGTATGTAGCACCTTTCTTGTTGATGATTGTGTAAGCAGCGTCACGAACACCTTCGAACAATTCGATCAATTCAGTTTCTTGAACGTTTTGAGTGTCTTTAAGGAATTCTTCAAGGTTAACACCTGCGATGTTAGCGTGTGACCAAACGGCAAATTCTGAGTCACCGTGTTCACCCATGATGTAAGCGTGAACTGAACGAGCGTCTACATCCAATTTTTCAGCAAGGGCTTGACGGAAACGAGCTGAGTCAAGTGAAGTACCTGAACCGATAACGCGTTCTTTAGGGAATCCTGAGAATTTCCATGTAGAGTATGTCAAAACGTCAACTGGGTTAGCAGCTACAAGGAAGATACCGTTAAATCCTGATTCAACAACTTGTGTTACGATAGATTTGTTGATTGCAAGGTTTTTACCAACAAGGTCAAGACGAGTTTCACCTGGTTTTTGAGGGGCACCTGCAGTAATTACAACAAGGTCAGCATCCGCACAGTCAGCGTACTCAGCTGCATAAATCTTCTTAGGTGAAGTGAAAGCAAGGGCGTGGCTAAGGTCAAGCGCATCACCAACAGCTTTTTCGTGCAATTGAGGAATTTCAATGATACCAAGTTCTTGGGCAATTCCTTGGTTAACAAGAGCGAAAGCGTAAGATGAACCTACGGCACCGTCACCAACGAGGATAACTTTTTTGTGTTGTTTAGTTGCTGTCATTAGTCTAAACATCTCCTTTGTTTTTTTAAGGGTAATACCCTGTTTAGTTTCATTCTATCACTTTTAAATAGCTTTGTCACGAATATAACATCCACTTAGCCATGTAAACGTTTTAGTCGGATTGGAAGACTGAAATCTAGGTCAAACTATGGTATAATATATCTAGTTACTAATAGTGAAATGAGGCATTTGTTAATGCAAGATAAAAATTTAGTGAATGTCAATCTGACAAAGGAGATGAAGACCAGCTTTATCGACTACGCCATGAGTGTTATCGTATCGCGGGCCCTTCCTGATGTTCGAGATGGGTTGAAACCAGTTCATCGCCGCATTCTATACGGTATGAACGAATTGGGTGTGACACCAGATAAACCTCATAAGAAATCTGCCCGTATTACAGGGGATGTCATGGGTAAATACCACCCACACGGTGACTCATCTATCTACGAAGCTATGGTTCGTATGGCGCAATGGTGGAGTTACCGTTACATGCTTGTAGATGGGCATGGGAACTTTGGTTCCATGGATGGTGATGGTGCTGCCGCGCAACGTTATACCGAAGCACGTATGAGTAAGATTGCTCTTGAAATGCTTCGTGACATCAATAAAAATACCGTTGATTTTGTTGATAACTATGATGCCAATGAACGTGAACCTGTTGTTTTACCAGCTCGTTTTCCAAATCTTTTGGTCAATGGAGCTACAGGTATCGCTGTTGGTATGGCGACCAATATTCCACCACATAACTTGGGTGAAACCATTGATGCTGTTAAGTTAGTGATGGATAATCCAGAAGTCACCACCAAGGAATTAATGGAAGTTCTTCCTGGTCCAGATTTTCCAACTGGTGCTCTGGTCATGGGGAAATCAGGTATTCATAAGGCCTACGAAACTGGTAAAGGATCGATTGTGCTTCGTTCTCGTACTGAAATCGAAGAAACTAAGACTGGTCGCGAACGTATCGTTGTAACAGAATTTCCATACATGGTCAACAAGACTAAAGTTCATGAGCATATTGTGCGTTTAGTTCAAGAAAAACGTATCGAAGGAATTACAGCTGTTCGTGATGAATCAAACCGTGAGGGAGTTCGCTTCGTAATTGAGGTGAAGCGTGATGCGTCAGCCAATGTTATTTTGAACAACTTGTTCAAGATGACTCAAATGCAAACTAGTTTTGGATTCAACATGCTAGCTATCCAGAATGGTGTACCTAAGATTCTCTCTCTTCGTCAAATCTTGGATGCTTATATTGAGCACCAAAAAGAAGTGGTGACTCGTCGTACTCAATTTGACAAAGAGAAAGCTGAAGCGCGTGCACACATCTTGGAAGGTTTGTTGATTGCTCTGGACCACATTGACGAAGTAATCCGTATCATCCGTGCCAGTGAAACGGATGCAGAAGCCCAAGTTGAATTGATGAGCAAGTTCAAGTTATCTGAACGTCAAAGTCAAGCAATTCTCGATATGCGTCTTCGTCGTTTGACTGGTTTGGAACGTGATAAGATTCAGTCAGAGTATGATGAGCTTATTGCTTTGATTGCTGACTTGGCAGACATTCTTGCAAAACCAGAACGCGTAGCGCAAATCATCAAGGAAGAATTGGATGAGGTCAAACGTAAGTTTGGCGATCCACGTCGTACTGAGTTGATGGTTGGTGAAGTCTTGACTCTTGAAGATGAAGACTTGATTGAAGAGTCTGATGTTCTCATCACTCTATCAAATAAAGGTTACATCAAACGTTTGGACCAAGACGAATTTACAGCTCAAAAACGTGGTGGACGTGGCGTTCAAGGAACTGGAGTTAAGGACGATGACTTTGTGCGTGAATTGGTTTCAACCAGCACTCACGATCATTTGCTATTCTTCACCAATAAAGGACGTGTTTATCGTCTTAAGGGATATGAAATTCCAGAATACGGTCGTACAGCCAAAGGGTTGCCAGTTGTCAATCTTTTGAAACTGGATGAAGGTGAAAGCATTCAAACCATTATCAATGTTGAATCAGAACGTAGTGATGATGCCTATCTCTTCTTTACAACTAGAGCAGGTATTGTCAAAAGAACCAGTGTCAAAGAATTTGCCAACATTCGCCAAAATGGGCTTAAAGCCTTAAATCTGAAGGATGAGGATGAGTTGATTAATGTCTTACTAACTGAAAAAGACACAGATATCATCATCGGAACTAGATTAGGTTATGCAGTTCGTTTCAATCAGTCTTCAGTTCGTAGTATGAGTCGTATCGCCACTGGTGTTAAAGGGGTAAACCTTCGTGAAGGTGATGCTGTAGTTGGAGCAAGGGTGATTACTGACCAAGATGAAGTCCTTATCATTACTGAGAAAGGATACGGTAAGCGCACAGTTGCGACTGAATATCCAACAAAAGGGCGTGCCGGTAAGGGAATGAAAACAGCCAATGTTACTGAAAAAAATGGTCCTCTGGCTGGTCTCTTAACAGTAAAAGGGGATGAAGATCTGATGATTATCACTGACACAGGTGTCATGATTCGAACCAATGTTGCCAATATTTCACAAACGGGACGTTCAACTATGGGAGTAAAAGTGATGCGTCTAGATCAAGATGCTAAGATTGTGACTTTTACAAGTGTTGCAGCAGCAGAAAAAGAAGAAGTTGGGGCAGAACAGGAAACAGAAAGTGAAGCATAATGTCTAAAAAAATCAATAAAAAGAAAAATAAACGAAAAAATCTGTTGATCAATATATTGGCAGGATTTCTGATACTGCTATCAATCGCTTTGATTTTTAACGCTAAAATCCGTGATATTTTTATGGTTTGGAATACTAATAAGTACCAAGTAAGTCAGGTATCAAAAGAAAAATTAGAAGAAAATCAGGATACAGAAGGAAATTTTGATTTCGATTCAGTGAAGGCTATCTCATCTGAAGCGGTTTTATCTTCGCAGTGGGATGCCCAACAACTTCCTGTTATTGGTGGAATTGCCATTCCTGAAGTAGAGATTAACCTACCTATCTTTAAAGGTTTAGATAATGTGAACTTGTTCTATGGGGCAGGAACCATGAAACCAAATCAAAAAATGGGAGAGGGAAATTATTCTCTCGCTAGTCACCATATTTTTACAGCTGAAAATGCCAGTCAGATGCTCTTTTCACCTTTGGTCAATGCCAAAGAAGGGATGAAAATTTATTTGACTGATAAGGAAAAGGTTTATACCTATGTCATTCGTGAAGTCAAACACGTTACACCTGACCGCGTTGATGAAATAGAAGACCGTGAGGGAATCAAAGAAATTACCTTGGTAACCTGTGTAGACTACAATGCCACAGAACGGATTATCGTGAAGGGAGATTTCAAAGAAGTGAAACCTTATGCAGAAACTCCATCAGATATCTTAGAAGCCTTTAATAAGCCTTATAAACAAAGATATTAAGAGATAAGATTAATAAAAAAGGTTTGCTAGTATTAGCGAACCTTTTTCTTGTCAATTTCAGAAAATAGATAGGAAAAAGACTTTTCAATTTTGGTAAAAAGTAGTATAATGTTTCTATTATAGAAATTTTTAGAAAATTCCGAAAGAGGTTTGTTATGGGATACACAGTTGCTGTTGTCGGCGCTACAGGTGCCGTTGGTGCTCAAATGATCAAAATGTTGGAAGAATCAACTCTTCCTATCGATAAGATTCGTTACCTTGCGTCTGCACGTTCTGCAGGAAAGATTTTGCAATTCAAAGGTCAAGATGTGACCATCGAAGAAACAACAGAAGACGCTTTTGAAGGGGTTGATATTGCTCTTTTCTCAGCTGGTGGATCAACTTCTGCAAAATATGCACCTTATGCTGTTAAGGCAGGCGCAGTCGTCGTAGATAACACTTCTTATTTCCGTCAAAATCCAGATGTACCATTGGTTGTTCCTGAAGTGAATGCCCACGCCCTTGATGCTCACAACGGAATTATCTCTTGTCCTAACTGTTCAACAATTCAAATGATGGTGGCTCTTGAGCCCGTTCGTCAAAAATGGGGCTTGGACCGTATTATCGTTTCAACTTACCAAGCTGTTTCAGGTGCTGGTATGGGAGCAATTCTTGAAACTCAACGTGAGCTTCGTGAAGTCTTGAATGATGGCGTGAATCCACGTGATTTGCATGCGGAAATCTTGCCTTCAGGTGGCGATAAGAAACACTATCCAATTGCCTTCAACGCTCTTCCGCAAATTGACGTTTTCACTAATAATGATTACACTTACGAAGAGATGAAGATGACCAATGAAACCAAGAAAATCATGGAAGACGATAGCATTGCCGTATCAGCAACATGTGTACGTATTCCAGTTTTGTCAGCTCACTCTGAGTCAGTCTATATTGAAACAAAAGAAGTAGCACCAATTGAAGAAGTGAAAGCTGCTATTGCTGCATTCCCAGGTGCAGTTCTTGAAGATGATGTTGCTCACCAAATCTATCCTCAAGCAGTTAATGCTGTTGGTTCACGTGATACTTTCGTTGGACGTATCCGTAAAGATTTGGATGCAGAAAAAGGTATCCACATGTGGGTAGTATCTGATAACCTTCTTAAAGGTGCCGCTTGGAACTCAGTACAAATTGCAGAAACACTTCACGAACGTGGATTGGTTCGTCCAACAGCTGAATTAAAATTTGAATTGAAATAATGTGTAGGAGTTCTTTTGAACTCCTTCTTTAAAATAGAGAGGTGTTTTGTATGTCTTATCAAGATTTAAAAGATTGTAAAATTATCACGGCCTTTATTACTCCTTTTCATGAAGATGGCTCTATCAATTTCGATGCCATTCCAAAGTTGATTGAACATTTATTAGCACATCATACAGATGGAATTCTCCTAGCAGGAACAACTGCTGAGAGTCCGACTCTAACTCACGATGAGGAGTTGCAGTTGTTTGCGGCTGTTCAAAAGGTTGTCAACGGACGAGTTCCTTTAATCGCTGGTGTTGGTACCAATGATACACGTGACTCTATTGAGTTTGTCAAAGAGGTAGCAGAGTTTGGCGGTTTTGCGGCTGGTCTTGCGATTGTTCCTTACTATAATAAACCATCCCAAGAAGGTATGTATCAGCACTTTAAAGCCATTGCAGATGCCTCTGATTTGCCAATTATCATCTATAACATTCCAGGTCGTGTAGTTGTCGAAATGACTCCTGATACCTTACTTCGTTTGGCGGAACATCCAAACATTATCGGTGTCAAAGAATGTACCAGTCTTGCCAATATGGCTTACTTGATTGAGCATAAACCAGATGAATTCTTGGTGTACACTGGTGAGGATGGTGATGCTTTTCATGCTATGAACCTTGGTGCAGACGGAGTTATCTCTGTTGCTTCCCATACAAATGGAGATGAGATGCATGAAATGTTTACTGCAATCGAAGAAAGTGATATGAAGAAAGCGGCAGCTATTCAACGTAAATTTATTCCTAAAGTCAATGCTCTCTTCTCTTACCCAAGTCCGGCACCTGTTAAGGCGGTACTCAACTATATGGGATTTGAAGCTGGGCCAACTCGTCTACCTTTGGTTCCTACGCCTGAAGAGGATGCTAAACGCATTATCAAGGTTGTTATTGATGGGGACTACGAAGCAACCAAGGCAACTGTCACTGGAGTCCTTCGTCCTGATTACTAAGATAACTAATATAAAAAAACTTTCTAAACAAGTAAAATTGTTAGGAAGTTTTTTTCTTTTTCTACGAATAAATAGATAAAGAGAAAAACAAGGAGTCTATCATGAAAATTAAGATTGATAATTTTGAGATTTATAAGTTGAAACAAGCAGGTTTAAGTAATCAACAGGTTTTAAAGGTACTTCAATATGGAGAAATCTATGATCAAGAATTAACCCTAGAAACGATAGCAGAAGCATCTGAGTGTAGAAATCCAGTGGTTTTTATGGAACGTTACCATAAACTCACCTTTGAAAGTATGGAGCGACTACGAAGTGATTTTGAAAAATTTCCCTCTTTTTCCATCCTAGACGATGTCTATCCCTTTGCTCTCAGTGAAATCTATGATGCTCCAGTGTTGTTATTCTATAAGGGCGATTTAAATCTCTTAAAGTTGCCTAAGATTGCGGTTGTAGGCAGTCGCTCTTGTAGTCAAACAGGGACAAAATCAGTTCGTAAGGTTATTGAAGAATTAGAGAATGAGTTGGTGATTGTGAGTGGGCTTGCTAGAGGGATTGATACTGCAGCGCATATGTCTATACTTCAAGGTGGTGGAAAAACCATTGCAGTCATTGGGACTGGCTTAGATGTCTATTATCCGCGTTCTAATAAACGACTGCAGGACTACATCGGTGAATATCATTTGCTCCTGAGTGAGTATGGACCTGGTGAAGAACCCTTGAAATATCATTTTCCAGCGCGAAATAGGATTATTGCTGGTCTATGTATGGGTGTCATTGTTGCTGAGGCAAAGATGAGATCTGGTAGTTTGATTACCTGTGAGCGAGCTATGGAAGAAGGAAGAGATGTCTTTGCTATTCCAGGTAACATTTTAGATGGTCGTTCAGATGGTTGTCATCACTTGGTTCAGGAAGGTGCAAAACTTGTTTCAAGTGGTCAGGATGTGCTAGCAGAATTTGAATTTTAAGAACTAGCAAGGTTTTATCGGTTAAACTTTTCTTCTATATATAGGAGTTAAGTCTTGACAGGTTTTTAAAAATGGTTTACACTTTATAAAGTTTATTACTTTGAAAAGGTGTGATACTGTGGCTACGGCAACAAAGAAGAAAAAATCAACAGTTAAAAAAAATTTAGTAATCGTGGAATCGCCTGCAAAGGCTAAAACGATTGAAAAATACCTGGGTAGAAATTATAAGGTTTTAGCCAGTGTTGGTCATATCCGTGATTTGAAAAAATCCAGTATGTCAGTCGATATAGAAAATAATTATGAACCCCAATATATCAATATTCGTGGGAAAGGTCCTCTGATTAATGACTTGAAAAAAGAGGCTAAAAAAGCCAATAAAGTTTTCCTCGCAAGTGACCCGGACCGTGAAGGAGAAGCTATTTCTTGGCATTTGGCTCATATTTTGAATCTAGATGAGAATGATGCTAACCGTGTTGTTTTCAACGAGATTACAAAAGATGCGGTAAAAAATGCCTTTAAAGAACCTCGTAAGATTGACATGGATTTGGTGGATGCCCAACAAGCCCGTCGTGTCTTGGACCGCTTGGTAGGTTATTCTATTTCACCAATTTTATGGAAAAAGGTTAAGAAGGGCTTATCAGCAGGGCGCGTGCAATCTGTTGCCCTTAAACTCATCATTGACCGTGAAAATGAAATCAATGCCTTTCAACCAGAAGAATATTGGACGATTGATGGAGTCTTCAAAAAGGGGACTAAGCAATTCCAAGCATCCTTCTATGGAATGAATGGCAAGAAAATGAAATTGGCTACCAATGAAGAGGTCAAAGAAGTCTTGTCTCATCTGTCTAGCAAAGACTTTACAGTGGATCAGGTAGATAAAAAAGAGCGCAAGCGTAACGCTCCACTACCTTATACTACCTCAACTATGCAGATGGATGCAGCCAACAAGATCAATTTCCGTACTCGAAAGACCATGATGGTTGCCCAACAGCTCTACGAAGGAATCAATATTGGTACAGGTGTCCAAGGTTTGATTACTTATATGCGTACGGATTCTACTCGTATTAGTCCAATTGCACAAAATGAAGCTGCAAGCTACATCAATGAACGTTTTGGTAGTAAGTATTCTAAGCATGGTAGCAAGGTCAAAAATGCTACTGGTGCCCAAGATGCCCATGAGGCTATTCGCCCATCAAGTGTCTTTAACACGCCAGAAAAAATTGCTAAATACTTAGATAAAGACCAACTCAAACTCTATACCCTTATCTGGAACCGTTTTGTAGCGAGTCAGATGACTGGTGCCATCTTTGATACCATGGCTGTTAAGCTCTCTCAAAATGGAGTTCAATTTGTAGCAAATGGCAGTCAGGTTAAATTTGATGGTTACTTGGCCATTTACAATGACTCAGATAAGAATAAGATGTTGCCAGACATGGCAGTTGGTGATGTTGTCAAACAGGTCAATAGTAAACCTGAGCAACACTTTACTCAACCCCCAGCACGTTATTCTGAGGCTACTTTAATTAAGACCTTGGAAGAAAATGGGGTTGGACGTCCATCGACTTATGCACCCACTATTGAAACTATTCAAAAGCGCTATTATGTCCGCCTTGCAGCCAAGCGTTTTGAACCGACAGAGTTGGGAGAAATTGTTAACAAGCTCATCGTTGAATATTTCCCTGATATCGTCAATGTAACCTTTACAGCTGAAATGGAAGGTAAACTGGATGATGTCGAAGTCGGTAAAGAACAATGGCAACGAGTCATTGATGAATTTTACAAACCCTTCTCTAAAGAGGTTGCCAAAGCCGAAGAGGAAATGGAAAAAATCCAAATCAAGGATGAGCCAGCAGGATTTGATTGTGAAGAGTGTGGAAGTCCGATGGTCATTAAACTTGGTCGCTTTGGTAAGTTTTATGCTTGTAGCAATTTCCCAGATTGCCGTCATACACAAGCTATCGTGAAAGAAATTGGTGTTGAGTGCCCAAGCTGTCATCAAGGTCAAATCATTGAACGAAAAACTAAGCGTAATCGCATCTTCTATGGTTGTAATCGCTATCCAGAATGTGAATTTACTTCTTGGGACAAGCCTGTTGGACGAGATTGTCCAAAATGTGGCAACTTCCTCATGGAGAAAAAAATCCGTGGTGGCGGGAAACAGATCGTATGTAGCAATGGTGATTACGAAGAAGAAAAAATCAAATAAAAGAATGAGTCCTGAAAGTAAATTTCAGGCTCTTTTTAGTAAAGGCTTGACAAAATTCATTAAAATGTGGGAAACTAGTAAATGATTATTCTAAATAAGGAGAAGATATGCGTTTCATTTATCTCAGTATTGGTTTTATCTCGTTAGCTCTAGCTCTCGTAGGTGTAGTTTTACCACTTTTGCCAACAACTCCCTTTCTCTTGTTGTCTATTGCTTGTTTTTCGAGAAGTTCCAAGCGTTTTGAAGATTGGCTTTATCATACCAAACTTTATCAGACTTACGTAGCGGACTTTCGTGAGACCAAGTCTATTGCGCGTGAACGTAAGAAAAAGATTATTGTATCGATTTATATCTTGATGGGAATTTCTATTTACTTTGCGCCTCTTTTACCAGTCAAAATTGGTTTAGGATGTTTAACCATCTTTATTACCTACTATCTTTTTAAGGTGATTCCTGATAAAGAATAGCTTTAATAAGTAACGATTTTCCTTGATAAAAACAAAAACATATTCGAAATAATATGATATAATAAATTTAAACTAATCTTCAAGGAGAATCAAATGATTTACGAATTTTGTGCTGAAAATGTAACCTTGCTTGAAAAAGCTATGCAGGCAGGAGCTCGTCGCATCGAGCTCTGTGACAATCTAGCAGTTGGAGGAACAACTCCAAGCTACGGAGTAACCAAGGCAGCTGTGGAGCTGGCGGCCGACTACGATACGACCATTATGACTATGATTCGTCCACGTGGTGGTGACTTTGTATACAATGATCTAGAAATTGCCATCATGCTTGAGGACATCGCTCTAACTGCTCAAGCAGGAAGCCAAGGCATTGTCTTTGGTGCATTGACTGCTGATAAGAAGTTGGACAAGGCCAATCTTGAAAAATTAATTGCTGCATCTAAAGGTATGGAAATTGTTTTCCATATGGCATTTGATGAATTGAGCGATCAAGATCAGTTGGAAGCAATTGATTGGCTCAGCCATGCTGGTGTAACACGTATTTTGACTCGAGCAGGTGTATCTGGCGACTCGTTAGAAAAACGTTTTGCTCACTACCGCAGAATTCTAGAACACGCTGCAGGAAAAATTGAAATTTTACCTGGTGGAGGGATTGACATGGATAACCGTCAAACCTTTATTGACCAACTGGGTGTGACACAATTACATGGAACTAAGGTCGTCTTTTAATAAATAGAAAGGAACTGCTAGCTTTTGGTAGCAGTTTTCGCTTATGTTTGAAATTTTTAAAGCTTATCAGTTTAATAGTAAAAAGGCTAAAGAGTATGGATTTGTAGAAAATCAAGGCGTATGGAACCATAGTTCAACTATCTTGCACGGAGATTTTCTCATGATGGTTACAGTTGAGGATGGAGACTTAAGTTTTCAAGTTTATGACCAAGAAACTGGCGATCTTTATCCTCAAGTTCACATGGAAAGTATGAGAGGTACTTTTGTTGGAACTGTTCGAGAGGCTTGTTTAGAAGTTCTTTATGACATTCGAAAGGCCTGTTTTGACGTGCAGGGATTTCTCTGTCCTCAGACCAAGAGAATCATGGCACTCGTCCAAGAAAAGTACGGAAATCAATTGGAATATCTATGGGAGAAATCCCCTGATACTGCTGTTTTGCGCCATGAGGACAATCAAAAGTGGTATGCTGTTTTGATGAGAATCTCTTGGGATAAGCTTGAAAAGGGGAGAGAAGGACTAGTGGAAGCAGTCAATCTCAAACATGATCAAGTATCTGATTTGTTGGTAAAAAAAGGGATTTATCCAGCCTTTCATATGAATAAGCGCTATTGGATAAGTGTGCCACTTGATGACAGTTTATCAGATGAAGAGGTACTTGAATTGATCGAAAAAAGTTGGAACTTGACCTTGAAAAAGTAACTAGTTTTGCTTGATTTTTCAAATACTTTCAATTAGCAAAATATTCTTTACTGAAGAAATTTTCAGAAAATATTGGATTTTTTCTTGACATGTGTTTTTTCCTATGCTAAAATACTAAGCAAGATATCAAACGAAGGAGAAAGTCAAACATGAAAACAGCTAAGTTTAATCAATTTGCTTTGTTGTTGAGATACTCGGGCTAGTGCAAAAGCATTAGTCCTGTTTGGCTTACCAAGCGGGAGTAAATCAACATCTCGCTTGGAACTCCGAGCGAGATGTTTTTTTAAAACCGAATTTAGAAAAGGGGAAATCTTATGAGAACAGTTGAATTTCTAGATACTAGCCTTCGAGATGGTGAGCAGACACCAGGTGTTAATTTTTCAATCAAGGAAAAGATTGCCATTGCAAGACAACTGGAAAAATGGGGAATTTCGGCAATTGAAGCTGGTTTTCCAGCAGCTAGTCCAGACTCATTTACTGCAGTTCAGGAAATCGCAAAAGTCTTGAAGAAAACAGCGGTAACTGGTTTAGCTCGCTCTGTTAAATCAGATATTGACGCTTGTTATGAAGCACTTAAGGATGCTAAGTATCCACAAATCCATGTCTTTATTGCAACTAGTCCTATTCATCGTGAATTTAAGTTGAATAAGAGTAAAGAGGAAATATTGGAAGCTATTAAAGAGCATGTTTCCTATGCAAGGAGTAAGTTTGAAGTAGTAGAGTTCTCTCCAGAGGATGCGACAAGAACTGAGCTGGATTTCCTCTTACAAGTCGTTCAAACAGCGATAGACGCAGGTGCGACCTATATCAATATTCCTGACACGGTTGGTTTTACCACACCAGAGGAATATGGGAATATCTTCAAGTATCTGATTGACAATGTTAAAACTGACCGTCAGATTATCTATTCGCCTCACTGTCACGATGATCTTGGCATGGCAGTTGCAAATAGCCTTTCTGCTGTTAAGAATGGTGCAGGGCGTGTTGAAGGAACCATTAATGGTATTGGAGAACGAGCTGGGAATGCTGCTTTAGAAGAAATAGCGGTAGCCCTCAATATTCGACAAGATTATTACCAAGCAGAGACAAGTATTGTCCTAAATGAAACGATTAATACGTCCGAAATGGTTTCTCGCTTCTCAGGTATTCCTGTTCCTAAAAATAAAGCGGTGGTCGGTGGGAATGCCTTTTCTCACGAGTCTGGCATTCACCAAGATGGAGTTCTTAAAAATCCTCTTACCTATGAAATCATTACACCTGAATTGGTTGGTGTGAAGAGTAACAGTCTTCCGCTTGGAAAATTGTCCGGTCGCCATGCCTTTGTTGAAAAACTAAGAGAACTGGCCCTAGATTTTACAGAAGAGGATATCAAACCACTCTTCGCTAAGTTTAAGGCGCTGGCGGACAAAAAGCAAGAAATCACGGATGCAGATATTCGTGCGCTGGTCGCTGGAACCATGGTTGAAAATCCAGAAGGCTTCCACTTTGATGATTTACAACTTCAAACTCATGCGGATAATGACATCGAAGCGCTCGTTAGTCTAGCAAATATGGATGGTGAGAAAGTCGAATTTAATGCAACAGGGAAAGGTTCCGTTGAAGCAATCTTTAACGCTATTGATAAGTTCTTCAACCAATCTGTCCGCTTGGTGTCCTATACCATTGATGCGGTGACAGATGGGATTGATGCCCAGGCTCGGGTTTTGGTGACTGTTGAAAATAGAGATACAGAAACCATCTTTAACGCAGCAGGTCTTGATTTCGATGTGTTGAAAGCTTCGGCTATTGCTTATATCAATGCTAATACCTTTGTTCAAAAAGAGAATGCTGGTGAGATGGGGCGGAGCGTTTCTTACCGAGACATGCCTAGTGTGTAAAGGAGAAGGCTATGACAAAGAAAATAGTAGCTCTAGCAGGGGATGGAATCGGTCCAGAAATCATGGAGGCTGGTTTAGAGGTTCTGGAAGCTCTAGCTTCAAAAACAGGTTTTGACTATGTGATAGACAGGCGCCCCTTTGGAGGTGCAGGTATTGATGCTGCGGGGCATCCCTTACCTGATGAAACCCTCAAGGCAAGTAGAGAAGCAGATGCTATTCTCCTAGCGGCTATCGGTAGTCCTCAGTATGATGGGGCAGCGATTCGGCCTGAACAAGGCTTGCTAGCTCTTCGGAAGGAACTCAATCTCTATGCCAATATTCGGCCTGTTAAGATTTTTGACAGTCTTAAGCATTTGTCACCTCTCAAACCTGAACGAATTGCTGGTGTAGACTTTGTCGTGGTGCGTGAGTTGACAGGTGGTATCTACTTTGGGGATCATATCCTTGAAGAGCGCAAAGCGCGTGATATCAACGACTATAGCTATGAGGAAGTAGAGCGGATTATGCGCAAGGCCTTTGAAATTGCAAGAAATCGGAGAAAACTCGTTACTAATATCGATAAGCAAAACGTTCTAGCGACATCAAAACTCTGGCGAAAAGTAGCTGAGGAAGTTGCGCAGGATTTCCCAGATGTTACCTTGGAACACCAGTTGGTGGACTCAGCTGCTATGCTTATGATTACCAATCCTGCTAAGTTTGATGTCATCGTGACAGAGAATCTTTTCGGAGATATCTTATCTGATGAATCAAGCGTTCTATCAGGCACTCTGGGTGTTATGCCATCAGCCAGTCATTCTGAAAAGGGGCCAAGTCTTTATGAGCCTATTCATGGTTCAGCGCCTGATATTGCAGGTCAAGGAATTGCCAATCCTATTTCCATGATTTTATCTGTTGCTATGATGTTGAGAGATAGCTTTGGACGTTATGAGGATGCGGAGCGTATTGAGCGTGCTGTTGAAGCTAGTTTAGCGGCTGGTGTTTTAACGAGAGATATTGGAGGACAGGCTTCGACCAAGGAAATGACAGAAGCCATCATTGAAAGATTATGAAGATAAATGAAGGAATCACGCTTGCCCTCTTGGTTTGGAATTTGCTTGTTTTCTTGATTTATGGCATTGACAAATCCAAGGCAAGAAGAGGTGCTTGGCGCGTTCCAGAGAAAATCTTACTCATTTTAGCCTTTACTTGTGCTGGATTTGGTGCCTGGTTAGCAGGAATGACCTTTCACCACAAGACTAGAAAATGGTACTTTAAAACAGTTTGGTTTCTTGGGATGGTGACCACGTTAGTAGCTTTATATTTTGTATGGAGGTAATGAATGGAAGGAAAATCAATTTTTGATAAATTATGGGACCTCCATGTGATCACAGGAGAAGAGGGACAACCTCAGCTTATGTATGTGGATCAACACTATATTCACGAGGTGACCAGTCCTCAGGCTTTTCAAGGATTGCGAGACGCAGGACGCAGATTGAGACGACCAGACTTGACATTTGGGACCTTTGACCACAATGTACCGACAGTTAATATCTACGATATTCGAGATGTGATATCCAAGGCTCAAATTGATAAGTTGGCAGAAAATGTTGAGGAATTCGGGATTGAACATGCGGCCCATGGTTCTGAAAAACAGGGCATCGTTCACATGGTTGGTCCAGAAACAGGACGAACACAACCAGGAAAATTCATCGTCTGCGGAGATAGCCATACGGCTACTCATGGAGCTTTTGGAGCGATTGCATTTGGAATTGGAACCAGTGAGGTCGAGCACGTCTTTGCAACTCAAACCATTTGGCAGGTCAAACCCAAGAAAATGCTGGTAGAATTCACTGGAGTTCCTCAAAAGGGAGTTTATTCCAAGGATTTCATTCTAGCCTTGATTGCCAAGTATGGTGTTGCATGTGGTGTTGGCTATGTGGTGGAATATCGTGGTCAAGCGATTGATGTACTCAGTATGGAAGAGAGAATGACTATCTGCAATATGTCCATTGAATTTGGCTCTAAGATGGGAATCATGAATCCAGATCAGACCACCTATGACTATCTTGAGGGACGTGAGTGTGTTCCCAAGGATTTTGATGCAGCAGTTGCTGATTGGAAAAGGCTGGTTAGTGATGACGATGCCGTTTATGACAAGGTTATCCGAATGGATGTCTCTGAATTGGCTCCTATGGTGACTTGGGGAACCAATCCAGCTATGGGTGTTGATTTTGATAGTAGCTTCCCAGAAATAAAGGATATGAATGATGAACGTGCTTATCATTACATGGATTTACAACCAGGTCAGAAACCAGCAGATATCCAACTTGGCTATGTCTTTATCGGTTCTTGTACCAATGCTCGACTTAGCGATTTACAATTGGCTGCTCGATTTGTTGAAGGGAAGAAAATTGCCCCTAACTTAACAGCTATTGTGGTACCTGGTTCTCGACCAGTCAAGCGAGCTGCTGAAAAGTTGGGCTTGGATAAGGTTTTCCAAGATGCCGGCTTTGAGTGGAGAGACCCAGGTTGCTCCATGTGTCTAGGGATGAATCCTGACAAGGTACCAGATGGTGTTCACTGCGCCTCAACTAGCAATCGTAACTTTGAAGATCGCCAGGGATTTGGTGCTAAAACTCATCTTTGCAGTCCAGCCATGGCTGCTGCGGCAGCAATTGCAGGGCGCTTCGTAGATGTTCGGAAAATGCCTGAAGCCTAGTAAGGAGAGGATATGGAAAAATTTACAGTTTATACAGGAACAACGGTTCCTCTTATGAATGATAATATTGATACCGACCAAATCCTACCCAAGCAGTTTCTAAAGTTAATTGATAAAAAAGGCTTTGGTAAGTACCTCATGTATGCTTGGCGTTATCTGGATGACAAGTATACGGAGGATCCAGACTTTGTTTTTAACCGACCTGAATATCGCAAAGCTAGTATTCTCATCACAGGGGATAACTTTGGCGCAGGGTCTTCAAGGGAACACGCAGCTTGGGCGCTAGCAGACTATGGCTTTAAGGTCGTGATTGCAGGATCTTTTGGAGATATTCATTACAATAATGAGCTCAATAATGGAATGTTGCCTATTGTTCAGCCTAGGGAGGTTAGAGAAAAGATAGCCCGATTGAAACCAACTGACCAGGTAACTGTGGACTTGGAACAACAAACAATCATCACACCAGTTGGAGAATTCACTTTCGAAATTGATAGCGAGTGGAAACACAAGCTCTTAAATGGTTTGGATGATATCGGTATTACCTTGCAGTATGAAGACTTGATTGCTGCTTACGAAAAACAACGACCAGCCTACTGGCAAGAATAAAAAAATAGAAAAGGAACTAGAACTATGACAAAACACATTCAATGGAACGGAACACTTTCACAAGAAGGCTATGAAATCTTGAAAGGTGAGGGCGGATGTATCGTTTGCCCTACAAAAGTTGGTTACATTATCATGACTAGCGACAAGGCAGGACTTGAGCGCAAGTTTGAAGCCAAAGAACGTAATCGTAATAAACCAGGAGTAGTTCTCTGTGGTAGCATGGATGAGCTTCGCGCTTTAGCACAACTCAACCCAGAAATTGAAGCTTTTTACCAAAAACATTGGGACGAAGATATTCTTCTTGGTTGTATCCTTCCATGGAAACCAGAAGCCTTTGAAAAACTCAAAGCTTACGGTGATGGTCGTGAAGAACTCATGACCGATGTGCGTGGAACTAGCTGTTTTGTTATCAAGTTTGGGAAAGCTGGTGAACAATTAGCTGCCAAACTTTGGGAAGAAGGCAAAATGGTATATGCTTCATCTGCAAACCCATCAGGAAAAGGAAATCGTGGTAAGGTTGAAGGAATCGGAGAGCGTATCGAAGGAGCAGTGGACCTTGTCATTGAGGCAGACGACTACGTTGCTTCAATCCAACCAGACAAAACAGTTGAAACTCGCTACGAGCAAGGTGTGATGGTGTCTATGGTCGATAAAGACGGCAAACTCATTCCAGAACAAGGTGGAGCACGCTCAACTTCACCAGCGCCAGTTGTGATTCGTAAAGGGCTTGACATTGATAAAATAATGATGCACCTATCGGATACCTTTAACTCATGGGATTATCGTCAAGGTGAGTATTATTAGGATGTAGAAGAAGTGAGGCTTATACTCTTCGAAAATCTCTTCAAACCACGTCAGCGTCGCCTTACAGTAGATATATGTAACTGACTTCGTCAGTCTTATCTACAACCTCAAAGCAGTGCTTTGAGCAGCCTGCGGCTAGCTTCCTAGTTTGCTCTTTGATTTTAAATGAGTATTGAATTGAGATAAGTTGAGTTAATTGGATTAAGAACCTCAAAAAAACAAAAAGGAAAGCATCTCATGAAAAGATGTTTTCCTTTTATTGTATAAGTTATCGAATAGAGTTATCTTAAATTCAGAAAGGTTCAAAAATGATATTTGATGAATAATGATACTCTACATTTTAACGATTTTATTAGTTATTTTCAACTTGTTCACTATATTTTGGTCTTAGTGTGGTTCCTGAATTGATAATAGTGCGTTTTTGAACTAAAGGCAATTCTGTACGATTATAAACTGTTCTCCAAGGTTCCCAAGCAAGACCTGTTTTTTCTTGAATTTTTACGCGAAGATTGCGAACATTTCCTCTAAATTGTAGTTCAGTTTGGAAACCAGCAGTTCTATTTTTTCCATTATCTTCCCATTCACGAGAGCGGATGCTTTCAATTCCATTTTCGTCATATGTGACTTCGTCCCAGTAAACGTAGTAACGAGCGACATATCCACCCTTATGTTGCAAATTGAGATAGCCATTCTTGTAAGAGGTAATTTTAGTTTCAATATAATCAGTACTGTTTTGGATTGTTGCAACTTGATTATCTCTTAAAAAGGCAGTTTTATAAGAAATAGGGACTGCAGGATTTTGTGTACTAAAATTAGCTCCTTCTTGAATTAATTTCTTGAGATCTTCAGGTGTTCCAGTAACTACTCGAGCAGCGCCATCAGCGTTACCGCCAACAATAACAGCTGTTACAGAAGTATTTTTCAAAACACGAGCCCATTCAGATTCAGGGTTAATAGGCACACCTTTAATGACAGCATTTATAGCTGCTTTAAGTTCTGTACTTGTACTTGTTGTTTCAAATTTAACATACATTTGACGGCCATAAGACATACTAGAAACATAAACAGGAGGTGTTTGTTCATCCAAGCCACGATCTTGTAAATCGTTGACTGTTACATTATCACCAAAGACATCTCCAGGATTTTTTGGTGCATCAAAGTTAGCGGTAAAGTAAATTTGTTTAAAGTCGACAACTTCAATTTGTTTTTCACCTTTTTGTGCAGCTTCAAAGTCAATTTTTAAATCAACCCCAATTTTTTCAAAGTTGCTACCAAATTTTGCTTTTAGTTGATTCATACTATATGCTGAAGTAGAATCGTATTGCATACGAGCAGGTGCGGGATTACTTGATGCATAATTTGCATTCCATCTATTTACCAGAGTGTTAATTCCTTCCTGCATACCACTGACTGTTGTGTTTGCATCAGTATAGCTATCTGATCCAGCCATTCCTGGAAGGTCCACGCTGATTCTACCCTGTTTTCTATCAATACTAACAAGTTGAGGTTTATTTTCTAATAACCCTTGATCTGCTCGGAACAAAGCGCCTAAGAAGATGTCGCTATTACCGTTAATTGAAACATCAGCTGAATTATTAGAAATACTCTTTTTCACTTTTTCAATTACAACAAACTCATTCCCTTGTTGTTTTGAAGATGTATTTGAATAATTTTCGATTGCTTCACCTCTACGAGTTAAAATATCAATTTTGTTGTAGTTTAATCCGAAAAGATATTTATTCAAGTCCTTATCTGCCTGATTAGTAGATCTCATGAGGTTTTCCATAACATCTGCTTTTGGTGCTTCAGTTACAGTAGTGGCATCTTTTTCTTCGGTTTTTGAATTGAGGTTTGGAGTACTTTCTTGTTCGTTTACTGTAGGTTCTGTTTTTGGATTAGAACTACTTGAAATTGAGGGTTCAGTAGCTTTTACAGTATTATTTTGAATAATCGAAGCTGTACTTAATAAAAAAGTTGCAATAACTACACCACAGACACCAATGCTACGTTTTCGGATAGAATAACGAAAACCTTTTTCAAGATTATTTTGAATCATATAAAGCTCCTAGTTTATTATTTCATTTTATTATCTCTTGAATGCGCTTTCTCGGGATAAAAATATTCTAGCAGAAATAAAAATCTTATGCAATCGTTTTCTGCGGAAATTAGACATATCTTTATATATGTTTAATTTTGTTTCGAAGATTTTAGCTTTTTAGTGTAATTTTTCTTTACTTGAGAATTCACCTATGATAATCCACTCATGCAGCTGATCCGTCATACAATTGAATACATGAAGAATCAGAAAAGTATAGGGAGGGGAGTTCTTGATAATCTCTCTATTAGTCGTGAAAATGTGGCAGAAATCGTACGAGTAACGCCCTCTTATAAATTAGCTGCTCGTGCTAAGATTATCAGACTAAATCAAACCAAACCTCTTCGTCATGCATACTTTCGAGAGTACAGAAAATTGCAAGAGCTTTGCCTGATGATCCTAAATAGAGAAAAGCATGGTTTAGGATATCAAGAGCAAAAAATCCATGGTATTCTTTTTGATGCTGCTTGGCTTTGGTAAGAGTATGTTCATACTTTGTTGCTAAAAGAGTTCATCCATCCTAGAAATAAGGATAAGACGGACGGTATTTCAGTATTTTCTAATCGTGAAAGAAAAATATTTCCAGATTTTTATCATAAAGAGTTAAAAATCGTTTTAGATGCTAAATACAAAAAACTGGAATTGACTGAAAAGGGAATCAATCGTGAAGATCTATTTCAATTGATTTCTTATGCTTATATTTTACAAGCTGAGCAGGCTGGGATTGTTTTTCCAAGCGAGGACAAGGTTGTTGATAATGAGATAGGAAAGCTAGCAGGTTATGGAGCCCAGTTGAAAAAATGGTCTATTCAAATCCCTAGACAAGCCGAAAGTTATCAAGATTTTGTCAAGAGGATTGAATCCTTTGAAAGAGTCTTTATCGAAAATATTGGTAAAGATTTGAAAGGCAAGACAAATACAGGGTAAATGTCTACTTAGTTATCTAAATCAAAAATTATAAACACGAACATTATTTGTTTTCGGTCATTACAATTGACAAAAAACGGACAATATTGTAAACTTGTTAGAGTAATTGTCTGGAAAAGACGAGGCTATTCCTAACTTTAGGAAGGTCTAAACAAGAGAAATGAGAGAAATATGTTAAACGAATTTCCGATCTTTGACTATGAAGATATTCAGCTAATCCCAAATAAGTGTGTCCTTCAAAGTCGAGCAGAAGCTGATACACATGTGACCTTGGGAAAACATACCTTTAAGTTGCCAGTTGTTCCTTCCAATATGCAAACAATCCTAGATGAAGATGTTGCTGAACAACTTGCTAAGGGTGGATATTTCTATATTATGCATCGTTTTGATGAAGAAGGACGCATTCCTTTTGTCAAACGTATGCACGATCAGGGCTTGATTGCTTCAATCTCAGTAGGTGTTAAAGACTACGAGTATGATTTTGTGAGTCAATTAAAGGAAGATGCCCCAGAGTACATCACCATTGATATTGCTCATGGTC
The DNA here is from genome assembly GCF_023115445.1 of Streptococcus sp. oral taxon 431. Lineage (GTDB taxonomy): Bacteria > Bacillota > Bacilli > Lactobacillales > Streptococcaceae > Streptococcus. Next base: position 351,098 of record NZ_JALDUI010000001.1, on the reverse strand, counting down.
ATGCGGATAGCGTCATTTCAATGATTCAGCACATCAAGAAAGAATTACCTGATACTTTTGTCATCGCTGGTAATGTTGGAACTCCAGAAGCTGTACGTGAACTTGAAAATGCTGGTGCAGATGCTACTAAGGTCGGAATCGGTCCAGGTAAGGTTTGTATTACTAAGGTCAAAACTGGTTTTGGTACTGGAGGTTGGCAGTTAGCAGCCCTTCGCTGGTGTGCTAAGGCTGCGCGTAAACCGATTATTGCCGATGGTGGTATTCGTACACATGGTGATATCGCCAAATCAATTCGCTTCGGTGCAAGTATGGTCATGATTGGTTCACTGTTTGCAGGGCATATCGAAAGTCCTGGTAAAACAATTGAAGTGGACGGTAAACAATTCAAAGAATACTACGGTTCAGCTTCAGAATACCAAAAAGGTGCCTATAAGAATGTCGAAGGTAAGAAAATTCTTCTTCCTGCAAAAGGTCATTTGCAAGACACTTTAACTGAGATGGAACAGGATTTGCAAAGTTCGATTTCTTATGCTGGAGGTCGTAAGGTTGCTGATCTTCGTCACGTTGACTATGTCATTGTGAAGAACTCTATCTGGAATGGTGACGCTCACTAAAAATATGATTACTTATTTATGCCGCGAATTGGCGTGGCGTTTCTACAAGGTACCGTAAATACCTAACAATGAGTAAGCTGCAGAGATATAAGGATAGGTGTTAAATCTATTTCTTTATTTACTAGAGGCTTACTTAGTAAGTCTCTTTTTATTTCGGAGGTTATTGTGAAATTATTAGAAGAACGAATTTTAAAGGACGGAAACGTTCTTGGTGAGAATATTCTTAAGGTGGATTCCTTCTTGACCCACCAAGTTGATTATTCCTTGATGCGCGAGATTGGTCGCACTTTTGCAGAACATTTTAAAAATGCTGGTATTACCAAAGTCGTGACGATTGAGGCGTCAGGTATTGCTCCTGCCCTTTATGTGGCTGAACAGTTAGATGTTCCCATGATTTTTGCTAAGAAGGCAAAAAATATTACTATGAATGAAGGAATTTTGACTGCTGAAGTTTATTCTTTCACTAAACAAGTAACAAGTACCGTATCTATTGCAGGTAAGTTCTTATCTCCTCAAGATAAAGTATTGATTATTGATGATTTTTTGGCTAATGGCCAAGCAGCTAAAGGTCTGATTCAGATTATCGAGCAAGCTGGAGCTACAGTTGAAGCCATCGGAATTGTGATTGAAAAATCCTTCCAAGATGGTCGTGAACTGCTAGAAAAATCAGGTCATCAAGTAGTATCACTCGCGCGATTAGAGCGTTTTGAAAATGGAAAAGTTATCTTCAAGGAGGCAGATATCTAATGAAGCAACAGGAAAACCACTCACAGGCAGCCGTTCTTGGTTTGCAACATTTGTTAGCCATGTACTCAGGTTCAATCCTGGTACCAATCATGATTGCAAGTGCTTTAGGGTATTCAGCTCAACAGTTGACCTACCTTATTTCAACAGATATCTTTATGTGTGGGGTGGCAACTCTTTTACAATTGCAACTCAATAAACATTTTGGTGTCGGTTTGCCTATTGTTCTTGGGGTAGCCTTCCAGTCTGTTGCTCCTCTTATCATGATTGGTCAGAGTCATGGTAGCGGTGCTATGTTCGGAGCTTTGATTGCTTCAGGGATTTATGTTATCCTGATTTCAGGTATCTTCTCTAAGGTTGCCAATCTTTTCCCTGCAATCGTAACTGGTTCTGTTATCACAACAATCGGATTGACCTTGATTCCAGTTGCCATCGGAAATATGGGAAATAACGTTGAAAAACCAACTGGTCAAAGTTTAGCCTTGGCAATGATTACTGTTCTCATTATTCTTTTAGTTAATATTCTTACAAAAGGATTTATCAAATCTATTTCCATTTTGATCGGTTTGATTGCAGGTACCATTATTGCTGCTACTATGGGCTTGGTTGACTTCTCTCCAGTAGCAGAAGCTCCACTCGTTCATATCCCAACTCCATTCTACTTCGGTGCTCCACAATTTGAGATTTCTTCTATTGTAATGATGTGTATCATCGCTACTGTATCTATGGTAGAATCAACTGGTGTGTATCTTGCCCTTTCTGATATTACTAAAGATCCAATCGATAGCACTCGTCTTCGTAATGGTTATCGCGCTGAAGGTCTTGCTGTCTTACTTGGTGGACTTTTCAATACCTTCCCTTATACAGGATTTTCACAAAACGTAGGCTTGGTGAAACTTTCAGGTATTCGTACTCGTTTGCCAATCTACTATGCAGCTGGTTTCCTTATCTTACTTGGTCTTTTGCCTAAGTTCGGTGCCTTGGCACAGATTATTCCAAGCCCTGTTCTTGGTGGAGCTATGCTCGTCATGTTTGGTTTTGTTTCGCTACAAGGGATGCAAATCTTGGCGCGTGTAGACTTCGAACACAATGAACACAACTTCCTCATTGCAGCAGTTTCTATTTCTGCTGGAGTGGGATTAAACGGAAGCAATCTCTTCAATACTTTACCGACTGAATTACAAATGTTCTTCTCAAATGGTATTGTCATTGCAAGTACAGTAGCCATCGTCTTGAATGCTATTTTGAATCGTAAAAAATAAAAATAAGTGAGAAGGATAGAAATATCCTTCTCATTTTCTTTTTTAGAGCTTGAGTATTGTTTATAGAGTCCTTTTTATGGTAAAATGGTTCTATGAATGAAAGAATGAAAGAGCTCGTTGAACTGCTCAATCGCTATGCGACAGAGTATTATACAAGTGATAATCCATCTGTATCTGATAGTGAGTATGACCGTCTTTATCGTGAATTGGTAGAGTTAGAAAAAGCTCATCCTGACCAAGTTTTACCAGAAAGTCCGACACATCGTGTTGGTGGAAAGATTCTTGATGGGTTTGAGAAATATAGTCATCAGTATCCTCTTTATAGTTTGCAGGATGCTTTTTCACGTGAAGAACTGGATGCCTTTGATGCGCGTGTTCGTAAAGAATTGGATGATGTCACTTATATTTGTGAGTTGAAGATTGATGGTTTATCGATTTCCTTGACTTATGAGCAGGGAATTTTTGTTGCTGGGGCAACTCGAGGTGATGGCTCCATCGGTGAAAACATCACTGAAAATCTTAAACGAGTGAAAGACATTCCTTTATCATTATCTGAAAAAATAGATATTACTGTTCGTGGTGAATGTTATATGCCGAGAGCTTCTTTTGACCAGGTCAATCAATCTCGTCAAGAAAATGGGGAGCCAGAATTTGCCAACCCAAGAAATGCTGCTGCAGGAACCCTTCGTCAGTTAGATACAGCAGTAGTATCCAAACGTAATCTTGCAACCTTCCTTTATCAGGAAGCTAGTCCTTCAACTCGGGATAGTCAAGAGAAGGTTTTGAAACATTTAGAACAATTAGGCTTTGTGGTTAATCAAAGACGTCTATTAGCTCATAGTATGGATGAGGTTTGGGCGTTTATTCAAGAAATTGGTCGAGAAAGAGATCAGTTGCCTTATGATATCGATGGAGTTGTGATTAAGGTCAATGATCTAGCTGGTCAGGAGCAACTAGGATTTACAGTCAAAGCACCTAAGTGGGCAGTCGCTTATAAATTCCCAGCAGAAGAAAAAGAAGCGAAACTTCTTTCTGTTGACTGGACAGTAGGACGTACAGGAGTTGTGACTCCGACTGCTAATCTTACTCCAGTGCAACTTGCAGGTACAACTGTAAGTCGTGCAACTCTTCATAATGTTGACTATATCGCTGAAAAGGATATCCGTAAGGATGACACAGTCATTGTCTATAAGGCAGGGGATATCATTCCAGCTGTTCTACGAGTGGTAGAATCCAAGCGAGTGTCAGAGGAAAGACTAGATATTCCAACAAACTGTCCAAGTTGTGACAGTAAGCTTTTGCATTTTGAAGATGAGGTTGCCCTTCGTTGTATCAATCCGCGATGCCCTGCTCAAATCAAGGAAGGCTTGACGCACTTCGCATCCCGTGATGCTATGAATATCTCTGGCCTTGGTCCATCAATCGTTGAGAAACTATTTGCAGCCGATTTGGTTAAGGATGTTGCAGATATTTATCATTTGACTGTGGAAGATTTGCTCTTGCTAGATGGTATCAAGGAAAAATCTGCTCAAAAGCTCTACCAGGCTATTCAAGCATCCAAAGAAAATTCTGCGGAAAAACTCTTGTTTGGTTTGGGGATTCGTCATGTAGGAAGTAAGGCAAGTCAGTTGCTTTTACAAAACTTCCACTCAATCGAATCGCTAGCACAAGCCAATCCTGAAGAAATTGCAAATATTGAAAGTTTGGGGAGTGTCATTGCTCAAAGCCTACAGACCTATTTTGCTACAGAGGGTTCTGCAATTCTTTTAAGGGAATTGAAAGAATCAGGTGTTAATCTAGACTACAAAGGACAGACAGTTGCAGCAAATGCAGCCTTGTCTGGTTTAACTGTCGTATTGACAGGAAAGCTAGATCGTTTGAATCGCTCAGAAGCTAAAAATAAATTAGAAAGTCTAGGAGCCAAGGTTACTGGTAGTGTGTCGAAAAAAACAGACCTTGTTGTAGCAGGAGCAGATGCAGGAAGCAAGCTCAAAAAAGCACAAGAACTGGGAATAGAGATTCGTGATGAAGCTTGGCTTGAGAGTTTGTAAGCTATGAAAGAAGTAAAAAAACGCGCACGTCTCATTTATAATCCGACCTCAGGCCAGGAAATTATCAAGCAAAATATCGCAGAAGTTCTAGAAGTGTTAGAGAGTATAGGCTATGAAACAAGTGCTTTTCAGACCAAACCTGAATACTTATCAGCCCAGAAAGAAGCAGAAAGAGCTGCAAAAGCTGGATTTGATTTGGTTTTGGTAGCTGGTGGCGATGGTACTATCAATGAAGTGGTTAATGGAATTGCACCTCTGGAACATCGTCCAAAGATAGCCATCATTCCTACTGGAACTACCAATGATTATGCAAGAGCATTGAAAATCCCTATGGGGGATCCAGTTGCTGCAGCGAAGATCATTGCTAAAAATGAAACCAAGCAAATTGATATTGGTCGTGCCTTTGGTGATAAGTATTTCATCAATATTGCTGCGGCAGGAGCTCTTACGGAGTTAACTTTTAGTGTTCCGAGTGAACTAAAGACGCGTTTGGGTTATCTGGCCTACGTTGCTAAAGGCTTCGAGATGTTTCCAAAATCCAAAGCCCGTCCTGTTCGTATTTACCATGATTGGGGAATTTTTACAGGAGAAGTTTCTCTTGTCTTTGTTGCCTTGACCAATTCTATCGGTGGATTTGAGCAATTCGCACCTGATACCAAGCTGGATGATGGCAATTTCACGCTTATTCTAGTAAAGACGGATAAAATCCTAGATATGTTGAGTCTGCTAGTTCAGGCTATGAACGGAGGCCAACACGTTTCAGATGTCAATGTTGAATATCTGAAAACTAGTAAACTCCGAATTGAAACTTTGGATCAGAAAGAGCCATTTATGCTTAATCTTGATGGAGAATACGGTGGCGACACACCAGTAGATTTGGAAGTGTGCCATAATCACATTGAGTTTTTTGTGAATCGTGAGGCGATTGATCAAGAAATTATGATTAACATATAAAATCAAATTTAATTTAGAAATTAGGGAGAAACATGTACAATTATCCTGTACTTATTCATTACCATCGTAAGGATGAAGCCTATGATGCTTGCAGTTTCAGTAAAAAGCCTGTGGATTCAGTAGAGCTTATCAAAGAAGAAGAATATTTTGGAGCTAAATTTTCACTGACTCAACCTGGTGAAGTGGTACTTGAGACCATGACTTTTACTGTTGAAAAAGATGGTGTCAGCAAAGAATATCCTATTCGCTTCAATTATTATCCGCTTTTGACAGAGGTTTGGATTTTGGATGGAGATGATACTGTTTATTATTCTGAAAATCCAGCCATTGCAAGTCCCCACTATAAAGACCAAAATCCTTTTGCCTTCGATAAGGCAATCAATAGTGCTAGTTTTGACCACCACTGGGGTTATCAAGGAGAGTTGGGATGTCAGGTTTCTGAAAATGAAACAAGTTTTAGCCTATGGGCACCAACAGCTACTTCTGTCCAAGTAGTAGTCTATGAATCAGCGAGCAATGACGCTCCTATCCTTAAAACATTTGAAATGGAGCGAGGAAATAGTTATTCCTATAGCCACAAGTATAATACAATTGGAGTTTGGAGTTTAACAGTTTCAGAAAACCTAGCAGGTCGTGCTTACCACTACCAAATTGACTTTCCTCATCACCAGTCATTAACTCGTGATCCATATACAATAGCGACAAGTCCTGATGGAAAACGTTCAGCTATTGTCTCAAATCAAGATCGTCAGGTCGAAGGTTTTGAGGTTAAGCATGGTACAGAAGCAACTTGGCGTTTGGAAAATCCTTGCCAAGCAGTCATTTATGAAATGCATATCCGTGATTTGACTAAGTCTGAAACATCTGGTGTTTTGCCAGAATTAAGAGGAACCTTCTTAGGTGCAGCTCAAACTGGAACAGTTAACCAATATGGTCAATCTACTGCGTTTGATTACATCAAAGAACTTGGTGTCAACTATGTTCAGTTGCAACCAATTGCTGACCGTCATAAAGAATACGACGCTGATGGAAATGTAACTTATAACTGGGGATATGATCCACAAAACTACAATTCTCCAGAAACTAGTATGTCTACAAATCCAAATGATCCAGGCCAAGCTATCCGTGATTTGAAAGCCATGGTCCAAGCTTATCATGATGCTGGTATCGGCGTTATTATGGATGTTGTTTACAATCATACCTTCTCAACGGTGGATGCGCCATTCCAAACAACGGTTCCTGATTATTATTATCGAATGAACCATGATGGAACCTACCAAAATGGAACAGGAGTCGGTAACGAAACTGCCAGTGAGCATGAAATGTTCCGTAAGTATATGATTGATTCGCTTCTCTACTGGGTAAAAGAGTACAATATTGACGGTTTCCGCTTTGACTTGATGGGAATTCACGATGTTAAAACCATGCAGATGATTCGTTGGGCTATGGACGAAGTCGATCCGAAAATCATCCTGTATGGAGAAGGTTGGGATATGGGAACAGGCCTTGCTCCTTATGACAAGGCTAAGAAAGATAATGCCTACCAGTTGCCAAACATTGGATTCTTTAATGATAATCAACGAGATGCCATCAAAGGTTGTGAAGTCTATGGTTCTATCAAATCTGGCTTCGTCAGTGGAGCAGGTACTGAGCCGATCCTCGCAAAGGCTATTCTTGGAAGTCGAGAGCTGGGTTCTTATCTCAGTCCAAACCAGGTTCTTAACTATGTAGAAGCACACGATAACTACAATTTGCATGATTTACTTAAAACTCTTCATCCGATGGAGAGTGATAAACGCATCATGAAGAAAGTAGAAACAGCAACGGCTATGAACCTCCTCATGCAAGGGATGGCCTTCATGGAATTGGGGCAAGAGTTTGGCCGTACTAAACTCGTAGCTACAGGCGAAAATGGAGAGTTGACTCACGCAGATCGTGAGCGAGCAATGAACAGTTATAATGCCCCTGACAGCGTCAACCAAGTCAACTGGGATTTGATCAATGAGCGTCAAGATAGCATCGAGTTTGTCCGTCAGATCATCCGTCTTAAAACCCAGACTAGTGCCTTTTCATACCCTACCTATGAAGAAGTCTACCGTCATGTCTTTGTTCACACAGCCATTGAAAATAGTGGTTGGATTGTCTACGAGATTCATGGTGGAGAAGAGCACTTCTTGGTTGTATTCAATGCCAAAGGGGCTTCATATTACTATGAAAATGCAGGGAACCTTGAAATGTTGGTAACTAATAGCCGTTCTAATCAAGAAAATGCTATTGACGATGTCAGTGTGGCAGTCTTGAATGTTTTAGCGTAAGTCTTAGATTGAAGACAGAGTCAGAGAAGTGTAGGACAAAACTATCTTGCAGAATCCAATGAATAAACAAAAATGTTTCAAAGACTCATTTCTACTAAAAAGCGAGGTTGGGATTTTTGATCCCGGCCTATACTTTTAGAAAGTCTCCGTTGAAGTTCAAAGTAAACCTAAAATTTTTCAGAAAAAGTAGTTTATTTTCAAGTTCTAGACAGATAGAAAAAGCAGAAGTTTCATTAATAATTGAATTAAAATTATTAAAGCTCATTATTTTTAGCGGGAGATAGCTATGGATATCAATACAATTACTCTGGAAAAATTCGTCACCTTAAATGAAGAGGAGAAACTTCAATGTCTCAAAGACATTAAGCATACCTACCAATTCGAAAAGATAAAGGAAATCCTCTCAGAGCTTGGCTTAGAAAATTTAAGTGGTCAAGTACTTAGTGAACTAGCCAAAGTCTATAATAATTGGAGTCAATTCGAAGAAGCCAAAAGAGTTTTAGAGATGGTTTCTGAAGAAGACAGGGATGCTATTTGGTATTATCGAAATGGTTTTACCCATTGGCGTTTATCTAGTAATCCGAACAAGGACTTTGAAACTGAAGCTAATCAGGCTCTAGATTTATTAGAAAATGCTATCAAAAATGCTGCCTCCCCAACAAGTCCAGTCATTGATTGGTGTATTGAGTTGGTTAAAGTAGGTTCTCTAAAGCAAGTTTTTGAAAACAGGCCAACAGCTTATCCCTTGTTACAAAAATACTATTTTGAAGATGTTAATGAAACTAATCAAGAAATAAAAATTGCACAGAATAAGAAATTATACAAGAATATTACGATAGAAGACGTCCAAAAGGCAAAAGACTCATGGGATATTATTAAACCAGTATACGAAACTGTTAACATCTATAACACCTATGAAGACTATCTCGATTCTGCAAAAATGTTTACTTTAGAACAAAGATACCTTCTGGCAATTATCTGGTATTTTATCGAAGTAAACAATGGAGGCCACTATCAATTTTTCGATAATTCGACAGGGATTGTCTGGGAAGATACTTTAAAGGGCTTCGAACTATTTGGAATGAAGGAGCATGCTTCTAATTTCAGAAATCTCCTTGCATACTTTGGCGGAACTATCTCCTTTGTTAGAGAAGAGAGATCTGAGCTGCTAGCACAGATGGAAGAAGAGTATGGTGATGCTTTTTATGAGAAATTGGAGCAAGCAGATGATTTTATCTATGATTATGATGGAAATGAGAATGAACTAAGTTTTATCAAAAAGTATCCAGAGAAATTTGTTTTTCAGGGAAGCGCAGATAAATCGTAAAGAATAGTAAATAAAGATGAGGCTGGGACAAAAGTCCTAGCCTCTCAATTGTCTTTGGAATGTCGAGCAAGACGCAGTGGTTGAGTGGGCTCTACTACGCTGATTTCATCAGCTTTTACAGCCCTACTCAACTGTGCGGAGGTGGGACAACGAAATCGAATTCTAACGAATTACCGATTTCTGTCCCACTCTCATTTTTTAGGGGGAAATTCTTGGTTTCTGAATAGTTGCAACCTATATTGAATGTTATAAACTCAATATTTACGGATTTTCAATATATTTTTCAAAAATATCAGGCTAAAAATTGCTTAAATCCGAATATTTTGTTACTATTATATAAAAATGTAAGAAAATGAAAAGAGGTGAAGACAAATCAGAAAATTAAAATGATTTTCCCAGGACGCATCAGAGAATTGTTTTCAGATTTTCAAAATAATTTTTTAAAATATAGTAATTTACTTGAAACTTCTCTAAAAAGGTAGTATAATAAAAAATAAGAAAACGCTTTCAAATAAAAGGGGGATTTAATGGATACATTAGAAGCTTTAAGAACTTTTACCAGTGGTGAAAATTTCCATCTTCAGCACTATCTGGGAGCACATCGTGAGGAAAGAGATGGGGAGTATGGCTATACTTTTCGTGTCTGGGCTCCAAATGCGCAAGCTGTCCATCTAGTTGGTGATTTTACTAACTGGATTGAAAATCAAATCCCCATGGTTCGTAATGAATCTGGAGTTTGGGAAGTTTTTACCACTTTAGCTCAAGAGGGACATATTTATAAATATCATATTACTCGTGCTAATGGGCATCAACTCATGAAAATTGATCCCTTGGCAGTTCGTTTTGAAGCTCGTCCAGGCACAGGGGCTGTTTTAACAGAAATTCCTGAGAAAAAATGGAAAGACGGTCTTTGGTTAGCTCGTAGAAAACGTTGGGGATTTTTCGAGAGACCAGTTAACATCTATGAGGCGCATGCAGGATCTTGGAAGAGAAATCCTGATGGAACACCTTATAGTTTTGCTCAACTAAAAGAGGAACTTATCCCATATCTTGTTGAGATGAACTATACTCATATCGAGTTTATGCCTTTGATGTCTCATCCTCTTGGATTGAGTTGGGGCTATCAGCTCATGGGTTATTTCGCTTTAGAACATGCCTATGGTCGTCCAGAAGAGTTTCAAGACTTTGTTGAGGAATGTCATATCAACAATATCGGTGTAATTGTGGATTGGGTTCCAGGTCACTTTACAATCAATGATGATGCTTTGGCATACTATGATGGCACACCGACTTTTGAATATCAAGATCATAATAAGGCTAACAATTACGGTTGGGGAGCGCTAAACTTCGACCTTGGTAAAAATGAAGTCCAATCTTTCTTGATTTCTAGCATTAAGTTTTGGATTGATTTCTATCACCTAGATGGTATTCGTGTAGATGCAGTAAGTAATATTCTCTATCTAGATTATGACAATGCTCCATGGACACCAAATAAAGACGGAGGCAATCTCAACTATGAAGGCTATTATTTCCTTCAACGTTTGAACGATGTTATTAAGCTAGCTCATCCGGATGTTATGATGATTGCAGAGGAGTCTTCTTCAGGTACCAAGATTACTGGCATGAAGGAAATGGGTGGACTTGGATTTGACTACAAGTGGAACATGGGCTGGATGAACGATATCCTACGTTTCTACGAAGAAGATCCAATTTACCGCAAGTATGATTTTAACCTTGTAACTTTCAGTTTTATGTATGTCTTTAATGAAAATTATCTCCTACCATTCTCACATGATGAGGTTGTACATGGTAAGAAGAGTATGATGCATAAGATGTGGGGGGATCGTTATAATCAATTTGCAGGCCTTAGAAATCTTTATACTTATCAAATTTGTCACCCTGGTAAGAAATTGCTCTTTATGGGTAGCGAATTCGGTCAATTCTTAGAGTGGAAATCTGAAGAGCAATTAGAATGGTCAAACCTTGAAGATCCAATGAATGCCAAGATGAAATACTTCACATCTCAGTTGAATCAACTTTATAAGGACCACCGTTGTCTTTGGGAAATTGATACAAGCTATGATGGAATTGAAATTATCGATGCAGATAATAGAGATCAGAGTGTTCTTTCCTTTATTCGTAAAGGAAAGAAAGGCGAGATGCTAGTCTGTGTCTTTAATATGGCACCAGTCGAACGTCCTGATTTCACAATTGGACTGCCAGTTGCAGGTGTGTATGAAGAAATTTGGAATACAGAGTTGGAACAATGGGGAGGTGTTTGGAAAGAACACAATCAAACCGTTCAAACTCAAGAAGGATTATGGAAGGATTATGAGCAGACTTTGACCTTTACTTTGCCAGCTTTGGGGGCAAGTATCTGGAAAATCAAACGTCGCTTGAAACCCGCTAAAAAAGAATCAAATAAATCTCAAAAAGGAGTAGAAAATGAAGAATGAAATGCTAGCTTTAATCCTTGCCGGTGGGCAAGGAACTCGTCTCGGTAAACTCACTCAAAGCATTGCAAAACCTGCTGTGCAATTTGGTGGGCGCTATCGTATCATTGACTTTGCTCTTTCTAACTGTGCCAACTCTGGTATCCACAATGTTGGGGTTATCACACAGTATCAACCTCTTGCTCTTAACAATCACATCGGGAACGGTTCGAGCTGGGGTCTAGATGTAATTGATTCAGGTGTTTCTATCCTTCAACCTTACTCTGCAAGTGAAGGAAATCGTTGGTTCGAAGGTACAAGTCACGCTATTTACCAAAACATCGACTATATCGACAGCATTAATCCTGAGTATGTTTTAATTCTTTCAGGAGATCATATCTACAAAATGGACTATGATGATATGCTCCAATCACACAAGGACAATAATGCCAGCTTGACAGTTGCTGTCTTAGATGTGCCACTTAAAGAAGCTAGCCGTTTTGGTATTATGAATACAGATGCTAATAATCGTATTGTCGAATTTGAAGAAAAACCAGCTGAACCAAAATCAACTAAGGCGTCAATGGGTATTTATATCTTTGATTGGAAACGACTTCGCAATATGCTAGTTGCAGCTGAAAAGGCTAATATTGATATGTCAGATTTTGGTAAAAACGTTATTCCAAACTATCTTGAAACTGGTGAAAGTGTCTATGCTTATGAGTTCAATGGATACTGGAAGGACGTTGGTACTATCGAATCACTCTGGGAAGCAAATATGGAATACATCTCTCCAGAGAATGCTCTCGATAGCCGTAACCGTCAATGGAAAATTTATTCTCGTAACCTTATCGCTCCACCAAACTTCCTTGGAGAATATGCTCAGGTAGAAGACTCTCTTGTAGTAGATGGATGTTATGTAAATGGTACGGTGAAGCATTCAATCCTATCTACAGCTGCTCAAGTTCGTAAGGGAGCGGAAGTTGTTGATTCTGTTATCATGAGTGGAGCAGTTATTGGTAGAGGTGCTAAAATTACACGTGCAATCATCGGTGAAGGCGCAGTCATCGCTGATGGTGTTGAAATTGATGGTACAGAAGAAGTACAAGTAGTCGGATATAACGAAGTAGTGGGGGTAGCAACAGATGAAGATTGATAAATATTCAGCGATTTTAGGAAATACCGTTGGTTTCCATGATATGTCAACCTTGACAAGTAACCGTCCAGTGGCAACTTTACCATTTGGAGGAAAGTATCGTTTGATTGACTTCCCGCTTTCAAGTTTAGCTAATGCAGGCGTTCGTAGTATCTTTGGAATTTTCCAACAAGATAACATCAGCTCTGTATTTGACCATATTCGTTCAGGACGTGAGTGGGGCTTGAATACACTTCTTAGCCACTACTATCTTGGAATCTACAATACTCGTGTAGAGAGCAGTACAGTTGGTAAAGAATACTACCAACAACTCTTAACTTACTTAAAACGTTCAGGTTCAGATCAAACAGTTTCCTTGAACTGTGATGTTTTAGTGAATATCGATCTCAATCAAGTTTTCCATTTGCATAATACAACAAAATCACCAATTACAGTTGTTTATAAGAAATTACCTAAGAAAGATATTTCAGAAGTGAATGCAATCCTTGATATTGATGAAACTGACCATGTAGTTTCTCACAAACTCTTTGATAAAAAATCAAACCAAGAATACTACAACATGTCGACAGATATCTTTGTTGTAGACACTCAATGGTTGATTAAACGTTTGGAAGAAGAAGCTCAAAAAGAATATCCAGAAAAATTACGTTATGTTCTTCGTGATTTGGCAGCCAAAGAAGGTGCTTTTGCATATGAATATACAGGTTACCTAGCAAATATTCATTCAGTAGAAACATACTATCAAGCTAATTTAGATATGCTTGATCAGCATAAATTCTACTCATTGTTCTCTCCAAATCAAAAGATTCATACTAAAGTTAAAAACGAAGAACCTACCTACTACGCCTCTGGTTCAAAAGTGAACACCTCTCAATTTGCTTCTGGTAGTATCATTGAAGGTGAAGTGGATAAATCTATTATTTCGCGTAATGTTCGTATCAATAAAGACAGCTTGGTTAAAGAGTCTCTTATCTTCCCTCGTGTTGTCGTTGGAAAAGGTGCACAAGTTGAGTATGCAATTATCGATAAGGGTGCTGAAATATCTGAGGGAGTTGTTATTCGAGGTACAGCAGAAAACCCTGTTGTCATCAAAAAAGGCGAAAAAGTAACAGAGGATGTCCTTTCATGAAAATTTTATTTGTAGCAGCAGAGGGCGCTCCCTTTTCAAAAACAGGTGGATTGGGAGACGTTATCGGAGCACTTCCAAAATCATTAGTAAAAGCTGGGCATGAGGTTGCTGTTATCTTACCTTACTATGACATGGTAGAAGCCAAGTTTGGTGATCAGATTGAAGATGTCCTTCAATTCGAAGTCTATGTTGGTTGGCGGAGACAATTTTGTGGAATTAAGAAAACAGTTCTAAATGGTGTTACCTTCTACTTCATTGACAATCAATATTATTTCTTCCGTGGACATGTTTATGGAGACTTCGATGATGGTGAACGCTTTGCCTTCTTCCAACTTGCTGCCCTTGAAGCTATGGAGCGTATTGGATTCATACCTGACGTCCTCCATGCTCATGATTACCATACAGCAATGATTCCGTTCTTGTTAAAAGAAAAATACAGATGGATTCAAGCTTACCAAGGAATCAAGACTGTTTTGACCATTCATAACTTGGAATTTCAGGGTCAATTCTCTGAAAGCATGCTTTGGGACTTGTTCAGGGTTGGATTTGAGCGCTATGCTGATGGAACAGTTCGTTGGAATGACTGCCTCAACTGGATGAAGGCAGGTATTCTATACGCTGATCGTGTATCAACTGTGTCACCGAGCTATGCTTATGAGATTATGACTACAGAGTTTGGTTGTGGTATCGATCAGATTCTTCGTATGGAATCTGGTAAAGTTTCTGGTATTGTAAACGGAATTGATACTGATTTATACAATCCAGAGACGGATGCTTTACTTGAGTATCATTTTAATAAAACTGATCTGTCAGGAAAAGCTCAAAATAAAGCGAAACTTCAAGAAAGAGTTGGTCTTCCAGTACGTCCTGATGTGCCAATGATTGGTATCGTGTCACGTTTGACTCGTCAGAAGGGCTTTGATGTGGTGGTTGAAAGCCTGCATCGTATGCTTCAAGAGGATATTCAAATTGTTCTCTTGGGAACTGGAGATCCAGGATTTGAACAAGCTTTCTCTTGGTTTAGTCAAGTGTTCCCAGAAAAACTTTCTGCCAATATTACTTTCGATGTGAAATTAGCTCAAGAGATTTATGCAGCATGTGATATTTTCCTCATGCCAAGTCGCTTTGAACCGTGTGGACTTTCACAAATGATGGCCATGAGATATGGTACGCTTCCTTTAGTAAACGAGGTGGGTGGACTTAGAGATACTGTTCAAGCCTTTAATCCAATTGAAGGAACAGGTACAGGCTTTAGCTTTAACAACCTAACTCCATACTGGCTCAACTGGGCCTTGCAAACAGCTTTGGATGTTTATCACAACCATCCTGATGTTTGGAAAAATATGCAAGTTCAAGCTATGGAATGTGATTTCTCTTGGGATACAGCTTGCAAGTCATATCTTGATTTGTATCACAGTTTAGCAAACTAAATAGTTAAAATCGTATGATACCTTCATACGATTTTTTGAGATTCTGAAAGTAAGGCAATTATATGAAAAAAATTAAAGGACTCTGTGTACTGGATGTAGATGGGACACTGATAGAAGAGGAAGTTATTGATTTGTTGGGGAAAGAAGCAGAATGTGAAGAAGAAGTAGCTCTAATGACTGCCCAAGCTATGAGAGGAGAACTTGATTTTGAAGAAAGCCTGAGAAAACGTGTTTCTTTATTACAAGGACTATCTGTAGATACTTTTGATAAGATTTATCATGAACTACACCTTAGTAAAAATGCTGCGAAATTTATTAACACTCTGCAAAAAAATCAGATAGAAGTGGGTTTAGTTTCGGGTGGATTTACACCTGTGGTTGAAAGAATAGTAAAAGATTTAGGGATTTCATTATTTGCTGCTAATCAACTGGAAATCAGAGATGGTCATTTAACTGGAAATCTTATTGGTTCTATTATCAGCAGAGAAGTTAAAAAAGAAACCCTAGTAAGATGGGCTGATGAATTAGAGGTACCAATCGATAGAACAATTGCTATTGGAGATGGAGCTAATGATTTAGCAATGTTGAAGAGAGCTGGAATCGGGATTGGCTTTTGTGCCAAAGAAATCGTGAAAGGAGAAATTCCCCTTCAAATTGAAGATAGAGATTTAACAAAAGTATTGCATCTGATAGATTTCCTTTGATTAGAAAGATGAGTGTATGAAAATTGTTATAGCACCGGACTCTTTTAAGGAGAGTCTCCCTGCAAGTGAAGTAGCTAAAGCTATTAAACGAGGCCTTAAAAAGGCTCTACCTGAATCGAAATGTTTGCTCTTACCTGTTGGCGATGGAGGGGAAGGAACAGTGGATGCCATTAAAAATTCACTTGGTCTTGTAGAAAAAACTGCTTTAGTGACAGGTCCCTTTGGAGATGAGATTCAAATGACTTATGTTCAAAAAGGAGAACTTGCTCTGTTCGAGGTGGCTTATCTAGTTGGGCTTGCTAAAATTCCTATTGAAAAACGAAATCCACTGAAGATTCAAACAAAGGGGATTGGTCAACTAATCCTATATTTAATCGAACAAGGAATGAAAGAAATCTATATAGGAGTTGGTGGGACATCCAGTAACGATGGTGGGATTGGTATTGCTTCAGGACTTGGTTACCAGTTCTATGACAAAAATGGAGATGAACTTCTAGCTATTGGTCAGTCTTTGTTTGAAATTACTGATATCTCAAAGGAGAAAGTTATATCTATTCCTTCTGATGTACGAATTAAAATCTTAGCAGATGTTACCAATCCACTCTGTGGAATTAACGGTGCTACCTATACATTTGGGAAGCAAAAAGGGTTGGAACCAGCTAAATTCCAAGACGTTGATATTGCTATTGAAAACTTTTACCGCAAAGTTGCACCTGAAATGTTAAAATTGGATGGTGCTGGAGCAGGTGGTGGCATTGCGGCTGGTTTGTGTGCCTTTGCAGGAGCAGAGATTGTATCTGGTATTCAAACCTGTTTAGATTTAATAAACTTCGATGAACAGGTTGCAGATGCAGATCTAGTTATTGTCGGTGAAGGTAGGTTAGATTCTCAAAGTTTATCTGGTAAGGCTCCAATCGGAGTAGCAAAAAGAACACCAAATGGTGTTCCAGTTATTGCTATTTGTGGGAGTCTGTCAGAGGATTTACCGCCCTTGCCATATGAAAATCTCGTTGCTGCCTTTTCAATACTAGAAAAAAGCGAACCGCTTGAGGATAGTCTAAAAAATGCAGCTATCTATTTAGAAGATACAGCTGCAAACATTGGTCAAATTTTAGCTTTGAAGAAAAATTAACCAAACCACTTTTTCCAAAGAGAAGTAGGAGCTTTTTTCATCTCTTTTTCCTGCCATAAGTCTGAAAAGGCCTTTCTGAGGTCTTTTTCACTTGTTTGAACAGGGGCATCGCTATGGATAACTAGGCCAAAAGGAGAAGAGTTATGATCTTCAGAAACGATGGTCGCTTGGCAGTCAGCATCTTTGGATTGTTTTAGATAAAAAACTTGTTTATCAAACTCTACCTGAGGAGAAATTTTGACAAATAGAGGTTGAGTCTCTTTTTTAAAGGTTTCTATAATTGTTAAAAATCCATTTTTAAATTTATCATCATCAGCTGTTTCAAGGTCCGCGTAGCCAAGGACACGTTCCTCAAATGTTCCGAGAAAACGTCTTTGTTCATCAGGATTTAGTTTAAGACCACCATTGGCCTTTTCTAGGATTTGTTTAGATAGATCAGTCATAAAAATAGTATATCATAAAATAAAGGAGAAAACAGATGAAAGAAAGCGATTACTTTATAAACTTAAGGAAAATTTGCACAAAGATAACGTTTTTCCTTGAAAAAGGTGTCTTTTTAAGGTATCATAGAGGTGTAAAAAATTTAACTCAATAAGGAGAGTAAAAAATGTCAATTATTACTGATGTTTACGCTCGCGAAGTCCTAGACTCACGCGGTAACCCAACACTTGAAGTAGAAGTTTACACTGAATCAGGTGCTTTCGGACGTGGTATGGTTCCATCTGGAGCTTCTACTGGTGAACACGAAGCAGTTGAACTTCGTGATGGTGACAAATCTCGTTACGGTGGTCTTGGTACACAAAAAGCTGTTGACAACGTAAACAACATCATCGCTGAAGCAATCATCGGCTACGATGTACGTGACCAACAAGCTATCGACCGTGCTATGATCGCACTTGACGGAACTCCTAACAAAGGTAAATTGGGTGCTAACGCAATCCTTGGTGTGTCTATCGCTGTAGCTCGTGCTGCTGCTGACTACCTTGAAATCCCACTTTACAGCTACCTTGGTGGATTCAACACTAAAGTTCTTCCAACTCCTATGATGAACATCATCAACGGTGGATCTCACTCAGATGCTCCAATCGCTTTCCAAGAATTCATGATCGTACCTGCTGGTGCACCAACATTCAAAGAAGCTCTTCGTTGGGGTGCTGAAATCTTCCACGCTCTTAAGAAAATCCTTAAATCTCGTGGTCTTGAAACAGCCGTAGGTGACGAAGGTGGATTCGCTCCTCGTTTCGAAGGAACTGAAGACGGTGTTGAAACTATCCTTGCTGCTATCGAAGCTGCTGGTTATGTTCCAGGTAAAGACGTATTTATCGGATTTGACTGTGCATCATCAGAATTCTACGATAAAGAACGTAAAGTTTACGACTACACTAAATTCGAAGGTGAAGGAGCAGCTGTTCGTACTTCTGCAGAACAAATCGACTACCTTGAAGAATTGGTAAACAAATACCCAATCATCACTATCGAAGATGGTATGGACGAAAACGACTGGGATGGATGGAAAGCTCTTACTGAACGTCTTGGTGGTAAAGTTCAATTGGTTGGTGACGACTTCTTCGTAACAAACACTGCTTACCTTGAAAGAGGTATCGCTGAAGGCGCTGCTAACTCAATCCTTATCAAAGTTAACCAAATCGGTACTCTTACTGAAACATTCGACGCTATCGAAATGGCTAAAGAAGCTGGTTACACTGCCGTTGTATCACACCGTTCAGGTGAAACTGAAGATTCAACAATCGCTGACATCGCAGTTGCAACTAACGCAGGACAAATCAAGACTGGTTCACTTTCACGTACTGACCGTATCGCTAAATACAACCAATTGCTTCGTATCGAAGATCAACTTGGTGAAGTAGCTGAATACCGTGGATTGAAATCATTCTACAACCTTAAAAAATAAAATAGTTCAGTGAACTATTTTATCCCGAACCTTGAAACTCAAAAGTTCGGCTCTTGATTAAACAAGATTTAAGCCCCTCGGATTTTATCCGAAGGGCTTTTTTTTCTGTTCAGGGGGCAAAAAAGGGGCAAAAATATTAAGAAATTAATTCACACATAAATTCCCTGTATTTTCACTATTCTAGGTGGAAATTCAAGATTTTTAAACGTTTTTTTGGTATAATAATACCCAGGAAAAACTAGAGAAAAGAAGGAGGTAGAGATGGAAAAGTATTTATCGGTAGCAACGTTGACCAAGTATTTAAAAATGAAATTCGATAAAGACCCCTACTTGGAACGGGTCTATTTAACTGGTCAAGTCTCTAACTTCCGCAAGCGACCAACTCATCAGTATTTTTCTCTTAAGGATGATCGAGCGGTTATTCAGGCAACCATTTGGTCAGGTATTTATCAGAAACTAGGTTTTGATTTAGAAGAAGGGATGAAGATCAATGTGGTTGGTCGTGTTCAAGTCTATGAGCCAAGCGGAAGTTATTCGATTATCATTGAAAAAGCTGAACCAGATGGTGTTGGTGCTTTAGCTATCCAATTTGAACAACTTAAGAAGAAACTGGCAGAAGAAGGTTTGTTTCAAGAGCGATTTAAACAATCTTTACCACAATTTTCAAAAAAAATAGGTGTGGTGACCAGCCGTAGCGGAGCTGTCATTCAGGATATTATTACGACAGTTAGCAGACGCTTCCCTGGTGTGGAAATTGTCTTATATCCTACTAAAGTTCAAGGTGAGGGTGCTGCAGAGGAAATTGCTCGTAATATAACTCGAGCCAATGAACGTGAGGATTTAGATGTTCTGATTATTGGACGTGGTGGTGGATCCATTGAAGATCTTTGGGCCTTTAACGAAGAGATTGTAGTTCGCTCTATCTTTGAATCACCGTTACCCATCATTTCAAGTGTGGGTCACGAAACAGATGTCACTTTGGCTGATTTTGTTGCTGACAAGAGAGCGGCAACGCCGACAGCTGCTGCTGAACTCGCTACACCAGTAACTAAGTTAGATCTTTTGGCCTATCTTCAGAATCAAGAAAAACGAATGACTACAGCAGTTAAGCATACCTTGTCAAAGAAAAAAGAAGCTTTGAGAATCCTCAGTCAATCGGTCATCTTCAGACAACCAGAGCGTTTATATGACGGTTATCTACAACGCTTGGATCAGTTACAGCTGCGACTGAAGCAAGGATTGAATGCTGAATTGGTTCGTAATCAACAAAAGGTGCAAGAACAAGTCCACCGTTTGGAACAATTATCACCAATCATCAAAATCCAGCGTTATCAGGATCATATCCAGCAATTAAAGAAACTGCTGCGAAGCCAGATGGCTGTGACCTATGATGCAAAAGTAGCAGAAGTAAAACGTCTATCAGAAGCTCTCCTTATGCTAGATACTAGTCGAATTGTAGCCAGAGGTTATGCAATTGTCAAAAAAGGAGAAGTCGTAGTCGCTTCTGCGAAAGATTTGAAAGAAAATGACCAAGTATCACTGTTGATGCGGGACGGTCAAGTAGAATTAGAGGTTAAAGATGTCAAAACAAAAGAAATTTGAGGAAAATCTAGCAGAACTTGAAACGATTGTTCAAAGCTTAGAAAATGGTGAAATTGCTTTGGAAGATGCTATTTCTGCATTTCAAAAAGGAATGCTCTTATCCAAAGAATTGCAGGCGACACTTGATAAGGCTGAAAAGACCTTGGTCAAGGTGATGCAAGAAGATGGAACAGAAAGTGAACTGGTATGAACAAGCAGGAAAAACTAGCTTTGGTCGAGTCAGCTCTTGAAGACTTTTATGGCAACCAACAATTTTCATCCAATTTAAGAGAGGCTGTTCTCTATTCCGTCCATGCTGGTGGTAAACGGATTCGTCCATATTTACTTTTAGAAGTTTTGGACTCCTTGCAAGTGCCTATCACTCAGGAACATGCTCAAGTTGCAGCGGCACTAGAAATGATTCATACAGGAAGTTTGATCCATGATGATCTTCCTGCTATGGATAATGATGATTTTCGTCGGGGGCGTTTGACCAACCATAAGGTGTATGGTGAAGCTCTAGCTATTTTAGCAGGGGATGCGCTTTTTTTGGATCCCTATGCTTTAATTGCTCAAGCTGATTTACCTAGTCAAACCAAGGTAGATTTAATATCTAATTTATCCCTTGCTTCTGGAAGTATGGGAATGGTAGCTGGTCAAGTATTGGATATGGAAGGTGAAGGAAAACACTTGAATTTAGAGGAACTTCAGACCATTCATGCTAATAAAACGGGTAAACTTTTAGCCTTTCCTTTCCAAGCGGCTGGCATCATTGCTGGATTGGATGAAAATCTTCAGAAACAGCTTAAAACAGTTGGCGAGTTGATTGGGCTTGCTTTCCAAGTGAGAGATGATGTGCTTGATGTTACTGCTAGCTTTGAGGAAATTGGGAAAACACCCCAGAAAGACTTGCAGGCCGAAAAGTCAACTTATCCTGCATTGTTGGGATTAGACCAGGCGATAGCGTTTTGCAATCAAACTTTGGATCAAGCTAATGCGAAACTTGAAGAGATTAGCCAAGTTGTGAGCTTTGACAAGGAACCAATTGTAAAAATAGTAGAAAGTTTGAGAATCAATGGCTAAGGAAAGAGTAGATGTTCTAGCTTATAAACAAGGTTTATTTGAAACTAGAGAACAAGCTAAACGTGGAGTTATGGCAGGTTTAGTGGTCGCTGTGCTTAATGGCGAACGATTCGATAAGCCTGGAGAAAAAATTCCTGATGATACAGAGTTGAAGCTCAAGGGTGAGAAGCTCAAGTATGTTAGTCGTGGTGGTTTGAAGCTAGAGAAGGCTTTAGAAAAATTTGATTTAACTGTTGAAGATAAAACGACCATTGATATCGGAGCTTCTACAGGAGGATTTACTGATGTCATGTTACAAAACGGTGCTAAACTAGTTTTTGCAGTTGATGTCGGGACTAACCAGCTTGCTTGGAAATTAAGACAAGACTCACGTGTTATCAGTATGGAACAGTTTAACTTCCGTTATGCTGAAAAGACTGACTTTGAACAAGAACCGAGTTTTGCAAGTATCGATGTTAGTTTTATTTCCCTAGGCCTCATTTTACCAGCATTACACCGAGTTTTAGCTGACCAAGGACAAGTTGTCGCACTCATCAAGCCTCAGTTTGAGGCTGGCCGTGAGCAGATTGGTAAGAATGGGATTATCAGAGATGCCAAGGTTCACCAACATGTCTTGGAATCAGTAACGGAAATGGCTGTCAAAGAAGGATTTTCCGTTTTAGGATTGGATTTTTCTCCGATACAAGGAGGACACGGAAATATAGAGTTTCTTGCTTATTTGCGTAAAGAGGAACAAGCAAGCAATCAGGTTGTTACTGAAATAGAAAAAGTTGTAGAGAGAGCACATAGAGAGTTTAAAGATGAATAAAAAAGAGAGACTTGAAAAGATTAGAAGATTTGTTACAGATTATCAAATCGGCACACAGGAAGAAATCGTTGAACACTTGAGAGAAGCTGGTATCTCTGCTACTCAAGCAACAGTCTCCCGAGATATTAAAGAATTAGGTATTGTAAAAATTCCATTGAAAGACAATACTTACATCTATGAATTACCAAAATCAATCGTTAGAAGCTTGCAGTTGGCAGAAAATAATATTATTCATGCTGAACGCATGGGGCATATGATCAATTTGCAAGTTATTCCAGGGAATACTATTTTCGTCAAGAGTCAGTTGATGACTGTTTTTTCTGACCAAATTTTTAGCTGTATTGCTGATGATAATTCCATCTTGATGGTATTGAGAAGTGAAGAAACAGCCAAAGATATTTTTGAGCAAGTTAAAAATTGGTAGGATTATATGTTACTGGAAATTTCGATTAAAAATTTTGCTATCATCGAATCAATTTCTTTGAACTTTGAACAAGGGATGACAGTTTTAACTGGTGAAACAGGTGCGGGTAAATCAATCATCATCGATGCTATGAATATGATGTTGGGAGCCAGAGCTACAACAGAAGTTATTCGTCATGGGGCTCCAAAAGCGGAAATTGAAGGTCTTTTTTCAATTGAAAGTAATCGCGCACTAGAAGAAATTTTTGATGAACAAGGATTAGAATTGAGTGATGAAATCATTATTCGTCGCGAAATTTTACAAAACGGTCGGAGCATCAGTCGTGTCAATGGACAGATGGTTAATCTTTCAGTATTAAGGACGATTGGTCAACAGCTAGTTGATATCCATGGTCAACATGACCAAGAGGAGTTAATGCGCCCACATCGACATATCCAGATGTTGGATGAGTTTGGGGATGCCTCTTTCTTCGAATTAAAAGAAGCCTATCAGACGAGCTTCGATAACTACCGCCGTATGCGCAAGCAAGTGCTTGACATCAAAAAAAATCAGCAGGAACACAAGGCTCGAATTGAAATGTTGGAATTTCAGATGGCTGAGATTGAATCAGCTAATTTGAAAGCTGGTGAAGATATTTTCCTTAATCAAGAAAGAGACAAACTACTGAACCATAAACATATCGCTGATACTTTGACTAATGCTTATAGTATGCTTGATAATGAAGAATTTTCAAGCCTTGCAAATGTTCGTTCGGCCATGAATGATATGGAAAGTCTTGAAGAGTTCGATTCAGAGTATCGTGAGATTTCAAGTTCCCTTTCTGAATCCTATTATGTCCTAGAAGATATCACCAAGCGATTGGAATCCATTATCGATGATTTAGATTTTGATGGTAATCGTCTGATGCAGGTTGAAAGCCGACTAGATTTGATTCACACTATTACCCGTAAGTATGGTGGTGGTGTAGATGATGTCCTAGAATACTTTGCCAAGATTACAGACGAATACAATCTTCTAACAGGAAATAATCTCTCTTCTGAAGATATGGAAATCGAACTCAAGAAACTTGAAAAAAATCTTGTGGACCTAGCAGGTCAAGTTGCTCAAGCTCGCCATAAAATAGCGCAGGACTTAGAAGCTGAAATCAAGCAAGAATTGCAAGACCTTTACATGGAGAAAGCACAATTTCAAGTTCGTTTTAGTCAAGGAAAATTCAGTCGTGAAGGTAATGAGAGTGTTGAATTTTACATTTCAACCAATCCTGGAGAAGATTTTAAACCATTGGTAAAAGTAGCTTCTGGTGGAGAGTTGTCTCGTTTGATGTTAGCTATCAAGTCCGCTTTTTCTCGTAAGGAAGGCAAGACCAGTATCGTATTTGATGAGGTGGATACGGGAGTCTCAGGGCGTGTAGCTCAAGCCATCGCACAAAAAATTCACAAAATTGGACAGCACGGTCAAGTATTAGCTATTTCTCACCTTCCGCAAGTTATTGCGATTGCAGATTATCAGTTCTTCATCGAAAAGATTAGCAATGAACATTCGACTATTTCAACAGTTCGCTTGCTAACAGTTGATGAAAGGATTGAAGAAGTCGCTAAGATGTTGGCTGGGGAGAATGTGACAGAAGCAGCATTGACTCAAGCGAGAGAATTATTACAAAGTAAGGAGAAATAAATGACAGACTATTATGTAATTGGTGATGTCCACGGAAAAGCTGGAATGTTAGAAGACTTACTTAAAACATGGGATGGTAAGACTCAATTACTCTTTCTTGGAGATTTGATTGATAGAGGAGAAGATAGTCGCCGAGTTCTAGAAATGGTCAAAGACTTGGTCGACAATCAGGGAGCTATCTGCTTATCAGGAAATCATGAGTATATGTTTTTAACTTGGTTGGATAATCCTGAAGAAAGTTATGACCACTATCGTCGAAATGGTGGGGATACAACTATTAATTCTATTTTGGGACGCCCACTGGATGCACCAGTAGATGGAGTAGCAGATGCAAAGCGTGTTGAAACAGAAGCAGCCGACTTAGTGGAATTTATTCGTCAGATGCCTTTTGTCATTGAAACAGATAAGTATATCTTTGTTCATGCCGGTATTGATTTGACTTTGGATGATTGGCATGATACTACTGATTATAAGAAGGTATGGCTCAGAAAACCATTTCACGAAGCAGCCAATCATACTGGAAAAACCATTGTCTTTGGACATACACCAGTCTATGGTTTGTTGGATCAAAAACCTGGTACATCTGAACTTTGGATGACAGAAGACGGTAAGATTGGAATGGATGGAGGAGCTGTTTACGGCGGTGTCCTTCACGGTATTGTCTTTACCGACCAAGGTATGACTGAGCACTATTTCATCGAAAATGATGGCTTTGTTGCTGAAGATTAGTACTCCTAACAGGGTATGGTCTTGTCAAAATGTT
The DNA here is from genome assembly GCF_023115445.1 of Streptococcus sp. oral taxon 431. GTDB lineage: Bacteria > Bacillota > Bacilli > Lactobacillales > Streptococcaceae > Streptococcus. Next base: position 325,603 of record NZ_JALDUI010000001.1, on the reverse strand, counting down.
AAAAACAATTTATAATTAATAGATACCCTGAAAGGAAGAGAATGATGAACTTAGAAGAATTGAAAAAACGACAGGAGAAGATTCGTAACTTCTCTATTATCGCCCATATTGACCATGGAAAGTCAACACTAGCTGACCGTATTTTGGAAAAGACAGAGACAGTTTCCAGTCGTGAAATGCAGGCCCAACTTCTTGATAGTATGGATTTAGAGCGTGAGCGTGGAATTACGATCAAGCTTAATGCTATCGAGCTTAATTATACGGCTAAAGATGGTGAGACTTATATCTTCCACTTGATTGACACACCTGGACACGTGGACTTTACCTATGAGGTTTCACGTTCCCTAGCTGCCTGTGAAGGTGCTATTTTGGTCGTTGATGCTGCCCAAGGGATTGAGGCTCAAACCCTTGCCAATGTTTATCTGGCCTTGGATAATGATTTGGAAATCATGCCAGTTATTAACAAGATTGACCTGCCAGCTGCAGATCCAGAGCGCGTGCGTACAGAAATCGAAGATGTCATTGGTCTAGATGCTAGCGAGGCTGTATTGGCTTCAGCCAAGGCAGGTATCGGTATCGAAGAAATTCTCGAACAAATTGTCGAAAAAGTGCCAGCACCAACTGGTGACGTGTCTGGACCATTGAAAGCTTTGATTTTTGACTCAGTATACGATGCCTATCGTGGAGTTATCCTCCAAGTTCGTGTCATGGATGGAGTAGTCAAACCTGGTGATAAAATTCAGCTCATGAGCAATGGTAAAACCTTCGATGTAACTGAAGTCGGAATTTTCACACCTAAAGCTGTAGGACGTGATTTCCTTGCGACGGGTGACGTTGGTTATATCGCGGCTTCTATCAAGACTGTTCAGGACACACGTGTCGGTGATACAGTAACCTTGGCGACAAATCCAGCGACTGAACCACTTTCAGGATACAAACAGATGAATCCGATGGTTTTCGCAGGTCTCTATCCAATCGAGTCTAATAAATACAATGACCTTCGTGAAGCTCTTGAAAAATTGCAACTGAATGATGCCAGCTTGCAGTTTGAACCAGAAACATCCCAGGCTCTTGGATTTGGTTTCCGTTGTGGTTTCCTTGGACTTCTTCATATGGATGTTATTCAGGAACGTTTGGAACGTGAGTTTAACATCGACCTTATTATGACTGCGCCATCTGTTATCTACAAGGTTAATCAGACTGATGGTGAGTCTATGGATGTGTCAAACCCGTCTGAATTCCCAGACCCAACCAAAATTGCTACCATTGAAGAACCTTATGTTAAAGCTCAAATCATGGTACCGCAGGAGTTTGTCGGAGCAGTAATGGAATTGGCTCAACGCAAACGTGGGGATTTTGTAACTATGGACTATATTGATGATAACCGAGTCAATGTTATCTATCAAATTCCACTTGCTGAAATCGTCTTTGACTTCTTTGATAAGCTCAAATCTTCAACACGTGGTTATGCAAGTTTTGACTACGAGTTGTCAGAGTATCGTCCATCTAAGCTGGTGAAAATGGATATCCTTCTTAATGGTGATAAGGTGGATGCTCTTAGCTTTATTGTTCACAAAGACTTTGCTTATGAACGTGGGAAACTCATTGTTGATAAGCTCAAGAAAATCATCCCTCGTCAACAATTTGAAGTGCCGATTCAAGCAGCTATTGGGCACAAGATTGTGGCTCGTACTGATATCAAGGCTCTTCGTAAGAACGTACTTGCTAAGTGTTACGGTGGTGACGTTTCTCGTAAACGCAAACTCCTTGAAAAACAAAAAGCTGGTAAGAAACGCATGAAAGCCATCGGTTCTGTAGAAGTACCACAAGAAGCCTTCCTCAGCGTATTGAGTATGGATGAAGAATAGTTGAGATCTCAAGAAAAAATAAGATAAATATAAAATAATGATTTTTTAAGAGACTGGGTAAAAAGTCAATTTTCTCCGAAAATGGAAAAAATATAACGCATAGTATCAAGGTTTTCAACACCTGATATTATGCGTTTTTCTGATTTTAAAGATTTTTTGCCCAGCCTCTTTTCTTAATGTTTGACAAACGCGCCAACCTCAAGTATAGCAGATTGAACTTAGAATAGTATACTACAGATTCTAAAACATTTTTAGAAATTGATTTGACTTTCCTAATCTCTTTGTTCATATCTTATTTCAATCAACTATACAAGTTTGGGAATCGACATTTCTGGGCGGAAGGTTATTATGTGAGTACAGTAGGGCTTAATGAAGCCACAATTAAGAAATATATTCAAGAGTGAATAAATTATCCAGTGGATGATTTCTAAACGAGTATGAAAATTTGAAAATAAGTAAAGCATGATCTATCACTAGATAAATTGAGTGTAAAAGAATATGAGGATCCCTTTAGGGGATAGTAGCAAGTAATACTCACGCCTTTTTAAGAGGCAAGTGACGAGTCAAGAGCAATGAGGATTGAACAAGGTGAAAGCCAGCGTCTTTAGGCGCTGGCTGGTAATTTGGGATTATAGCGTTCTGGTGCAAACCAGCCGTTAGATGGATGGTTATGTTTTTTTGATTTTTTTCAACTTTTATTATACAATAAAACCAAATAAAAAGAAAGCGGTAACAATATGCTTAATGTGAAAATTTTTTATATATTTTTATTTTTGATCGTTGTCGAAACTACAGGCTTGTTGTTGTTGAAAAACGGTCTTGAAAGAGGTTATTTAGATACAGGAGCTATCATCCTTGCAGTTTTTTCATTTGCTTTCTACAACCTATGTTCATTCGGTTGGGTCTGCTCTACAATAAAAAACAATAAAAAATAAATAGACGTATTTTTAGTCAGAACTTCTCAAAAAACGCATTTTCTTGCACCTGCTCCGTAAATGTGTTATACGGATTCTGCGAAAAAGTGATAGTTTTCTAAGCCATGAGCAATGGAAAAGCACCAGCAGTGCGAATACTGAGGCTTTTTTTACGTGGTTGCAAATCACGTCCGGCCCAGTGGCACTTAATCATCGCCTTTCTTATCTAGCCAGACATAAGAAACTCAAATAGTAGGTTCAGATGATTATGGCTATGTGAAAATTCCTAAATCATGGGTTCGTTCCAAAGAAATTGAAGGTGGAGGTGACATTCAGTACTGTGATGGGACGGATGTCAATATTGTAACTTTCAATACCTTTAAACCTTAGCAGTTTGGTATTAGTGAAAGTGAGTACGCTGCACTTGAAACTGTTCAAATTTCAACTAGCATTTATGAATCTAAACAGAAAAGTCAAGAATTTTCCAAGGTATGGGGGGCAAAATCAACTATCGGTGGCTATGAGGCCTACGTAGTAAACTGTATTGCTAAGAATGGTAAATATTTAATTATCTGGGTTTTTAAATCCGATGATGGTAAGTTTAGATATGTTTCTCTTGAAGGTGTTCCATAGGTATTAAAAAATCTCCTTCCAATGGTGGAAGAAAGTTGGACCAATAAAAAAGTTAAAATCGTGAAAACAGGAGTCATTCCTGTTTTTTTATTATACTTATTAAGAAATTTATAAAAAATATGTTTGAAATTAGCAAATGTTTAATTCGTAAACAAAAAAAATAAAAATCAAACAAAATGCAACAAAAAATATTGACAACGGTTTCATATAGTGTTATACTTATACCATAAAAGTTAAATATGAAGGGAGAAGGTCATGGGATTAGATCATTTCTTTGACAAAGACCTAGTCTTTTGCTTAGAAGCAGATAATCAAGAGCAACTTTTCGATCAAGTTGCAACCCTATTGGAAGAAAAGAAAGTTGTTACAGAGACCTATCGATCGGCCTTGATTGAACGTGAAAAATCGTTCCCAACTGGTTTGGATATGGAGTTTTTAGGGAAGGATTTGCCTAACGTAGCTATCCCCCATACTGATACAATTCATAATCTAACTGAAAATGTTGTCGTGGTTCGTCTGGAAAAACCAGTAACGTTCCACAATATGATTGCTCCTGATAAGGAAGTAGAAGTTTCATTGTTGTTCTTTATCATCAACAATTCAAGCTCAAGTCAAACAAATATTCTTGCGCAGTTGATGGACTTCTTTACAGGCAATGGTCATCTTGAAGCGCTGTCTAAGATTAAGGAACCTGAAGCTTTGTTCCAATACATCTCAGAAGCGACTGCTTAATTTGTTAATAATTTTTATATAAAAACGGAGGAAATCCAAATGATTAAAATTCTTGCTGCTTGTGGTGCAGGTGTTAACTCAAGCCACCAAATTAAAAGTGCTCTTGAAGAAGAACTTTCTAACCGTGGGTACGATGTTCAATGTGATGCTGTTATGGTAAAAGATGTCAATGAAGACTTGATTAAAGGTTATGATATCTTCACACCAATCGCTGCTACTGATTTAGGTTTTGAACCAGGTATCCCAGTTGTTGAAGCAGGACCAATCTTGTTCCGTATTCCAGCTATGAGCGCTCCAGTCTATGATAATATTGAAGCAGCTATCAAAGAACATGGTCTAAGCTAATTATTAATTTGTAAATATTCCATAAAAATAAAGGGAGGAAAATTATGGATATCATTATCGAACTAGCCAATAAGGTGTTCAAGCCTATCTTGGAAATGGGTGGACCGATCATCATGCTGATCATTTTGACACTATTGGCTCTACTTTTTGGAGTGAAATTCTCCAAGGCGCTTGAAGGTGGTATCAAACTTGCCATCGCTCTTACTGGTATCGGTGCTATCATCGGTATGTTAAATGGTGCTTTCTCAGCGTCTCTTGCAAAATTCGTTGAAAACACTGGTATTCAATTGAATATTACCGACGTTGGTTGGGCACCACTTGCTACAATCACTTGGGGTTCAGCTTGGACACTTTACTTCTTGCTTGTGATGTTGATCGTCAACATTGTGATGCTTGCAATGAAGAAAACTGATACACTTGACGTCGATATCTTTGATATCTGGCACTTGTCTATCACAGGTCTTTTGATTAAATGGTACGCTGACAACAATGGAGTTAGCCAAGGAGTTTCACTCTTCATCGCGACTGCAGCAGTTGTTCTTGTTGGGGTTCTTAAAATCATCAACTCTGACTTGATGAAACCAACATTTGATGACCTTCTTAACGCACCAAGTTCATCACCAATGACTTCAACTCACATGAACTACATGATGAACCCAGTTATCATGGTTTTGGATAAGATTTTTGATAAACTCTTCCCAGGTCTTGATAAATACGACTTTGACGCTGCTAAATTGAATAAACGAATCGGTTTCTGGGGATCTAAATTCTTCATCGGTTTCATCCTTGGTATCGTTATCGGTTTGATGGGAACTCCACATCCAGTTCCTGGTGTTGAAGGTGCTGATAAATGGGAACTTGTTATTAAAGGTTGGTTGTCACTTGGTTTGACTGCCGGTGTCTGCTTGGAGCTCTTCTCATTGATCGGTTCATGGTTTATCGCAGCCGTAGAACCACTTTCACAAGGTATTACAAACGTTGCTACTAAACGTCTTCAAGGACGTAAATTCAACATCGGTCTTGACTGGCCATTTATCGCTGGTCGTGCTGAAATCTGGGCTTGTGCCAACGTACTTGCACCAATCATGTTGGTTGAAGCAGTGCTTCTTTCAAATGTCGGAAATGGTATCTTGCCACTTGCTGGTATCATCGCAATGGGTGTAACTCCAGCTCTCTTGGTAGTTACTCGTGGTAAATTGCTCCGTATGATTATCTTCGGAACACTCTTGTTGCCACTCTTCCTTCTTTCAGGTACACTTATCGCACCATTTGCAACAGAACTTGCTAAAGGTGTAGGTGCCTTCCCAGAAGGTGTAAGCCAAACTCAATTGATTACTCACTCAACTCTTGAAGGACCAATCGAAAAACTATTTGGTTGGGCAATTGGTAACGCTACAACTGGTGATATCAAAGCAATCCTTGGCGCATTAGTATTCCTAGTATTCTACGTTGGTATCTTTGCATGGTACAGAAAACAAATGATCAAACGTAATGAAGAATACGCAGCAAACGCAAAATAATTCGCTCCTAAAAATGTAAATTGTAAAAACTAGGTTGTCAGTTTCCAAATCTGGAGTCGACAGCCTAGTTTTTTTAGGCCTTAAATAAATGGAGGTAATTCTAATGATTGAATTAAAAACAGAACAGCTAAGTGTACAGTTTCAAACTTTTGGTGGTGCACTTTCTTCAATAAAAGATAAAGATGGAATTGAGTATTTGTGGCAGGGAGATCCAACTTACTGGAGTGGACAAGCACCTGTTTTATTTCCAATCTGTGGATCCGTTAGAAATGATACTGTCTTGTATGATCAAGAAGATGGTAGTCAAGTAAAAGGTAAAATTCCACGTCATGGATTGGTTCGAAAAAAAGAATTTGAATTAGTGGAACAAACAGAGAATTCTGTCACCTTTGCGATCGAAGATGACCAAGAAATGTATGAGAATTATCCCTATCATTTTCGTCTAGAAATAACTTATACTGTTACGGGAAAGACTATTCGAACACAGTATCAAGTTACCAATAAGGAAACAGATAAGAAAATGCCTTACTTTATTGGTGGACATCCTGGCTTTAACTGTCCTTTATTTGATGATGAAGCTTATGAAGACTACTATCTTGAATTTGAAAAGTCAGAAACTTGTACAGTTCCTAAACCATTCCCAGAAACAGGGATGTTAGATTTTCAAGATAGAAGTAGCTGGTTAAAAGACCAAAAAGAATTGGATCTAAACTATGATTTCTTTAGCTATGATGCTGTGACTTTAGACGAGTTAGCCTCTCGCTCTGTTTCCTTACGGTCACGTAAGCATGATAAAGGGTTGAAACTAGACTTTAAGGAGTTTCCAAACCTCATCGTTTGGTCAACGCTTAATAAAGGTCCCTTCCTTGCTCTGGAACCTTGGTCAGGTTTGTCAACTTCACTCGAAGAGGGCGATCATCTAGAAGATAAGAAAAATGTTCGAATCTTAAATCCAGGTCAAAGTGATCAAATTGGTTTTGATATAGAAATTTTCTAAAAAATAAACAAAAACAAACATAAACTGTTGACTTTTTTAAACAATAGTAGTATATTATGTTTAGAAAGAACAATTTGTGTTTGTTTTAACAAGTTATTCTTCCAATTTCTCCAAGGAGAAGTTACAAAGAGTGATTAGATAAATCATTCTTAAACTAAAATAGTCAACAAAAACTACCAGTAACTACTTGGTAATGGTCATTTTCTTTCCAGAACCCAAAAATTTTTACTGGTCTATTATAAAAAAGGAGTATACAATATGTCTATTGTTATTGGTGCAGATGCTGCAGGTTTGAGATTGAAAGAAGTCGTTAAAGATTTCTTGGAAAAAGAAAACTTCCACGTTGTGGATGTTACAGCTGAAGGTCAAGACTTCGTTGATGTAACTCTTGCAGTTGCTGAAGAAGTTAAAAAAGAAGAACAAAACCTTGGTATTGTCATTGATGCTTATGGTGCAGGTCCATTTATGGTTGCTACTAAAATCAAGGGAATGGTTGCAGCAGAAGTATCTGACGAACGTTCAGCCTATATGACTCGTGGTCACAACAACTCACGTATGATTACTATGGGTGCTCAACTCGTTGGTGACGAATTGGCTAAAAACATTGCTAAAGGCTTTGTAAATGGTAAGTATGACGGCGGTCGTCACCAAATTCGTGTCGATATGTTGAATAAAATGTGCTAATTTTTATAACGAAAGAAAGGTAAGATAAAAATGAGAATTGCAATTGGATGTGACCACATCGTAACTAATGAAAAAATGGCGGTTTCAGAATTTTTGAAATCAAAAGGACATGAAGTCATCGACTTTGGTACTTATGACCACGCTCGTACTCACTACCCAATCTTTGGTAAAAAAGTTGGTGAAGCAGTAGTTAGTGGCCAAGCTGATCTTGGTGTCTGTATCTGTGGTACTGGTGTAGGTATCAATAACGCTGTTAACAAAGTTCCAGGTGTTCGTTCTGCTTTGGTTCGTGATATGACAACAGCTCTATATGCAAAAGAACAATTGAATGCCAACGTTATCGGATTTGGTGGAAAAATCACTGGTGAATTGCTCATGTGTGATATCATTGAAGCTTTTATCAACGCTGAATACAAACCATCTGAAGAAAATAAAAAATTGATTGCTAAAATCCAACACGTTGAAACTCATAACGATCATCAAACGGATGCAAACTTCTTTACAGAATTCCTTGAAAAATGGGATCGCGGTGAATACCACGACTAAGAGGTGACTCATGATTTTAACAGTCACAATGAACCCATCCATTGATATATCCTATCCTTTGGATGAATTGAAAATTGACACTGTCAACCGTGTTGTCGATGTTACGAAAACAGCTGGTGGTAAAGGTCTAAATGTTACACGAGTTCTATCAGAATTTGGTGATTCTGTAGTCGCAACTGGACTTGTTGGTGGTAAACTAGGTGATTTTCTAGTTGAAAATATTGATGATCAAGTTTCGAAACGTTTCTTTTCTATCCAAGGGGAAACTCGTAACTGTATCGCAATTCTACATGGAGAAAATCAAACAGAAATCCTAGAAAAAGGTCCTGAAGTTCAAGAAAAAGAAGGACAAGATTTCTTGGCTCATTTCAAAGAACTTTTAGAAACTGTAGAGGTAGTAGCCATTTCAGGTAGTCTACCAGCAGGACTTCCTGTTGACTATTATGCTAGTCTAGTTGAACTTGCTAACCAAGCTGGTAAACCTGTTGTCTTGGACTGTTCAGGAGCTGCACTTCAGGCTGTTCTTGAATCTCCACATAAACCAACGGTTATCAAACCAAATAATGAAGAATTATCTCAACTTTTAGGAAGAGAAATTTCTAAAGACTTGGATGAATTAAAAGAGGTTCTTCAAGAGCCCCTATTTGATGGAATTGAGTGGATTATCGTTTCGTTAGGTGCTAACGGTGCCTTTGCAAAACACGGGGACACTTTCTATAAAGTGGATATTCCAAAAATTCAAGTTGTAAACCCAGTTGGATCTGGTGATTCTACAGTAGCAGGTATTGCTTCAGGATTGTTCCATAAAGAATCTGATCAAGAACTGTTGATCAAGGCAAATGTCCTTGGTATGCTTAATGCTCAAGAAAAAATGACCGGTCATGTCAATATGGCTAACTATCAAGGTCTATATGACCAATTAATCGTAAAAGAGGTATAAAATGGTTTTAACAGAAAATAAACGCGCTTGTATGCAAAAACTCTCTGATGAAAATGGTATCATCTCAGCTCTTGCTTTTGACCAACGTGGTGCTTTGAAACGCCTTATGGCTCAGTACCAAACAGAAGAGCCAACAGTAGCTCAAATGGAAGAACTTAAAGTATTGGTAGCGGATGAATTGACTAAATACGCTTCATCAATGCTTCTTGACCCTGAGTATGGACTTCCTGCTACAAAAGCACTTGCACCAAATGCAGGTCTTCTCCTCGCTTATGAAAAAACAGGATACGACACAACAAGCACAAAACGCTTGCCAGACTGCTTGGATGTTTGGTCTGCAAAACGTATCAAAGAACAAGGTGCAGATGCTGTTAAGTTCTTGCTTTACTATGACGTAGATAGCTCTGACGAACTCAACCAACAAAAACAAGCCTACATCGAACGTATTGGTTCTGAGTGTGTGGCTGAAGATATTCCATTCTTCCTTGAAATCTTGGCTTACGATGAAAAGATTGCTGATGCAGGTTCTGCAGAATACGCTAAAGTAAAACCACACAAAGTTATCGGTGCCATGAAAGTCTTCTCAGACCCACGTTTCAACATCGATGTCTTGAAAGTAGAAGTTCCAGTTAACGTGAAATACGTTGAAGGTTTTGGTGATGGCGAAATCGTTCATACACGTGAAGAAGCAGCTGCTTTCTTCAAAGCGCAAGACGAAGCAACTAACCTTCCTTACATCTACTTGAGTGCAGGTGTATCTGCTAAACTCTTCCAAGAAACACTTGTCTTTGCCCACGAATCAGGTGCAAACTTCAATGGTGTTCTTTGCGGACGTGCAACATGGGCTGGATCAGTTGAAGCTTACATCAAAGACGGTGAAGCGGCAGCTCGCGAATGGCTTCGTACAACTGGATTTGAGAACATTGACGAACTCAACAAGGTTCTTAAAACAACTGCAACTTCATGGACCGAACGTGTCTAAATTTCCCCCCTTTTATGTCCTAAAACCTAGCTAAAAAACTTTTAAAAAAAGTTGTATGTAAAGGTTTACAAAATAAAAATCTTGTGCTATACTTAAGTCACAAGTTAATACAAAGTGAGTGTTACTAAGTAATATTAGGCATGATCACAGATGACTCAGAGGTATATTTTCTGAACTCATTTGTGGTCATTTTTTATGCTCACAAAACTTAAATAATAGGGCAAGGAGGTTGCCATGTATCGGATATTAAATCCAATGAATAACAATGTTTCTCTCGTGCGGAATAGCAAAGGAGAGGAGTTGATCGTAATTGGTAAGGGTATTTCATTCGGTAAGAAGAAGGGAGATTTGATTTCTGAGGATCAGGTTGAAAAAGTTTTTCGGATGAAAACAGAAGAGTCGCGAGAAAATTTTATGGCTCTTCTCAAGGATGTACCGCTTGATTTTATTACGGTCACTTATGAGATTATTGATAATCTTTCTAAAAAATATCAATATCCTGTCCAAGAGTATCTATACGTCACTCTGACAGACCATATCTATTGTTCTTATCAGGCTATTAGCCAAGGACGCTATAAGGATAGTAACTTGCCTGACATTTCTGCAAAATATCCTATCGCTTTTCAAATTGCACAAGAAGCTTTTGAAATTTATCGTCAAAAACTGACAGAAAATTTTCCTGAAGACGAAATCATTCGTATCGCTTATCACTTCATTAACGCCGAAGGTGAGAATGCAGTCGAAGTTGTTGAGTCAATTGACAAGAGAAAAGAAATATTAAAGAAGGTCGAAAGCGTTTTGAAGAGTTATAAAATCCAGCGAACACCTGAAAATAATAATTTCTACGACCGCTTTATGATTCATCTAAATTATTTTTTGGATTATCTGGATCGTAGTCGCGATGATAATCAATCCTTGCTTGATATGGAAGAACATATAAAGAATACCTATCCAGAAGCATTCGAGATTGGTAGTAAAATTTATGAGGTCATTGCTCAGGAAACTGGTCTTGACCTCTACAAGAGTGAACGAGTTTATCTTGTTCTACACATTCAACGTTTATTGTCATAACATCTACTAAAAAATATATAAGGAGAATTCTATCATGAATAGAGAAGAAGTAACATTGTTAGGTTTTGAAATCGTAGCCTATGCTGGCGATGCTCGTTCAAAATTATTGGAAGCTTTGAAGGCTGCTGAAGCTGGTGATTTTGCTAAAGCGGATAGCTTAGTTGAGGAAGCTAGTAGCTGTATCGCTGAAGCACACCACGCGCAAACGAGTCTTTTAACCAAGGAAGCTGCTGGTGACGATTTGGCTTATAGCGTGACCATGATGCATGGCCAAGATCACTTGATGACAACTATTTTGCTAAAAGATTTGATGCATCATTTAATTGAACTTTATAAAAGAGGAGCTAAATAATGAATAAGTTAATTGCCTATATCGAGAAAGGGAAGCCTTTCTTTGAAAAACTATCTCGAAATATCTATCTTCGTGCTATTCGGGATGGATTTATCGCAGGAATGCCAGTCATTCTCTTCTCAAGTATTTTTATCTTGATTGCTTTTGTTCCAAACTCTTGGGGCTTTAAATGGTCTGATGAAGTAGTAGCACTTTTGATGAAACCTTACAGCTACTCTATGGGGATTCTAGCAGTCTTGGTAGCTGGTACCACTGCTAAATCTTTAACAGACTCCGTCAATCGTAGTATGGAGAAAACCAATCAAATCAACTATATGTCAACGCTCTTAGCAGCTATTGTTGGTTTGCTGATGTTAGCAGCTGACCCAATCGAGGGTGGCTTTGCAACTGGTTTCCTTGGAACAAAAGGGTTGCTTTCAGCCTTCCTGGCAGCTTTTGTAACTGTAGCTATCTATAAGGTTTGTGTGAAGAACAACGTTACTATTCGCATGCCTGACGAAGTTCCACCCAATATCTCACAAGTCTTTAAAGATGTTATTCCGTTTACGCTTTCAGTTGTTTCTCTCTATGCTCTTGACTTGCTCGCTCGTCAATTTGTTGGTGCAAGCGTTGCAGAATCAATCGGTAAATTCTTTGCACCATTATTCTCTGCAGCTGATGGCTATCTTGGTATTACCATTATCTTTGGTGCATTTGCCTTCTTCTGGTTTGTCGGTATTCACGGCCCATCTATCGTTGAACCTGCCATTGCAGCGATTACTTATGCAAATGCCGAAGTCAACTTGAACCTTCTTCAACAAGGTATGCACGCTGATAAGATCCTTACATCTGGTACACAAATGTTTATCGTCACTATGGGTGGTACAGGAGCAACTCTTGTAGTTCCATTCATGTTTATGTGGTTGTGTAAGTCTAAGCGTAATCGTGCAATCGGACGTGCTTCAGTAGTTCCTACATTCTTCGGTGTAAACGAACCAATCTTGTTTGGTGCACCACTTGTTTTGAACCCAATCTTCTTTATTCCATTTATCTTCGCACCTATTGCAAACGTATGGATCTTTAAGTTCTTTATCGAAACTCTCGGCATGAACTCATTCACTGCCAACCTTCCATGGACTACGCCTGGGCCTCTAGGTATTGTTCTTGGTACAAACTTCCAGTTCTTGTCATTTGCTCTTGCAGCATTGTTAATCGTAGTAGATATTGTTATCTACTATCCATTCCTCAAGGTTTATGACGAACAAATTCTTGAAGAAGAACGTTCTGGTAAAGCCAACGATGAATTAAAAGAAAAAGTAGCCGCAAACTTCAATACTGCTAAAGCTGATGCTATCCTTGAAAAAGCTGGAGTAGAATCAGCACAAAATACAATTACTGAAGAAACAAACGTGCTCGTTCTTTGTGCGGGTGGAGGAACAAGTGGACTTCTTGCAAATGCTTTGAATAAAGCTGCTGCAGAATACAATGTTCCTGTGAAGGCCGCTGCTGGTGGTTACGGTGCTCACCGTGAAATGTTGCCAGAATTTGACCTTGTTATCCTTGCTCCTCAAGTAGCATCAAACTATGAGGACATGAAGGCTGAAACAGATAAACTTGGAATCAAATTGTCTAAGACTGAAGGAGCTCAATACATTAAATTGACACGCGATGGACAAGGTGCTCTTGCATTTGTTCAAGCTCAATTCGATTGATGATAGGGACTGTAAAACAGTCTCCTATCGTTACGGAAATCGCTATGGCGAATTTCCTAATCGACTTGTTAACTCGTCGGTAAAAATATAT
>NZ_JALDUI010000001.1:248243-312137 GCF_023115445.1 Streptococcus sp. oral taxon 431 | reverse complement strand
CGTTTTTACCTCCTCATGTCACAATTCGAATTACCTTAGGGACTGTAAAACAGTCTCCTATCATCACGGAAATCGCTGTGGCGAATTTCCTAATCGCCTTGTTAATTCGTCGGTAAAAAAATATCGTTTTTACCTCCTCATGTCACAATTCGAATTACCTTAGGGACTGTAAAACAGTCTCCTATCATCACGGAAATCGCTATGGCGAATTTCCTAATCGCCTTGTTAATTCATCGGTAAAAAAATATCGTTTTTACCTCCTCATGTCACAATTCGGTGACTTGGTACAAGAAGTGAGATGGATAGCTCACTAACTCCTCTCCCCTCACTTTTCATTTTATCCAATCAAGAAATAGGTGAAAAAATGACAAAAACACTTCCTAAAGATTTTATTTTCGGTGGCGCAACAGCAGCTTATCAAGCAGAAGGTGCTACACATACAGATGGTAAAGGTCCTGTTGCTTGGGACAAATACCTTGCTGATAACTATTGGTACACAGCTGAACCAGCGAGTGACTTCTATCATAAATATCCAGTAGATTTGCAGTTGGCTGAGGAATATGGGGTAAACGGTATCCGTATTTCCATTGCTTGGTCACGTATTTTCCCAACTGGTTATGGTGAAGTAAATCCGAAAGGGGTAGAATTCTATCATAACTTATTTGCAGAATGTCATAAACGCCATGTAGAACCGTTCGTTACTCTTCATCACTTTGATACACCTGAAGCTCTTCACTCAAATGGAGACTTCTTAAATCGTGAAAATATCGAACACTTTGTAGATTATGCGGCATTCTGTTTTGAAGAATTCCCAGAAGTAAACTACTGGACAACCTTTAATGAAATTGGTCCAATCGGTGATGGTCAGTACTTGGTCGGTAAATTCCCACCAGGTATTCAATATGATCTTGCGAAAGTCTTCCAATCCCACCACAATATGATGGTTTCTCATGCTCGTGCTGTGAAATTGTACAAAGACAAAGGCTATAAAGGTGAAATCGGGGTTGTTCACGCCCTTCCAACTAAGTATCCATTGGATCCTAAAAATCCTGCAGATGTTATTGCGGCAGAGTTGGAGGACATTATCCATAACAAATTTATCTTGGATGCAACTTATCTGGGGCACTACTCTGAAAAGACCCTGGCAGGGGTAGAGGCTATCTTGGCTGCCAATGGTGGAAAGCTTGACTTGCGTGACGAAGACTTTTTAGCGCTTGAAGCAGCTAAAGATTTGAATGACTTCCTCGGAATTAACTACTATATGAGCGATTGGATGGAAGCTTTTGATGGTGAAACTGAGATCATCCACAACGGTAAAGGGGAAAAAGGAAGCTCTAAGTACCAAATTAAGGGTGTTGGTCGTCGTGTAGCTCCTGACTATGTACCTCGCACTGACTGGGACTGGATTATCTATCCTCAAGGATTATACGACCAAATCATGCGCGTGAAAAAGGATTATCCAAACTACAAGAAGATCTACATCACTGAAAACGGACTTGGATACAAAGATGAATTTGTGGACAACACTGTTTACGATGATGGCCGTATTGATTATGTGAAACAACACTTGGAAGTATTGTCTGATGCCATTGCTGATGGAGCAGTAGTCAAAGGCTACTTCATCTGGTCACTCATGGACGTCTTCTCTTGGTCAAATGGTTATGAAAAACGCTATGGCCTCTTCTATGTGGACTTTGAAACACAAGAACGCTATCCGAAGAAATCAGCTCACTGGTACAAGAAACTAGCTGAAACCCAAGTGATTGAATAGTACAACTAGTTATTAGGTATAGAATTTAAGCGAGGAAAGTTTATGCTAAAAGATTTTATCAAATCAATCTATGAAAAAGTTTATATTATTAACTTTGAACATTGCTCTCATGTACCATCCTTGACCAAGGAGCAACTTGCAAGTCTTGGAAAATGGTATGTCTCAACGGGTAAGGAGTGGATTTGTCATTCAGACTATGAATTTGAAGAATTTCAAAAGCTATTTTTAAATTTTGTCAACGCAGAAGATAAGGATAACATTTCCTTTGTTTCGGATTTTATGCCGTTTCAACACTAAAATATTATAAAGAGGAATCTATCTCATACTAGGAGATATTCCTCTTTTTTATCTAGATTTTACCTGAAAGACAAAAAAATTCTTGACAGATTTATGTTATAGGAGTAAACTATTAACTAGTTAAATAACTGGTTAAGTACATAAAGAGGTAACTCACTCGCTCAAATCTTGTTTGAAATATAGAAAATAGGAGGAGTTTTAAAAGTGTTTTCGTTTTTCAATTATATAATTAACCAGTTAAGGAAGTTCTTTAGGAAAAAGTGTAGTTCTTTATTTAACGAATAAATGAAATAGGAAGTGTGTTTAGATGAAAATCAATAAAAAATATGTTCTTGGTTCGGTAGCTCTTTTAGCCTTAAGCCTTTCAAGTTATGAATTGGGGCGTTACCAAGCAGTACAGACTAGCAAAGAGTCTAATCGTGTGTCTTATATAGAAGGGAATCAGGCTAGTGCTAAGACTGAAAATCTGACGCCTGATGAGGTTAGTCAGCGAGAGGGGATCAATGCTGAGCAGATCGTCGTTAAGATTACCGATCAAGGTTACGTAACTTCACATGGAGACCATTATCATTACTTTAATGGCAAGGTTCCTTATGATGCTATCATTAGTGAAGAACTTCTGATGAAAGATCCGAATTATCAGTTGAAGGATTCAGACATTGTCAATGAAGTCAAAGGTGGCTATGTCATAAAGGTTGATGGTCGCTATTATGTATACCTCAAAGATGCATCCCATGCAAAAAATATTCGTAGTAAGGATGAGATCAATCGTCAGAAGCAAGAACACGGACATGGTAGTGGAACAAAAGTTAGCAATGAAGTTACCCTAGCAAGGGCTCAGGGACGTTATACGACGGATGATGGCTATGTTTTTAATGCAAGTGATATTATTGAGGATACTGGCGATGCTTACATCGTTCCACATGGCAATCACTTCCATTATATTCCTAAGAGTGATTTGTCTGCCAGTGAATTAGCTGCGGCCCAAGCATTCCTATCTGGTAAAGGTGGCCAAACAAGCTCAGTTGGGTATCGTCCGTCAACAAATTCTTCTAGCAGCTCATCAGAGGCATCGAATAGTAGTTCATATGGACAAACAAATCATAGTAATGTTGAGACAAATATTAGAAGATGGGCTCCAAGTGCTAGCCCACAAGTGGATAATAGTTATCAAGCAAGTCCAAGTGAAGACGTATCTAGTCTTTTGAAACAACTTTATGCCTTGCCACTCAGCCAACGACATGTGGAATCAGATGGGCTTGTCTTTGATCCAGCGCAAATTACAAGAAAAACTACGAATGGGGTAGCGGTACCTCATGGAGATCATTACCACTTTATCCCTTATTCTCAAATGTCTGATTTAGAGCAGAAGATTGCGAGAATGATTTCTGAAAATTATCAAGGAAATCATACTACTGCAGGTGGTAAAGAATTAAAACCAATTCCGACTCCAGAGCTTACCCCAATACCAAGTCCACAACCTGTACCAAATCCTCAACCAGCTCCAAGCAATCCAATTGATGGAAAATTGGTAAAACAGGCGATTCGAAAGGTGGTTGATGGTTATGTCTTCGAAGAGAATGGAATTTTGCGTTATATTTTTGCCAAGGAACTTTCAGCAGAAACTGTTGCAGCCATTGATGATAAACTTGCTCAACAAGAAAGTTTGTCTCATGAGTTAGGAGCTAAGAAAACCAATCTTGTATCTGGTGATCAAAAATTTTACAACAAAGTTTATGATTTACTAGCAGCAGTTCATCAAGATTTGATTTCCAATAAAGGGCGCCAAGCTGATTTTGACGCTTTGGATAGACTATTGGAACGTCTCAACGATGAGTCAAGTGATAAAGTCAAGTTAGTTGATGATATCCTTGCTTTTCTAGCGCCGATTCGTCATCCAGAACGTTTAGGAAAACCAAATGCACAAATAACTTACACAGATAATGAGATTCAAGTAGCCAAGTTGGCAGGCAAGTATACAACAGAAGACGGCTATATCTTTGATCCCCGTGATATCACCAGTGATGAGGGGGATGCCTATGTAACTCCGCATATGAGCCACAGTCATTGGATTAAGAAAGATAGTTTGTCTGAAGCTGAAAGAGCAGCAGGTCAAGCTTATGCTAAAGAGAAAGGTTTGACACCTCCTTCAACAAATCATCAAAGTTCAGGAAATACTGAAGCTAAGGGAGCAGAAGCGATTTACAATCGAGTAAAAGCAGCTAAGAAGGTTCCACTTGATCATATTCCTTACAATCTACAACATACTGTTGAAGTTAAAAATGGTAGCTTAATTATACCTCATTACGACCATTACCATAACATCAAATTTGAGTGGTTTGACGAAGGACTTTATGAGGCACCTAAGGGGTATACTTTAGAAGAGCTATTTGAAACTGTGAAGTATTATGTCGAACATCCAAACGAACGTCCGCATTCAGATAGTGGTTGGGGCAATGCGAGCGACCATGTTCACAGAAACCAGAATAGTCAAACTGCTAACAATCAAACAGAGAAACCAACAGAGGAGAAACCTCAGACAGAAAAAATTGAGGAGGAAAAACCTCGCGAAGAAAAACCGAAAAATGAGAAAGCAGAATCTCCAAAACCAAAAGAACCAGAGGAATCAGAAGAAGAATCACCATCGGAACCAGAGGAACCTCAGGTTGAGACTGAAAAGGTAGAAGAAAAACTGAGAGAGGCGGAAGAGTTACTTAAAAAGATTCAGGATCCAATTCTCAAGTCCAATGCCAACGAAACTCTCATAGGATTAAAAAATAACCTGTCATTTGGTTCTCAGGACAACAATACTATTATGGCAGAATCTGAAAAGCTATTAGTTTTGCTAAAGGAGAGTAAGTAATTATACAACTATTATAGAAGATAAAAAGGGAGCAGAATATGGATTCTGTTCTCTTTTTTATGAAATTGTGTAAAAATTCTTGACATATTTTCTAAATAAAGATAAACTATTTACTAGTTAATTAAATGGTTAAATACTAGTTAAGGAGTTGTTATGAAAAAAAGAACTATCCTATGGCTCATGCTTGCCTTCTTTGTTCTTGTCTTAGGAGCTTGTGGACAAAAGACCAGTCAAGACAAGAGTGATGAAACTAAGGGGATGAAGATTGTGACCAGTTTTTATCCTGTCTATGCTATGGTCAAAGAGGTTTCAGGTGATCTAAATGATGTTCGGATGATTCAGTCTAGTTCTGGTATCCATTCCTTTGAACCTTCAGCAAATGACATTGCTGCCATCTATGATGCCGATGTTTTTGTTTATCATTCTCACACATTAGAGTCATGGGCGGGAAGTTTGGATCCAAGCCTACAAAAGTCCAAGGTAAAGGTGTTGGAAGCATCTGAAGGTATGACCTTGGAGCGCGTGCCTGGCTTAGAAGATATGCAGGCAGGAGATGGGATTGATGAGAAGACCTTGTATGATCCTCACACTTGGTTAGATCCTGAAAAAGCTGGCGAAGAAGCGCAAATTATCGCTGACAAACTTTCAGAGGTTGATAGTGAGCATAAAGAAACTTACCAGAAAAATGCGCAAGCCTTTATCAAAAAAGCTCAAGAATTAACTAAGAAATTCCAGCCTAAATTTGAAAAAGCGACTCAGAAAACTTTTGTAACACAGCATACAGCCTTTTCATATTTAGCTAAACGATTTGGACTTAATCAACTTGGTATTGCAGGGATCTCTCCTGAACAAGAACCAAGTCCAAGACAACTAACAGAAATTCAGGAATTTGTTAAAACTTATAAGGTTAAAACGATTTTTACAGAAAGCAATGCTTCATCTAAGGTAGCGGACACTCTTGTCAAATCAACAGGTGTGAGTCTTAAAACCCTCAATCCTTTAGAGGCAGACCCACAAAATGACAAGTCCTACTTGGAAAATTTAGAAGAAAATATGGCTATCTTAGCTGAAGAATTGAAATGAGGAGATTATGAAGATTAATAAAAAATATCTAGCAGGATCTGCAGTGGTCCTTGCTTTAAGTGTCTGCGTTTATGCTTTGAATCAACATCAAGCACCTGAGAAAAAAGATGATAATCGTGTATCCTATGTTGACGGTAAAGGATCTGAAGCTAAGAAGAATGAATCTCTGACACCAGATCAAGTTAGCAAGAAGGAAGGAATAGAAGCTGAACAGATTGTTACCAAGATCACTGATCAAGGTTATGTGACTTCCCACGGCGACCATTTCCATTACTATAATGGTAAGGTGCCTTATGATGCTATCTTTAGCGAAGAACTGGTCATGAAAGATCCGAATTATCAGTTGCGTGATCAAGATATTGTCAATGAGATTAAAGGTGGCTATATCATCAAAGTGGACGGCAAATACTATGTCTATCTAAAGGATGCTAGCCATGCTGATAATGTCCGTACCAAAGAACAAATCGAGCGTCAGAAACAGGAAGGCACATCAGATAGAGGAAATGAAACTAAGGAAGTCCTCGCTGCACGAGCACAAGGCCGATATACAACGGATGATGGTTATGTCTTTAATGCTGCAGATATCATAGAAGATACTGGTGATGCCTATATCGTTCCTCACGGTGGGCATTATCACTACGTTCCAAAGAGCGCTCTATCTTCAAGTGAATTGGCTGCCGCTCAAGCTTACCTTGCTGGAAGAGGAAGTCAACAAAGTTTAACAGACTACAAACCGATTCCAAGTGTTGAACCAAGTCACCAAGTAGAGAAACCAGCTACAAGCAATCCAGTACAAGAAGAAAATAATCTTCAAAAACTTCTAGAACAGCTTTATGCTTTACCAGTTAGTCACCGCTATAAAGAATCTGATGGTTTGGTATTTGACCCGGCTAAAATTACCAGTCGTACTCCATCAGGGGTGGCCATTCCACACGGTAATCACTACCATTTCATCCCTTATAGTAGTCTATCTGCTTTGGAGCAAAAGATTGCACGTTTGATGCCACTTTCAGGTCTTGTAAGTCCGTCAAATCCTGTAGAACATCCAAACAAACCAAGTGAAGACCATGAACACCACCATGACCATGAAGATGCTAATCATGACCATCATAATGATGGAGAAGAACATGATCATGGATTTGCAGCTGAGCGAGTGATTAGTGAGGATGAGCAAGGTTTTGTGGTTTCACATGGAGATCATGCCCACTATTTCTTTAAAAAAGATTTGTCAGCAGAGCAGATAAAGGCAGCGCAAGAACATTTACATGGTCACCATCAGGCAGAGCCTGTAAAACCTCTTGCCAAGACTGTAGAAAGTTTCTCTCGAGATGCCAGCGATGAAGAAAAGATAGCTTATATCTCTAAAACCTATGGTGTTCCGCTTGAAGCTATCCGAATTTCAAATGGATTCTTTGTATTTGGAAATCCAGACCAGGCTTATGACCCAACTCACATTCACCCTTATGCAGTTCGAAAAGAACACGTTCGTATTCCGCTTCAAACAGGCGATGCAGAGCTTGATTTCCTAAACGAACTCTATACAACTGCACTTCGGGATGGTGTCTCTCCATATAGTTTGCAGGTGGAAAATGGCAGCTTCGTCATTCCTCACGGAGACCATAATCACTACATTAAAGTACAGACTAAAGGTTATGAAGTGGCTTTAAAACATAAGATTCCTGCCTTGCAATCCAACTACCAACCAGGTGCCTTTGATGAAGCTACTGTTCAGAATAAAATTGATCAACTTTTAGCAGAAAGTCGCGAAGTTTACAAGGATAAACCAATTTTACAAAGACAAATTGAGCTTGCCTTGGGACAATTCTCTGAAAATATGAAGAAGCTCTCAACAAACTCTACAGCTGGTTATCTGGCTGCTTTAGATCTCTTTGACAAGCAGTATATCCATGTTGATGCTAGCGTAAAACCAACAGAAATCAGTCCTTTAGATAAGAAATATCAAGCTTTAGTAGATAAGATTAATATCTTGGATACGGATGCTTATGGACTTCCTAAGAAGGATCTCTTGGCTCAGCTCCAAGAAAATAAATTGGCTCAAGATGAGGCTGGATTAGATGCAGTAGAAGCAAAACTAGAAGCCTTACAGGACTTTAATGATCGAACTGGAGTTACAACAGTCGAGTACATTAAGTATTTCTATCAACATCTGTCAGATGGTCGTTTAAATGATACTCTTAGAAATAAGGTTGCCAACTTAACTTGGACCCTTTATCAGTCACAATCCTTCCTTAAGGCGACTGACTTAAACAAACTCTTCCCTGAAATCTATCAAACAAAATTAGAGGTAGAAGAAGCAGTGAAGAATGAATCTGTTGCTCATAAACCTTCTGAAACAATTTTAGATACTGAAAAAGTGGATGGTCACAGTGCTAAAACGGCAGTCTATGAATTTTTGAAAGGTTTGTATGATGATATTAAACCTGAGGAACAAAGTAATCATGTTCGAAAAGGTCAAGTAGTAGAACTCTTAACGAAAGCTGAAGAGTTAGTGGCTCAAGTCAAAGAAGAGGGAGTCAAAGCTTCCCTTGCTGACGAAGTGAAAAATCTGAAAGCTGCTCTAGAAAAAGACGATGCAGACCTTGATGAACTAAACACACAAGTTCAAGATCTTCTAAAACGAATTTCACAAACCATTCAGACTGAACGTGAGAATGCCAACCAAGACCCAGAGGTTTTAGTTCTTTATCAAAAACTATACAACGGAGTTATTGCCCTTCATACTTATTTAGAAATGAATAATGGTTCTGATGCTGACTTTGAAAAAGTAGATGCCTTGTTTGATAAATTGTCAGCTGCAAGCAAAGACAAGCAAGCTCTTCTAGCTCTTGCTCAAGAAATTGTCTCATTAAACCAGGAATTTCAATCTAAAGTCAAGCCAGCTGAAGTTAACACCGAAACAGCCAATAAAGAAACAAACGATAAACAAGCTGAGTCAACCTTAACTCCTGCAACTACATCTTCAGAAACAAGAGAAAAAGTAGCAGAATAACAAAAAGTTCAGTCAACTACCGTGTCAAAAGTAGATGCTGATAAAAAAAGAGGTCGGGAATTTTTTCCCGATCTCTTTAGTCTTTATAAGCTACAATTCCAATGATAGTATCAACTGCACGCTCCATGGTTTGAAGACTAACATATTCAAAACGACCGTGCATATTTTCACCACCGGCGAAGATATTTGGCGTAGGAATTCCCATAAAGGAAATCTTAGACCCATCTGTTCCACCACGGATAGGCTCAATAATTGGAGTAATATCAAGACTTTCCATTACTGATTTAGCGATGGTGATTGGAGTCATATCCTTTTCAATGACTTCCTTCATGTTGTAATATTGGTCTGTCAAAGTCAAGGTTACACGATCGCTACCAAGTTCTTGGTTCATCTTATCAGCAATAGCTTGCATGGCAGCTTTACGCGCTTCGAAGCTTTCTTTTTCAAAGTCGCGAATGATGTAGCTAGCACGCGCTTCCTCAACAGTACCAGTTATATCCATGAGATGGAAGAAACCTTGGTAACCCTCAGTCAACTCAGGTCGGTCACCAGCTGGAAGTTGATTGTGGAAGTTGATGGCTAACTGGAGAGCATTGACCATTTGTCCTTTAGCTGTTCCTGGGTGAACATTACGGCCTTGGAAGTGAAGTTCAGCTCCTGCAGCAGAGAAGGTTTCATACTGCAATTCTCCAAGAGGTCCGCCGTCAACTGTATAAGCAAAGTCAACATTGAAGTCCTCTGCATCAAATTTGTTGGCACCAACGCCGATTTCTTCATCGGGACCAAAGCCGACACGGATTTCACAGTGCTTTATTTCAGGATGAGCGTTCAAGTATTCGATAGCTGTCATGATTTCAGCGATACCAGATTTGTCATCAGCGCCGAGAAGAGTAGTTCCATCTGTAGTAATTAAAGTTTGGCCATGGTATTTCTCTAAGCTCTTAAAATCTGCTGGATCAAGTTTGAAACCAGAATTCCCAAGCTCTATAACACCACCGTCGTAGTTTTCAATAACTTGCGGGTTAACACCTTCAGCATTAAAATCAGCTGTATCCATGTGGGAGATAAAACCAATCTTACGAGTCAAACTTGGGTCGTTGGCTGGTAAGGTTCCGATAGCAAAACCGTTTGGTAGATAGTAGACATTTTGCAAACCGACACGTTTCATCTCAGGGATGAGGACATTGGTTGCGAAGTCTACTTGACTTTGGGTACTTGGTGTAGTGGTTGAATGTTCGTCAGAACGAGTATTGACTTTGACATAAGTCAAAAAACGCTCCAACAATGTTGGATATTTCATCGTAACTCCTTTTTCCTTCTTTTAAAACCATTGTATCATAGAAAGAAGAGAAAAACAAAAGTCAGAAGGGAGGTAACATTCTTATGTTAGCGTTTACTTATGGCTGTTTTAGTGATACAATAAAAAAGATAAAAATATCACAAGGATGCAAATATGAAAAAAGCGATTTTAATGATGACATTTGGTTCCCCAGAAGAGATTACCTTTGAAGGAGTAGCCGATTTTTTTACCAACATTCGTCGTGGAGTTCGACCTCAAGATCACGAGATTCAAACACTTTATGATAATTATGTTCGAATTGGAGGAACTCCACTACAAAAAATTACCCGTGAAGAAGTTGCCTTAGTAGATGCTAGATTGGGAAATGAATATAGTGTCTATTTTGCCAATAAATTTTCAACCCCTTTTATTCCAGATGTGATTCGGCAAATGGAAGCAGATGGAATTGAAAAGTGTATTTGCTTGATTTTGGAACCACACTATTCCTTTTACTCTGTCATGGGGTACGAAAAGTTTCTGGAAAGCAAACAAATTCAGTTTTTAGTTATTAAGGACTGGTATCAAGAAGAAGCCCTCTTAAACTATTGGACAGATGAAATTGCTAGGATTTTAAAAGAAAAGGTGAAACAGGATAGCTTTAAAGTCATCTTTTCTGCCCACAGTGTGCCCATTTTTGCCTTAGATTTTGGTGATCCCTATATCGACCAGATTTTCGAAAATAGCAAGTTAATTGCTGAAAAATTAGGCTTGAAACCAGAGCAATATACCAACACTTGGCAGAGCGAAAGTGATATTGGTATTCCTTGGATTAAACCAGATGTCCTGGAATATCTTAGAGAGCAGAAAGAACATCCAGAGCATTATATTTTTGTACCCATTAGTTTTATTAGTGAGCACATTGAAGTCTTGTTTGACAACGATGTGGAATGTTATGACTTGTGTCAGGAATTGGAGGTGAACTACCATCGGCCACCAATGCCAAATACAGATTCTCGTTTGATTGATGCCTTGGTCAATATTGTCCGAGCTAACGAACATAAAGAATTTAGAGAATTCCTCCCAGAAGAAGAGACCTTTGATGAATTAGTCCCTTCGGATGAAACTAAGAATATTTTAGATGAATCACAAGACTTACAAATGCCAGAATTTGTTAAAAAATTAATAGAGAAAAAAGGTCGTGAAAATGTCAAGATGCCTTATTTAATCAAAAAAATGCTTGAAAAAGCTGGCAAATTACCTAAAGACTAAGTGAAAATAGAAAAGAACTGGTAATACTCTTCGAAAATCAAATTCAAACTGCGTCAACGTCGCCTTGCCGTATATATGTTACTGACTTCGTCAGTTCTATCTACAACCTCAAAGCAGTGCTTTGAGCAACCTGCAGCTAGTTTGCTTTTTAATTTTCATTGAGTATAAGGTTTGTTTCAGATTTCTGCTAAGGCAGGATATAACTTAGAAGGTGAAAGAAAAGGCGGTGGGACAGACAGCCATGACGACATAGCCGTCACCCACAGAAACACGAAAATAAAGACAAGAGCCCTCATTTAGAAGTATAATCTAAGTGAGGGCTTTGTGGTTGATAATTTCTTGAATATCACTTTCGCGGGACAAACTAATCCACTCTACCGACGAGTACCCCAAAATATCGCCTTGAGCATGAGTATAAAAATACGACAACGTTATCGGTAGACAAGCTCTCTGACTTTATAAATGGAGGGAATCACAATGGATGTTCTCTATCAATCTTGTGCAGGTATTGATGTCCATCAAGCTACTGTTGTGGTTTGTATTCTACATGGGCCGCTCACTTCTACTCGTCCAAAGCGTGAAATGGCTCAGTTTGATACAACGACAAAAGGATTAAAAGCCTATCATGATTTTCTCACTCAATTTCATGTAGAAGCCGTCGGCATGGAAAGCACAGGAGTTTACTGGAGACCTGTCTGGCATGAACTCTGTGATGACTTTGAACTCATCCTAGCACAGCCTGCTCATATGAAAGCTATTCCAGGTCAAAAAACAGATAAGAAAGATGCTCACTGGATTGCCCAATTAACACGAATCGGCCTGCTCCCTCGCAGTTTCGTTCCTGATGAAACCATTCAAGAATTGAGAGAGCTAACACGACAACGGAAACACTATGTAGAGAGCCGTAATCGTGAGACCAATCGGATCCATAAAATCCTCCAATCAGGAGGTATTAAGCTGACAACCTACATAGAAGATATCATGGGTGCTTCTGGTCGAAACTTACTGCAGCTGCTTATTGATGAGACGCCCCTTACCCCAAGAATGATCCATCAATCTGTTTATACCAGTTTGAAAAGAAAAGTTCCCCAACTCCTTGAGGCACTTGATGGGTACTTTTCGGCTCATCATCGTTTTATGTTAGGTCAGTCCTTAGAGATTTACGATTTTTATCAAAAACAAATCGATTGTTTGGAAGAGCGTATAAACGGCTATCTAAATCTCTATGAGAGACCAGTGGAAATCCTAGATTCTATTCCTGGTATGGATCTTATTACAGCCTCTGTGATCATAGCGGAAATTGGGGTAGACATGAGCCAGTTTCCAACAGCTGGACATCTCGCTTCCTGGGCTGGTTTGTGTCCTGGAAATAATGAAAGTGCCGGTAAAAAGAGGAGCACAAAAATCAGACATGGCAATTCCTATTTAAAAAGGTGTCTCTGTCAAGCAGTTTTTGCGGCAAAAAGACAAAAAGGAAGTCCACTAGCAGAGCGTTATTACCAAATTCAAAGTAGGAGAGGACCGCAAAAAGCAACTATTGCACTCGCACATCAACTTCTTAAAATAGCTTATATCCTTTTGAAAGAAAATCTCACTTATCAGGAGTTTGTGCTACAAAAAAGGCTACTAGAGACGAGCCAGTAGCCTAATACAATTTTTTCACCTTCATTATATCACAAGGGGAGTCTTTTTGCGCTCTTTTGAGTTTTCGTATAAGAAATCGGTAATTCGTTAGAATTCGATTTCGTCGTCCCAGCCCCGCGAGGATGATTAGGAGCTTTTTGGAGTCTAAAAGACGAACAAAAAGTTCAATCAGCTACCGCGTCAAATCATGATTGATAATAAAAAGTGAGGTCGGGATCTTTTTGTCCCAACCTCTTTTTAGGTGACTAGTATTTTTTGACCTAGTTTTTATGTTATTTACCTAAACAGAATTGGCTAAATAATTTTGTGATAAGCTCATCTGGAGCAGCATCACCAGTAATTTCTCCAAGAATTTCCCAAGTACGGGTCAAATCAACCTGAAGCAGGTCGACTGGCATGCCCAATTCAAGACCTTCGTTAACAGCTTGTAAGCTTTCAAGTGCCTTCTCAATCAAAGAAATGTGGCGAGCATTAGACAAGTAAGTAGCATCTTGCTCAACAAGTCCAGCATTTTCAAAGAATAGATTATTGATTCGATCTTCAATCTTATCAATGTTTTGATTTTTGAGAACCGAAATGCGGATGATATCTTCAGGAAGTTCCTTTGTTTCAATAGCTTCTGGCAAGTCAGTTTTGTTGAGAAGAATGATTCGATTAGTATCTTGACTAATTTCAAGAAGTTGTCGGTCTTGAGTAGTCAGAGGTTCACTAGCATTTAGGACAAGTAGAACTAAGTCAGCTTCCTTGAGGGCTTTTTTGGAGCGTTCAACCCCGATCTGTTCCACGACATCATCCGTTTCTCGGATACCAGCAGTATCAATCAACTTCAGTGGAACACCGTTGATATTGACGTATTCTTCAATGACGTCTCGAGTAGTCCCTGCAATATCCGTTACAATGGCTTTATCTTCGCGCAGGAGGTTATTGAGAAGGCTAGACTTCCCAACGTTGGGACGACCAATGATAGCCGTTGAAATCCCTTCACGAAGGATCTTCCCACGACGTGCCGTTTTTAAGAGATTGGTTAAGAGTTGTTCAAACTCCATAGTTTTTTCACGGACAACAGCAGTAGTGGCTTCTTCAACATCGTCATACTCAGGATAGTCGATATTAACCTCTACTTGTGCTAGTGTATTGAGGATTTCCTGACGAGTATTGTTAATCAAGTCAGATAGAGAACCGTCTAATTGTTTGACCGCTATATTCATAGCCTTATCAGTCTTGGCGCGGATGATATCCATAACAGCTTCAGCCTGAGTCAAGTCCACACGACCGTTGAGGAAGGCACGTTTAGTAAACTCTCCAGGCTCTGCCATACGTGCACCTTCACGGATAGCCAATTGTAGGATTTCATTAGTTACGGCGATCCCACCATGGGTATTAATCTCGATAATGTCTTCACGAGTGAAGGTCTTTGGAGACTTCATAGCCCCAACCATAACCTCGTCCATGACCTTACCAGTTTGAGGATCAACAATGTGGCCGTAGTTAAGAGTGTGGCTAGCAACCTTGCTCAAGTCCTTGCCTTTAAAGATTTTCTGCGCAATGGCAAAACTATCCGTTCCGCTTAGGCGGACTATCCCAATAGCACCTTCACCAAGCGGTGTCGAGATAGCTGCAATGGTATCAAATTCCCGTGTAATCATTTCAATTCCTTTATAGTTTATTTGTTTGTATAGACTAATATCTCTTCAAATTGTAACAAATTTTAGTATTTTCTTCAATGAATGTTACTTATAAAGAAAAGCCTAAGCAGATTGCTTAAGCTTTACTTAGTGCGCATTTCACCTTGTGGGAAATAGGTTCCTTCAGGCATATCGTTGATAATGACATGAACAGCAGATTGAGGTGCACCAGTGTTGCGAACAACAGCTTCCGTAACTTCCTTGGCTAGGGCTTTCTTTTGCTCTAACGTGCGTCCTTCAAATAAATCGATGCGTACAAATGGCATAATTGGGTCCTCCACTAGTTCTTGATTTCTTCTATTTTACCACAATTTGTCGTTTAAAGCTTTGAGAAAATATGGTATACTAGAATGTAGCAAAAATTTAGAAATGGACGTGAAATAGAAGCATGGCACAGTTGTATTATCGTTATGGGACCATGAACTCAGGAAAAACGATTGAGATTCTCAAAGTAGCCTATAACTATGAGGAGCAAGGAAAGGGAGTTGTGATTATGACTTCGGCTCTGGATACGCGTGACGGTGTTGGCTATGTTTCAAGTCGAATTGGGATGAAAAGACCAGCAGTTGCTATTGAGGAAACAACGGATATCTTTGGATTTATCCGAGATTTACCTGAAAAGCCTTACTGTGTACTTGTCGATGAAGCCCAGTTTTTAAAGCGTCACCATGTTTACGATCTAGCTCGTGTTGTGGATGAGTTAGACATACCTGTTATGGCATTTGGTTTAAAAAATGACTTTCGTAATGAACTATTCGAAGGTTCAAAATATCTTCTGCTCTTAGCAGATAAGATTGACGAAATCAAGACCATTTGTCAGTATTGCAAGAAAAAAGCGACCATGGTCTTGCGTACGCAGAATGGTCTGCCAGTCTATGATGGTGATCAGATTCAGATAGGTGGCAATGAAACCTATATCTCGGTTTGCCGTAAACATTATTTTGCACCACTGATAACATCTAAAAGGAACAAGACTATGACAATTGAACTAAGAGATGTTACAATAAAAAATTATTTTGATGTTCTGAATTTGGATGTTAAGGAATATCAAAAACAATTTATTGCTACCAACGCAATTAGTTTAGCTGAAGCATATGTCTACACAAAAAATGGAGATTTTGTAGCTCCATTGGCAGTTTACGATAATGATGCAATCATAGGTTTTGTGATGTTAGCATATGATAAAAAAATCGGAATTAGTAATGGAAATTATTTACTATTTCGTTTCATGATTGATAAGTATTTTCAAGATCAAGGATATTTTAAACCAATTATGGATAAAGTGCTAGACTATGTTCGGACAGCGCCAGCGGGTTTATCCAATAAACTTTGGTTGTCTTATGAACCAGAAAATGAACATGCAAGATCTTGTTACCTCAGTTATGGATTTAAAGAAACTGGGGAAATATTTGAGAACGAAGTAGTAGCCATATACGATTTAACAATTGAGAAATAAGGAGAAGAAATGAACATCTATGATCAACTACAAGCTGTAGAAGACCGTTATGAAGAGTTGGGAGAATTGCTCAGTGACCCTGATGTAGTTTCAGACACCAAGCGTTTCATGGAGCTTTCAAAAGAGGAAGCTTCTACTCGTGATACTGTAACTGCCTACCGCGAATACAAACAAGTCCTTCAAAACATTGTCGACGCCGAAGAGATGATTAAGGAATCAGGCGGAGATGCGGACTTGGAAGAAATGGCTAAGCAAGAATTGAAAGATGCTAAGGCTGAAAAAGAAGAGTACGAGGAAAAACTGAAGATCTTGCTCCTTCCTAAAGATCCAAACGATGACAAGAATATCATCCTTGAAATACGTGGAGCTGCAGGTGGTGATGAAGCAGCACTTTTTGCTGGTGATTTGCTAACCATGTACCAAAAGTATGCTGAAGCCCAGGGCTGGCGTTTTGAAGTTATGGAAGCTTCAATGAACGGTGTTGGTGGTTTTAAAGAAGTGGTTGCCATGGTTTCTGGTCAGTCAGTTTACTCTAAACTCAAGTATGAGTCTGGTGCCCACCGTGTGCAACGTGTCCCTGTGACAGAAAGTCAGGGTCGTGTTCATACATCGACTGCAACTGTTCTTGTCATGCCTGAAGTCGAAGAAGTAGAATACGATATTGATCCAAAAGACCTTCGTGTGGATATCTACCACGCTTCTGGTGCTGGTGGACAGAACGTCAACAAGGTTGCGACTGCTGTTCGTATCGTTCACTTACCAACCAATATCAAGGTTGAAATGCAGGAAGAACGTACTCAGCAGAAAAACCGTGAGAAGGCCATGAAGATTATTCGTGCGCGTGTTGCTGACCACTTTGCTCAAATTGCTCAAGACGAGCAAGACGCAGAGCGTAAGTCTACTATCGGTACTGGTGACCGTTCAGAACGTATTCGTACCTATAACTTCCCACAAAACCGTGTCACTGATCACCGTATTGGCTTGACTCTTCAAAAACTAGATACTATTTTGTCTGGTAAACTAGATGAAGTTGTGGACGCCTTGGTTCTTTACGACCAAACTCAAAAATTGGAAGAATTAAACAAATAATGAAATTAGCTCAAATTTTTAAGGATTTTGAGGAAAAGTTGATAGCACAGGGAGAGGAAGCAGAAAGCCTCTCCTTTGTCTATCGTAGCCTGAAAAATCTATCTTTTACTGACTTCGTCTTTGCCCTTCAGCAAGAAGTTACAGAGGAAGAAAAAGAGTTTGTAGAGGAAATTTACACGAAACTGGCAAATCATATACCTGCCCAGTACATTATCGGTCATGCAGAATTTTTTGGGATGCAGTTAAAGGTTGATGAGCGGGTCTTGATTCCCCGTCCAGAGACAGAAGAGTTGGTGGAGCTCATCCTAGCTGAGAATCCAGAGGAAAATCTCAAAGTTCTGGATATTGGAACTGGGAGTGGAGCTATCGCTCTTGCTTTAGCTAAAAATAGACCAGATTGGACAATCACAGCTGCCGATATTTCTCAGGATGCTTTGGATTTGGCGATGGAAAACGCTGATAATCTAGGTCTAACATTATTCTTTATTAAATCTAACTGTTTCTCCGAAATTTCTTCAAAATATGATATAATTGTATCCAATCCACCTTATATATCTCAAGTAGATGAGGCAGAAGTTGGTTTGAATGTTCTCCATTCAGAGCCACATTTAGCCCTCTTTGCAGATGAGGATGGTCTAGCGATCTATCGCAGAATCGCGGAGGAAGCTAAAGACTATCTAAAAGATGGTGGTAAGATTTATCTTGAAATTGGCTACAAACAAGGACAAAGCGTTCCAGCTCTTTTCAAGGAAAATTTTCCCGAGAAGCGAGTTCGAACTCTGAAAGACCAATTTGGCCAAGATAGGATGGTTGTCATTGATGATGGAGAAAATTAAACACGAGCTTGAAAATGGTGGAGCTGTTGTTTTGCCAACGGAGACAGTTTATGGACTTTTTGCAAAAGCATTGGATGAAAAGGCTGTTGACCATGTTTATCAGCTTAAATGTCGTCCAAGAGATAAGGCTCTCAATCTCAATGTTGCTAGTTTAGACGATATCTTGAACTTTTCTAGGAATCAGCCAACTTATTTACAACAATTGGTTGAAAGTTTTTTGCCAGGCCCTTTGACCATTATCTTAGAAGCTAATGACAAGGTTCCTTACTGGGTCAATTCAAATTTGACGACAGTTGGATTTCGCATGCCGAGTCATCCTTTAACTCTGGAATTGATTCGTGAATTTGGCCCCTTAATCGGACCTTCTGCCAATATCTCAGGTCAATCAAGTGGAGTAGATTTTCACAAGATCCTTCATGATTTTGAGCAAGAGGTCGTGGGACTTGAAGACGATGCATTTTTAACAGGTCAGGATTCGACTATTTTAGACCTATCTGGCGATAAGGTGAAGATTCTACGCCAAGGAGCGATTACTCGAGAAGATATCCTTGCCAAGATACCAACAATTCCTTTTGAGGAGGTATGACATGCTACGTGATTTGAAAACAACAGATGTTACAGCTATTTGTGAGATTAATAAAGAAGCTTTAGGTTATTCGTTTAGTTTAGAGGAAACGGCTAGTCAACTAGCTAAGTTATCTCAGGACTCCCATCACTACCTACTGGGTTTCGAGGATTCGACCAGCCATGACTTACTTGGCTATGTCCATGCCGAGGTTTATGAATCCCTTTATTCAAAACCAGGTTTTAATATTCTAGCTTTAGCTGTTTTGCCTCAAACACAGGGCCAGGGTATCGGAAAAACTTTGCTCCAAGGATTGGAACAAGAAGCAAAAAAACGAGGCTATAACTTTATTCGCTTAAATTCTGCAGACCATCGTCTGGGTGCCCATGCATTTTACGAAAAAGTTGGTTATACTTGCGATAAAGTGCAGAAACGGTTTATTCGCATTTTTTAGTTTGGATTTTATATT
The DNA here is from genome assembly GCF_023115445.1 of Streptococcus sp. oral taxon 431. Classification (GTDB taxonomy): domain Bacteria; phylum Bacillota; class Bacilli; order Lactobacillales; family Streptococcaceae; genus Streptococcus. The sequence continues at coordinate 292,821 of NZ_JALDUI010000001.1, read as the reverse complement.
CTTGTTGTAAAAACAAACTAAAGACCTGTCACACTATAAAGGAGAAGACCTATGATTTTTGACAAAGATGATTTTAAAGCTTATGACGCAGATCTTTGGAATGCTATCGCCAAAGAAGAAGAACGCCAACAAAACAACATCGAGTTGATTGCTTCGGAAAACGTAGTTTCCAAGGCTGTTATGGCTGCTCAAGGGTCTATCTTGACAAACAAATATGCCGAGGGGTACCCAGGACGCCGTTACTATGGTGGAACTGATGTGGTAGACGTGGTAGAAAGTCTAGCTATTGAACGTGCAAAAGAAATTTTCGGCGCTAAATTCGCTAATGTCCAACCTCACTCAGGAAGCCAAGCCAACTGTGCGTCTTACATGGCCTTGATTGAGCCAGGTGATACCGTTATGGGGATGGATTTGGCAGCAGGTGGACACTTGACCCACGGAGCTCCAGTTAGCTTCTCAGGTCAAACCTACAACTTTGTTTCTTACAGTGTTGACCCTGAAACGGAACTCTTGGATTTTGATGCTATCTTGAAACAAGCCCAAGAAGTAAAACCAAAATTGATCGTAGCAGGTGCTTCAGCCTATTCTCAAATTATCGACTTTTCAAAATTCCGTGAAATTGCGGATGCTGTTGGAGCTAAGCTCATGGTCGATATGGCTCATATTGCTGGTTTGGTTGCAGCTGGTCTACATCCAAGCCCAGTACCATACGCTCATATCACTACAACAACGACCCACAAAACCCTTCGTGGCCCTCGTGGTGGTTTGATTTTGACCAATGATGAAGACTTAGCTAAGAAAATTAACTCAGCTATTTTCCCAGGTATTCAGGGCGGTCCTTTGGAGCATGTTGTTGCTGCTAAGGCAGTTTCTTTCAAAGAAGTTTTGGATCCAGCTTTCAAGGAATACGCTGCCAATGTAATCAAAAACAGCAAGGCTATGGTAGAAGTCTTCTTGCAAGATCCTGATTTCCGTATCATTTCTGGTGGGACTGAAAACCACCTCTTCCTTGTTGATGTGACTAAGGTTGTAGAAAACGGAAAAGTTGCTCAAAACTTGCTGGATGAAGTCAATATTACCCTAAATAAAAACTCAATCCCTTACGAAACCTTGTCACCATTTAAGACAAGTGGTATTCGTATCGGAGCAGCAGCCATTACTGCGCGTGGATTTGGTGAAGAAGAAAGTCGCAAAGTGGCTGAACTCATCATTAAAGCCCTTAAGAATGCAGAAAATGAAGCTGTTTTAGAAGAAGTGAGAAGTGCAGTTAAACAATTAACAGATGCCTTCCCATTATACGAGGACTAATATTTTTATGGACATTTATATTAAGAAAGCTATTATCCATCAGTTCAGCCCTGATGACACGGACTTGTTTCTAGCGGATAAGCTTCTCAATATCACTCCAAAAATTGAGGAATACCTGCGTAAAAAAATTGAACGTGTGTATTCAGATGAAGCCAAGACTGGGATTTTCGAAGAAGAAAATCCCTTCTTCAATCACATCACTGACGATTTGTTGGAGACATCAGTAACGCTGGCTAATCTCTGGAAAGAGGAATTCAGTATTTCTGAAAACCTCAAGACCAATGACTTGATTTTTGTGCAATTTTCTAAAGAAGGTGTGGAGCATTTCGCTTTCTTGCGAATTGCCCTGCGTGAGACCTTGACTCATCTGGGGGGAGAAGTTGATAATCCAATCAAGCTAACTCAAAACAATCTTCCAGGATTTGGAACAGGTGCTAACGAGGCCTTGGTGGTCAATCTTCAGAGTCGCAAGTACCATCTGATTGAAAAACGAATCAAGTATAACGGGACTTTTTTGAACTATTTTTCTGAGAATCTGATCCAGGCTCAGCCAAAGATTTCACCTAAAAAGTCTATCAAGGAACTTGAAAAAACGGCTCAGAGAATTGCTGAAACATTTAATACAGATGATTTCCAGTTTCAATCCAAGGTCAAGTCTGCTATTTTCAACAACCTTGAAGAAAGCAATGAATTGTCGCCTGAGAAATTGGCCAATGACCTTTTTGACAACAATCTGACGGCTCGTCTTAGCTTTATTGACCAAGTCAAAGAAGCCGTACCAGAGCCAGTTCAGTTTGATGAAATCGATGCTAGTCGCCAATTAAAGAAATTTGAAAACCAAAAACTTTCTCTGTCAAATGGTATTGAATTAATTGTACCCAACAATATTTACCAAGATGCTGAGTCGGTAGAATTTATCCAAAATGACAATGGAACCTACTCTATCTTAATCAAAAACATCGAGGATATACAAAGCAAATAATGTTTAAATTTATAAGAAGGGTCTTGGTACTAGTTCTTATCTTATTTACTGGCTATAAACTTTTCTATATGTATCGGGATGTAAAGCAGGTCATGACCTATCAATCCTTGGTACGAGAAGTTTTAAGTGAGCAAGATACGCCAGCAAATGAAGAACTAGTCTTGGCCATGATTTATACCGAAACCAAAGGTAAAGAAAGTGACGTGATGCAGTCCAGTGAGTCTGCTAGCGGTACTACTAATACAATTTCTGACAATAGGAGTAGTATTCGTCAGGGAATTCAAACCTTGACTGAAAATCTTTATTTAGCGCAAGAAAAAGAAGTAGATGTTTGGACTGCTGTACAGGCTTATAACTTTGGTCCAGCTTATATCGATTTTATCGCTCAAAACGGGAAAGAGAATACACTTGCCCTAGCCAAACAATACTCACGAGAAACAGTTGCTCCGATTTTAGGAAATACAACTGGAGAAACCTATACTTACCTTAATCCTATTTCACTCTTTAGCGGAGCTGAACTCTACGTTGATGGGGGGAATTACTATTATTCGAGGCAGGTTAGATTGAATCTCTATATCATTAAACTTTTTAATTTATTTTAAGCATCTAGAATTTCTAGGTGCTTTTATAAGCTTTCTTTAAGGCTAATTTACTATGCTAGACTAGAAAAGGAGGAACGTCTCATGCGAAAGAAAGTCTTTCTGACTAGCGCTGCAGTACTTTTAGCGGTTGCAACTTTGCAAAGTGCTCAAGCAGCTACTGATGTTCAAAAAGTAATTGATGAAACCTATGTTCAACCTGAGTACGTCTTGGGTTCTTCATTAACGGAAGATCAAAAAAATCAAACACTTAAAAAACTTGGCTATGATGCCTCAAAAGATACTAAAGATTTGAAGACCATGACACCAGATGTCTACTCAAAGATTATGAACGTCGCCAATGACTCTAGTCTCCAGCTCTATTCATCTGCAAAAATTCAAAAATTAGGAGAAAAATCTCCCCTTGAGGTCAAGATTGAAACACCTGAAAATATCACTAAAGTAACGCAAGATATGTACCGTAATGCGGCGGTTACCTTGGGTGTGGAGCACGCGCGTATCACCGTTGCGGCACCAATCCCAGTTACTGGTGAAAGTGCTCTAGCGGGGATTTACTATTCCCTTGAGTCTAATGGTGTTAAGTTGCCTCAGGAAAATAAAGACTTGGCTCAGGAAGAGCTCAAGGCCTTGTCAGACATTAACGATGAAAACAAGGACAAATCAGGCTTTGATGCCAATAAACTGAACGTAGCCCTAGCCGATATCAAGGCTGCAGTCGCTAAGGCTAAAGAGTCTAAGGGTGAGCTTACTGAAGATGATGTTCGTAAGATTGTAGAAGATACATTGAAAAATTATAAGCTAGATCAGGTTATAACAGGAAATCAGATCAATATCATCATCAACTTTGCCTTTAATCTTTCAAAGAGTGATATTCTGAATAATGAAGACTTCACAAAAACCCTAAAAGATTTGAAACAAAGCATTGTTGCGCAAGCAGGTGATAGTTTCAGCAATATTGACCTTAACTTTGATGCTAATAAAGCATTGGAGGACGGGGGCAATATTCTCAGTGCTATTTGGCAAGCAATTGTAAACTTTTTCAAGAGTTTTGGTGCTTAGGTTAATTCATGGTATAATAGATGGTAACAGAACAGTTGCCGTCTTTTTTTCGGCACATAGAAAGTGAAAAATATGTTAAAGAAAAATGATATTGTAGAAGTTGAGATTGTCGATTTGACCCATGAAGGAGCAGGTGTTGCCAAGGTCGATGGCTTGGTCTTTTTTGTAGAGAATGCTCTTCCGACTGAAAGAATCCTTATGCGTGTCCTTAAAGTCAACAAGAAGATTGGCTTTGGTAAAGTCGAGGAATATCTTACACAATCTCCACATCGTAATCAAGACTTAGATTTGGCTTACCTGCGTTCAGGCATTGCTGACTTGGGACATCTAGCTTATCCAGAGCAACTCAAGTTTAAAACCAAGCAAGTAAAAGATAGTCTATATAAGATTGCTGGAATCACGGATGTAGAGGTCGCAGATACTCTTGGTATGGAAAATCCTGTCAAGTATCGAAACAAGGCTCAGGTTCCTGTTCGTCGTGTTAACGGTGTTCTGGAGACTGGTTTCTTCCGTAAGAATTCTCATGACCTTATGCCATTGGAAGATTTTTATATCCAGGATCCAGTCATTGACCAAGTTATCCTTGCATTACGTGATTTTCTTCGTCGTTATGACTTAAAACCCTATGATGAGAAGGAACAGTCTGGCTTGATTCGTAACCTTGTTGTTCGTCGTGGACATCATTCAGGTCAAATCATGGTTATCTTGGTGACAACTCGTCCTAAAATTTTCCGAGTAGAACAGTTGATCGAACAATTGATTAAGCAGTTCCCAGAAATAGTATCAGTTATGCAAAATATCAATGACCAAAATACCAATGCCATTTTCGGGAAAGAATGGCGTACGCTTTATGGTCAAGATTACATTATGGACCAAATGTTGGGGAATAGCTTCCAAATCTCTGGACCAGCCTTTTATCAGGTCAATACAGAAATGGCAGAGAAGCTTTATCAGACAGCTATTGATTTTGCGGAGTTAAGTGAAGATGATGTGGTGATCGATGCCTATTCAGGAATCGGAACTATTGGATTATCTGTCGCTAAGCATGTTAAGGAAGTTTATGGGGTTGAGGTCATTTCAGAAGCCGTGGAGAATAGCATTAAGAATGCAGAGTTGAACGGTATTACCAATGCCCACTATGTCTGTGACACAGCTGAAAATGCTATGAAGAATTGGGTCAAGGAGGGTATCCAACCAACTGCCATCCTGGTCGACCCACCACGAAAGGGCTTGACTGAAAGCTTTATCAAAGCAAGCGCTCAAACAGGAGCTGATCGGATCACCTATATCTCCTGTAACGTCGCTACCATGGCTCGGGATATCAAACTCTATCAAGAATTGGGCTACGAATTGAAGAAAGTACAGCCGGTGGACCTTTTTCCGCAGACGCATCACGTCGAGTGTGTTGCTCTGCTCGTAAAAACCTAGAAACCTTTGAATGAAAGGGATAATGAAAAGCCTTGATTGCAAGGCTTTTTTTGTGTTTTTGTGATAGAATATAGGTAGTTATAATCGACAGCAACTAAGAAGCAGTAAAAATATTATTCATAAAATAATCAAGATAAGGGCAATAAAATGACAGAAATTGACAAAAAGAATTTAAAAAATTATCTTTATTGTACATTTGGAATTACTTATATAGCTTGGGGGATTCTTGCCATCTTTACGCAATCTCATATTTTTGGATTAGAAACGATTATAGGAAGAACTTTACATATAGTAGGTGCACTTGGACCAGCTATTGCAAGTGGCTTTTATTTGAAAAGGAATAATATAAAATTTAAACATTTTGTATTTGGTAAGAAAGAAAATAGTAGTATTTATTTCATCATTCATTTGTTAGCAATTTTGATACTATTTTCTGTATCTTCCTTAGAATTAAATGAAGTATCAATTTATCTGATGCCATTATTCTTTATACAACTAATTTTTTTTGGTGGTGGACATGAAGAATTAGGATGGAGAGGAATATTACAACCCTTACTTGATAAAAAATATGCTTATTGGCAATCTAATTTGATTGTAGGATCAATTTGGGGAATATGGCATCTGCCTTTATGGTTTATAGTTGGAGAAAGTCATCAAGGATTTCCTTTCATTCTATTTTTTATATATACATTATTTTTAAGTTTTGTTTTTGGGCTTCTTTACCGTCAAACGAAATCTGTGGGGTACTGTCTATTATTTCATGCGTTCGCAAATTTGTTAAATCTCTATTTTGTGTTAAAAATTAATGTTATTTTTATTATCATTTTTATTGGTTATTTGGTTTATACTATATTGGCTAGTAATAGAATTAGTAAGGAAACAACATTTTAAAATTTAGATCAGGCTATCCTTTATTGAAAGTAACGATTTGCTAATTAGATGATCTATGTTAGAGAATTATCTATTATAATTTAAAGTGGAGTGATGAATATCGTTTCTTTTGGAACTAGCGAAAATCTTTCCGTTCCACAGTATCATTTTAAAATGATTTTCATTGCCTTTTGTTTATTAGTACAAAAAATATTATCACATGTCGAGTGTGTAGGTTTGTTAGTAAAATGTGGATAATCGTTCAAAAATCAGAAGGACTAGAGATGTATATGTTGGAATTGTATCAAAATCCTTCTTATAAAGATCTAGTCGCATTTGGGTCCTTAAAAGAAGGAAAAGAATTTGTATCCAAAATAACTGGATATACTCTAGAAAATGAAGATGATTTTGTTCAAGGTAATAAAGAAGAAATAACGAAGATTTATATGAAAGGTTTAGAGTAAACATGAGTCTCTTATTTGAAGAATTTAAAACCATTTGTTTCCATTTAAATCGAGTCGGAATTACACCGACACTGATGGGTTCTTTGGGATTGGAGTTTAGAACGAAAGAAAATTGGGGGCCGTCTGATATTGACATTCATGTACCTGGTGACCCTAGAGGTTGGGAAGCACCTGACCATCTCAGAATTTATGACTGGGACAAGATAATGAAAGTGATGAAAGACTTAGGCTACGTCTTAATAGATATTCATGAGCATGAATTCAAAAAGGATCGAGTGAGTGTTGAATTTGGAAGTATCGATTCCTTACCTGATTTTGCAGGTGTTTCGGAATCGGATATAGAGCTTATTCACATTGAATGCATCACTTTTCGTCTTCCAAGTCTGGAGCAGTATCTAAGTATTTACAAAGCTTCTTCTCAAGACTCCTATCGAAATGATCACAATAACAATAAGGATTTTAAAAAGATCGAGTGGCTGGAAAGACATTTGTAAATTATCATATGAAAAGTAGTAAGTTGTAAGACTGGCTGCTATGTTATTTTTATTATCATTTTTATTGGTTATTTAATTTATACTATATTTGCGAGTACTAGAATTAGTAATGAAAAGCAGGTGGAAAAATTGTAAAAGAGCCACAGGGACTTTTCTGGAGTAGACATCACGCATATTTTTCGGATTTAGATGGATATTATTGGGAAGTTTCTTGGGGGACCCAATTTTCAATTTGATGAAAATGGACTATTGAAATTTTAGTAATTAAGGGAGATAGCAAAAATGGCTTCAAGTAAAGAATATTTAGATTTCATTTTAGAACAATTGTCCGAGTTGGAAGAAATATCATATAGAGCAATGATGGGTGAATATATAATTTATTATCGAGGGAAAATCATGGGTGGAATTTATGATGATAGATTTTTAGTGAAGCCTGTCAAATCTGCAATAGCGTATATGCCGAATGTAGAATACGAATTGCCGTATGAAGGTGCAAAGGAAATGCTATTGGTAGATGATGTTGACAACAAAGAATATTTAACCGGCTTATTTAATTCAATGTATGATGAGTTACCTGCACCAAAACCAAAGAAAAAGAAATAATAAAATCTCAGTTTATCTAGGTAATACTATTTAACGATAACCTTATGCTATCGTTAAAAAGTTTATAGAACAGACAAGACTACCTGGCATAATTAGTGTTCACTCGTTTCATGTTGAGGCGGTATCACTGCTTGTACGAGCTGAGGCATCAGCGAAGTAGAAGTAGATGCTCCGCCCATGGGATAGTACTCGTAGAATGAGGAGGGAAACCGACGAAATGATACGGTAAGTCCGAACCGCCGAGTGCGTGGCTCTGCTTTTCCTATCTGAGACAGTCGAAAAGTAGAAGGGGATGGTATTAGTATCAATCAATGAGTAACAAAGTAACAGCATGATTCGAAACATTTGCTTGTAATTTGCGGAGGAACATCAATATGGATGGAATAACAAAAGAATCTATAAAAACGGCTAAACTAATGAAACAATTATGGCCCCAATTGACCGATAAAGAAGCTATTGATGAAGTAAAAAGATATACGAATGGCAAAAATACTGCAATCTTTACTGAAGTTGAAGGTGACACAATTGTAGGTCTAGCACTATGTTCACTCAGATTTGATTATGTTGAAGGTTGTAAATATAGTCCTGTTGGATTCTTAGAAGGGATTATTGTCGACGAGGAATATCGTTTAAAGGATATTGCTAAAAATCTCTGTACAAAATGTGAGGAATGGGCGAAAAATAAAGGATGTAAGGAATTTGCAAGTGACTGTACTTTAACGAATACGGATTCTATAAGATTTCATCTCAATATTGGATTTCAGGAGGCAAATAGAATTATTCATTTTAAGAAGAAACTATAATTTCAGAACGTGGTCAAAATTTATGTATCTTTAGGAAGTGTGAAAGATTGGACGAACAAATTTTTTTGATAGGTGGAAATCCGCCGATCAAGAACCATACGATTGTTAATAAAATTGTGTCATCAAGGAAGATCGAAAGAATTGTCATTTTTACAGTTTATCGAGAAAATTGGGAACCGTATATGAAAAAGTACACGGAAGTTTTCCGCAGCCATTTTTCTAACCTAGACACTGATTACTTACTCTTGGACACTGAGCAGATTGATTTTGATAGCTATTTAGATGCTGATCTAATTATTATCGGTGGTGGAAATACGGAAAAGTATTTAGCTACTTACGTCAATCCGCAGTTCAAAAATTATATCGATCGTATGCTGAATAAAGGGGCGAAAGTTATGGGATTTTCTGCAGGAGCCCTATTATTAGGAGAAAAAGTCTATGTTTCACCTAATGATAATTCAGATCATCAGATAAAGATAAAAAATGGATTAGGACTCTTTAGTCAGTTTTTAATTAGTGTCCATTATGATTCATGGAATGATAAAGCTAATAAGGATAGAGCTGAAGAACTCGTTAATGTTCCCATAATTCCACTAAATGATCATTCATGTCTTGTATTGGATAAACTTGGAAATATCATAGAGAAAATTGACTAGTTTTCATTATCTAAATCTTGATCTAGGTAACTAAAGTGTAGACGAACTGGATAGGTTACTAGTGAAAACTGCAAAAAGTGTTGTGAAATGAATCGGAGAGTGCTTGATGGATTTTAGTAGTAAGATAGCTATAAATAAAGGCTGGTCAGATGATAAAAAATATTGTGTGACAGATCAATATCAGCAAAAATATTTCTTGCGTGTTTCTGATAAGGAGAAGTTAGATTCTAAAAAATTTGAATTTGATATGATGGAGAAAGTAGCTTCTCTTGGAGTTCCTATGTGTAAACCGATTAGCATAGAACTCTGCGATGACGAGGTACACTCTTTACACGAATGGATAGACGGGAAAGAAGCAAGAGAAACCATTTTAACTGTTTCGAAAGAACAACAATACACTTACGGAGTAGAAGCAGGAAGAATCCTTCAAAAAATTCATTCACTCCCTATTACAGAAGTTCGTGAAGATTGGGAAGTCTTTTATAATCGAAAAATTGATGACAAAATCTCCAAATACAAAGAATGTCCAGTTCAATATGAAAATGGTCAGATTTTTATTGATTTTTTAAATGCAAATAGAGAATTATTAAAAGATAGACCTCAGGTTTTCCAACATGGAGATTATCATATCGGGAATTTCATGATTGGTGAAGATCGTAAAATTTATGTCATTGACTTTGATCGATTTGATTTTGGAGATCCTTGGGAGGAATTCAATCGTATTGTATGGTCTGCTCAAGTTTCACCTTCTTTTGCCTCTGGTATGATAGATGGATATTTTGATCATAAGGTTCCAGATTTATTTTGGAAACTTCTTGCTATCTATATTGTAAATAACATAGTTGGTGCTCTTCCATGGTCTGTTCCTTACGGAATCGAAGAAATAGCAGTAATGCAAAATCAAGCTAAGGAAATTTTAGAATGGTATGATGATATGAAGCAAATCATTCCTAGTTGGTATTTGATTGAGAAAAGGCTGAATAATAAAAGGGTTTAAATATCAATTTGAAAAAATGTCAAGAATATTTGCTCATATTATAACAAATTCAATTCTTTATTAATATCTATCGAGAATTATCTTGAAACTTGGAATGTTGTTTCGGGGTCAAGTTACATGAAAGGATATATTTTAAATTTAGAAAAAGAATTCTCTTTAATAGAAAATGGATTTAAAGAAGAAGAGAAAAGAGCTCTTGCTGACTATCTATCAAACGATAATGCGTATACTAAAGAATTAGCATTTTTAGCCTTTAAATCCAATGTATATCAAGTTAGAATGTACAGTGTATTTCTCTTTAGCCATTTGTCATCGTATGGAGAAATTTTAATCTTCATGAGGGATGAGGTTTCAAAGGATGACAATTGGAGAGTTCAAGAAGTATTAGCAAAAGCATTTGATGGATTTTGTAAGCAAACAGGTTATGAAAAATCTCTTCCGGTTATTGACGACTGGCTACAAAATAATAATCCAAATGTCAGAAGAGCTGTTACAGAAGGTTTGAGAATATGGACGAGTAGACCATATTTCAAGGATAATCCAGATGAAGCTATTGAAAGGATTGCCAACTTAAAAAAAGATGCAAGCGAATATGTGAGAAAATCAGTTGGAAATGCTTTAAGGGATATTAGTAAGAAATTCCCGGAGTTGATTAAAGAAGAACTTGATGGTTGGGATATTAATAGTAAAGAGATTCAACAAGTATACAAACTAGCAAGTAAATTTATTAAGTGACAATTATCAGCTATAAAGTTGAAAAAAGGGAACTATAAAATATTTTCATTCTAAAGTTTAATTTTAAACAACAACTCTATCACTTTCGTTCTATAATATAGAAGTTTGCTAACACCACATGTTGAGGCCGGTATCATTGCTTGTACGAGCTGAGGTATCAGAGAAGTAGAAGCAGATGTTCGGCCCATGCGATAGGACTCGTAGAATGAGGAGGGGCACCGACGAAATGATACGGTAAGTCCGAACCGCTGAGAGTGTTTCTCTGCTCTTAAAAGTGAACGAAAGGAATAATGAAAAGCGTGAAGGTAGCTTCTCTAATCGAATAGAGGGTAAGAATCAGAGTAATAGTTCAAGTTGGGCTTCTGGATACTATAGTCTGACATGCTATCAATCTATTTCAGAGCTGGACAAATTGTAGTAACTTTCCTTGAAGGAATTGAGGTAGATTTATAAGAGACTGTGACTGGGAAGTTGCAGTCTTTTTGAGGTTTTAATGGTATAATGAGATTATAAATGTGTATAATATTTAAATTCTCTGGAGGACGCATAATGTTGAATTTAGTAAAAGGTCATCGAGTTAGCTTGGTAGAAAACCTGTTTGAGTCATTTACAAAGTTAACTGAACATCATTTGACGGCGAATGTACACGCAGAAAAAATATTAGAGGTTTTTCAACATTTTATTGCGATTCATGACGAGCCCTTGTTTTTTATTTTGGAGTTGCCTGTCAGTATTGATAGAGAAAAAGTGATAGCAAAGAGTATTATCAAGGAATCCCATAAGGATGTTTATTATATTGATGCTTGTTCAAGAGAGGAATACCTAGCACTGTTGATTAGATACGGTGATTTACTTGTTAATGATGGATTAAGTAAGTTTGGATTTGGTGGACATAAAAGTCATGATGAGATTATGCTTGATAGCTATAATGTTGTGACAATTTATAGTAAAGAACTATCGAAATTTAATGACTTTTTTGAACCTCATAATATTCAATTTGTAGAAGAACTAGTGACTGCTTGGAAAACTTTTTCTAAGACCTCACCAGGAATCTCTGAAATCTATGAAAGTAATGGAAAAACTGTTTATGACTTGCCTGAAGAATTAGCTGAATGGGGAATATATTTAGCTGAAACTCGAACAGAATAGGTATAGTTATAGATTAGAAAGAGAATATTTCAATTCCTCTAATACCCAAAATTTAACTTGAGTCAATTTATAGAAGGAAAAGCTAGATGCAAACACACGTTGATGCGGTATCACTCTTTGTACGATCTAAAAAAAGTAGAGTAGATTTTTAGTATATTTATAGATGTGACATCGAACATTAGGAGGTATTTTATGTTAGGAGCAATAGTTGGAGACATTGTTGGTTCTGTTTACGAATGGAACAATATTAAAACGAAAGACTTTCCATTATTTCGTGAGGATTGTTTTTTCACTGATGATACGGTTATGACCTGTGCTGTTGCAGAAGCCATTATGAATGGCGGTCAGAACGATGACTTTATTGATGCCATGAAGAAATATGCTAGGATGTATCCCGATGCAGGTTACGGTGCAAGATTTGGGAATTGGGTTGATGGCGACGATCGAGAACCTTATAATAGCTTTGGCAATGGCTCAGCAATGCGTGTTTCTCCATGTGCCTGGGCCATGGATTGTAGTTTCTGTGCACGAACGGGAGCCTGGCCGTCCAGAAGAGCACTTGCACGACTTTCTGCAGAGGTGACTCATAACCATCCAGAGGGTGTTAAAGGAGCTATGGCGACGTCTGATGCTATCTTTATGTGTCGTTATTACTTTGGAGGCTATAGTGGCGACTATGAGCAACCAATCAACGATAATCCTACAGAATGTAAGAGACTCATCAAGGAGCACATAGAGGAAGAGTATGGCTATGACCTATCGAAAACTCTGGATGAAATTCGTCCTCATTATCGATTTAATGAAACTTGCCAGAATACGGTACCTCAGGCCATCATTGCCTTTCTTGAAAGTACAGAGTTTGAGGATGCTATCAGAAATGCTATCTCTATTGGTGGGGATAGTGATACTCTTGCTGCCATCACAGGAAGTATAGCAGAGGCTGCTTATGGTATACCTGATTGGATTAAGGAAAAGGCCTATACCTATCTAGATGAGCCTTTAAAAGATGTTCTAAAACAATGGGAAGAAACGATTGTAATAAAATAATATTGTACTATTATAGTACGTAATTACTAATGTTGGAGTTGCAGTGATTAGATTTGAAGGAAGGTGGGTTATCAATGCTTATATTGGAATTGTACCAAAATAATTATTCAAAAGATTTAGTCGCTTTTGAGTCTTTAGAAGAGGGGAAAGCCTTTGTAGCTCAAATCCCTGGATATACTTTAGAAAACGAAGATGGGTTTGAAGTGGAGTATGTGAATCCTAAACGCTTGCCAGATTATATAGAAATTATCTTCAACGGCAACATTGTCCCTTTATCTAGATTCTCATTTGAACCTGAGAAAAATGTCGAGATTATTTGGAAAGAAATTTCGAATCTATCCGAACCAAGCGATAGAGTGGTCGAAGGGTTTACAAAAGTCGATGCCTATGTCGTTAACAACGATGAAGTGAAAGTCTATGTTGAAGCCAGAGAAGCAAACTTCCGCAAGGCAAAAGCTTTCTTAGAAAGCAAAGGGTACGAAGTCGACAGAAGCTTTTTCGGAAGTGAAGACGGGGAAGCGATTGTCTACAGAAAACGCGACACCGAAGATTGGCACTTCCTATGTCACCTTGATCCTTCGTTTGTAGAGATTGAAGATGTAGAAGGATATGTGAAAGAAGCCATGGAAGATATGCAATAGTTACTCAAACTTCGTTTTGAATGTGTAGGATTGCTAGTTAAAGCAATTTGATATAGTGTTCAAATAATCAATAAAAAATGTAGTATTTTAGCAAATATAATATGGAGGTTTAAGATGCCAACTACAATAGAAGTTAATAAGCAGCGTGTTGAGGCACTACTTGGTAGTGGAAGAACAAAACCATTTGTTATTCCAGAATATCAGCGTCCTTATGCTTGGACAGATGAGCAGGTTGAAACACTGTTTGAAGATTTATGGGAATTTACCGTCAGTAATGGTGGTACTGAACGCGAAGGTTCGTATTTTCTTGGAAGTATCGTTTCGTATGAAAATGATAATGGTGAACAGGAAATTATTGATGGTCAGCAACGTATTACCTCTCTGTTTTTATTGTTAAGAGCGATTTACACAAAGCTATTTAATTCTCCATTATCAGAACGAACTCCAGAAGCGAACAATTTTATTGGTAAGATTGAACCCTCAATCTGGCGCACTAATAAACTGACTGGAACAGTTGATTATAAGACTACTCTTCTAACATCACGTGTTGTTAATAATGAAGGTAATGAAATTCTTCGTAAAATTCTCGAAACTGGAAGAGCAAATAAAGATTCTAAAGATAATTATTCTAGAAATTATATTCATTTTCAGGAGTTACTTGATAAACATTCAAGTGATAATCCCTTGATGATTTATCAGTTCATTTATTCCCTATTAAATCAAGCTATTCTTTTACCAATAACTGCTGATACCCAAGATACAGCATTGACTATTTTCTCTACTTTAAATGACAGAGGTTTACCGCTATCTGATGCTGATATATTTAAAGCTAAGATTTATAACCATCTTGAGGGAAAAGATAAGGAAATATTTATTGAACGCTGGAAAGAGCTTGATGAACAAGCTACAGCAGCTAATGAAAGTATCCAACAATTATTCTATTACTATATGTTCTATCTTAGAGCTTTGGAAAAAGATACTAAAAGTACTACACCTGGTGTCAGAAAATACTATTCGAGTAACAAATTTGAGCGCCTTTATCAATCTGAATTATTAGATAATTTATTCGTAATGATCGAATTATGGAAAGTAATTAATAAAGGTGAAGTGCTGGAAGATGAGAGTTGGTCATCAAATATACAGATAAAACAAACATTAGATACACTTACTTCATATCCTAATGAGTTCTGGAAATATCCGGTGATTATATATTATATTTGTTATCGTAAGGATAAAAACTTTGAGGATAAATTTGCAAGATTCTTAAACAAATTACTCGCTGAACTAATGACAAAATACATTCTTATTCCAACTATCAATGCTGTTAAAGGTGATATTTTGAAATTAAATTCAGCAATTGTTGTATCAGATATTCCTAAATTTGATTTCAAAGAACTAGACCAAGCTCAACTTGAAGCAGGAATCCAAAATCCTCACCGTAATGTGGTGAGAATGTTGCTTAAAACACTTGCTTATAAACATCAGGATTCATTATTACCAAGTAAATGGGAAATCGAACATATCTTCCCTCAAAAATGGCAAACTAACTATTTTATCGATGAATCAGATCATAAAATCCGAGAGAAAATCGAGCATATAGGCAATAAATTACCATTTGAAAAGAAGTTAAATATTATAGCAGGAAATGGTTACTTTGCTAAAAAGAAAAAAGAATATGCAGCTTCTAAGATCGAAATCACAAAATTTATGGGACTTTCTGAAATTCAAGAGTGGAATTTAGAGTCAATTTCGAAAAGAGATATCAGGATTTCAGATTCTATTATTGCAATTCTTAAAAAATGGAACAAAGAGTATTCGGTTATTACAAAAGAAATTGTTTCCAATAAACCTTCAGATGAGGATTTAGCTCGTATTGCTGAATTTAAGGAAAAAGGATGGATTTAATGGTGAATCAATAACAAGTAGCTGTGCGTTTTTTAAACTATTTTAGATTTTTATAGAGAGAAAGCGTATGAGATGAGAAAATAGTGGAGGGCAAGATTTTATGCTAGAGTGGAAATCTGTACCAGAGGATGAATATGAAGCTAGTGCAGCTTTTAGCGAAAATAGTCATTACGAGATTTCTACGATGACTTTGAAGGGAAAGAAACATCTGATTCGATTGAAATTTCCCTTCTGTCATTTTTACCAAATCACAGAAAGAGACTTATTTGATGCTCTTCATCAGATTCCTAGTTCGTCAGATCTTGAATCGCCTATTTGTAAGCTAGAGACTAGTAGCCTGATTACAGAAGTGATTCATAGGGCGGGTGGAGTTTTGGCTGAAGAAGACTTGGTTCATTTTCGTATTTGTGCTAAGAATCTAGTTTTTGACTTAGTTCTCTATAAAAATCAAGAGAGTGATATAAGGATAGAAGAGGTTTGTTAAAAATGAAGTGGGTTCATATTGGTGAGGAAATCAAGTATAATTGGTATGAATTACGGTGTCAACTTTCTCAAGAAAATCACCTGCAAATTTTTCTTGAGGGCTTAAAGAATCAAAAGCTCAAATACTGTATTGATTTTGGTAAGATTCTTTTTTGCAGATCTATTGATGAGGGGTGGGACCTGAATTTACTAGAAGAAGATTTACTCAGCGGACCAGAATTTCCCTATTTATCAGATGGGATTTTACTTGAAATGATAGACACTCACCTTAAAAACCGAGTTCAAAAGTTTTATCCTGCCCCCATCTATCACTACCAAGTACAGGGAATTAATTTTGGGATAGACGTCCTTACAGAGGCATTTCCGATTATAAAAAAACTAGACTGAAGCCTAGATAAAAGTAAACCTTTTCAACAATAAAATAGACTCCATAATATCTATAGGGAATTTATCCACTAGAAATATTATAGAGCCTGAATCCTTACAGCTTTATCTACAGATTTTGGTAAGTTCTTTATAAAATATCCACCCTGAGGGAATCGAACCCCCATCTCAAGAACCGGAATCTTACGTGATATCCATTACACTAAGGGTGGAAACTTTAATTATTATATCAAAAAAGAGAGCTGAACTCAAGTTTTTTCTAAACTCAGCAAAAAGAGAAGTAAAAAAGATTCAGTATTGAACCGAATCCTCTAGATGATTATTTTTTCTCAAGAAGAGCTTTGATTTCTTGAAGAACTTCCAACTCAGTTGGACCAGCAGGTGCTTCTTCAGCAACTTCTTCTTTTTTGGCAAGGTTTTGAGCTTTTTCCATTGCTTTAATCACAAAGAATAGAACGGTACCAACAACAAGGAAGTTGATAACAGCACTCAAGAAGTTACCGTAAGCAACACCATTCCATGAAAGTTCAGCAATACGTTCAATTTTTGCAGCTTTCAAAGCAGGGTTCAATAGAAGTGGAGTGATGATATCATTAACAAATGAAGTCACGATAGCACCAAAAGCAGAAGCGATGATTACACCGACAGCAAGGTCTACAACGTTACCACGGAGCAAAAATTCTTTAAGATCTTTTAACATTTTCTTTTTCCTTTCGAAATTTTACAGTCTAAATTATATCTCAATCATCTGTTGAATTCAAGAAATATGCTCAGTGTTTTTTAAAAACAAAAACTTTACTGAAGATGTAATTGAGGACTATGATCGTAACTTGTGCAAAAATAGTCTCAATTGTGTTGATAGTATTGAGATTATCACCTACAAATTGACCGATGATGTGAGGGAAACTCGTCACAAAAATAAAGGTCAGAAGGAGGTCTAATAGAAAAGTTATGAATCTTGCAGTTGTAAATTTTATCAGACGTTTGAACCAATTTTTTCGTTTCTGTTTAAAAACAATGGTATCGTTGGTGAAAAAAGCAAACAAAATTCCAGTTATATTTCCCAGAGCAGTCGCCCATAATTCTTGTTGGCAAAGGTAAAAAATCGTGATACGAACAATAATCGAAACAAGAGTAGTTGCAGCTCCAAAAAATAAGTAGGAGAGAATTTCATTATCGAAGAATTTTTTTATGCATGTTTTCATAAAAATAGTATAGCATAAAGGAGATAAATGTGCTATACTTGTAGGGTTGACTTGCTCAACCCTTGGTGCTTAGCTTCTTTCACCAAGCATATTTTACGCGGGTTAATCGCTAAAGGAGAAAACATGAAAAAACTAACTATCCGTGATATGGCAGATATTGCCATTGTCGCAGCAATTTATGTGGTTTTGACAATCACACCACCCCTTAATGCTATCAGTTACGGTGCTTATCAGTTCCGTATCTCTGAAATGATGAATTTCCTTGCCTTTTACAATCCTAAGTACATTATCGGTGTTACTCTTGGATGTATGATTGCAAATTTCTTCAGTTTTGGAATCATCGATGTCGCAGTTGGTGGAGGCTCTACGCTTATCTTCCTAAGTTTAGGCGTATGGTTGTTTAGCAAATATAAAAAAGACTATCTTTTTAATGGATTGATTCGAAAAGATCATTTCTTCTTTTCAATTCTTTTTTCGATTTCAATGATCACCATTGCTGCTGAATTGAACATCGTAGCAGAAGCACCTTTCTTCTTAACTTGGTTTACAACTGCTATCGGAGAATTCGCTTCTTTGATTGTTGGTGCTATTCTTATCGGAAAAATCGGTAAACGTCTTGATTTGACTAGATAAAGATATCACATCAAATATTATTGAAAAGGGCTGAACGTTGTTCAGTCTTTTTCTTTGTCCATAAAACTAGTTGTTCAATAAAAGTGATATAATAAGGAAAAAAGGAGCTTTAATTATGATAGATTATTTTTTGATTGGGCTAAAGTCGATGATGAAAAGCTCGGTTTTGACTTTTGCTATTTGCTTTGTATCCTTCCTTCTTTTATTGATCCTTTGGCGCCGTTATGTCATTGTGCGTCAAAGTGGTGGAAACTTTTTTGCCCCTTTTCATATTGCTAAGGGAAGATTTTATATCCATAATGCTTATGTTTTTAGAAAGCGAATTATACCACTGAATAATATTAAAAAGATTGAGGTTGATTTTATTCCAAGTGTTAAATTGAATGGAGCTAGATATTTTTTGAGTATCCAACAAAAGAACGGAAAAGCTCTAGCCTATTTCTTTGGCCAATCAAAAGAGAATGATAAGCTTGTCAGAAATCTAAAAAATGAAACGAAAAAGTATCATATTAAAGTTATCATTCACTGACAATTCCAAATATTGGAGAGGGATAAAGATGGATAGGCTACAAATAATCAGAAATAATCAGAAATAATCAGCATTTAAGAAGATTACTTTTAGATGAGTGTGATATTTACTTTTATGATCACATCAGAGAGGTGCAGTTTTCTAACAACGATGAGGAATATTCTCTAGCTTGTCAGGCCTTTGCTAAAGACGGCAGCGGGGGAGAATATGTAATTCTTGAGGATGAGAGTATTGGCTTTATAGGGAGTGAAGGCCAAGTTGGTCGGGTAGCAGAAAGCCTTGATGACTTGCTTACTTTCTTACTTCATGCTGGTTCTATATCAGACTTTTCTTGTCGGTTGCTCTATCAAAACAAGGATTTGTTGTCAAAATTCTGTCAGGGATTTATTAACAAAGCACGAGAGAACTACCAGTCAAAAGGCGAAAAGTGGGACAAAGTGAGAACTCTACTTGCACAAGAGTTGGGACTTGAATTTCAGCCAGAAAAACTGCAAGAGTTAGCCTCCAATTTTTATCAATCAGCGATAAGAACTCCACTATTTACTTGTAAATATGGTCATGGTGAGAATGAATATGTCTGCGATTCTGTTTTGTCAGATATTGTCGGCTTGTGGGTTTCAGAGCTACTGGGGGCGACTGCAGAAGAAATTGAAGCTTTTGCTAGCGCTAAAAATATTCAAGTGTAAAAAGTAAAATTTAATTTTCACTTAAATTATTTTATGTTATAATACTGATGATTATATTTTAAGGAGTTTATATGAGTTCATCAGAATTTATTTCAAAGATTGATTATTATTGTCATAAGAAAGAAAGTCTATTTGACCAAAGTAAGTTCAAGTATGCTATTCGTTCCATGTTTGCAGGTGCTTTTTTAACCTTTAGTACAGCCGCTGGGGCCATAGGTGCTGATCTACTCAATAGCATCGTTCCAAGTGCTGGTTATTTCCTATTTCCCTTTGTATTTGCATGGGGACTTGCTTATATCGTTTTCTTAAATGCCGAGTTGGTGACGTCAAATATGATGTACTTGACAGCTGGAACATTTTTGAAGAAGATTGATTGGAAAAAAGCCTTTATTATTTTACTTTATTGTGCCTTTTTTAACTTAGTTGGCGCTCTGTTAGCAGGTTGGTGCTTTGCTAATTCATCGGCGTTTTCACACCTGACACACGACAGTTATCTTCCAAAGATTGTAGCCAAGAAGTTGGCACGTCCTAGTGATTTGGTCTTGTTGGAAGGGATTTTGGCAAATATGTTTGTAAATATTGCCATTCTGTCTTCAATTTTGGTTAAGGATAGCAATGCCAAACTCTGGATTATCTTGTCAGCTATTTCTATGTTTGTCTTCTTATCTAACGAGCATATTGCAGCCAACTTTTCATCTTTTAGCATTATCAAATTCAGCATTGTTTCTGATCAAATTGCTAACTTTGATATTCCTAATATCCTACGTCATTGGAGTGTTACCTTTATCGCTAACTTGATTGGTGGAGGATTCTTGATAGGCTTACCATACGCTTATCTTAATAAAAATGAAGATACTTATGTTGATTAGTAAAAGCTTTTGAAAATATAATGAAAATCAATAATAGAGGAGGTCGGGACTAAAAATCCAGACCTCAATTTTTTTCCAAAGAACTTTTTGATAAAAACGTTATTTTCTCTGTCTATAAATTCAAACAAATTATTAGTGCATGGACTTTTGCTGAAAAATAAAGAAACTTTTTTGTAAATTCAATATAGAACAAAATAAAAACATATATTAAATATATAGAATGGAGAGTTTAAAAATAAAGGGGTGAAAACATTAAAGATGCTGATACAAAGCAAATGGAAACGATTACTAAAAGTGATGAAAATATTGTAACTAGAATTAAGAAAGCCTTCCCATAATTTCGATTTTATGTTATAATATTCACAAATAAAAGTTTTAGGAGTTTATATGGTTTCTTCAGAATTTATCTCAAAAATTGAGTTTGCTTGTAAGAAAAAGGAAAGTCTTTACAGTCAAAGTAAATTCAAGTACGCTATCCGTTCAATGTTTGCTGGTGCATTCTTAACATTTAGTACAGCAGCTGGTGCAGTTGGAGCTGACTTGATTAATAAGATTGCTCCAGGTAGTGGACGTTTCCTCTTCCCATTTGTTTTCGCTTGGGGATTGGCTTACATTGTCTTCTTAAATGCTGAATTGGTAACATCTAACATGATGTTCTTGACAGCTGGTAGCTTTTTGAAAAAGATTAGCTGGAGAAAAACAGCTGAAATCCTTCTATACTGTACTTTATTCAACTTAGTCGGTGCTCTTATAGCAGGATGGGGCTTCGCCCATTCAGCAGCTTATGCAAACCTAACACATGATAGCTTTATTTCTGGAGTTGTGGAAATGAAGTTGGGCCGTTCAAATGAACTAGTCTTGCTTGAAGCTATCTTGGCTAATGTTTTTGTAAATATCGCGATTCTTTCATTCGTTTTAGTTAAGGATGGTGGAGCAAAACTTTGGTTGGTTCTTTCAGCCATTTACATGTTTGTATTCTTAACAAACGAGCACATCGCCGCAAACTTTGCATCATTTGCTATTGTGAAATTCAGTGTTGCTGCTGATTCAATCGCAAACTTCGGTATTGGAAATATTCTTCGTCACTGGGGTGTAACTTTCATCGGTAACTTTATCGGTGGTGGTCTACTGATGGGATTGCCTTATGCCTTCTTAAATAAAAACGAAGATACATACGTAGATTAAAAGTTGGATTCATTCCAACTTTTTCTTTTTGTTTTTCCATGCTATAATGAATGTAGAATAGATAAATATAGAGGAATAACATGAACGAAATTAAATGCCCCAACTGTGGGGAAGTCTTTACAGTTAATGAAAGCCAATATGCAGAGCTGATTTCTCAAGTTCGAACTGTAGAGTTTGATAAGGAATTGCATGAACGCATGAAACAAGAGCTGGCCTTGGCTGAGCAAAAAGCCGTGAATGAACAACAGGCAAAACTGGCTCAAAAAGACCAAGAAATTGCCCAGCTTCAAAGTCAAATTAACAACTTTGATACAGAAAAAGAATTGGCTAAGAAAGAGGTAGAGCAAAGTGCTAGTCAAAGCTTGCTAGAGAAAGAAAAAGAAGTCCAAGCTCTCGAAAATCAATTGGCTACCTTGCGCTTGGAGCATGAAAATCAACTACAAAAAACTCTTTCTGATCTTGAAAAAGAACGTGATCAGGTCAAAAATCAGCTCCTCTTACAAGAAAAAGAAAATGAGTTGTCTCTAGCTTCTGTTAAACAAAACTACGAAGCCCAGCTTAAGGCAGCCAGTGAACAGGTTGAATTTTACAAGAATTTCAAGGCGCAACAATCAACCAAGGCAATCGGTGAAAGTTTGGAACACTATGCAGAAAGTGAGTTTAACAAGGTTCGAAGTTTTGCCTTTCCAAATGCTTACTTTGAAAAGGACAACAAGCTTTCTGAACGTGGCTCTAAAGGTGACTTTATTTTTCGTGATTTTGATGAAAATGGACTAGAATTCATTTCCATCATGTTTGAGATGAAAAATGAAGCTGATGGAACGGAGAAAAAGCACAAGAATGCAGACTTTTACAAGGAATTAGACAAAGACCGCCGTGAGAAAGATTGTGAGTATGCTGTTTTGGTAAGTATGCTTGAAGCAGAAAACGACTACTTTAATACAGGAATTGTTGACGTTAGCCATGAATATGAGAAGATGTATGTCATTCGTCCCCAGTTCTTTATTCAACTAATTGGACTCTTGCGCAATGCTGCCCTTAATTCCCTAAAATACAAGCAGGAACTCGCTTTTATCAGGGAACAAAATATAGATATCACTCGTTTTGAGGAAGATTTGGACGCTTTCAAGGTAGCTTTTGCAAAGAATTATAACTCAGCTTCTGTCAACTTTGGCAAGGCCATCGACGAAATCGACAAGGCAATTAAGCGAATGGAAGAAGTCAAGAAATTCCTGACAACATCAGAAAACCAACTCCGCCTGGCTAACAATAAGTTAGAAGACGTTTCAGTCAAAAAACTGACACGAAAAAATCCAACCATGAAAGCTAAGTTTGAAGCATTGAAGGGGGAGTAGAAAGCAACACATGAACGGTATTATTAACTTAAAAAAAGAAGCGGGGATGACCTCGCATGATGCAGTTTTTAAGCTGCGTAAGATTTTGGGAACCAAGAAGATTGGTCACGGTGGGACGCTAGATCCTGATGTGGTGGGTGTTTTGCCGATTGCCGTTGGTAAGGCGACTCGTATGGTCGAGTTTATGCAGGACGAGGGTAAGGTCTATGAGGGTGAAATTACTCTGGGATATTCTACAACAACCGAGGATGCTAGTGGTGAGGTGGTTGCTGAGACACCAGTATTGTCTCCCTTAGATGAAAAGCTTGTTGATCAAGCGATTGCAAGTCTGACTGGACCTATTATTCAGATTCCCCCAATGTATTCCGCTGTCAAGGTCAATGGGCGCAAACTTTATGAATATGCGCGTGCTGGTCAAGAAGTGGAACGTCCAGAACGTCAGGTGACCATTTATCAATTTGAACGGACAAGTCCGATTTCTTATGAGAGTGAACTTGCACGATTTACTTTTCGTGTAAAATGCAGTAAGGGAACCTATATTCGTACCTTGTCGGTTGACTTAGGAGAAAAACTTGGCTATGCTGCTCATATGTCTTATTTAACACGAACAAGTGCAGCTGGATTACAGTTAGATGATGCTTTGACCTTGAGTGAAATAGAGGAAAAAGTACAAGCTGGTGAATTAGACTTTCTTCATCCCTTGGAGATTGGGACAGGTGACTTGGTCAAGGTATATTTGACTCCAGAACAGGCAGAAGAAGTGCGTTTTGGTCGCTTTATTGAATTGGAACAAACCGAGAAGGAATTGGCTGGTTTTGAAGGTGAAAAATTACTAGCCATTTTAGAGAAACGTGACCAACTCTATAAGCCTAGAAAGGTTTTCAATTGATTAGAGCTGGTGGTAAAATCGCAAACTGATTTTTAGTTTTAAAAAATGCTAAAAGATAGTTCAATTTAGACCCGAAAAAGTTATGAAAAAGGGTTGAAAACACGGTGATATTTGACAGTTTTGCTTGCTTATGATAATATTTAAATAAAGAAAAGCTAGAAAACTTTCAGAGGATATTATGAGTATTGAGATGACTGTTAGTGAGATTGCTGAGGTCTTGGGCTTGTCCCGCCAAGCAATCAATAACCGTGTCAAGGAATTACCTGAAGAAGATACGACTAAAAATGATAAAGGAGTTACTGTGGTAACTCGCAGTGGCTTGATTAAGCTTGAAGAAATCTACAAAAAGACCATTTTTGAAGATGAACCTGTTAGTGATGATGTAAAGCAACGTGAATTGATGGAGATTCTTGTTGATGAAAAGAACGCTGAAATCATCCGTCTTTATGAGCAATTAAAGGCCAAAGACAAACAGTTAGCTGAAAAAGATGAACAGATGCGTGTCAAAGACCGTCAAATCGCAGAAAAAGATAAGCAATTGGATCAACAACAACAGTTAACGCTACAAGCTATGAAGGACCAAGAAACCCTTCAGTTGGAGTTGGATCAGGCTAAGCAAGAAGTACAAGCAACGAAGAAAGGCTTCTTTGCTCGCTTATTTGGAGGATAAGAAAAAACTGCTTGGTTTCTAGATATAACCAAGTAGTTTCTTTTTACACATACAGTAAGGAATGGATAAGATGGAAAAATTAAGAGATTATATTTCATTTGATTTGGAATTTAATAAACACCAAGATAAAACTCACTTGATTCAGGTATCTGCGGTCCGTTTTAAAGATGGTGAAGAAGTAGGAGCATTTGACTCATATGTTCATACCGATGTGCCTTTGAAAAGTTTTATTAATGGTTTAACGGGTATCACGTCTGAAACCTTGAAAGATGCACCGATGGTGGAGGAAGTTCTTAAGAATTTTCAAGACTTTGTGGGTGAGTTACCCCTTGTTGGTTATAATGCAGCCAAGAGTGATTTACCGATTTTGTTGGAGCATGGTTTGGATTATAGTAGCCAATATCTAGTGGATCTCTATGATGAAGCATTTGAGCGACGCAGTTCTGATCTTCATGGTATTGCCAATCTCAAGTTACAAACTGTTGCAAGTTTTCTAGGATTTAAGGGACAATCTCATAACAGTTTAGAGGATGCTCGTATGACTGCGCGTGTTTATGAAGCATTCCTAGAGTCTGACGAAAGTAAAATCTTACTGGACGTCAAGAGTAGTCTTAACTCTAATCCTTTTGGTGGTTTAGATTTATCACAACTGTTTGATTAGGAGCTTTTATGAAACCTGAAAAGCCTAAAAAATTGGGTTTTAAAAAGATTTACCTCAATCTTGATAAAATCCTCTTTCTATTTTTTTTAATATTTATGTTGGTCGACTATATTTGGTTACCTTTGAATTCATTGATAGCGGGTTTTTTGCTAAGTCAGACGGGCTATTTGTTTATTTCTTACAATAACATTTTTGCCATTATCAAAAATGCTCCTATAGTCAGTATTGGCTTCTTAATCTTAATCATTCTTAACCTTTTAGTTGCTTATTTTCAACTCAGTCTTCTCTTTATAGGGGCGCGTCATCTTCTCTATCATGAGAAAAGAACACTGATAGAATACAGTCGTAAGGTCTTTCGTGAGAGTCTTGTCTTTATGAAAGGTCTGACAATTACAAAAGCCTTATTTATCTTCTTCTATGTTGCCATGCTTTTTCCTTTTATCAGGAAGATTTTAAAGATTTATTATTTTAATAAAATCGTAATCCCAGAGTTTATTCAGACCTACATGGAAGATAAATACTGGATGTGGTGGCTAGGTATTATCATCTTGTCAATCCTCTTCCTCTACGTTTCTGTTAAGTTAGTATTTGTTCTTCCAAAAATCTTGTATGACAAGATGACAGTCAAGGAAGCTGTGCTCTATAGTCTTGAAAGAACTAGAAATCAATTCTGGTTTTACGCTTGGCATCTCTTTCTCATTGTTGTCAAAACAAATCTTTTCTTTTACTTGCTTCTAATCCCACTATTGATTGTCCAGTTTTTAGTGGATGGTCTCACACATCGAGAATCTTTGGTTCTTGCTATTTCGAACTATATATTGATTAAAAATATCCACTATATGGCTTTGACTTACTTCTTGGTTAAGTTTACCTCCTTTTTAACTGGTGAGGAGTTGGATATTATGCCAAGACGAAAGAAAGATCATATCATGAGATGGGGTGTAATGGGGTGCGCCAGTGTCTTCTTTGCGATTGAGGGTTATGTTTATCTAGAGGCACCCGTAGTCAATCCTCCACTTGTCATCTCTCACAGAGGTGTTTCTAATGGAAATGGTGTCCAAAATACAGTTGAATCCTTAGAAAAAACAGCTCAGTTAAAACCAGATTTAGTTGAGATGGATGTACAAGAAACCAAGGATGGTCAGTTTGTCATGATGCATGATGCTAACCTAAAAAGTTTAGCGGGATTAAATGTAACACCACAAGACTTAACTTTAGATGAGTTGAAGCAATTAGATATTTATGAAAATGGTTATCAGACCAAAATATCCAGCTTTGATGATTATATAAATCGTGCCAATGACCTTCATCAGAAATTGCTGATCGAAATTAAAACGAGTCGAAAAGATAGTGCTCAAATGATGGATCATTTTCTAGATCAATATGGGGCAAAGATCAAAGTCTATGGGCATCAGATGCAATCTTTGGATTATCATGTTATTGAAAAAGTAACTCAGTATGATAAGGAAATTCCGGTCTATTTCATTCTGCCCTACAATTCCGTTTTTCCAAGAACGAATGCTACAGGTTATACCATGGAATATTCTACCTTAGATGAATATTTTGTAACCAAGCTTTGGAATACAAAACAAAAACTCTATGTATGGACAATCAATAGTTCGGAATCCTTTGATAAGTCCCTACGTTTGGGAGTTGATGGTATGATAACAGATGATCTAGAAAGAATTAAAGAAGAGCTTGAAACCGCTCAGGAAGATCCTGAATATACGGACTTGCTTCTCAAGAAAGCAGCAGAAATATTTACTTTCTAGGTAAGACAAAAGAGGCTGAATTGAACATCGGCCTCTTTTTATGCTATTAGAATGGTAATTTACCAGCAAAAGCACCTAGTTTCTTTTTAGTTGCTTCATCAATTTGTTCAAGAGCAGCATTGACTGCTTGAACAGTCATATCTGAAAGAGTTTCAATATCTTCTGGGTCAACAACCGCTGGATTGAAATCAATTTTTGTAACTTTCTTGTCTCCTGTTAGTGTGGCAGTTACAAGGTTTTGGGCAGAAGTTCCAACAAATTCTGTAGCAGCAAGTTCAGCTTGACTTTGCTCCATTTGTTTTTGAAGTTTTTGAGCTTGACGCATCATGTTTTGCATATTCATCATGGTGGTATATAGCTTCCTTTTCTTTTATTTTCCCTATTATTTTAACAATTTTAACTAGAAAAGTCTATTCTAATTTTAAAGGAGCGAACATTAAATTTTCTGACAATTTATTAAATAATTAGAAAAACTATGATATAATAAATTTTAAAAATGGGATTTCCATGATTTAATAGGAGCGTTATATGAAAAAACTTGGTTTTATCCTTTTATCTTCGGCTTTATTATTAACGGCTTGTGCGGCACAGACTGAAAAACAGACCTCGACAAGTAATTCCTCTCAGGTTACAAAATTATCAGAAGATAACCAAAAATTATTGGATAAGGCAACTAGTGACTACAAAACCTTTGTAGAAGAACAGATTGATAAACTTTTAACAGATACAGAAGGTTTTGTTAAACTTTTGAAGGATGGTAAGCTAGAAGAAGCTAAGAAGGCATACCCTTTAATCCGTATGTCCTATGAACGTTCAGAGCCGATTGCAGAGAGCTTCGGAGAATCTGATGTGAAGATTGATTTTCGATTAGCAGACTACTTAGATGAAAACAAGACTGAAGAAGGTTGGTCTGGTTTCCACCGTATCGAGCGCATTCTTTGGGAGGAAAACACAACCAAAGGAACTGAGTCTTATGGTGACCAACTGGTAAATGACATCAAGGAATTAAAGGCTAAGATTGCGACTGTAGATGTTGATTACAAGATTATGCTAACTGGCGCTGTTGACCTTCTTAATGAAGTAGCGACAAGTAAGATTACTGGTGAAGAGGAGATTTATTCTCATACAGATTTGTATGATTTCCGTGCCAATATCCAAGGTGCTGAGAAGATTTTCCAGCTATTTAAACCCTTGCTTGAAAAATCAGATGCAGCTCTGGTTAAAGAGTTAGAAGAAGATTTCAAATCTGTCAATAGTTTGTTAGACAAACACATGACGGACAAGGAACACTATAAGCTCTATACAGACTTAACGAAAGAGGATACCAAGGAATTGTCTGAAGCAGTCACAAAACTTGGTGAACCATTATCACAAATGGGTAAATTTCTTGGTGGAGAATAAGTAATATGACAAACAAAGGCGAAAAATTTTTTGAACAAAAAATGGACCGTCGAGAATTTCTAAAAAAAGCAGGTATCGGAGGTGCCGGTCTCGCACTTGGGCTCTCTGGTGCTTCTGCTTTTTTCGCACCTAAGCTTGATGGTCAGGAGAAAATCTCGTACGGGGATGAAAAAATAGCCTTCTATGGCAAGCACCAAGCTGGCATTACAACTGTCATGCAGAAAAACATTTATTTTGTGGTTTTAGATTTGCATACAACTGACAAAGAGAAAATCATCCAGTTATTTAAGGATTGGACGGATTATAGTGCCAAACTTGTAGAGGGAGAATTGGTTAAAAAAGATGGTAACAATAGCCTCTTGCCTCCGAGTGATACTGGAGAAACAGTTGGGCTTAATCCTCATCGTTTGACCCTGACTTTTGGAATTTCGGCTAGTTTCCTAGAAAAAATGAAACTAGAGAATAAACGTCCAAAACTTTTTAGAGATTTACCTCCATTTCCAAAGGAACAATTACGAGAAAAGTACACGGGAGGAGATATTGTCATTCAAGCATGTGCAGATGACGAGCAAGTTGCCTTTCATGCCGTTCGCAACCTTATCCGAAAAGGAAGAAATGCAGTTACTCTTCGTTGGAGTCAATCAGGTTTTGCAGCTATCGGCAATCGTATGGAAACTCCTCGGAATCTCTTTGGTTTTAAAGACGGGACTGCTAATGTTACCACTGAGAAAGAATTTGATCAGGTTGTGTGGGCAGATAGTAAGGATTGGATGGAAAATGGTTCCTATATGGCAGTTCGTCGCATCCAGATGTTCCTTGATACTTGGGATCGAACCAATCTGGAGGAGCAAGAAAATACCTTTGGGCGCTATAAGGAAAGTGGAGCTCCTTTTGGTAAGAAGAATGAATTTGATGAGGTGGACTTGAGTCTTCTTCCTGATGATTCTCATGTTCGCTTAGCAAAAGAAGTGGACAAACCTCTCCTGCGTCGCTCTTATTCTTATTCTGATGGCATAGATGAAAAGACTGGTCAGTTTGACACTGGTTTGCTCTTTATCTCCTTCCAAAAGGATCCAGATAACTTTGTTAAGGTGCAGACCAATCTAGGTGCTACGGATAAAATGAATGAGTACGTTACCCATATAGGCAGTGGTCTTTTTGCCTGCTTTGGTGGAGTAGAGAAGGGAGGTTACATTGGGCAGAAATTATTGGAATCCTAAAAGTATTATCCTCCTATGTGCTTGTTTCTTTCTGTTGATTTTTCCGGTAGGAGCTAAGGAAAATTTGAGTTCCTACTTTGTGAAAATAACTGATGCAACTAAAGCTGTCAAAGAAGGCAAACAAGATCAGGCTAGAAAACTAATCGATGAAATGACCAAAGATTTCGAGAAAGTTGAGAATTCTGACTCTGAAGCTGGACGTAAAGTTCAAGAAAAGTTAGCCTTAACTGGTGATATTACCGAAGACCAGCTAACTCAGATTTCTTTAGCCCTTTTGACATTCGAGAAAGAGCAAAATCCAGTCGACCTTGATGCAGAAAAAGAGAAACTTGTTTCACGATTAGAACCTCGTTTTGAAGCCTTAGACAAGGCAATCGCTTCTCAAGATCTGGAAGCAGTAAGAGAAGCCTATAAAAAAATGAATTCAACCTGGACCATCAATGAAGCAGTGGTTCGCGACCATAGTACAGCTCATTATGGGCAAGTAGAAACAGCAATTTCCTTCTTGCGTAGTAGCATTGAGACTGAACCAACGAACTTTGATACTATTCAGGCATCGTTTGATGATTTGAAAAAAGCCATTTCTAACTTTGTTGAAGGAAAAGATGTTGCGGCGACATCATCCAACCTGACACTGAAGGATGGGATAGATCTTTTAAAGAAGGTTTTGACCCAATTTCAAGCTGGTCAAGATAGTGATGCAGCTGCGACGATGAAGGAGTTTATTACTATTTGGCCCACCATCGAGGGTTCTGTAAGTACAACCAATCCTTCGCTTTATACCAAGGTTGAAAGTGAAAGTCCTGTCATCATGGTTAAGGGAAAGGAAAGTGAATATCAAGAAAAGCTTTCTAGCTTGATTGCAGAGCTATCTCAAATTGATACTAGCGCTTCCTATAATGTATTTGACGCCATGCTCATCTTGCTCCGAGAAGGTGTAGAAGCACTCTTGATTGTCATGGCGCTTGTGACAACTTTGAAAGCTGGTAAGATGAGAAAGGGCCTCAAGTGGGTCTATGGTGGTGCATTTGCGGGTATAGTGGCTAGTCTTTTAATTGCCTATATCCTACAGATTGCCTTTCCAGCAGTTACCTCAGGAACTAACCGTGAAATCATCGAAGGTGCAGTCGGGATTTTTGCGGTTATCATGATGATTTTAATAGGTATTTGGCTTCATAGCAAATCTTCTGTAAAAAAATGGAATGCTTTTATGGAATCGCAGATGCAAACTGTCACGAAAACAGGTTCTTTCCTTTCTATGTTTGCTCTGAGTTTTCTAGCTGTATTCCGAGAAGGTGCTGAGACGATTTTATTCTATGTGGGGATTCTGCCAAGGATTTCTAGTTTTGATTTTGTCCTTGGAATTTCTCTGGCCCTCTCAGTTTTAGTCGTGATTGCCTTTGTGATGAACAAGGCCAGTCAATTTTTCCTGCCTCATAAGGTTTTCTTTATCCTGACTTGGATGATTTATGCCTTAGCCTTTAAGATGACGGGAGTCAGTATCCATGCCTTACAGTTGACAAATATGATTCCAAACCATCTGATCTCAGGAATACCAAGTATTGATATATTGGGAATTTACCCTAGTTGGGAAGGGTTAGCAGGTCAGATTCTCTTTATCCTCATAGTTTTTCTAATTACCATTAGACAGGGTGAAAAGTGATGGATCAAAAGGAATTGACAATTATTGAACATTTGGTAGAATTTAGAAAGAGATTGCTAGCAGTAGTTGTTTGCTTCTTTCTAGTATTCTGCCTTTCACTATTATTTGCCGATCAGGTTTATCAGTATATCACACAAGGTTTTAGTCAGAAGTTAATCGTCTTGGGGCCGAATGATATTTTATGGATTTATCTCCGTTTAGCAAGTTTAATGGCCTTTAGCCTTACCTTACCTTTTACGGTCTATCAAGTCTGGAGTTTTGTTCGACCAGCCCTTAAAACTGAAGAAGCAGGAGCGATTTTTGCTTATATCCCTGCAACTTTCCTTTGTTTTATCTTGGGATTAGCCTTTGGCTTTTATTTTGTAACACCAGCTATACTTCAGGTCTTACTGGGACTAGGTGAAAACTTATTTGAGACGCAACTGACAGCACAAAATTATCTAGCCTTTGTCTTTCAAACAACTGTACCACTAGCGTTTATCTTTGAATTGCCAGTTATCATTGCTTTTTTTACCTCAATTGGTTTGATTGGACCTGGCCTACTCATTTCTTATAGACGTTATGCCTACTTCATTTTATTGGTATTGGCAGTTATATTGACGCCGGCCGATTTTATTAGCGATTTAGCGATGACTGTTCCCCTAATCCTTTTGTATGAGGTTAGTATCGCTATTAGTAAATGGATAATTAAGAGAAAAAGGAAAGGAGAAAAAGATGGGAATCTTACGTGATATTGGTGCACCGGGCTTGATAGTCATTGTCCTTGGAGCATTGTTGATTTTTGG
This sequence comes from Streptococcus sp. oral taxon 431, assembly GCF_023115445.1. GTDB lineage: Bacteria > Bacillota > Bacilli > Lactobacillales > Streptococcaceae > Streptococcus. The sequence continues at coordinate 260,691 of NZ_JALDUI010000001.1, read as the reverse complement.
ACCAAAACGCTTACCAGAGTTAGGCGAGTCAGTAGGAAAAATGCTTGCCGAGTTTAAGAAAGCCGTTAAGGGCATCGGTGAGCAAGAAGAAAAATAAACGAAAAATGATTGAATAGAGTTGAGAATTGTTGGATTGGAATTATCTCTGGCTACAATCTCAACTTTTTTATTTAGTTTAAGGTTTTTTTAAGTTTTCTATAATATTCTGAAGAACTCTATATTTGTTGAAAATAGAGTTGAGATTTTTTTATCATTCAAGTTACTTTCCCTAATGGTATGCCTAGGCTCTTTCTGACTAGAGAATTCTAGTATTTATTTCGAGAAAGGGCTAGGTTGTGATATAATGGTAAAGAATGAGTTTTTTAGAACAGACTAAAGGAGTATTAAAATGATCTACGCTGGAATTTTAGCAGGTGGAACCGGCACGCGCATGGGGATTAGTAATTTACCAAAACAATGCTTAAAGCTAGAAGAACCAGTCAGAGAAATCAAAGATATTCACCGAGTTTTTGCAACTGACTTAAATACCGCATTTAAGACAGTCTTTAAGTGGGAAGTCTAATGGAGGATGATTGTGGAAAAAAACATTAAGGAAAAACTTACCTCTTTACTATCAACTGATGAAGATATTCTGAGCGTTGAACAATTAGGTGGTATGACTAATCAAAACTACCTGGTCAAAACAAGCTCAAACCAGTATATCGTTAAGTTTTTTGGAAAAGGTACAGATAAATTAATCGACCGCCAGAATGAGAAGTTCAATCTTGAATTGTTGAAAGATTTGAAATTAGATGTAGAAAATTATCTTTTCGATATTGAAGCAGGAATTAAGGTTAATCAATACATTGAAAATGCTGAAACGCTTAACTCAAATACCATTAAAACTAAATTTGAAAAGATTGCACCAATTCTACAAACGGTTCATGCTTCGGGTAAGGAATTAAAAGGGGAGTTTGCTCCTTTTGAGGAAATCAAAAAATATGAATCTTTGATTCAAGGGGAAATTTCCTATCCGAACTATGAAGCTGTCAGAAAGTCAGTATTCTCACTGAAAGATCAACTTGAAGAAATTGGAATTGATAAAAAATCATGTCATATTGATTTAGTTCCAGAAAACTTTATTGAAGGACCAGATGGGCATCTATATCTGATTGATTGGGAATATTCTTCCATGAACGACCCTATGTGGGATTTGGCAGCTCTCTTTCTAGAATCTGAATTTACACCGGAGGAAGAGGAAGAATTTCTAGCTTATTACGAGAGTGACAAGACTCCTGTTTCGAGAGAGAAAATTCGTATCTACAAAATCTTGCAAGATGCTATTTGGAGTCTTTGGACTATTTACAAGGAAGAAAATGGCGCAGATTTTGGAGATTATGGTGTGACTCGTTATCAACGAGCTGTTAAAGGTTTGACATATTATGGAGGTTCAGATGAAAAATAAAAATGGAGTTTCCTTCGGTCTACTCTCAGGTGTTTTCTGGGGATTAGGGCTAACCATTAGTGCCTATATCTTCTCTATATTTACGGATCTATCACCTTTTGTAGTAGCAGCAGCGCACGACTTTCTTAGTATTTTTATCTTGCTAGGATATCTTTTAGTTAAAGAAGGTAAAGTACGTCTTTCAATCTTCTTGAACATTCGAAATGTTAGTGTCATTATTGGAGCACTATTAGCTGGGCCGATTGGTATGCAGGCCAATCTCTATGCGGTTAAGTATATTGGTAGCTCTTTGGCATCTTCGGTTTCAGCAATTTATCCTGCAGTTTCTGTCCTTCTTGCCTTCTTTATTCTAAAGCACAAGGTTTCTAAGAATACAGTATTTGGAATTTTACTAATCATTGCAGGGATTATTGCTCAGACCTACAAGGTTGAACAAGTCAATTCCTTCTATATCGGAATTCTTTGTGCATTAGTTTGTGCCATCGCCTGGGGAAGTGAAAGTGTTCTAAGCTCTTTTGCAATGGAAAGTGAACTCAGTGAACTCGAAGCACTCTTGATACGACAAGTCACATCTTTCTTGTCCTATCTCGTTATCGTTCTCTTCTCGCATCATTCATTTGCAGAAGTGGCAAATGGACAATTGCTTGGTTTGATGATAGTCTTTGCAGCATCTAATATGATTTCGTATTTAGCTTACTACATTGCTATCAATCGTTTACAACCTGCAAAAGCAACAGGCCTAAATGTGAGTTATGTAGTATGGACTGTTTTGTTTGCAGCAATCTTTTTGGGCTCGCCCCTTAATTTACTGACCATCATTACTTCACTTATCGTAATGGCTGGTGTTTACATTATTATTAAAGAATAAAGGAGAAAGCGCGTGAAAGCGATCATCTTAGCAGCAGGTTTGGGAACTCGTTTGAGACCCATGACAGAAAATACTCCCAAAGCCTTGGTTCAAGTTAACCAAAAACCTTTGGTTGAATATCAAATTGAATTTTTAAAAGAGCGTGGAATCGATGATATCATCATCGTAGTTGGTTATTTGAAAGAACAGTTCGACTATCTTAAAGAAAAGTACGGTGTTCGTTTGGTCTTCAACGATAAGTATGCTGATTACAATAATTTTTACTCACTTTACTTGGTAAAAGAAGAGTTGGCTAACAGCTACGTTATCGATGCGGATAACTATCTTTTCAAAAATATGTTCCGCAATGACCTCGAGCGTTCAACATACTTCAGCGTTTATCGTGAAGACTGTGATAATGAGTGGTTCCTAGTTTACGGAGAAGATTACAAAGTTCAAGATATCATCGTCGATAGTAAGAATGGTCGCATCCTGAGTGGAGTTTCATTCTGGGACGCTCCAACAGCTGAGAAAATTGTTGGGTTTATCGACAAAGCCTATGCAAGCGGCGAATTTGTAGATCTATACTGGGACAACATGGTTAAAGATAATATCAAAGAACTGGATGTTTACGTAGAGGAATTGGAAGAAAACTCTATCTACGAAATCGACAGTGTCAAAGATTATCAAAAATTGGAGAAGATTCTCTCTTCACAAAAATAAGTAAACTAAAATACGTCAGACGCCTTACCTATTTTTGCTTGACTTTTTAGGGTTGTTACAGTATACTAGTAAAAATTAACCTTTAAGGGAAGTCCAGAGAGGCTCACAAGGTGTCAGATAGAAAATAGATTACACAAACTTCGAATAAACACAGTTTATTTGATTCTTTTCTGTAAGTATCTTACTGAAACCTTGCGATTGCAAGGTTTTTCTTTTTCTGAACCCCTTAAAATTTAAGGAGGAAAAGTTATGAATCCAAATTGTAAAAAACGCATGGGTGCTATTCGCTTGGAAACCATGAAAGTAGTGTCCCAAAAGGAAATCGCACCAGCAATCTTTGAACTAGTACTTCAAGGAGAAATGGTTGAAGCGATGAAAGCAGGGCAATTTCTTCATTTGCGTGTACCTGATGATGCCCATCTCTTACGTCGTCCAATTTCAATCTCGTCTATAGATAAGGCTAATAAACGATGCCATCTTATTTATCGTATCGAAGGTTCTGGTACGGCAATTTTTTCAACCTTAAAAACAGGCGATAGCTTAGATGTTATGGGACCTCAAGGAAATGGCTTTGATTTATCTGATTTAGACAAGCAGAGTCGTGTTCTCTTAGTTGGTGGCGGTATTGGTGTTCCACCCTTACTTGAAGTAGCTAAACAATTAGATGAGCGTGGTGTAGATGTCACAACGGTTCTAGGATTTGCGACCAAAGATGCAGTTATTTTGGAAGATGAATTATCCCAATACAGCAAAGTCCTTGTAACGACTGATGATGGTTCTTATAGAACCCAAGGAAATGTATCAGTTGTGATTAAAGAATTGGATAGTGAATTTGATGCCATCTACTCATGTGGGGCACCTGGTATGATGAAATACATCAATCAAACCTTTTATGAGCATCCAAGAGCTTATCTATCTTTAGAATCGCGTATGGCTTGTGGTATGGGAGCCTGTTATGCTTGCGTCTTAAAAGTACCAGATAGTGAAACAGTTAGTCAACGTGTCTGTGAAGATGGGCCTGTATTTAAAACAGGAACAGTTGTTTTATAAGGAGAGTATCATGACTACAAATCGATTACAAGTTTCTCTACCAGGCTTAGAATTAAAGAATCCTATCATTCCTGCTTCAGGCTGTTTTGGTTTCGGACAAGAGTATGCCAAATACTATGATTTGGCCCTCTTGGGTTCTATCATGATTAAGGCTACAACACTTGAACCACGCTTTGGTAATCCTACTCCACGAGTGGCAGAAACACCTGCAGGTATGCTCAACGCTATTGGTTTACAAAATCCAGGTTTAAAGGTCGTTCTCTCTGAGAAACTACCTTGGCTTCAAAGAGAATACCCAAATCTCCCTATTATTGCCAATGTTGCTGGCTTTTCAAAACAGGAGTATGCAGCAGTTTCTCATGGTATTTCCAAGGCAAATAATGTAAAAGCCATCGAGCTCAATATCTCTTGTCCTAACGTCGATCATGGAAATCATGGACTTTTAATTGGACAAGATCCTGAGTTAACCTATGATGTGGTGAAGGCTGCCGTAGAAGCATCAGATATGCCCGTTTACGTCAAATTAACCCCTAGTGTGACTGATATCGTGACTATTGCAAAAGCAGCAGAAGATGCTGGTGCTAGTGGTTTAACCATGATTAATACACTTGTAGGTATGCGTTTTGATCTTAAAACCAGAAAACCAATTATAGCTAATGGAACTGGTGGGATGTCGGGTCCTGCAATTTTTCCAGTAGCTCTCAAATTGATTCGTCAAGTAGCTCAAACAACTAAGCTTCCAATTATCGGTATGGGGGGAGTGGATTCAGCTGAAGCGGCCTTAGAAATGTATCTGGCTGGTGCCTCAGCAATCGGTGTCGGAACAGCCAACTTTACGAATCCCTATGCTTGTCCAGATATTATCGAAAATCTACCAACAGTCATGGATAAGTACGGGATCGAAAGTCTAGAAATATTGCGAAAAGAAGTCAGAGAAAGTTTGCTCTAAGTTTTATGTCCTGAATTCAGTCTAAATTGTTTTGAAAGCGCCATTTTTTTGGTATAATAAATACTATGATTATTACAGTACCTATTAAAACAGAAAAAGATATTGCAACACCAGGACCAAACGTCCTTGTACTTGGTTATTTTGATGGAGTTCATCTCGGCCATCAAAAATTATTTGAAATAGCTTCTAACATTGCTGCTGAAAAGCGCCAGGGAGTAGCTCTAGTAACTTTTAACGAATCACCAAAACTAACTCTGAATCAATACTCACCTGAACACTTATTGCATATTTTGAATGCTAGTGAACGTGAACGTAGATTGAAGCGAGCTGGAGTTGAGAGCTTGTATTTGATGGATTTCACTAGTCGAGTAGCAAATATGACTGCCCAAGAATTCATTGATACCTATGTCAAGGAAGCAAAGGCAGATACGATTGTAGTTGGTTTTGACTATACTCTTGGTTCAGATAGAAAAACAGCTGAGGATTTAAAAGAACTTTTCCATGGTGAAGTAGTTGTTGTTCCACCAGTTGAGGATGAAAAGGGGAAAATTAGTTCAACGCGCATTCGCCAAGCCATTCTAGAAGGAGATGTAAAAGAAGCAGGCAAACTTTTGGGATTCCCTTTACCAACGAGAGGTGTAGTGGTTCACGGAAATGCTCGAGGTCGAACTATTGGCTTCCCGACAGCTAATCTAGTCAACTTGGATCGGACATATATGCCAGCTGATGGTGTTTATGCTGTTGACGTTGAAATTCAAAGAAAAGTCTATCGTGGTATGGCGAGTCTAGGTAAAAATGAAACCTTTGATGGCGAAGAAGAGCGTTTTGAAGTTCATATCTTTGATTTTTCCGACGATATCTATGGGGAAACTGTCATCGTTTCCTGGTTGGACCGTATCCGTGATATGGTAAAATTTGATAGCGTTGATCAATTAGTTAAGCAACTAGAAGAAGATGAAAAGACAGCTAGAAAATAAAATCAAAAAATAGTAGAGTTTGGGATTTTCTCAAACTCTTTTTTTATTTGTATTTTTAGCTTAAGTTTTGGGAATCATCATAACTATTATAGTAGGCTAAATAAAGAATAGTTCATTTCGACTTCTAAAACATTGCTAGGAATTGATTTGACTCCCCTAATCAATTTGTCCAGATTTTATTTCATTTCACTATAGAGAAAATTTGAAATATCAACTTGTGAACATCATCGTATTTTTGGATTATAGAATAAATAAATGATATGTTCTTTTTATACCAAGCTATAGAAATTATAAAATCTATCTAAAACGAGTTTTAAGAAATATTTTCTATAATCAAGACCGCGAATAAGTTTCATGAGAAAGAGAAAAGTGCTAGTTATTATATAAAAATACTAATTGGCGTATTGGAGATCTTTTTTGAACTGTGAAAATCAGTCTTTTTTAGTAATTAACGGTTATCATTGCTAGAAATTATCAATAAAAAGTGGTACAATAGGAGGTAGCATCAATTTTTAAAATTGATAGAAAAACGAAAGGTGTTTACATGTTTTTTAAAAGAAATGAAGGTCAATTTAGAGAGACAGACCGTGTTACAAGATTTAAGTTAATCAAGTCTGGTAAGCACTGGTTACGTGCCTCTACTTCCCTTTTTGGTTTGTTTAAAGTCATTCGTGGTGGAGTCGATACTGCTCAAGTATCAACAGAAGTCGTCTAAGAGCGTTCTTCTACCCCATTGACTGGAATTGATGTCCTTAAGGGAATAGTAGCAGCTGGTTCAGTTATCGGTGGTGGGGCTGTTGTTCAAACTCAAGTCCATGCCAATGAACAAACTGCAGTTGAAAAAGTTATCGAAACAGAGGATACACTTGTCACTGCAGATAAAGTTGTTCTAGGAACAGTAGGGAAAGAAAATCAAGAAACTCCAGCTTCAGATGTGGCTTCTCAGTCTATTAGCGAGAGTGTTTCAGTCTCTGAAAGTCAATCATTATCAGAGTCCGTGTCATCATCAGTGTCTGCAAGTACATCTGCATCAGAGTCAACCTCAACTTCAGCATCTACCTCAACTTCAACCAGTACCTCTGAGTCACTTACAAGATCAGAAAGCCTCTCAGAAACGAGTTCTACTAGTTCTGTAGTCACAAACTCAACAAGTAAGGGTTCTACTGGTGAAACTTCTAAGGTAGAAGAAGTAGTAGCGAATAAAGATGATGCTACAATTACATACAAGTCAACTCCAGCTAACTTGAATACTGCTTCAGTAAGCGCAGGTGTTTCTGATAAAGTCAATGGCAACACTGCTGATATGTTAACAACAGCAGCGACAGGGTTAGTAACTGCGACTGAAACTGACAAAAAACGTGCAGAGCAGGAGAAAAAACTCAAGAGTCTTTCAGATGAGATTGGAACCTATCTCGGTCGTCTGGGAAATCGTGAGGGTGCTGAAAGTGCGCTTCTAAAAGGAAATGCTACGATTGAAGCAATTCAAAATGCTTTGACAGATCCTAACGCTGACCTTAATACTCTTATCTCTGAGGCTACTAGAACACGTAATAGTGTGGTCAACACAGTTCTTCGTGCAAGCTCTGGAGCGCGTGACTACCGTAATGGTCAAGCTTTGACTTCTTCAAATGACTTTCATATTCCATTTAATACAAATGCTTCTTTGGGAAATGCAAGCTATGATTCTAAGGCGCATTTGATTGTAACCAATAAGAACCAAGCAAACTACTTTAAAACATCAGGGACTGCAAATCTAAGTGGTGGTACAGTAACCTTGACACAAAATACAGGTGGGCAAGCCGGTTCCTATACCTTGAAAACCAAAATTGATATGACTGAGAGCTTCACCCTAACAGGTAAGATCAATCTTGGAAATGCATATGAAGGGTTTAAACCAGGACATGCAGGTGGTGACGGGATTGCAGCGGTGTTTTCAACTGGGGAACCTGGTGTTATAGGAAATGCTAATGGAAACGGTTCTGGGGCCTCTCTTGGTATGGGAGGAAATAATCTCAAAGGTTCTTTCGGTTTCAAACTAGATACTTGGCACAATACTAGTGCGCCAGATACCCACAATATGGCTTCAGCAGATCCCTCACGTGTTGGTGGTGGCGGAGCATTCGGAGGATTTATTTATAGTTATAATGGGACGAAATATATTAATGCACAAGGACGAGTGTATCCTGTTATTTCAACTTTTTCTAAACTTCAAACGAATCCAACAAATAATTCTTTCCAAAATTACACTGTAAATTATAATGGTAATACTAAAGTTATGACCGTAAATTATGCTGGTCAGACTTGGTCTTATAATTTAGCGAATCAGAAAATTGGTCAACAAAGTGATTATCTGGTTGATGATAAAGTTAGAAATACAAATGTTCTTTGGAACGATACAAAGAATATGACACTGTTGTCAAATGCAGGAAATCCTAGTGAATTAGCATTGGCTCTCTTCGCTTCGACAGGCTCTGGAACCAACTTGCAACAATTTAGACTAGAAAAATTTGATTATTCAGCTCGTGGTGCCTATGTTACAGTTCATTTCATCGATGCAGATACTGGAGAGGAAATCCCTGGTAAGGATGAGGTGTTTATCCAACAACTTCCAGGAACAACTGTAGATCTTTCACAATATTTGAACATTGATGGTTATCAGTTGAAGGCAACTAACGTTGCAACTGCCAAAGGATATGTATCAGGCAATACTGTCAGAGTTCTTGAAGGGAAACAAGGTATTACCTATGCCTTCCATAAACTCAAACAAAATGAACTATATAATGCTACAACTAAAGTTCCAACTGTCTATACTTTGCAAGGGGAAGCTGCGACAGATCTTGCTAATGTAAATAACTTTGTCACTGTTGATCCTGTTGATAGTTCAACACCAGCTGTCACTGGACATAGCATTTCTTGGGTAACGCCAATCTCTACTAGTGCAAGTGGGGCTCAATCAGCTCTAGCACGTGTTACCTATTCTGATAATTCGACAACGGATGTAACCATCAACTATACGGTCTATCCGAAAGTTGAAACCAAAACAAACAATGGTGTGAAAGGTCAATTTTATGCCTTTAAAGCAGTTCCAGGTAGTGATAGAACTGTTGGAGGAAGCTATGCCAATAATATTGGTGGCTATTCAAACCTCTATATCAATAGTAGTGACCTTCCATCAGGTACTACATTCTCTTATGAATATCGCCTGAATAACAATCCAAGTGCCACATTGAGTAAACAAGATGGCTCACCTGAATTTAGTAGCGTATGGCATACAACAGGAACTAATCCTGTGTCGCACCGTACAACTTACACAGTAAGAGCTACCTATCCAAATGGACGTTTTGGTACTGTATCATCTAGCAATGCAGCCCTAACAAGTGAAACTAGCTTTGACTATACTGTAGTTGATCCGGTAGCAAAACAAGAGTATGTTACTACAGTTGGTGATAAGGCTTCATTAGCGGATATTATTGCCAATCCAAGTAATGCTATTAAGAATTCTGATGCTGGAGTTGCGATACCTGCAGGTACAACATTCAGTTGGGAACAAACTCCTGACGACGCCATGGTTGCTAATCCAGGATTCTACACAAGAAAAGTAAGAGTGACCTTACCGCAAGGTTCTACTGATGCAGCAAGAAACAGCACATCTGTTCCAGTTATCTTCAAGGTCAATCCACAAGCACCACAAATCGCAGATAATCAGGTTACTAACACAGGTGGTCTTCCAAATAGAGGAATCACAGTCACCAATGTGACGCCGGGTGCACTTGTTACCCTGACATTAAACGGACATACATTCCCTAAGACAGCGGGGAATAATGACACAAGCGTAACATTTACTGCGACAGATTTGAAGGCTGCCTATGATGGAAACAACGGTCTCCTTCCAACAGGTGACGTAACTGTTAAACAAAGTAAGGTTTTCCAAAATCCTGGTACTAGTGTAAATGAAACCTTGGAATCAGCTACAACGACTAAAACTATTACCAAGGAAACTGTAGCACCTGAAGTAACTTTTGAACTTTATGTCAAGAACGACAAGACTGGCCTATGGGAAAAACAATCGATCAAGAATAATGTTCGTCCAGGAGTCAGTGGTTACGAAGTATTCGCAGGCGACAAGATTAAAGTTGTTTTAACTGCTAAAGATAATAGTGGTAAGATTAAAACTCTGAAATTAAACGATGGTACTTCAGATATCAGTCGTATCTTCCAAGATGGTTATTCTTCAGATGATGCAGCGCCAGGCATTAAGGACACCACTACTGAAGCTTCAGCAACAAATCCAAAAGTATTAGAGTACACTGCTACTTACGGAGAAAATGTCCAATATAAAGATGGAAATAAATGAAAAATTCCCAGGAGCTCAACCTACTAACGCCATTGCAGTTGCCAATCCAAATGCGTTGACCGATGATGAACGCACCAAGATTCTTGATGCAGTGAAAACTGCAAATCCTCAGGTAGCCAACCGCATTAGCGATTATAGTATTGCTACCGATGGTACTGTAACGATTACCTACAAAGATGGCACAACGAACGATGTGACTATTAAGGTAATTCCACAGGCACCAGTTATCTCAGTTGCTTCTACTAATGAAACTGGTGGCTTGCCAAATCGTTCGATTGTTGTGACCAATGTCACACCTGGAGCTCTTGTAACCTTGACTTTAGCAGGGCATACGTTCGAGAAGAGAGCTAAAGATAATGAAACAAGCGTTACTTTTGAACCTGCAGAAGATCTGAAAAAGGCTTACGACGGTAACAATGGTCTCCTTCCGACTGGAGATGTAACAGCTAAGCAGACAGTTGCTGGTCTCGATTCAGAAGTAACGACAAGTAAGATTACTCCTGAACGTGTGAACCCAACAATTACCTATACTGTCAAAGTTAATGGTCAAGAACCTAAGAGAGATAGCAATGGTCGTTATCTGTTCTATGCTGGAGATACTATCCAGATTACCTATACAGGTAAAGATAATAGTGGTAAATTAGTCACACTGAAGGTCTCTGGTAATAGAAAAGACTTGACAGACTTCTTCGAAAATAGACCTGAATGGGGAACTGGTCCTATCACAAATATTATCAATACCTTAACAAATGATGACCAAACTACCTTCACCATTAATGCGGTTACTAACAAAGACCTTGCTTGGAGGTCAGGAAATACCTGGGGACGTTGGCTCAATGCTACAGATCCAAGTGGAAACACTGTTGACGTCGGAGAAATTCGAATTCAACAAGATCAGTTGCAGAACTTGTTTAATAAACCTGCGATTGACTTGACTGAAGTCAAGGATAAAAATCATTTATCAGAATCTGATAAGGACAAAGTTCGCGAAGAAATCAGAAAAGCTCACGATAAAGTGACTCCGAATGGTCGTGATCGTATTTCTAGCATCGATGTAAGTGACAGCGGTGTTGCAACAGTTTATTATAAAGATAATGCTAAAGTAACATCTGGTAATCAACCATATGCACCAACGGTTTATAATCAAAACGAGACTGTTACGGATAACAAATATCGTTCTGAATCAGCGTCAACAAGTGCATCAGTGTCAGCGTCAACTAGCGCATCAGTAAGTGCAATGACTAGCGCAAGTACATCAGCCTCAACAAGTGCAAGTACGTCAGTAAGCACATCTGCTTCAACAAGCGCAAGTACATCTGCTTCAACAAGCGCAAGCACATCAGCAAGTACATCTGTTTCAACAAGTGCAAGTACGTCAGCAAGTACGTCATCGTCAACAAGTGCAAGCACCTCAGCAAGTACATCTGCTTCAACCAGCGCAAGCACATCGGCAAGTACATCCGCTTCAACAAGCACAAGCACGTCCGCTTCAACAAGCACAAGCACGTCCGCTTCAACAAGCACAAGCACGTCCGCTTCAACAAGTGCAAGCACGTCAGCAAGCACGTCCGCTTCAACAAGTGCAAGTACGTCAGCAAGTACATCAGCTTCAACCAGCGCAAGCACGTCAGCAAGTACGTCCGCTTCAACCAGCGCAAGTACATCGGCAAGCACCTCAGCCTCAACAAGTGCAAGCACATCGGCTTCAACAAGTGCATCAACATCAGCATCTGAATCAGCAAGCACAAGCGCGTCAACATCAGCATCTGAGTCAGCCTCAACAAGTGCATCGACATCAGCTTCAACAAGTGCAAGCACAAGCGCATCGACATCAGCATCTGAATCAGCAAGTACAAGCGCGTCAACCTCAGCATCTGAGTCAGCCTCAACAAGTGCAAGCACATCAGCATCTGAATCAGCATCAACAAGTGCAAGCACAAGCGCATCGATATCAGCATCTGAATCAGCGTCAACAAGCGCTTCAACAAGTGCATCGACATCAGCGTCTGAGTCAGCAAGCACATCAGCTTCTGAATCGGCATCAACAAGTGCCTCTGAGTCAGCCTCAACAAGTGCGTCAGAATCAGCAAGCACAAGCGCTTCT
>NZ_JALDUI010000001.1:0-248143 GCF_023115445.1 Streptococcus sp. oral taxon 431 | reverse complement strand
GAATCGGCATCAACAAGTGCATCAGAATCAGCAAGCACATCAGCTTCTGAATCAGCCTCAACAAGTGCGTCAGAGTCAGCATCAACAAGTGCCTCTGAGTCAGCGTCAACAAGCGCCTCAGAGTCAGCATCAACAAGTGGGTCAGAATCAGCAAGCACAAGCGCCTCAGAGTCAGCATCAACAAGTGCATCAGAATCAGCAAGTACAAGCGCTTCTGAATCAGCGTCAACAAGCGCTTCTGAATCGGCATCAACAAGTGCATCAGAATCAGCAAGCACATCAGCTTCTGAATCAGCCTCAACAAGTGCGTCAGAGTCCGCAAGTACCTCAGCTTCTGAATCAGCCTCAACAAGTGCGTCAGAAGCGTCAACAAGCGCCTCAGAATCAGCGTCAACAAGTGCGTCAGAGTCAGCGTCAACAAGTGCGTCAGAGTCAGCAAGCACAAGTGCATCTGAATCAGCATCAACATCAGCATCAACATCAGCATCTGAATCCGCATCAACGTCTGCTTCAGAGTCAGCAAGCACAAGTGCATCTGAGTCAGCATCAACGTCTGCATCAGAGTCAGCAAGCACATCAGCATCTGAATCCGCATCAACGTCTGCTTCTGAATCAGCGTCAACAAGTGCGTCAGAATCAGCAAGCACATCTGTTGTTACAAGTAAGGGAATGCCAGAGAGCTTATCACTTGATAGTTTAGATATCGATAGTGTGATTACATCGGATTCAATTAGCACATCAGTATCGCAATCACTATCATTATCAGTAAGCGTAAGCCAGTCAGTGATTCATTCGACTAGTCAAGCACCTCAAACTGATACAACTAAGACACGTAAGCAACTTCCAAATACTGGAACAGCAACTTCGGCTACAAATCTGCTCCTAGGAGCTGTAGCAGGTCTAACAGGATTAGGATTAGTAGCTAAACGTCGTAAGCGTGATGATGAAGAATAAGCTTTCTAACTAATCAGTAATTTGATTATTCTGATCAAAAAATCTGAAAGTTCAGATTGAAGACAAAGGAGTCTGGGATAATAGTCCGTATCTCCTAAAAAAAGCAACGGTTTTTGCCGTTGCTTTTTTACATGTTTACGATAGTTTTTTGGATAGTGGAGTGAATCTAAAATAGTACGATATGGATTCTAAAACATTGTTAGAAATGATAGTGAAATGAACTTAGAATAGTACGCTACGAATTCTAAAACATTTTTAGAGATTTATTTGACTTTCCTAACCTCTCTATTCATATCTTATTTCAATCCACTATATTTAACTTAAATCAACATTTTTAAATTAAAACTGACAAGTAGCTATATAAAAATTAGAGTATTATGAATAGAATAAATCTTTTCTACTTTTGTTTCCGGACATCCTAGACTCTGATAAGCTTTTTTAAACTATATGTTTATTCAAATTTTAAACAAGATAATCTTTAGATTTCCTTTTTCTTCCTTTTAGTCTTTGTTTTATTGAATGTCTATCTTGATTTTTTGAGTATCATTAAAGGTTATGCTATACTAGAAATATGTTAGATTTGGAGAAATATGGTGTGACCATGTGGGAAGAGGACAAGATTCTCTCTTTCCGTCAAAAATTATTAGCCTGGTATGACAAAAACAAGCGGGATTTACCTTGGAGACGAAGCAAGAATCCTTACCATATCTGGGTATCTGAAATTATGTTGCAGCAGACTCGAGTTGATACCGTCATTCCCTATTATGAACGTTTTTTGGACTGGTTTCCGACCGTAGAAAGCTTAGCAAATGCTCCTGAGGAGCGCTTATTAAAAGCCTGGGAAGGACTTGGCTATTATTCTCGTGTCCGCAATATGCAAACTGCTGCCCGACAAATCATGTCCGACTTTCAAGGAGAATTTCCGTCAACTTATGAAGGCATTTCAAGCTTAAAAGGGATTGGGCCTTATACAGCTGGTGCAATCTCTAGTATTGCTTTTAACCTTCCGCAGCCTGCAGTAGATGGCAATGTCATGCGTGTTTTGGCACGTTTGTTTGAAGTCAATCATGATATTGGAAATCCTAGCAATCGAAAAATATTTCAAGCTATGATGGAAGTTCTGATAGATCCTGATCGTCCAGGTGATTTCAATCAGGCTTTGATGGATTTAGGTTCAGATATTGAGGCTCCTGTCAATCCAAGACCGGAGGAGAGTCCTGTTAAGGAGTTCAGTGCTGCTTACCAACATGGGACCATGGATCGCTATCCAATTAAGGCTCCAAAGAAAAAGCCAATCCCTATTTATCTAAAGGCTCTTGTAGTGCAAAATAGTCAGGGTCAGTTTCTATTAGAGAAGAATGAGAGTGAAAAACTCTTGGCTGGATTTTGGCATTTTCCCTTGATTGAAGTTGATGACTTCTCAGACCAGACTCAGGACTTGGATCTTTTTAGTCAAGTAGCGGAACCAATTTTACAGCTTGGACCATCTCCACAGGAGAGTTTTGAACAGGACTATGATCTTGAAGTTAAGTGGCAAGATCTACGTTTTGAAGAGGTCAAGCACATTTTCAGCCATCGTAAATGGCATATCCAGATAATTGCAGGCCGAGTTGCTGAGACACAGGAATATACAGATAGAGAAGTCCTTTGGTTAAGTCCAGAAGAATTTATCAATTATCCCCTAGCTAAACCTCAGCAAAAGATTTGGCAAGCCTACTTGAAAAGAAGCCACTAGCATCGGTCTTTCGTGTCTTCTTTACATTTTTTTGGTATAATGAGATAAGGAAAAAGGTGACTAAATGAAAAAAATACTAATTGTAGATGATGAAAAACCCATCTCAGATATTATAAAATTTAATATGACCAAGGAAGGTTATGAAGTTGTAACTGCTTTTAATGGTCGTGAAGCACTTGAACAATTTGAAGCTGAGCAACCAGATATTATTATCTTGGATTTGATGCTTCCAGAGATTGATGGACTTGAGGTCGCAAAAACTATTCGTAAGACAAGTAGTGTTCCCATTATCATGCTTTCAGCAAAGGATAGCGAATTTGATAAGGTTATCGGGCTTGAGCTTGGGGCGGATGACTATGTAACCAAGCCGTTTTCAAATCGTGAACTACAGGCCCGTGTTAAAGCTCTTCTCCGTCGTACAGATCTTGTCTCAGTTGATAGCCAAGAACCTGAAACGAAATTACAAAGTCTGCAGATTGGCGATTTGGAGATTTTACCAGATGCCTACGTGGCTAAGAAATATGGTGAAGAGTTAGACCTAACCCACCGTGAATTCGAACTCTTGCATCATTTAGCTTCTCATCTTGGACAAGTTATTACCCGAGAACATCTTCTTGAAACCGTTTGGGGATATGACTATTTTGGAGATGTCCGTACAGTTGATGTAACCATTCGACGCTTGCGTGAGAAGATTGAAGATACACCAAGCAGACCTGAATACATCCTAACTCGTCGTGGAGTAGGATATTATATGAGAAATAATGATTGAAGTAATTAGACAAACAATTTTGACGAGCGACTTTATCTTTATCCTCATCTTAATTGGCTTTATTCTGTTAGTGTCTTTTCTCTTGCTTGAGAGTCGTCGTGATAATATTCGTTTGAGGCAGATCAATCAGAAAATAAAAGATTTGATTGATGGTGATTATTCTCAGGTTTTGGATATGCAAGGAAGCTCAGAGATAACTAATATCACTAACAATCTTAATGATTTGTCTGAAGTCATTCGTCTGACTCAAGAAAATCTGGAACAAGAGAGTAAAAGGTTGCATAGTATCCTGTCCTACATGACAGACGGAGTGCTTGCGACCAATCGTCGTGGTCAGATTATCATGATTAATGACATGGCCAAGAGACAACTTGGAGTTGAAAGGGATGATGCTCTTAATCAAAATATCTTAGAGTTACTCAAGATTGAAGAAGAGTATGAGCTGAGAGAACTTATTACTCAGAGCCCTGAGCTGATGATTTATTCGCAGAATCTTAATGGCGAATATATCAGTTTGCGCGTTCGTTTTGCCTTGATTCGTAGAGAGTCTGGCTTTATCTCTGGTTTAGTAGCAGTTCTACATGATACGACTGAACAAGAGAAGGAAGAACGTGAGAGAAGGCTTTTCGTTTCGAACGTTAGTCATGAGTTGCGTACACCTTTGACCAGTGTAAAATCCTATCTTGAGGCCTTGGACGAAGGAGCGCTGACAGAACCAGTTGCTCCAGACTTTATCAAGGTTTCTTTGGATGAAACCAACCGTATGATGCGGATGGTGACGGACCTCTTGCATCTATCACGGATTGATAACGCAACTAGTCACTTAGATGTTGAGTTGATAAACTTTACGGCCTTTATCACCTTTATCCTTAATCGTTTTGATAAAATGAAAAGTCAAGATGAGGAGAAGAAGTACGAGTTGGTGAGAGATTATCCGATTACTTCTGTTTGGATTGAGATTGATACAGATAAGATGACCCAGGTGATTGACAATATCCTGAATAACGCTATCAAGTATTCACCAGATGGTGGAAAAATCACTGTTAACATGAAAACTACAGATGATCAGATGATTTTATCTATTTCAGATCAAGGACTTGGGATTCCTAAAGAAGATTTACCAAAGATTTTTGACCGTTTTTATAGGGTTGATAAGGCTAGAAGTCGTGCTCAAGGAGGAACAGGACTAGGATTGGCTATCGCCAAGGAAATCATCAAGCAACATAAAGGCTTTATCTGGGCCAAGAGTGAATATGGCAAGGGATCTACCTTTACTATCGTACTTCCATACGATAAGGATGCCGTGAAAGAAGAGATTTGGGAGGATGAACTAGAAGACTAGAATGAGTGATATCGGTTTTAAATACAGTATTTTAGCATCGGGTTCCAGTGGAAATTCATTTTACTTGGAAACACCAAAAAAGAAAATTTTAGTAGATGCGGGACTCTCTGGCAAAAAAATTACAAGCCTCTTGAGTGAAATCAATCGTAAACCAGAGGATTTGGATGCTATCTTGATTACGCATGAGCATTCAGACCATATCCATGGCGTGGGCGTTCTGGCTCGTAAGTACGGAATGGATCTTTATGCCAATGAGAAAACCTGGCAGGCTATGGAAAACAGTAAGTATCTTGGTAAGGTTGACTCATCTCAAAAGCATATTTTCGAGATGGGGAAAACCAAAACCTTTGGTGACATCGATATTGAGAGTTTCGGTGTGAGTCATGATGCAGTCGCGCCCCAGTTTTATCGCTTTATGAAGGATGATAAGAGCTTTGTCATGCTGACGGATACGGGCTATGTTAGTGACCGTATGGCTGGCATTGTCGAGAATGCAGATGGCTATCTGATCGAGTCAAATCATGATGTGGAAATTCTACGAGCAGGATCCTACGCATGGCGACTCAAACAACGCATCCTGTCTGACCTTGGTCACCTCTCAAACGAGGATGGAGCAGACGCCATGATTCGCACACTAGGTGATCGTACCAAGAAAATTTACCTAGGCCATTTGTCCAAGGAAAATAATATCAAGGAACTGGCCCACATGACCATGGTCAATCAGTTAGCTCAGGCAGATCTGGGAGTAGGAGTAGACTTTCAAGTTTACGATACTTCACCAGACACCGCAACACCACTGACTGATATATAGAAAGGAACGCCGAGAGGTGTTCTTTTTATATTGACTGGGTTCTTAAAAAGTAATACAATGGTATTACCAATAATTCTAGGAGAAGAAACATGCCGACTATTACATTAAAAGTTTCCGAAGCAGATAAAACATTTATGAAAGCCATGGCTAAGTTTGAAGGAGTTTCTCTATCCGAGTTGATACGAACAAAAACTTTAGAAGCTTTAGAGGATGAATATGATGCTCGTGTAGCAGATTTAGCTTATCAAGAGCATTTAGAAGACTTGGAAAAAGGACTTAAACCCATTACTTGGGAAGAAATGATGCATAATCTAGGTCTGGAGGAAGATTAACTTGTATAAGCTAGTTCCAACAAGACGATTTATCAAACAACTAAAGAAATTAGATCGTTATACGCAGATACTAATTAAAAAGTATCTAGAAAATAACGTTTTAGAGGATCCAAGAAGGCATGGGAAAGCTTTGGTGGGGAATCCATGTGGGCAATGGCTGTACCGGATTGGTAATTATCGAGTTATTGTGCACATTGTAGATGATGAACTGATAGTCTCTACTTTAGAAATAGGTCATCGTAGAGATAATTCTTGAATTTCTTTTCCAAATAAATTTTCATTTTCTAAAATATGATATAATAGGGTTTACAATATAAGAAAGGTTGCTTATGACAATAGATATTAGTGAAGAACAGTTGGCTCTGGAGTCGGCTGACTTATTAAAAATTCTTTTAAAAGATCGAACGACAAAGAAAAATATTGTTTGGGCGACACATTCTTATGAATTGTTGGGAAAAGGATTTGCTCCAAGTGATCGCATCACTCCAAGTAGGGTGACGGGAACCTATGCAAGCTTGATTCAACCTCGTTCGGAAAAGTCTAAGTATGAGCAAAAAGATAGAACCAAGATTCGAGCGGAAGTATTTACGCCTACATGGTTGGTTGAAAAGCAAAATGCTTATGTGGAAGCTGAACTTGAAGTTCTAGCGCTTGAAGAATATATCAAAGTCCGCTGGCTAGAAATTACCTGTGGTGAGGCTCCTTATATGGTAACCCGCTATGATACAGTAACCGGAGAGGAAATTCCACTGTCTGAGCGAGTTGGTTTTGTTGATAGAAAATTACAGCGCATTAGTCGTGAGGTTACAGAAGAAGCCACCTTCTATGAACTTGTAAAAGAAGTTTACCGTGCTTCCTATGGCTATGAGTATCAAGGAGATTCCCTGCTTTTGGCGCGTGAAAATCTTTTAGCAACCTTTGAGGATTACTATCTAGCTAAGACTGGAAATCAACCAACATTAGAGCAAAAGAAAGAAATTGCAACCATTATCTCTTATAACGTCTTTCAGATGGACGGATTGAATAAAATCAGTCCTTACTCAGGTACACAAAAGCAATCTCAACAGCTAAGCTTGTTTTCAGATGAGCTGGAAGTAGAACAAGCAGTAGAATCTAAAACCCAAATCAAAGACTGGAAAAAGAATAAGATGATAGGTTTTGAGCGCCTATCTAGTGAGGAAAGTGAAATGAAATTTGATGTCGTGATAGGAAATCCGCCGTATCAAATAGATAGTGGGACATCTGCTCGTGATGATGCTATATATAATTTATTTTATGACTCTGCTGAAGAGATTTCAAAAAAATACCTACTTATTACCCCTGCTCGTTTTCTATTTAATGCAGGATCTACTCCTAAAAAATGGAATAAGAAAATGCTTGAAGACGAAAAATTAAAGGTTGTTTTCTATGAGCAAGACTCATCAAAAGTATTTCCGGGTGTTGGCATTTCTGGAGGTGTTGTAATTCTATATAGGAATGAAGATAAAATTTCTGGGCCTATAGGCTCCTTTACCAGTCATCCGGAGCTAAATAGTATTTCAAAGAAAGTAGAAAGTAACACTCCATCAACTTTGAATAATATTATTTCAGGTAGAGGTATCTATAGATTAACAGAAAAAGCGCATTTGGATTTTCCTCAGATTGAAAGTATACAATCAAAGGGGCATAAAAATGATATTGGTACAGGTGCATTTGATAAATTTACTGACATAATTTTCTTTGATTCGATTAATGAAAAGAAAGAAAATTTTACTAAGGTATATGGTAGATATCAAAACAATCGAGTGTATAGATATATACAAAGTGATTATATAAACAAACCTTTAGGTCATGAGAATTGGAGAGTTATACTACCAAAAGCGTATGGAACTGGCATTGCGAATAATAACACTTCTGTAATTTTGATAGGAGAACCATTTGTTATAGAACCTCTTTCAGCTTTTACTGAAACATACATTTCGATTGGTCAGTTTAGTAGTCAAGAGGAAGCATTAAACTGTTTAAAATATATAAAGAGTAAATTTGCTAGAGTATTACTCGCTGTCTTAAAAGTTACTCAGGATAATACACGTGATAAGTGGGCTAAAGTCCCACTCCAAGACTTTACGGTCAATTCGGACATTGATTGGACACAATCAGTGGCTGACATTGACCGTCAGCTCTATCAAAAATATGACCTTTCCCCTGAGGAAATTGCCTTTATTGAGACCCATGTAAGGGAGATGGACTAGAAAAATACTTTTATTTGACATATAGCGCCCAATGATCTATAATAGATTGCATAGGATTAGGTCAGGAAGCATACGATGCCCTGACCCTTTTTGTTTTATAGGAGATTAGTTTGAAGGAACATAAAACATTCAATCAACAATTAACGATTTTAAGAAATAGGGGAGTTGTGGTCCCAACGAATGGCAAACCAAAGAGATTTTTAGAACAAGAAAATTATTACAATGTTATAAACGGCTACAAAGATTTATTTTTAGTAAAGGATAGCAATAATCTCCCTGTTGAGCCTGAACTTTATCAAGAAGATACTCATTTTAACGAACTCAAAGCCCTATTTTTATTTGACAGGGAATTACGAATATTATTATTGAAATATTTATTGATATTCGAAAACTCAATAAAAACTACGATTGCATATGAATTTTCCAAAAAATATTCTCGGAAGAATGCTTATTTAGATATTGCAAATTTTGTCGATAATGACCCTAAAAAGGTTCTTCAACAAATCTCTATCTTAACAAAGACTATTCATGATAAGGTAGATAGGACAGGGGCTATTAAGCACTACATTGAAGAGCATGGAGAAGTCCCACTTTGGGTTTTGGTTAATTTTCTTACGATGGGAAACATTGCTAATTTTTACAATATTTTAACGGATAGCATGAAGAATATCATTGCAAAGTTTTATACAGACAAGTACAGAACACAAAATAAAGATCATACATTTAGACTTTCTAGTGCAGATTTAAGCGCTTGTTTGAAAGTGGTTAACTTAGTTAGAAATATCTGTGCACATGATGAACGACTGTATAATGTTAATTTAAGAAGTGTCAGAGTTTCCCAGATAGCAAATCATTTTGGGATTAGCAGATATGATAATAAACGTTTCATAGTGGTCATTCTATTTTTAAAAGTTGTACTTGATAAAAAAGATTTTCAAAGATTATATAAAGCTTTGATGCATTTATTTAAACAGTACGCTGATGAATTCAAAACAGTAGTATTTAACGACATTTTAAAGACTATGGGAATCGACTTAACTGAGTTGGAAAAATTAGCCTAATTTCATTTTAAAAGGAACACGTATGTCAGTTGAGATTAAAACAAAAAAGAAAATTGATCCTAAAATCTATGCTTACACTACACCGACTGTAACCAGTAATGAGGGCTGGATTAAGATTGGTTATACGGAGCGTGATGTAACGCAACGGATTAAAGAACAAACGCATACTGCTCATATAGATACAGATATCTTATGGACGGCTGCTGCAGCATATACGGAAGAACCTGATAAAGGAAAAACTTTTAAGGATCATGATTTCCACCATTTCCTTTCTTTCCATGATGTGGAGCGTCGTCCTAAGACGGAATGGTTTTACTTTAATGGAACTCCTGAAAAATCTAAAAATCTTTTTGATAAGTTTGTTCAGCATGATTTGTCAGGGTATCAGCCCGGCCAAGGACAGGACTATACTCTGCGACAAGAGCAAAAAGAAGCAGTTGCTAAAACGGTAGCTTATTTCAAGAATCACCCAGGAGGTAAGTTCCTCTGGAATGCCAAGCCACGTTTTGGTAAAACCTTATCTAGCTATGACCTAGCTCGTCGAATGGATGCTGTCAATGTCCTGATTGTAACAAACAGACCTGCCATTGCTAATTCGTGGTATGATGATTTCGAAACATTCATAGCAGGTCAAACGACTTACAAGTTTGTTTCAGAGTCAGATAGCCTTAAAAATCGTCCAACATTGTCACGAAAAGAATTTGTTGGCCTTTTAGATGATGATGTACGACAACTTGCTTTTATCAGTCTGCAAGACTTGAAAGGTTCTGCTTATCTAGGTGGAGAGCATAATAAACTCAAATGGGTAACTGACCTACATTGGGATTTGTTGGTCATCGATGAGGCTCATGAAGGAGTTGATACTTTTAAGACAGATCAAGCCTTTAACAAGATTCGTCGGAATTTTACTTTACATCTTTCTGGAACTCCATTTAAGGCACTAGCTAAGGGAGATTTTACAGAGGAGCAGATTTACAACTGGTCTTATGCGGATGAACAGTCTGCCAAATCTACCTGGTCTCCTGAACAAGAAGAGGAAAATCCTTATGAGAGCTTGCCTCAGTTAAATCTCTTTACCTATCAAATGTCTCAGATGATTGGCGAAGAGTTAGAAAAAGGTGCTCAACTAGATGGTGAAAATATCGATTATGCTTTTGACTTGAGTGAATTTTTCGCTACAGATGATAAAGGGAAATTTGTCCATGAACAAGATGTTATAAATTGGTTAGATACTCTGTCAAGCAATGAAAAATATCCATTTTCAACCAAGGAACTTCGGAACGAACTCAAGCATACTTTTTGGCTCTTAGAACGTGTAGCCTCAGCTAAGGCCTTAAAAGCACTACTAGAAGAACACCCCATCTATGAAAATTATGAGATTGTTCTAGCTGCTGGTGACGGACGTATGTCAGAGGAAGATGATAAGGTCAAACTCAAATCCTTAGACTTGGTTAGAAAAGCAATAGCAGAGAATGACAAAACCATTACCCTATCCGTCGGTCAGTTGACGACAGGTGTGACTATCCCTGAATGGACAGGCGTATTGATGTTATCAAACTTGAAATCACCCGCCCTTTATATGCAGGCTGCCTTTCGTGCTCAAAACCCATATTCATGGAGTGATAACAAAGGAAATCACTTCCGCAAAGAAAGAGCCTATGTATTTGACTTTGCGCCAGAAAGAACCTTGATACTTTTCGATGAGTTTGCCAATAACTTATCTCTTTCAACTGCTGGAGGTGGAGGAACTTCCGCAACTCGTGAAGAAAACATTAGAGAATTACTAAATTTCTTCCCTGTGATAGCAGAAGACCGTGCAGGTAAGATGGTTGAAATTGATGCCAAGGCGGTTCTAACCATACCTCGTCAGATAAAAGCTAGAGAAGTCCTCAAACGAGGCTTTATGTCCAATCTCTTATTTGATAATATCAGCGGCATTTTCCAAGCTAGTCAAACCGTTCTAGACATTTTAAATGAATTACCAGTTGAAAAGGAAGGAAAGTTACAAACACCTTCTGCACTACTAGACTTTTCAGATGTTACAGTCGATGATGAGGGCAATGCAGTAGTTGACCATGAAATTGTAGTTAATCAGCAAATGCGACTCTTTGGAGAAAAAGTCTATGGACTTGGTCAGTCAGTTACAGAAGTGATGGCCCAGAATGAGGAAAAATCTCATAGGAAGTTGGCTTCTGAGTTGAGTCAAACAGTTTCTCCAGTGATTGTAAAAGAATTGGAAGCAGGCTATGACCTTAAAACGAGGGAAAAAGAACAAATCAAGAAAGAAATTTCCAAAACATTTGAGAATGAAATTCGAAAAAATGAGATAGAACGTAAAATTTCTGAAGCTCATATCAAGGAAGAGTTGCAACAACAGCTCAAGGAAACAAATGATAAGGAACAGAAAGATAAGATTCAAGAAGATCTTGAAAAACGAATAGAAGAAAATAATCTCATTCACAAAGAAAAACTAGAACAAACACTCAAAAAAGAAGTGGAAAAAATGCCTGAGAAATTTATCGAACAAGTTGAGATAAAACGTGTGGAGCAGTTGAAACAATCAGCTCAGGATGAGATTCGTGATCACCTTCGAGGATTTGCAAGAACAATTCCTAGTTTTATTATGGCCTATGGTGATCTATCTCTAACACTTGATAATTTTGACACCTTTGTTCCTGAACATGTTTTTTATGAAGTAACAGGGATTACGATTGATCAATTTAGATATTTGAGAGATGGTGGGCAAGATTTTACAGGACATCTATTCGATCGAGCAACATTTGATGAAGCCATTCAAGAATTTCTTCGTAAGAAAGAGGAATTGGCAGATTATTTTAAAGATCAGAAAGAAGATATTTTTGACTATATTCCACCGCAGAAAACCAATCAGATTTTCACTCCTAAACGAGTGGTGAAGAGAATGGTGGATGATCTTGAAAAAGAAAACCCAGGAATCTTTGATGATCCATCTAAGACATTTATTGATTTGTACATAAAATCAGGCCTCTATATTGCAGAACTTGTTAAGCGCCTATATAATAGCGTAGGTATGCAAGAATCCTTTCCAAATCCTGAAGAACGCTTAAAACATATCCTTGAAAATCAAGTTTATGGATTTGCGCCTTCAGAAATTATCTACAACATTTCCACTAATTTTATCTTTGGAAATCTCTCCCAAGATATTAGTAGAAAGAACTTTGTTTTAGAAGATACCATTCCTGCTGCTAAAGAAGGAAGGATTCAGGAGCTGGTTGATTCCTATTTTGAAAATAATTAAAAAAGAAGGCATTGACCTTCTTTTTTATATCTTTTACAATCCTGCAAATTCTTTGATTTCTTGTGCTGACATTGAAGAGTCACAACGGACATTGATTTGTCCATTTTTAACATGAACGAATCCTGGTACAGTTGTGATTTCGTAGCGTGAGCGGAAGTCTTGCAAAGCTTCAAGTTGGCTTGGTTCTTCACTATTGATGAAGTAGATATGTGCATTTGTTTCAGCTACCACACCTGCCAATGTGCCAGCAAATTTACGGCAGTAAGGGCAAGTTTTGCGGCCAATAAAGAATGTAGCAGTTTCTTTTTTATCAAGTGCTTCTTGAGCACGCGCTACAGTTGTAACTTCAAGATCTTTGATGTTTTCTAAAAATTGTTCCATGAGATTACCTCGCTTTCATTGATATGTCTAGTATGCCATAAAGTTTCTAAAATTGCTTAAATTTGATACGAAAAAAAGATGAGATTGGTTGGTCTCATCTTTTATAGGGCCTTATTTTACAAAAGCATTGATTTCTGCTTCGATGTTAGCAATCTTAGCTTGTGATTCTTCGTTGCTTTCACCAACAACTGCAATGTAGAACTTGATTTTTGGTTCTGTACCTGAAGGACGAACGGCAATCCATGAACCGTCAGCAAGTGTATATTTCAACACATCACTTGGAGGAGTAGTTAAGGCTGTTACAGTGCCATCAGCGGCAGTAGATGTTTGTGCTTTAAAGTCTTCAACGACAGTGATAGTTGTTGCATTCCATTCTTTTGGTGCATTGTTGCGGAATTTAGCCATAATTGCTTTGATTTGCTCAGCACCGTCAACACCAGAAAGAGTAACAGAGATTGTCTTTTCAGCATAGTAGCCGTACTCTTTGTAGATTTCTTCGATACCGTCAGCAAGAGTCAAACCACGTGAACGGTAATAGGCAGCAAGTTCAGCAACAACAAGAACAGCTTGGATAGCGTCTTTATCGCGCACGAATGGTTTAATCAAGTAACCGAAGCTTTCTTCAAATCCCATCATGTAAGTGTGGTTGTGTTTTTCTTCGAATTCTTGGATTTTTTCAGCGATGAATTTGAAACCTGTCAAAACGTTGAACATGGTTGCGCCGTAGCTTTCAGCAATCTTAGTTACCAAGTCAGTTGATACGATAGATTTGCAAAGAGCCGCGTTTTCTGGAAGAGTACCAGCGTTTTTGTGGGCTTCCAAGATGTATTTAGCCATGATGGCACCGATTTGGTTCCCTGAAAGGTTAAGGTAGCTACCATCTTTTTGAAGAACTTCAACACCAACACGGTCAGCGTCAGGGTCAGTTGCAACAAGAACATCAGCGCCTACTTGGCGACCAAGTTCTTCTGCAAGGGCAAAGGCTGCTTGACTTTCTGGGTTTGGAGATTTAACAGTTGAGAAGTCTGGGTCTGGAGTTGCTTGAGCTTCAACGACTTGAACAGAGTCAAATCCTGCTTGAGCAAGAGCACGACGAGCCAACATTTCACCAGTACCGTGAAGAGGAGTGTAGACAATCTTCATGTCTTTACCAAACTCTTCAATCAAGGCTGGGTTGATGTTCACATCTTTAACTTCTTTGAGGTATTCAGTGTCGACAGCTTCTCCGATAACTTCAATCAAGCCAGAAGCTTTTTCAGCTTCTACATCAGCAACTTCAACTGCAAATGGATTTTCGATAGCACGGATATAAGTTGTCAAAGCATCCGCGTCGTGTGGAGGCATTTGTCCACCGTCTTCACCGTAAACCTTGTATCCATTAAATGGTGCAGGGTTGTGGCTGGCTGTGACCATGATACCTGCGAAACAGTTGAGGTGACGAACTGCAAATGAAAGTTCAGGAGTTGGACGAAGACTTTCAAATACGTAAGATTTGATACCATGTTTGGCAAGAACTGCCGCAGATTCAAAGGCAAATTCTGGAGAGAAGTGACGGCTATCATAAGCTATGGCTACACCACGTTCTTTTTCATTTCCACCTTTTGACTCAATCAAACGAGCCAAACCTTCTGTTGCTTGACGAACAACGTAGATGTTAATGCGGTTAGTACCAGCACCAATCAATCCACGCATACCTGCAGTACCAAACTCAAGATTTGTATAGAATGCGTCTTCCTTAGTTTTTTCGTCCATATTTTCCAAATCATGACGAAGATAGTCTGGAAGTTCTGCGAAATCAACCCATTTTTGGTAGTTTTCTTGGTAAGACATAGAAATCTCCTTTAATATATAATCTAATCGCTTACATTATATCACGATTTGAAGTTTTAGTAAAACGTTAGCATGAGTTTCTGAAAAAGTTATGAAATAGAGCTAAACCACAAGTCTTGAATGGCTTAGAGAAACATGCTATACTAACTGTATGATTATTTTACAAGCTAATAAAATTGAACGTTCTTTTGCAGGAGAGGTTCTTTTTGATAATATAAACCTACAAGTAGATGAAAGAGACCGTATTGCCCTCGTTGGAAAAAATGGTGCTGGGAAGTCTACTTTGCTCAAGATATTGGTTGGAGAAGAGGAGCCAACCACTGGTGAAATCAATAAGAAAAAAGATATTTCTCTCTCTTATCTAGCTCAGGATAGCCGTTTTGAGTCTGAGAACACCATTTACGATGAAATGCTTCATGTATTTGATGACTTGCGTCATACTGAAAGACAACTTCGCCAGATGGAGTTGGAGATGGGGGAAAAGACTGGAGCAGAACTAGATAAACTCATGTCAGACTATGATCGCCTATCAGAAAATTTTCGTCAGGCTGGAGGATTTACCTATGAAGCTGATATTCGTGCTATCTTGAATGGGTTCAAGTTTGACGAGTCTATGTGGCAGATGAAAATTGCAGAGTTATCTGGTGGTCAAAATACTCGTTTAGCCCTTGCCAAAATGCTTCTTGAAAAGCCCAATCTCTTGGTCTTGGATGAGCCGACTAACCACCTAGATATTGAAACCATTGCCTGGTTAGAAAACTATTTGGTTAATTATAGCGGTGCCCTCATTATCGTCAGTCACGACCGTTATTTCCTCGATAAGGTTGCAACCATAACACTCGACTTAACCAAACATTCTTTAGATAGATATGTAGGAAACTACTCGAGTTTTGTGGAGCAGAAGGAACAGAAGCTCGCAACTGAAGCCAAAAACTACGAAAAGCAACAGAAGGAAATTGCTGCCTTAGAAGACTTTGTTAACCGAAATCTTGTTCGAGCATCGACAACCAAACGAGCGCAATCCCGACGCAAGCAACTGGAGAAAATGGAGCGCTTGGACAAGCCTGAAGCTGGCAAGAAATCAGCTAATATGACCTTCCATTCTGATAGAGTATCTGGTAATGTTGTTTTGACAGTTGAAAATACTGCCATTGGCTATGATGGTGAAATTTTATCAGAACCCATCAACCTCGACCTTCGTAAGATGAACGCTATTGCCATTGTTGGTCCTAACGGTATTGGTAAGTCAACCTTTATTAAATCCATTGTGGACCAGATTCCCTTTATCAAGGGTGAAAAGCGCTTTGGTGCTAATGTTGAGGTTGGTTACTATGACCAGACGCAAAGTAAGTTAACACCGAGCAATACAGTCTTAGACGAACTCTGGAATGATTTTAAATTGACGCCAGAAGTTGAAATCCGTAATCGCCTAGGTGCCTTCCTTTTCTCAGGTGATGATGTTAAGAAATCAGTTGGAATGCTGTCAGGTGGTGAGCGAGCTCGTTTGCTCCTGGCTAAACTTTCCATGGAAAACAACAACTTCTTGATTCTCGATGAGCCGACTAACCACTTAGACATCGATAGCAAGGAAGTCTTGGAAAATGCCCTGATTGACTTTGATGGTACTCTTCTATTTGTCAGCCATGACCGTTATTTCATCAACCGTGTAGCCACTCACGTGCTGGAATTATCTGAGAATGGATCAACACTTTATCTGGGTGATTATGACTATTATGTTGATAAAAAAGCAGAGCTAGTAGCTAGCCAAGCGGAAGAAGCGGCACCTTTTAACGAAGAAAACGAAGTTTCTCCAGTTAATGACTACCAAGCTCAAAAGGAAAGTCAAAAAGAACTGCGTAAATTAATGAGACAAATTGAAAGTCTTGAGACAGAAATCGAAGAACTGGAAACTCAAGCCCAAGCAATCTCTGAACAAATGCATACCATAAATGATGCAGATGAACTCATGCAATTACAAGCGGAACTGGATAAAATTAGCCATCGTCAGGAAGAAGCTATGCTGGAGTGGGAAGAATTGTCGGAGCAGGTGTAAGATGGAAAATCTTGGAAAAGTTTTTCGTGAATTTCGAATCAGTAAAAATTACTCTCTAAAAGAAGCTGCAGGAGAGGCCTGTTCGACCTCCCAATTATCCCGCTTTGAATTGGGGGAGTCGGATCTGGCTGCATCTCGTTTCTTTGAAATATTAGATAATATTCACGTGACGATTGAGAATTTTATGGATAAGACTAGAAATTTTCAACATCATGAACATGTCGGCTTGATGGCTCAGATTATTCCGCTTTACTACTCAAATGATATTGCAGGTTTTCAAAAACTTCAAGAAGAACAACTTGAAAAAGCTAAGAGTTCAACCAATCCCCTCTATTTTGAGCTGAACTGGATTTTGTTACAAGGTCTGATTTGTCAAAGAGATGCTAGCTTCACTATGAAGCAAGGTGATCTGGATAAGGTGGCAGATTATCTTTTCCAAACAGATGAATGGACCATGTATGAGTTGATTCTCTTTGGCAATCTCTATAGCTTTTATGATGTGGACTATGTTGCTCGCCTTGGTAGAGAAGTGATGGAGCGTGAAGATTTCTACAAAGAAATTGGTCGCCATCGAAAACTGGTCTTGATTTTAGCTCTTAACTGTTACCAGCATTGTTTAGAACATCTTGCTTTTGAAAATGCCAGCTACTTTGAAGCTTATATAGAGAAAATTATAGGTAAGAGCATCAAACTCTATGAGCGTAATGTATTCCACTTTCTTAAGGGATTTGCTCTTTATCAGAAGGGGCAAAAAGAAGAAGGTTGTAAACAAATGCAGGAAGCCATGCATATTTTTGATGTGCTAGGTCTTCCAGAGCAAGTAGCTTACTATCAGGAACATTACGATAAATTTGTAAAAGATTAATTTCCCAAATACGGGAAAAATGAGAAACTCCTTCAAGTTTTGATACAATAGTTTCAAAATTTGAGAGGAGTTTTTATGAATCGATATGCAGTACAGTTGATTAGTCGTGGAGCTATTAACAAACTAGGAAATATGCTCTATGATTATGGGAATAGTGTTTGGTTGGCATCGATGGGAACGATTGGGCAAACCGTTCTAGGGATTTATCAGATTTCTGAACTCGTTACATCCATTCTAGTCAATCCTTTTGGTGGAGTGATTTCAGATCGTTTTTCCCGTCGCAAGATTTTGATGACAACAGACTTGGTTTGTGGGATTCTCTGTCTGGCCATTTCTTTTATCAGAAATGATAACTGGATGATTGGAGCTTTGATCTTTGCTAATATTGTCCAGGCCATTGCATTTGCTTTTTCTCGGCCTGCCAATAAAGCTATTATCACAGAGGTGGTAGCAAAGGACGAGATAGTGACCTATAACTCTCGCTTGGAGTTAGTTTTACAGGTTGTAGGAGTCAGTTCTCCGGTGCTTTCTTTCCTTGTTTTACAATTTGCAAGTCTCCATCTGACGCTCTTATTAGATGCTTTGACCTTTTTCATCGCTTTTGCCCTAGTCGCTTTACTTCCCAAAGAAGAATCAAAGGTTCAAGAGCAGAAGAGTTTTACAGGGAAAGATATTTTTGCAGATATCAAAGATGGCTTACACTATATCTGGCATCAAAAAGAAATTTTCTTTCTCTTATTAGTGGCTTCCAGTGTGAATTTCTTTTTTGCAGCTTTTGAGTTTTTGCTCCCTTTTTCAAATAAATTTTATGGTATAGACGGAGCCTATGCAACTATCTTAACCATGGGTGCAATTGGCTCAATCATCGGAGCATTGATTGCAAATAAATTTAAATCCAATATGAATACACTTTTGTTCTTATTGATCCTCACAGGAGTAGGAGTTTTCATGATGGGCTTGCCACTGCCAAATTTTCTAACTTTTTCAGGAAACCTAGTTTGTGAACTCTTTATGACAATTTTTAATATTCACTTCTTTACACAGGTACAGACCAAGGTTGACGGAGAATATCTGGGGAGGGTATTGAGTACCATTTTTACACTGGCAATTCTCTTTATGCCGATTGCGAAAGGGTTAATGACCTGTCTACCGAGCGTCCATTTAGCTTCCTTTTTAATTATCGGACTTGGAGTTATTTTACTTTCGTTGATATCGATAGTCTATATTCAAAGACGGAAGAAGGATTCGAGTGAGAAAAACCAAAATTGAAGATAAAATTGAGTAAATCTGCCCATTATAAAACGTATCGTATCAGTTCATTGAAGTCTTGATATTATACGTTTTTTTAATTTTAAAGACTTTTTAACTATTTTCTACGATTTGTTAAACTTATCAAGGTAAAAAAATGCTACAAGACAGTAGACATCCTGAAGTTTCTATCTTATTTTTAATACTAATTGAGTTATAAAAGGGCATGCTCAAATAACACCTCATCTGTATACAATAAAATGGACTAGGTAATCATTTTAGGGAATTGACCGATTACAATAGTATATATCCGTGAATGCCATCTGCTTCAGTCTTTTTTCTGTTAATGTAGTATAATAAAGGGTGTAGGGATTCTATTTTTTGAAAGGATTTTTCTAAGAACGAAACTCCAATTAGAAAGAGGAGAAGCATGAAGCAATCACTTGAATTTTTAAGAGAAAGAATCACCGATAAGATGTCCTTAGAGGATATGGTAGCTATCTTTGAAGACTTGTGTCGTGAGCCTATTGATGATGAGATGATTTTATTTGAATCAGGGACGTTTACAAGTATATCTGATAATCCCTTGTTTCAACTATCGTTGGTAAGGCAAGCTCCAAATGAAGATGAAGAGTTTTATCAAGTTCACCTTGATATTTTCTATGAAGCTAGTCAAGACAATCAAATCTTTAGTGAATCAACCTGGGATGAAGATTTAGAGGAAAATATTTTTGACTACATTAGAAATTCAGAAGTATTTGCCTATGCTAAAGAGCAGGAATACCTAGCAGTCAAAATGTATCTTGAAGAAACTTAAGAAAAGGTAGTAATATGTTTGATTTTTTTAGAAAGAAAAAAGCTAAGGTCCTTTCTATGAATTTACACGGAAATTCTATCGATGTTCTAGAAACAAGCTTGAATTTCCCTTTATCATTAAAGGATATTGAAACTGTTTTTGGAAAACCTGACCGATTTTTCAAAAAAGAAGGGCAGTTTATCAAATACATTTATGATGAACTTGGTTTCGTATTTGTGCATTCCTTTGAAGTTAAACAACACTTAAAGAGTTGTGAGGTCTATATTGATGAGGAGTATTTAATAACTTCGCTATATTTATATTTTGGAGAGAAGGTCAAACCCATGTGGGACGAGGAAGAATTACCTCTCAATCCTTGCAAGACCCTGATAACTTGTAATGGAAAAAGCCCTTATTTTATTTCTGATAGACAGAGAGTAGGGGATTTTAACTTGATTTTATGGACTCCTTACGGAACTAATTTTAATGGAATTGCAGAGACCATCACTGACACACTTTCTATTTCCTACTTTCCAGAGGTCAAACATGAACGGGAAAGCTACAAGTTAAAAGAAACTGACGAAGAACTGCTACACTTTGACAATATAAATTTTAAACTAACTATTATCCAAGTTTTGATGTATGATTTACTTGTACTGAAACCCTACTTTGACATCTATGATTTTGCGGAAGAATTTAGTGAAGAGGAAATCGACACAGAAAGTATGGAGATTATTCAGCCGGCCCTTGAATATATGATGAATCTTCCTATACCTAAGAAATATGCCGAACAAGTTCAAGAAATCTATATGGATGGCGGAAATGAAATTTATCTGAATTTGATTCCTCAGTGGGATGGAGAAGATGATGGTTTCGATCTAAATGAAGTGAGTCTTAAAGAACTGCAACAGTTTCCAAATCTGAAGCAAGCGACTATCATAAGCAATAATTTTGAACATGTCAAAGAAACGTTCGACAAGCAAGGGGTTCAAGTGAAGTTATTATAATTGTCGCATTTATCTGGATAAATCATAAATGGATGAGATAAGTTCTTTAAGGATAAGGGCTAAAAAGGAAAGAAATCTGGTGTTGGAAAATGAACATTCTTGATCTTAATTCTAATCAGAAAGAGACGATATTGTTAATCCACCCTATGTTATCATCTGCTCAAGGGATGAAGTCCCTTATTGCAGACCAGATGGGGCAAGAGTTTAGATATAT
Organism: Streptococcus sp. oral taxon 431; assembly: GCF_023115445.1. Taxonomy (GTDB): domain Bacteria; phylum Bacillota; class Bacilli; order Lactobacillales; family Streptococcaceae; genus Streptococcus. The sequence goes on along the minus strand of NZ_JALDUI010000001.1, from coordinate 227,237 downwards.
CATTCCGGATTTGTCTGCGCATGGGCAATCAGCTTCGGATACTTACGAGTCAGCTCTTAAGGAAAGCCAGATGATCTATGATTATCTAAAAGAACATCAGATAAAAGACCTGAGTTTAGCCTTTGGTGCATCCTTGGGTGGAGTTGTGTTACTGAAATTATTGAATTACAAGGATATCAGGTTTGGGAAACTTGTTTTTGAAGGGGTTAGTTTATGGACCAATGCGCCCTTGCTTGATGTCTTTACTAGGTATTTATTGTTAATAAAGCATAGAAAAGCCTTGCGAAATAGAAATATAGCTGTTCATAAGATGGTTTCACTTTATGGAGAAAAAGGAGAGATGATGGCGGATTCTTTCATTGCTATGGCTGAAGAAAGTATCAGACATATTTCCCATGATTGTGCCTTCGTAGCTTTGCCTAATCTTACGCTAGAGGAACAAAAAAACTGTGTTTTCTTTTATGGTTCAAAAGAATTCGACTTGATAGCTGCTAAAAAAGTTCTTCCAAAAAAGTATCCTCATGCCACATTTCACATTTGGCAAGGATATGACCACTGTCGCAAGATCACTGAAAATTCGGCAGTTTACTCTAAGATCCTGCGAGATGAAATGTTAACTAATGTACAGTATTAGAACACACAAAAAAGACCTATGTGTAAGACCATAGAAATGAGTGAAAATAGATTGATGCAAGATCCTGTATGACCTTAACTTTATCTAAGAGCTGCTAAAATAGTTGCTCGCCAAAAGTGCTTGCAACTCCAAACATATTTAGAAAGATAAATTGATGAAAAAAAACAATCGACTGATAAAAATTGTCCTTTGCTCAACGTTTCTTTTGACCTTAGTAGCTTGCAGTCAACCACAAAAGGCAAGCGATGCTACTACGGAAAACTCAGTAACTCAAACACAGTCTGGTCAAGTTTCCTGGAAAGCGTCTTACACCAATATGAACAGTAAACCAAGTGCAGAAGAAGTTCGAAAAGCTTTGGCTGCGCATTTGGATAAGGACAGTGTGGATGCATTTTTCAACCTTGTAAATGATTATAACAATACTGTCGGTTCAGTTGGTTTAACTGGAGATTTTTCTACATTTACCAAAAACGAGTATGACGTAGAAAAGATTAGTAATCTTTGGACACCGAAAAAAGGTGATTTTGTAGGTACCAACTGTCGTATCAACAGTTATTGTTTATTGAAAAATTCCATCGAAATTCCTAAGTTAGAGAAAGATGATTCCCTTTTGTTTGTCGATAATGATGCTATTGATAAGGGAAAAATCTTTGGTGCAGAAGACAAGGATGCCTTTGATATTCTATTCTCAAGAGTCAAGACCCAAGCAACAACTGATGTCAAGGTTCATGCTGCTAAGATGGAAAACTTCCTTTCTCAATTCAAGTTTAATGAAAATGCAAGAATGTTGTCTGTAGTCGTCCATGATGACTTGGATGGGCAATCCCTCTTTATCGGCCATGTCGGTATACTTGTGCCAAGCGAGGATGGCTGCCTCTTTGTTGAAAAGTTGACCTTTGAGGAACCTTATCAAGCCATTAAATTTGCGACCAAGGAAGATTGCTACAAATATCTAGATACAAAATATGAAAACTATACAGGTGAAGGTCTAGCTAAACCATTTATTATGGATAATGATAAGTGGGTTCAACTCTAAAAGTAGTATTTTTGGGATGATTTGCCTAAAGAGTGGGATAAGAAGTTACCAATCGAATGATAGCTAAATTGATATGATTAGAGGACAGCAAGCATGGATGAACATACATTAAGAGTTGTAAAAATTGATAAGGAAGCTATTTTTGAATTGATCTACGAAACTTTTAGAGCGCAAGAGCAAGAACTGCTGGACCTGTCTCCAGTAGATGTTATCAATGATTGTGCTATGGATTGGTAAAAGGGAGAGTTTATCTTTGCAGCACATCTTCAGGAAAATAGTCTGGGAGAATTGAATCCTCTTCCCAACGATATTGATATCCAAGATTTGCTGCAAAAACTACCTGTTACAACAGATTCCGTTCTTGGCAAAGAAGTGATTTATAGAGACTTTTCATTCGATCAATTAAAAAAATAGTATAATAGTAGTAAATAAAATAGTTATAAGGAGACACAATGGATATTAAAGATTTTACAGAAAAAGAACAAGAAATGATTAAAAAGGGACTAACTTTCTCTAAGCTGAATGATAAGGAAACTGCCGATAAGATTATCGGTTTGATTCCTCAAGATATGATTAAACGGATTCCATTTTTTGTTAGAAAACATGCCATTACACGTACTGTTAAGAGAATCTCGCTCGAGTATCCAGAGTTGTACGCTGTAGCTGAACAAGAAGGCCAACTTCCTGAAAAGGAAGCTCAAGAATTGCGCCAAATTCTTACAGATATTTTCCAAGAAAAAATGAACAAACATAAGATTAAGTAGTTTTTAATTAATTACTAAATCTTATACTTGTTCGTATTGAAATGATAGTATTTTATTCCCACATGCTGTGTTGGGCTCTGACACCATAGCTATCTAGGGAACCATCTCTATTAAACTTAGCTTCAATCCGGTATCTTTTCCAGAGGTCGTAATCTGCTGTTTGGATGGTTAGGATAAAGTTGTTATCCTTATCAGAGACATTATAATCAGCAGGATTAACTTCAAAGATATCAATTAACTTTCGTGTTTGAAAATCTTGGAGTTTGAGATTTGCTAGCTTGATATGATTGATGGAAATTTCTTCTAGTTGCTTGCTATCCTTAGGTGTTCTGTAATAGGTGATGACGCAGTTTTTGAGCTGATCAGTATCTCTTCCCGTAGGAGTAAGGCTCATAAAGCCATAGGACTGATCATCCCGCTTGACTTCGAGAAGATGACCGTAGTAGAAGTGGTCGTTTTTGGGATTGGTGATGGAGCTCTCTGCGCCTTTATCTCCAAAGGTAAAGCCTTGGTCTAAAAGCTCGGAAGCCTTGGTTTCTCCGATAATGACAGTGGTATCTTGAATGGTTACTGGAACAGGTTGAGATGGAAGGCCACTCATCATCATGCAAAACATAAAAACATAGCTCGTTAAAAAAGCTGTTCCTATAAAAGCGTTGGTTGATGCATAGGCATGACTGTTTTGAAAGTTTTTGCTTATAGCCAGTACAACAAATTTGCCAATACTTTTTAAAACCATACTAACAAGTACGATAAAAAATTGTTTTTTCAAACATTCATAAATGGCTTGAGGAAAGCTATTACCATGATAGTAGAAGCCAGCCAATACGAGGAGATTTACGATTAGATAGATTAGAAAGAACCAATGAATCTCTTTAAGGGCATTAGCATCAGTGATTTCTTCATAGTCAACGTGAATTCTACCTTGAATGGCATGGCCGAGTTTATAGATCCATTTTGGGACATCTTTCCCTTGTCTGACTGCAACTACAAGTCTAATATAGAGATAGATAGTAAAGGACAAGGATAGAAAGAAAAGAGCATAAAAACCCAAAACAATACTAGTGAACATTACTATTTCCCCCTATTTAACATTCAATAAAACAATTTCTTAGCTCCATTATAGCATTTTCTATAGAAATGGAGCTAAAAACATCAGGATTATCCTACAAGATTCAAAGGAGAAAAATCATGGGAATGATTGCCAATTATCAATATTTACCAGACAATGAATTAGAACAAATAAAAGGTCTTTCTAACCAAGAAGATGACTTGTTAGACTTTGCTGAGGACTCCGCTGATGGTCATGATATCTTACTAGATATTGACAAAATGTGGGATGCCCTAGTCTTTGTCATGACAGGATTTAGTAGTTCAGAATTTTTGGATGACAATCCCCTGAGAGAAGCTGTTTTAGGGGTGACTCCTCTAGAGGATGTATCTGAATATATTGCCTATACTGAAAAAACCAAGATAGCCGAGATTGTAGAAGCTTTAGAAAGTTTTGACATGGACAGAGCTATGGCTAACTTTAGTATGGAAGCTTGTAAAAAAGCAGACTTGTATCCTGATATTTGGGATTATCTTGAGGAAGAGGAAGAAATCAAGGATGAAATCCGAATCAGTTTTGTAAATATGAAAGAGTTTTACAAAAAGATTCTGGAGCTCAATGGAAATGTCCTGGTCACTATTTGTTAAGATTTTATATCATCCATTAGAAAGGTAGTCCCATGAATCCATTTCTAGAAAAGTATATTACTTTAAAAAAGCAATACCTGGAACAAGATGGAAAGCCTTCAAGTGTCGCAGCCCTTTATGATTTGGCTGATGAATTAGCTAAGTCTGATGATTTAGAAGCGAAGAAAGTCTTAGTTGACCTCTATGAGCAATTGGGTCTCTACACTAGTGCCTATAGCTTATTTATCGAAATCTTAGACAAACCTGATCGAAAACAGATAAAGAAACTGAACCGTTTACAAGAAATGAGTCAGAGTCATGGCGATCGTTTTGCCCTTCTTCGTCCTCTAAGAAAAGAAGAGAAGAAGCAAAGGCAGGAGCTATTACAGTCTTTGCCACATTTTATCTATCATCCAGATCCTCTAGCTACAGGTTCATTTGTTGAAGGAGAAGCCAAGGTTTGTCCATCTTGTGGGAAAGAAAGCAATGTTTATTATGCCTTGATACCTTATTGTATTGACAACATAGAAAACCTTTGTCCATTTTGTATTGCAAACGGGCTAGCAGGCAAGAAATTCGATGCGGAATTTGTCCAAGATGCCGAGTGGCAGGGTGAATTGGATCCAGAAAAGAATCAGCTGCTTTTTTGTCAGACCCCAGGCTACTCTAGTTGGCAGGGAGAATATTGGCTTTCTTGTTGCCAAGATTATTGTGCTTACTTGGGTACAGTTGGAACTCGAGAATTGAAGGATATGGGAATCGCTGAGCAAGTCTTGGCAGACTATGAAGCGCGTGAAGAATATCAAGAGGTAGAAGACTACTTGGTCAAAGACGGGCCTATCTGTGGTTATTTGTTTAGATGTCTACATTGTCAAAAATACCAGATCTGGGTTGATGCAGATTAAATCGAAATGTGACTAGCTATGAAAATTAAAGAGAAGACTATGGAAGAACTAGAATTATTCGAAGCTGCCTCCAAAGATTTATTTGATACTATGCAGGGATTTAAAGACAATCTATCTGTTCAATTTCCCCTATTAGATAGTGATAACTGGCAGTATGATAAGGGAACAATAAAAGTTTGTAAGGCTGATGAGTCAGGATTCAAAAAAAGATGTAGGGTCGGAATCAGCTACAACTTGAAAGTCTCCCTATTAAACGAAGATGCCGAGCAAATCTGGTTACTGTTTAAAGACTGGTTCAATACTAGCAGATTGGGTCAAGTTGAAAGAAATCCTAATAATGAGGATTTGGGAAGATATGTCTTCTCAGCAAGTTCCTCTCTAGGTGATCAGGTAGATTGTTCGATTTATTTGCCTAATGAGTGGAATATCCCTCAGATTAGCTTTTCAGGCTATTTAACAGCTCGTTATAGGGCTTGTGATCTTGATAAATAGCAAGAATAAGATGGAGGTTTTTAGAGATGAGAAAGATTGATTGGGACAAGATAAAGACTCGCTTAGATGCCTTGCTGGTCATTGATGAGTATCTGACAGATCCGAGTGAGGATTGGCTTAGACTCGTGATTAAGACTGAGGAAGACTATGGACTCCGCTACCTTATTGACAATGGCTCTGGTGATTCTTTAGATGTGATTTTGACTGATAAAATGATCCTTATAAAAGGCTTCGATCATGAAAGTAGTTTAAGCCAGTTTGCTGCTGACGAGTGGAATCAATACGTCATTGATGGTTTTTATAAAGGACTGGATGAAAAGTATCTCTCACTTTATTCAGAAGACCAAAAAGATGAAACAACCTTCTTTATCTGGTATGATGGTCACGCGCATCAACAGACTTACCAAGATCAGGATGGCGGAGAATGGTTGCTATCTTACCTCTTTGATAGCTTTGAGAGATTTCATGAGTTTGTGACAGACTATTATGAAATTACAGTTGATAAAGATTTACTTAGGAAACTCTACATGGAAGGACAACTTTCAGACTTAGAATTAAAGCAATTAATCCAGGAGAGTTAAGAGAGTAATCATGAGAGTGAACTATAAAAATACCCCTGAAAACTATCGAGCTATGGTGGAAATAATCATCCCACCCTTGCTTGATTTACTCAAAAGTTTAACCTTGTTAGAAGAGGAAATTTTTGAGCGTAACAGAGTACTGGATAAGGAAAAAGAAGCCCTTGGAATCCCATCTAATCAACTTCACCCTTTGTGGAATGAACTTATGGATGACTATTTTCAGAGGCAAATGCAACTTCTAACTGGACGAGTGACTCAAAAATGCTTGGAAGGAGGAGTTCGAAATTCTTATGGCTCCCCAAGTGAGTATAACTATGTTCAAACGAATGATTTTTCTGTAGATTTTATCATGACAAAAGCTGAAGAAGCAAGAATTATCACCCATTTTCAAGAAGCATTAGAAATGAAGCATCAGTTTGTTCTTAGATTGGTGGATGGAAATTGGCTACTTGATGAGAAATTCTACGGTTTTGAGGATGAGGAAACTTGGTATCTCGACTCACTTTGACCAAGATAGCTTTGCTTCCCAACTAATATGAAAAAAAGGAGAAGTCCTATGAATTTTTTAAAAAATCTATTTGCTAGTAAGAAAGAAAAGTCAGAGAAGAAAAAACAACTGATCTTGTCCATGCCCCTCTTCAAAGGCAAGCAGGCCTATTCTTTAGACCAGGTCGTTCAGGAATTGAAAACTCACTGGGGGCTTGAAATTTCTGAAGTTTCTGGGGATGATTCTAGTGCAACCTTTGTGATTGATGGTGCTCTCGTTGCGCTGGCTTTGATGGATTTGCCTATCCCAAGTCAAGAATTTGAAAAATTGTATGCCTATTCTTACCTCTGGCAGGATGTTGAGAAGGAAACACAGGAGCACACACAACACGCCATTGTTTCTATATTGTCTGACAATCTTTCGCCAGTAGAAACTTATTCCTTATTAACTAAAGTCAATGCCTCTATTCTAAAAACTAGTCAATCAGCTATTGGTATTTATCAGGGTTCTACCACCTTGCTCTTGCCCAAAGATCTTTATCTAGACCTGGCTGACCTTTTGAAAGAAGAAATGCTTCCCCTTCAACTCTGGATTTATATGGGAATTATCAACCAGGGAGATAAAACTAGTATTTACACTTATGGTTTGAAAGAGTTTGGAAAAACTGAGATTGAAATCATTGATTCTGTCATGAATAGCGATGACTTATATTATTTCCTCTTGTCTATTCTTCAGTATGTTTTAGGCAGTGATGTCACCTTAAAGGATGGTGAAACCATTGGTTTTTCAGAAGATCAAAAAATCAAAATCACTGAATCAAAAGCCGTCTATTTGGAAGGCGATTCCTTGAAATTAGATGTTTAGACCATGATTTATAATTGAGTGTCCTTCCTAGATTGGAGGTTTTATGAAGCGTGATATAAAAAAGTATTTTCTCTACCGATTTTTGGTCTATAGATTTGAAAAATTATCTTGTAAGAATCCAAGTCTAAAAGAAATAAAACCAGAGAAGAGAGAAAAAATCGTTCTAGAGGCTACTCGAACTAGTCAAAAGATTATTCTAGTCCTTGGAATTCTTTATGTTTTGCTAAATTCTGCTTTGTTCATTTACCTAAGGCTCAATGATTTTCAAAATCCCTTATTGACTTGGTTTACTGATTACGTCGACTATTTAGGTGGACTGATAAACGGAGAATGGGGCGGTAGTTGGCGTCAAAAGAAAGCTAGTTTTTTGATGATTGCTCTACTGGCTTTGCCCATTGTGGTCATAGAAGGTGGCCCCTTCTTCTTGCTGGTTTTATTAGTTGGGAATTGGACATTAAAGAGAAAAATAAGATTTGAGAGAGAACATAAAGGAGTAGAGAGCCATGGCTAGAACGGTGATAATAGGTACTTTAATAGTTTTTGCAATCTTTAATCTGCTACTCGGTCTGGGCTTTTATCTCTTTCTAAAAAAGAGGAGAGAGAATGGGCAGTCATTGTACGAAACCCCTGTAAATCAACAAACTCGAACAGAAAAACTGGGTCTAGGCGAGATTTTGGTCTACCTGTCCCTGATTGCAATCGCAGGCGTCTTTGCTTTTCAGACCTTAAATAGAGGTGGTGTTGGGAATTCTATTTTAGCCAAAATGATCCTCCTCCCAGCTATAATGGCTCTTTTCAATGCAAGAAAAAGGACTGGAAAGTCTTTACTTGCCCTCCTTATAACCTTGATGGTCTTTCTAGTAGGAGTCATGTTTAATCTCACGATTGGACTCCCACCTCAAGCACCGATTTTGCAAATTAATGAAAGTAAAATCACGTTAGCAGAAACCAAAGCAAGTGATCTGATGGAAGTTGGATTTGATATCTATGTAAGACAGGGTGATGGTGCTAGCGACTACGAAGACCTCCTGACAGATGGCAATTTCCAAAAGTATTCAGGAGATAAGTCAGTCACTATCGAAAAAGGCTTCAGACTTGATAGCAATGCTGTTCCCTACGCTCCCTATCTCTTTGCAAAAGATGGCATAGTTCTTGGGAGTATTTCCTTTTACGGGGCAGAAGATAAGGACGTGGTTCTAGAAGATTCTAAGGTTATTCAGGTCCGATTTAACAAGGAAAGCATTGAAGCAGCTAAGGAACATTCTATCACTCTCAAATTAGATGAACTTGACTTGACTACTCAACTGGATGTTTCTCTTGTTCAAGAAACTTTTAAAAAGCATCTATGGTCAATTCCCCCATCACATACAAGTGATGTCACTCAATTGTGGTATGGATTAAAGTGGTCCAGCAACAGTGACTCTCTATTTTGGAATGAGTATTATAGTCTCATCCATCTGGATGAAAATTACTTGATGACTGATTTTGAGCTAGCTGTTCAAGTAGCGCGAGATGACTAGATAGGATTTTGAATAGTTGATTATGCTTATAATTCATTAAAGAAACTAATCTATTTAGTTTCTTTTTTTGTTTTTTGATTTAAATTTAAAACGATTTCCATTTTGAAACTAAAGCAATTTCACGAACAAAATATTAAATTATTTAAAAAAAGTTTCTAAAAATACTTTACAAGTATCTGAAAACATGATATAGTAATGAAGCTTAGAAAATGAGATGATGTTTTCTAGTAAATATAAACCCGAGTAAAAAATGCCTACGGACAGGCAGGGTTGAATGCCGAAGCGTGGTTGAAAAGCCACATTATTGATAGGGTTAAAAGCCTACTTTTATAAGTTGATGTTAGGACATTTGTCCTAATTCGTATAGATTTGTTAGTGTGGTGAAAGCACACGTCATCTTGTGAAACGATCAATAAAGTACGTAATATTTGCTACTAGAGAGTTAGGAAACATCAGGAACAGACATACTCAAAAGAAACAAACATAAACACGTCAGTAGATTGTAGAGCAGGTGCCAACCTGCTCTTTTTTCATAAGTATCCTTTAGAGGCTTGCATTGTCAAGGTGTAAAAAATATGATAAAGGAGTATGTCTTTATAATGTTAAATCAAAACCAAGCTCCCATCTATGAAGGATTGGTCAAGTTACGAAAGAAAAGAATTGTACCGTTTGACGTACCTGGTCACAAGCGTGGCCGTGGAAACCCAGAGTTGGTTGAACTTTTAGGGGAAAAATGTGTAGGCATAGATGTCAACTCTATGAAGCCCTTGGACAACCTAGGACATCCTATCTCGATTATCCGAGAAGCAGAGGAGTTAGCAGCAGAGGCTTTTGGTGCTGCTCATGCCTTTTTAATGATTGGTGGCACAACATCATCTGTTCAAACTATGATTCTCTCCACCTGTAAAGCGGGAGATAAAATTATCCTTCCTCGAAATGTCCATAAATCAGCCATCAACGCTCTAGTTTTATGTGGTGCTATTCCCATCTATATCGAGATGAGTGTGGATCCAAAAATCGGTATTGCTTTGGGGCTTGAAAATGATCGTGTAGCACAAGCTATAAAGGACCATCCCGATGCTAAGGCCGTCCTAATTAACAATCCAACCTACTATGGTATTTGTTCAGATCTTAAGGGGCTAACAGAGATGGCCCACGCTGCAGGAATGAAAGTCTTAGTAGACGAGGCACACGGTGCTCATCTCCACTTTACAGATAAACTTCCTCTATCTGCTATGGATGCAGGAGCAGATATGTCAGCCGTATCTATGCATAAGTCTGGTGGTAGCTTGACACAAAGTTCACTTCTTTTAGTTGGGGATCAGATGAATCCTGAGTACGTGCGTCAAATCATTAACCTGACCCAATCAACATCAGCATCCTATTTGTTAATGTCTAGTTTGGATATTTCACGCCGCAATCTGGCCCTTCGTGGTAAAGAGTCATTTGAGAAGGTCATTGAGCTATCTGAGTATGCTCGTCGTGAAATCAATGCCATCGGTGGCTACTATGCCTACTCAAAAGAGTTAGTAGATGGCGTGACCGTTTGTGATTTTGACGTTACCAAGCTGTCAGTCTACACTCAGGGAATTGGTTTAACAGGTATTGAAGTTTATGACCTCTTACGGGATGAATATGACATTCAGATTGAGTTTGGTGATATTGGCAATATCTTGGCCTACATTTCGATTGGGGACCGTATCCAAGATATTGAACGCTTGGTTGGTGCTCTGGCTGACATCAAGAGACTCTACTCAAGAGATGGGAAGGACTTGATTGCTGGAGAATATATCCAACCTGAGTTAGTGCTGTCTCCTCAGGAAGCCTTCTATTCAGAGAGAAGAAGTTTAACCCTGGACGAGTCCGTTGGGCAAGTCTGCGGGGAATTTGTCATGTGTTACCCTCCAGGTATTCCTATCCTAGCACCTGGTGAACGCATTACACAAGGTCTTGTCGATTATATTCAATTTGCCAAAGAACGTGGTTGTTCTCTCCAAGGAACGGAAGATCCAGAGGTCAACCACATTAATGTCATTGAGAGAAAGGAGAAGTAAATGGATTTATGGTTTTCTGAAGTTCATACTCCAGATGTGAAATTGTCTTTGAGAACAGCTAAGCAACTTTACGCAGGTAAAAGTGAATGGCAGGATATCGAAGTTTTAGACACGCCTGCTTTTGGGAAGATATTGATTTTAAATGGGCACGTCTTGTTTTCAGATGCAGATGATTTTGTCTACAATGAAATGACTGTTCACGTGCCTATGGCTGTGCACCCTAATCCTAAGAAAGTCTTGGTTATTGGGGGTGGTGACGGTGGTGTTGCCCAGGTATTAACTCTCTATCCAGAATTGGAACAAATCGATATCGTGGAACCAGATGAGATGCTGGTTGAGGTTTGTAGAGAATATTTTCCCGATTTTGCTGCTGGTCTTGATGATCCTCGTGTTACCATCTACTACCAAAATGGACTTCGCTTTTTACGAAACTGTGAAAATGATTACGACATTATCATTAACGATGCGACTGATCCCTTTGGTCATACGGAAGGGCTCTTTACCAAGGAATTTTACGGCAATAGTTATAGGGCTCTTAAAGAGGACGGAATCATGATCTATCAGCATGGTAGTCCCTTCTTTGACGAAGATGAGTCAGCTTGTCGAAGCATGCACCGCAAGGTTAATCAAGCCTTTCCAATCAGTCGAGTTTATCAGGCACATATCCCTACCAGTCCTGCAGGCTATTGGTTATTTGGGTTTGCATCGAAAAAATACCACCCTGTCAAAGATTTTGACAAGGAAGGTTGGAAAAAACGCCAGCTTTTCACAGAATACTACACTGCAAACTTACATGTAGGAGCCTTTATGCTGCCCAAGTATGTAGAAGACATTTTAGAAGAAGAGGAAGGAAGAAAATGAGTCGTTTATTAGTTATCGGATGTGGGGGCGTTGCCCAGGTTGCTATTTCAAAGATTTGTCAAGACAGCGAAACTTTTAAAGAGATTATGATTGCAAGCCGTACCAAGTCAAAATGTGATGACTTGAAGGCTAAATTAGAAGGTAAAACAAATACTAAGATTGAGACAGCTGCTCTTGATGCTGACAAGGTAGAAGAAGTGATTGCCTTGATTGAAAGCTACAAACCAGAAGCTGTTTTGAACGTAGCTCTACCATACCAAGATTTGACTATTATGGATGCTTGTTTGGCAACAGGTGTGCACTATATTGACACAGCTAACTACGAGGCAGAGGATACAGAAGATCCTGAGTGGCGTGCCATCTATGAGAAACGTTGTAAGGAACTTGGTTTTACTGCCTACTTTGACTACTCATGGCAGTGGGCTTACCAAGAAAAATTCAAGGAAGCTGGATTAACCGCTCTGCTTGGATCTGGTTTCGACCCAGGTGTGACCAGCGTCTTTTCAGCATATGCACTCAAACATTATTTTGATGAAATCCATTATATCGACATTTTGGACTGTAATGGTGGTGACCATGGTTATCCATTTGCGACAAACTTTAACCCAGAAATCAATCTACGTGAGGTTTCTGCACCAGGTTCTTACTGGGAAGATGGAAAATGGGTAGAAGTCGAAGCTATGTCTATCAAACGTGAGTATGATTTCCCTCAAGTTGGGCAAAAAGACATGTATCTCCTTCACCATGAAGAAATTGAATCATTAGCAAAGAATATTCCAGGAGTTAAACGCATTCGCTTCTTTATGACCTTTGGTCAATCTTACTTGACGCACATGAAATGTCTTGAAAATGTTGGACTCCTCCGTACAGATACTATTAACTTCAATGGACAAGAAATCGTTCCAATTCAATTCTTGAAAGCCTTGCTTCCAGATCCTGCAAGCCTTGGCCCACGCACTGTTGGTAAAACCAATATCGGCTGTATCTTTACAGGTGTCAAAGATGGCGTTGAGAAGACTATCTACATCTACAATGTTTGCGACCACCAGGAATGCTACGCAGAAGTTGGTTCACAGGCAATTTCTTACACAACAGGTGTTCCTGCCATGATTGGAACAAAATTAGTGATGGATGGTACTTGGAAACAACCAGGAGTTCATAACCTTGAAGAGTTGGATCCAGATCCATTCATGGAAGCCTTGAATAAATACGGTTTGCCATGGGTTGTGGTTGAAAATCCACAAATGGTGGACTAATGAAGTTAGAACAAGTACCAACACCTTCTTATATCATTGACTTAGGAAAATTAGAGGAGAATTGCCGCATTCTACAAGAGGTTCAAGAAAAGGCAGGCTGTAAGGTGTTGCTAGCTCAAAAGGCCTATTCCCTCTATAAAACCTATCCTTTGATTAGTCAGTATCTGTCTGGTACGACAGCTAGTGGTCTCTATGAAGCTAAGCTAGCTAGAGAAGAGTTCCCGGGAGAAGTCCATGTCTTTGCGCCTGCTTTCAAGGAAGCTGACATGGAAGAGTTGCTTCAAATATCTGATCATATTGTTTTTAACTCTGAGAGACAATTACGAAAATATGGTCAACCTTGTCGTGAAGCTGGTATTAGTGTAGGTCTACGCATCAATCCTCAATGTTCAACACAAGGAGATCACGCGCTCTATGACCCTTGTGCTCCTGGATCCCGTTTTGGAGTGACATCAGACAAGATACCGAGTGATTTGCTGGACTTGGTGGACGGCCTTCATTTTCATACTCTTTGTGAGCAAGGGGCAGATGATTTACAAACGACTTTGAAAGCAGTAGAAGAGCAGTTTGGAGCCTATTTGCATGAGGTCAAATGGCTCAATATGGGAGGCGGACACCACATTACGAGAGCCGACTATGATGTGGACTTGCTGATTTCTGAGATTAAACGTATTCGTGAAACCTATAACCTTGACGTCTATATCGAACCAGGAGAAGCGATTGCACTCAATGCTGGTTATTTAGCTACTGAAGTCTTAGACATCGTTGAAAATGGGATTGAGACTTTAGTCTTAGATGCTTCAGCAAGTTGTCATATGCCAGATGTCCTTGAGATGCCCTATCGTCCCCCATTGAGAGATGGCTTTGAAGCGAAAGAAAAAGCCTATACTTATAGATTATCTTCCAATACCTGCCTAACAGGTGATATTATTGGCGACTATAGTTTTGAAAATCCAGTTGAGATTGGAGATAGATTGTACTTCGAGGATATGGCAATCTACTCCTTTGTTAAGAATAATACCTTTAACGGGATTGGACTTCCAAGTTTGTATGTGATGGATAAAGAGGGTGAGTGCAGTCTAGTCAAATCCTTCGGCTACCAAGACTTTAAGGAGAGATTATCATGATGGATAGTCCAAAAAAATTAGGCTATCGTATGCCAGCAGAGTATGAACCCCACCATGGGACTCTCATGATATGGCCTACTCGACCAGGGTCTTGGCCTTTTCAAGGTAAGGCATCTAAAAAAGCTTTTAGTCAGATTATCAAAACCATTACTCAGGGAGAAACAGTTTATCTTTTGGTGGAGCAGGACTATCTATCTGAAGCCCAATCCTATCTTGGAGACCAGGTCGTTTATCTAGATATCCCAACAAATGATGCCTGGGCTCGTGATACAGGTCCGACCATTCTCCTTAATGATAAAAGGGAAAACTTGGCGGTAGATTGGTCTTTCAATGCTTGGGGTGGCTCATATGACGGTCTTTATCAAGACTATGAAGCAGATGACCAAGTGGCCAGTCGCTTTGCAGAAGTTTTAGAGATACCTGTTTACGATGCCAAACCTTTTGTACTGGAAGGTGGTGCTATACACAGTGACGGCCAAGGAACCATTCTTGTGACTGAAAGTTGCCTTCTTAGTCCTGGTCGCAATCCTCACATGACTAAAGAGGAGATTGAAAAGACCTTACTAGAGAGCCTTGGAGCTGAAAAAGTCATCTGGCTTCCTTATGGTATTTATCAAGATGAAACCAATGAACACGTTGACAATGTGGCAGCCTTTGTTGGTCCAGCGGAGATTGTTTTAGCTTGGACGGACGACCAAGACGATCCCCAGTATGCCATGTCTGCAGCTGATTTAGCTCTCTTAGAGAAGGAAACTGATGCAAAAGGCCGTTCCTTTACCATTCATAAACTTCCGATTCCAGCTATCCATCAAGTAGTGACGGAAGAAGATTTGCCAGGCTATTCATATGAAGAAGGCGAAGAGGAGCGCTATGCTGGTGAGCGTTTAGCAGCATCCTATGTGAACTTCTATATTGCCAATAAGTCTGTCTTGGTGCCACAATTTCAGGACGAAAACGACCAAGTGGCCTTGGATATCCTGAGTAAGTGTTTCCCAGACCGTGAAGTCGTCGGAATCCCTGCAAGAGATATTCTTTTAGGTGGTGGAAATATCCACTGTATTACCCAACAAATTCCAGAATAGGAGAAAAAGATGAGAAATGTAACGGTTGCAGCTATTCAAATGCAATGCGCTAAGGATGTGGATACGAATATCCAAACAGCCGAACGTTTAGTACGTCAAGCTACTGAGCAAGGGGCGCAAATTATTCTCTTGCCTGAGTTGTTTGAACGTCCCTATTTCTGTCAGGAACGTCAGTATGACTACTACCAGTATGCCCAGTCGGTGACAGAAAATACTGCTATTCAGCATTTTAAGGTGATTGCTAAGGAGCTAAAAGTCGTTTTACCAATCAGTTTCTACGAAAAGGATGGTAATGTTTTGTACAATTCTATTGCTATCATTGATGCAGATGGAGAAGTACTAGGCGTTTATCGGAAGACGCATATACCAGATGACCATTATTATCAAGAAAAATTCTTCTTTACTCCTGGAAATACTGGTTTTAAAGTTTGGGATACTCGCTATGCCAAGATTGGTATTGGGATCTGCTGGGACCAGTGGTTCCCTGAAACTGCCCGTTGTCTTGCCTTAAATGGCGCAGAATTACTCTTTTACCCAACAGCAATCGGTTCGGAGCCTATTTTGGATACAGATAGTTGTGGTCATTGGCAACGCACCATGCAGGGACACGCTGCAGCAAATATCGTCCCAGTTATTGCGGCTAATCGTTATGGCGTAGAAGAAGTTCAACCTTGCGAGGAAAATGGAGGGCAAAGTTCTATCCTTAACTTCTACGGTTCATCCTTTATGACCGACGAAACAGGAGCTATCTTGACCCAAGCAGAACGACAAGGCGAAGCCATCCTCTTAACAACTTATGACCTCAACAAAGGAGCAAATGAACGCCTAAACTGGGGCTTGTTTAGAGACAGAAGACCAGATATGTATAAAGATATTGTCAGATAATAACAAAAAGTAGCCAGCTCAGGCTACTTTTTTAAAATTCTTTGTAAACATAAGTATTTTCGGGTTTGTCTACTTTGATGAAGGACTGGACTTCAAGGGTTGGGAGGACTTGGTTGAGTTCTTTGTGATAGTGATTCCTAATCTTGCCTTTGACTCTCACCCAAGTGTTATTTTCGTAGTGATTAGTGTTTCCAGTGGTCAAAAGGCCAAAAACTCCAGAATCAGCGATACAGTGCATAATACCAAAGCGAAAAACAAATTGACTCTTGGTATGGTTTGGATCGTTGTAGACAAAGCCAGTAAACTCGATTTCCTTACCTTCAAATTCGTTTGGAAAATCGTAGATAGCTTCCATGACCTCCAGGTAATTTTCATCATTTATAACTATACTAGATTGAGCTAAGTATTTATCAGCACTCTTTCGAATAATATTTTCATGAGCTGTTTGTGAATAAAAGCGACTGGTATCCGGCTTAAGATACTGACTGCTCGTTCCTTCACTTGCTTGGATTGCCTTGTCAGTTCCTTCCGACAAAGGGAAATAATATCCTTTTGCCGATACTGTTTGTGAATCCAGAGTGACAGTTGGAAATGTAAATCCAACTAACAAGGGTAAACTTAAGAGGACAAAACTAGCAAGCTTGGCTGAAAAACTATGTAAGTGACTGTGTTCTTTCAAACGCTTGAAGCAAATATAGGCTTGAACGATGGCTAGTAACAATGACAAAACCATGCTGATATAAGCCAGATAAGAGTAGTGGAGGTTTATATACTGATTGAGCTTACCTGATAGGTGCAGATAAAGGGTTAAGATAAAATAGCCAAATAAGATAAAAAATCGTATCATAGCATCACCCCGACTAGATAAGAATAGACAAGAACAACAAGAGTTACAATTGTCATGAATTGCCAAATAAAGCGAGTTTTGAGATAATTCTTCATCATGAGGAGGTTCTTGACATCAAGCATGGGACCTATAACCAGAAAAGCAAGCACTGGAGCAAAGCCAAAACTTGATAGAAGAGAAGATCCAATAAATGCATCCGCTTCACTACAGAGTGATAGAAGGAAGGATAAGACCATCAGAAGAACAATCGCAAGTAGTGGTGTTGCGCTGATAGATGTCAGAACCCGAGTTGGTACATAGACCTGGACTATGCTGGCAAAAAGACAGCCAAAGACCAAGTAACGCCCCATATCAAAGAATTCATCAATAGCTTGGATAAAGACCTGAAGCAGTTTTTGACTTTTTGACAAGTGAGAAAAATCATGCTCATGGCAAGCCAATCTATTTTCCTTTTGAATAGGTTCCTCCCAGAAAAATCCAAGAAAGATACCCAATATAGTAGCAACTAGAATAGCGCCCAAAGATCTTAGGAAAACCATTTGAATTGAATTACCAAAGGCTGAATAAGTCGCAAAAAGTACGATGGGATTGATGATAGGAGCCGTTACTAGAAAAGATACCGCTGTATAGCTTGGAACCTTTTTTTCTAAAAAGCGATTGATGATAGGGACAATCCCACACTCACAAGAGGGAAAGAGGAAACCGATGAAGCTACCAAAAAAGATTCTCCCCAAACGATTTTTAGGGAGAAATTTATAAACCTTCTCAGGAGTCACATAGACTTCAATGGCACCAGAGATGATGCTACCGATTAAGACGAAGGGTAAAGCTTCAATAATAATTGAAAGAAAAATAGCGCCAGCTTGTAGCACACTAGAAGGTAAACTTTGAAAGAGTGTCATCTATTTTTTCTTTTCTGCCTTATCTTTCTTTTCTTTGTCATCTGGAAATGTTACTTGCTTCAAGTCAGGTAGTTTAGCGAATTCTTCGAACATCTTATCTAAGTCATCAGTTTTTGTAAATTTAACAGCCATAAGGCATACCTCGATTCTTTTAATTAACACTATTATACTATTATTTCTAAGAAATAGTTGGATTTTAAAATAAACATGGCTTTTATCTTTATAAAGTTGAAATAAAGCAACAAATTAATGAAAACAAGCTTTCGCGCTTATGGTATAATAGTTTCATGGATAAAAAATATGAAAAAATTTCCCAAGATTTGGGTGTAACTTTAAAGCAGATTGATACTGTCTTGTCTTTGACAGCAGAAGGAGCAACTATCCCCTTTATCGCCCGTTATCGGAAAGATATGACTGGAAGTCTAGATGAGGTAGCCATTAAGGCTATTATCGACCTCGATAAGAGTTTAACTGCTCTAAATGATCGTAAGGAAGCCGTCTTAGCAAAAATCAAAGAGCAAGGCAAGCTAACTAAGGAGTTAGAAGAAGCTATTTTAGCTGCTGAAAAACTCGCAGATGTAGAAGAACTCTATCTTCCCTATAAGGAGAAACGTCGCACCAAGGCAACGATTGCGCGTGAGGCTGGACTTTTTCCGCTTGCTCGTTTAATTTTACAAAATGTTTCTAACCTAGAAAAAGAAGCAGAAGCTTTTGTCTGTGAAGGATTCGAGACTCCACAAGATGCTTTAGCAGGTGCAGTTGATATTTTGATTGAAGCTCTCTCTGAGGATGTCAACTTACGTTCAATGACTTATCAAGAGGTCCTTAGACATTCTAAGATTACATCTCAACTTAAAGACGAAACTCTTGATGAAAAACAAGTCTTTCAGATTTATTACGATTTCTCAGAAACAGTTGCAAACATGCAAGGTTACCGTACGCTTGCCCTTAATCGTGGTGAGAAGCTAGGCATTTTGAAAATTGGCTTTGAGCATGCGACTGATCGTATTCTATCTTTCTTTAGTGTTCGTTTTAAAGTTAAGAATGCTTATATTGACGAAGTTATTCAGCAATCTGTTAAGAAAAAAGTATTACCAGCTATTGAGCGTCGTATTCGTACAGAATTAACAGAAAAGGCAGAAGAAGGAGCTATCCAACTCTTCTCAGAAAACCTTCGAAATCTTCTCCTTGTTGCACCTCTTAAAGGGCGCGTGGTCCTTGGATTTGACCCTGCCTTTCGTACAGGTGCTAAGCTTGCAGTTGTAGATGCGACTGGGAAGATGCTGACGACCCAGGTCATTTATCCTGTCAAACCAGCCTCTGCCCGTCAGATTGAGGAAGCTAAGCGCGATTTGGCAGATTTGATTGGCCAATACGGTGTTGAAATTATCGCTATCGGAAATGGAACTGCTAGTCGTGAAAGTGAAGCTTTCGTCGCTGAAGTACTTAAAGATTTTCCAGAAGTCAGCTATGTCATTGTCAATGAGAGTGGTGCGTCTGTTTACTCAGCTAGTGAACTTGCCCGTCAGGAGTTCCCAGAACTAACCGTTGAAAAACGTTCGGCTATCTCAATTGCTCGCCGTTTGCAAGACCCGCTTGCTGAGTTGGTTAAAATCGATCCTAAATCCATCGGTGTCGGTCAATATCAGCACGATGTTAGTCAGAAAAAACTGTCTGAAAGTCTGGACTTTGTTGTTGATACAGTAGTGAACCAAGTCGGTGTCAATATCAATACAGCTAGTCCAGCCTTGCTTTCACATGTCGCAGGACTAAACAAAACGATCTCAGAAAATATTGTTAAGTATCGTGAGGAAGAAGGAAAAATCACTTCACGCGCTCAAATTAAGAAGGTTCCTCGTTTAGGTGCCAAAGCATTTGAACAGGCAGCAGGCTTCCTCCGTATTCCTGAAAGCAGCAATATCCTTGACAATACTGGTGTTCACCCAGAAAACTATGCAGCGGTCAAGGAACTCTTCAAACGCTTAGATATTAAAGACCTAAATGAAGAAGCGCAAGCCAAGCTAAAATCCGTTTCAATCAAGGAAATGGCTCAAGAGCTAGAACTTGGCCAGGAAACTCTTAAAGATATTATTGCTGATCTTCTCAAACCAGGTCGTGATTTCCGTGAATCCTTTGATGCTCCAGTCCTTCGTCAGGATGTCTTGGATATCAAAGACTTACAAGTTGGCCAAAAGCTTGAGGGAGTTGTGCGCAACGTCGTTGACTTCGGTGCCTTTGTTGATATCGGTATTCATGAGGACGGTCTCATTCATATCTCTCACATGAGTAAGAAATTTATCAAACATCCAAGTCAGGTAGTGTCTGTCGGTGATTTGGTAACCGTTTGGGTTAAAAAAATCGATGCTGACCGTGAAAAAGTGAATCTGTCGCTTCTTGCACCAAATGAATCTAACTGATTACGTTAAACAGGTCTCTTTAGAGGATTTTGAAAAACCATTCAAACACCAAGCTCAATGGAATACTCGTCTACGGTCGACAGGTGGACGATTTTTCCCAAAAGATGGTCATTTGGATTTTAATCCCAAGGTTTATCAAGAACTTGGTTTAGAGGTTTTTCGTAAAATTGTTCGTCATGAGCTCTGCCATTATCATCTTTACTTTGAAGGTAGAGGCTATCAGCATAAGGATTTAGCCTTTAAGCAACTTCTAAAAGAGGTCGACGGTCTCCGCTTTGTTCCTTCCTTATCAAGTGCTAATCAAAAGCCAAACTTAGTCTATACTTGTCAGACTTGTCACCAAAACTATCAAAGAAAGCGAAAAATCGATACTAAGCGTTATCGTTGTGGTCTCTGTCGTGGAAAGCTCCTCTTGTTAAATCGGCCTAAGGACTGATGTAGCAAATCTAGCTTAGTGCTATACTAAGATTAAGAAATCCGAAAGAGGAATAAATTATGAATACAAAATTTTATAAAATGAGAAGAAATCGTATGGTATCAGGTGTACTTGCAGGTCTATCTGATAAGTGGAATCTTGATGTAACCCTAGTTCGTTTCCTTTTTGCAATCTTTACAATCGCAAACTTTGGACTCGGAATTATTATCTACATTATCCTAGCTTCGATCCTACCAACAAAAGAAGATATCGAAGCTGAAATGTATGGAACAGGCCCACGCAAGATCAAAGAAGCCCAGCCTATCAATGATGACGAAGGTTGGTTTTGGTAAAATAAATAATCAAATAATAAGCTAATTCTATATTGGATTAGCTTTTTTTATGATTGTTAAACTGACAGATAAAATGTTATAATATATTAAAAATGATTAGTTAGGATTTTATGATGGCAAACGAAAACGATTTGTTTGAATTACAAGTATCTGACCCTGATATTGATTATGAACAATTACTTGGTTTAGAGAGTTCTTTAGAAGATAACTTAAAAGACATAGCAGAACACATCGATCAACTTGATATAGATAGAGAAAAATTACAAAATAACGAATATCTTCAAGAATCTATTGAGAATATAGTTTGGGAACAAGTACAACTTCAACTTGCTGCCCAAATAGGTGAAGAGTTTATTAAAGTTAACAATGGCCAAACTCTAGATTTACGAAAAGAAGCACATATACAAACTGCTGAAAATTTTGAAAAGGGGAAATTTGCGACTCATAATAGAGACGTTGATTATCAAGAAAGATATGCTACTTGGCAGAATAATTTTACAACAAATAAAAATGGAGAAAGAGTTCTAAAAAAAGATGCTCGTACTTTTTTTGATAAGGGTAGAGATATGGGTTCTGCTGCCATTAATAAAGACCATACAGTATCCATTAAAGAACAATTAAATGATGTTGAAATGGCAACATTTTTCTCTAAAGATCAAGTTAAAGATTTTGCAAATAGTTCAAAAAATTTGCATGATTTAGATGCTTCTGCAAATAAATCAAAGGGTGACAAAACAATGACTGAATTTTTAAATTCGGAAAGAGATGGATTGAAGCCTGAAGAGCGCTTTAATATTGATAGAAAGCAGTTAGAGAAAGATGATCGAGAGGCTAGAGAAGAACTTCATAAAAGAAAACAAGAAAATAAAGAAAAAGCTATTCAATCTGGTAAAAAATCACGGCGTGATGAAGCATTGAAAGTTTCAGGTAAGGCATTAAAGGCTGCTATTTTCCAACTTTTATCAGAGTTTTTAAAGGAAATAATCAAGAAATTTATAGTTTGGTTGGGTGAAAAGCATAAGAATTTCAATTCATTCCTTGAAAAATTAAAAGAAGCTGTCTCTAATTTTGTTTCAAATTTATCAAACCATATTTTAAATGTTGGTAAATCAATCTTAACAATGCTTGTAACTTCTATTTTTGGAACAGTCGGTGAAGTATTTTTAAAGGTTTGGACATTTATAAAACAGGGATGGTCATCTCTAAAAGATGCTATTGATTATTTGAATAACCCTGAAAATAGTTCCAAAGATATTAATATTATTATTCTCGAACTTGGGAAAATAATTACTGCAGGTATAGTTGTCACAGGAGGACTGGCTTTGGGAGAAATAATTGGTAAATCTCTCATTGCCATTGCGCCTCCACTTGCAGTAGAAATACCTATTCTAGGCTCATTGGCTAGTATTATCGGAACATTTATGGGGGCTACTGTCGCTGGTATAACAGGTGCCTTCGTATTAAAAATGATTGATCAGCAAATTGTCAATAAACAAATTTCTGAACTAAGTTCTAAAAAAATTGATCAAAATAATGAAATGTTAGTCATTCAAGATCAATTGTTAGATGTCAAAAATATTAAGCTACAAGTTGAAAAAAATTCAATCGTTAGTACCATTAAAGAAAGACACGATGTGGCTGCAACTTTAATGAAAGAAAAACTATCTGATATTTTTTCTGAGTCTACAACAGACGATAAAAGTGATTTTGATGAGATTGATGCATTATTACAAGAATTATTAGATTAGGGAGATAAATATGGAAAAAGAAGTAATTGAGCAAGAACAGGAAAAATTCGAAATAAAACTTAGCCACCATGATTTCGATGAGGCAAAAAAACATCTGAAAGAATTTGCTGAACAAAGTCGAGATGATTTGTATTTTGATAAGGTTAGAACTCATGAAGAATTATTTGGTTTTGGTCTTGATTTTGTTGAGCATGGAGTTACTGGTAAAGAGTTTAACACTTTAGTAGAACAAGTTCAAAATTACATTTCAAGATTTTATGAAGATCAACAGAAATTAACTGAAGAATTTGGTCAAGTTTATAAAGCTTTAGAATCTCTAGATAAAGATTATATTCATGCAATTCTTTCTTCGGTAGCAGCAATCGATCATACCAATAAGAAAATTTTAAAAGAGCAAGCTCGTATTGATAAAACAATCGAGAAACAGACATCTACACTCTTAGCACTTAAGCAATTTAAAGAAAAATTAAATGAAAACAATCATAAAGAATCCATTGAGGAACATGAGGAGCGACTTTCTAAATTAGACGATAGAATCGTAAGCTTAGAGGATGCAGTAAGCACGCTTCCTTTAGAACCAGTCTCTCACACTGCTGAGATTGAAGAACTAAGAAAAGAGTTGAAAGAAAGTAGACAACAAATTCAATATATTTCTAATCGACTCCTTACACTTTTTATCATATCCGGAGTAACTATTGGAATGTTAATTATTGCATTACTTTTTATGTTTTTGAGGTAAATTATGAGTACATCCCGTGACAGGCTAATTGAAGCTGCTAAAAAATTAGATCGCCAGAGCCAGATGGACGGTGACGAATTTTATTTCAAAAAAGTTAATGAAATTATCAACGATCGTTATGACACGAAGAAAATATCTGAATTATATCAACATATATATATGCTTCAACATGTACATAGAAGAAATAAGATAACTCCAATGCTAAAAGAATTATCTGATACTTTAGCTTGTTATCTGGGTTACTCTTATATTTCCGAAATATTCGAGAAAGAAGCAGATAAGAAAAAAAACTCTTCCTTAGATGAGTTGATGAATGAATTGAATCAGTTAGTTGGTTTATCAAAAGTTAAAGAGGAAGTGCGTAGATTGGTTATCTACCAGAAGATTCAAGCCAAAAGAAAAGAGTCTGGGCTAAAAGTACCAAAGAGAACTTTACATATGGCGTTTATGGGGAATCCTGGTACTGGAAAGACGACAGTGGCCAGAATTGTAGGTCGGATGTATTATCAATTAGGTCTTCTTTCAAAGGGGCATTTTACCGAAGTCTCCAGAACAGATTTAATCGCTGGTTATCAAGGTCAAACTGCTTTAAAAGTAAAAAGTGTCATTGAAAAAGCAAAAGGTGGCGTTTTATTCATAGATGAAGCTTATAGTATTACAGAAAATGACAATACTGATTCATATGGAAGAGAATGTTTAACTGAACTTACAAAAGCATTAGAGGATTCAAGGGATGATTTAATTGTCATCGTGGCTGGTTATACAGAGCCTATGAATCATTTCTTTCAATCAAATCCTGGTCTGAAGTCCCGATTTAATTACTTTATTAATTTTGAAAACTATTCTTCTACAGAGCTAATAGATATACTCGAAACATTGGCAAGAAAAGATGACTATCAATTAAGTGATGAACTAAAAGAAAGATTATCTTCTTATTTTACCGATGAATTAGAAGCTAAGGTAGAAAATTTTTCAAATGGTCGCTTTGTAAGAAATTTATATGAAGATTTAATTATGAATCAAGCTGTTCGGTTAAATAATACTAAACAATATTCATCTCAGGAACTTTCATTGTTAGAATTAGAAGATTTTATTAGTTGATTAGGATTAATTTATAGACTTATAATTGAAGGACTTTCTAAGGATATAGATCTAACCAATATAGAACTTTAGTAATTAATATTCAAAGTTACTAAGGCATGACTAAGCAAAAAAGATACCGCGCGGTATCTCTTTTAAATACTAAACAACTGACCCAATAGATAGGTCACTCCCATGGTTAAAAGACCGATACAAAGGTTACGAATCATAGCTGTTTTCGTTGGGGCTTTCCCGAGTCTTGCACTGGTGTAACCTGTAATCAATAGAGAAATCGCAACGATAAAGACAGTAGCAGCGATTCTGTATTCGCTTGGGAAAATAATAATCGAAAGCATTGGTGGTAGGCTACCAAGAACAAAAGCGATGAAGCTAGATGTCGCAGCATGCCAAGGATTGGTAAACTCTTCATACTCGATTCCGTATTTTTCCTCAACTAAGGCTTTAAGTGGATTTTTTAGAAAGGCTTTATTGACTAAAAGTTGAGCTGAAGTTTCACACTCACCATTTTGAAGATAAGCAGCATAGAGAGATTTCTTTGCAGCTTCGATATCCTTATCTAAAAGTAATTGCTCACGGGCTACAGCAGCTTCTTCAGTGTCTTTTTGAGTTGATACAGAGACATATTCACCTCCAGCCATAGAGAAGGCTCCTGCAAGGATTGCGGCCAATCCTGAGAGAAAGATAATCCAGATATTGCTGGTTGCACTGGCAACCCCGATAACAACTCCAGCGATAGAAATAATCCCGTCATTAGCTCCAAGAACCCCAGCACGGAGGATATTTAGACGACCTGCAAAGTTTGTATCTATTTCATGTTTATTTTCTGACATAGTATTCTCCTTTATAACTATTATAAAGGATGGAAAAAATTAAGACAAACGTTTTAAACTATCTGAAAAAAGTTCTACAATTCTAATAAAAGATAGCTAGTTTTCTCAATCAGGCATAGCCATAGCTATTTCTTATGCCAAGATATAACAAAGTTGTATTTGTAACTGACTGCCATAGATGATACAATTAATTTGATGAAATCTTTGGAGGACTCACAATGACTCGTGAATTTAAATTTGAAACTCTTCAATTGCATGCAGGACAAGTGGTAGATGCCACTACCAAGTCTCGTGCTGTACCAATTTACCAAACAACATCTTTTGTATTTGAAGATACCCAAGAAGGAGCAGAACTTTTTGCCCTTCAAAAGGCTGGAAATATCTATACTCGTATTACCAATCCAACAACATCAGCCTTTGAAGAGCGTATCGCTGCCCTTGAAGGTGGAGTAGGTGCACTTGCAACAGCTTCTGGGATGGCAGCCCTTACCTATACAATTCTTGGACTAGCTCACGCAGGAGACCATGTAGTTGCGGCATCTACTATCTATGGTGGTACTTTTAACCTATTGAAAGAAACTCTTCCTCGTTATGGAATCACCACAACTTTTGTTGATATTGATAATCTAGAAGAGGTAGAAGCAGCGATTAAAGACAATACTAAACTTGTCTTGATTGAAACCTTGGGAAATCCTGTTATCAACATTCCTGATATCGAAAAAATCGCTGAAATTGCTCACAAACATCAGATTCCATTAGTTGCTGACAATACATTTGCAACACCTTATCTTATCAATGTCTTTTCTCATGGTGTAGACATTGCAGTTCACTCAGCAACTAAGTTTATCGGTGGTCACGGTACAACTATTGGTGGTGTCATCGTTGATAGTGGTAAGTTTGACTGGGCTGCTTCAGGGAAATTCCCTCAATTAGTCGAAGAAGATCCAAGCTACCACAATATCAGTTATACTCGTGATGTTGGTGCTGCAGCCTTTATCGTGGCTGCTCGCGTGCAATTGCTTCGTGATATGGGAGCTGCCCTTTCACCGTTTAACTCATTCTTACTCTTACAAGGTCTTGAAACACTTTCTCTTCGAGTTGAACGCCATGTTCAAAATGCTGAGAAAATCGTTGATTTCCTTGTGAACCATCCAAAGGTTGAAAAAGTCAACTATCCAAAACTTCCAGATAGCCCTTACCACGCATTAGCTGAGAAATATTTACCAAAAGGTGTTGGTTCAATCTTTACTTTCCACGTTAAAGGCGGAGAAGCAGAAGCACGTAAAGTGATTGACAACTTGGAAATCTTTTCAAACTTAGCTAATGTAGCAGATGCTAAATCATTAGTAGTTCACCCTGCAACTACAACACATGCTCAGTTGTCTGACTCAGATCTAGAAGCAGCAGGAGTAACTAAAAATCAAATCCGTCTTTCAATTGGTCTTGAAAATGCTGATGATTTGATCGAAGATTTGCGACTAGCTCTTGAAAAAATCTAAAAATAACTAGTTTTTATCTAATTAAGCATCCTTCTCACGAATAATAAAGTGAGGAGGATTTTATGTATAGTATTTCATTTCAAGAAGATTCACTCTTGCCAAGAGAACGGCTGGTGACAGAAGGAGTAGAGAGTTTGAGTAATCAGGAATTACTTGCTATTTTACTCAGAACAGGAACTCGTCAATCAACTGTTTTTGAAATTGCTCAAAAAGTATTGAATCAATTAAGTTGCTTAACTGATTTGAAAAAAATGACCCTACAAGAACTACAGGGATTATCAGGTATTGGTAGAGTGAAAGCTATTGAGTTGCAAGCCATGATTGAACTGGGCCATCGTATTCATAAACAAGAAACCATTGAGGCAGAGAGTATTCTCAGTAGTCAAAGGTTGGCTAAAAAGATGCAAGCTGAGCTGGGAGATAAAAAACAAGAGCACCTGGTGGCGCTCTATCTTAATACTCAAAATCAAATCATTCATCAGCAAACCATTTTTATCGGCTCAGCTACTAGAAGTATTGCTGAACCACGGGAAATTCTCCACTATGCTTTAAAGCATATGGCAACATCTGTGATACTGGTTCATAATCATCCATCTGGTGCTGTCATGCCAAGTAGAAATGATGACCATGTTACGAAGCTTGTCAAAGAAGCCTGTGAATTAATGGGTTTGGTCTTATTGGACCATTTAATTGTCTCACACTCCGATTATTTTAGTTATCGTGAGAAGACGGATCTCATATAAATGAATTTAATACAAAACTCATCTCTATAGAAAATAATTACATAATAAAAAGCATCATTTCGAGCTTTTTGAACACCTGAAATAATGCCTTTTTCTTTTTTAAACCTTTTTGACCCAGCCACTTACAATTTATTAACGACATAGTCAAAGAGCTTCTTATCCTTGGGACGATTTTCATAGAGACTCTCAGGATGCCATTGAACACCGAGAAAGCGGATCTGATCAGTTGTCATTACAGCCTCGATAATGTTATCTTTTGGATCATAGGCGATAACCTTGAGATTAGGAGCCAAGTCCTTAATGCTCTGGTGGTGGAATGAATTGATATGGGAGATTTCCCCGTAAATTTCTCTAAGAATGTTATCTGGCTCTGTTGCCAAGCGCTGAGTGGTGTATTCGGCAGTAGAGTCTTGCCAGTGGTCTTCAATATCTTGAAACAAGGTACCACCCATAGCAACATTAAAGAGTTGAGTCCCACGACAAACAGAAAAAATCGCTTTGTTTTGCTGGATAGCTTCTTTTATCAGAGCTAACTCAAATATATCTCTCTGTAAGTGGTAGTCATCACTGTCAATGGTTTTTTCTTCATTATAAAACTTAGGATCGACATTTTGCCCACCAGTAAGGATGAGCTTATCTACCATTGAAACATAAGCACGAGCCATGTCTTCATCACCGATGGGTAAAATAAGAGGTATACCACCTGCTTCTTTGACCCCTTCGACAAACCCCTTGATACAATAACTCATCATCAACTCATCATCAGGATGAGTTTTTTCATTTCCAGAAATCCCAATAATTGCTTTGGTCATATATGCTTTCGCTTTCTAATCCTCTTTTCTCATGAAATAGAGGAGAGTTTGCAATTCACTCGTTAAATCAACATACTGGACAACAACATCTTTTGGTAGTTGGAGGTGAACAGGTGAAAAGCTTAGAATCCCTTTGATACCAGCTTCAACCAGGAGATTAGCTACTTCTTGTGATTTGACGCTAGGAACAGTTAGGATAGCAGTTTTTACATCTGCATTTTTTATTTTATCTTTGATTTGGGAAATTCCATAAATTGGGATTCCATCGGGAGTTTTTGTCCCAACCTCAGGATGATCATCCAAATCAAAAGCCATAATGATTTTCATTTTGTTTCGTTCGTGGAAACGGTAGTGAAGGAGAGCGTGCCCCATATTACCAATACCCACCAACATAACATTTGTAATAGAATTATCATTTAGAAGATCAGCAAAAAACGTCATTAGTTTTTTGACATCGTAGCCAAATCCACGGCGACCAAGTTCACCAAAGTAGGAAAAATCTCGTCTAACGGTAGCAGAATCAATACCAATGGCCTCGGCAATTTGTTTTGAGTTGGCTCTTTCAATCTTTTCTGCATGAAATCTTTTAAAGATACGATAATAAAGAGAAAGTCTCTTTGCTGTTGCTTTTGGAATAGCAGACTGTTTTTCTTTCACAAAATCACAACCTTTCTAAATACTATTTTATAGAAAGATTGTGAAAAAATCAACAAAAATAAGAAAAAACTAAGAAAAATCTTAGCTTATCTTCGTAAAATCATAGTGAGATAGAAAACGATAGAGATTTCCCAGAAGCCCCTGATAGATTTCTTTTCCATTATAGGTCAGAGAAGTAATGACAGTAGTATCTGGAAGAGTCACACAGCCTGAAAGTGATAGCATGAGTGCTTCATAATCTTCGTATTCTAAAACGCGATCGACTTGATAGGTGTCTTTGTAAGTTAATCGAAACATGATTGCCTTCTATCTTTCGCTTTTAGTAAAGACATCACGTTCAACAAGACTATCCATCAAGAAGTAAAATTTCTCTTGGTGGATATGAGTTTTTTCTGACTTAAAGATATCGACTAAACGTAGACCAAATTTATCAGTGATGTTGATTTTTGCACCTGTTAAGTCTTTGTTGATGATAATCTTAAGTTGGAAACCTTCCCCACTATTTGGAACTTTTTCAAGAAGACGTGTTAGTTCATAGTTACCAACCTTAGTTTCAAAAAAAGTGTTATCTTTTAGAGTGAACTTTTTGACGGTTGGGCTAAGTGTGTAATTATAACGGCAATTTTTAAGACTAATGGTTTTTTCGAATGCCATTGAGTTAACCTCCAATGATTTCTTTTAGAGTTTGTGCGAGAGTGATTATTTCTTGCTCTGTATTTTGAGGTGAAATGCTGACGCGAACGGATTCGTGTAAGCGAGGAGAGTCTTCACCGTAGAAAGCCTGAAGAACATGACTAACTTGAACGACACCTGCAGTACAAGCAGAGCCAGTTGAAATAGAAATACCTTCAAGATCTAGACGAAGGAGTAGTAGATCATTACGTTGACCTGGGAATCCAATATTAAGGACATAAGGTAGCTGGTCATTTCCTTGATTGAGGTAATAGTCTGTGTCAGCCATTTCCTTTAAGAATGTTTCTTTTAGTTTTTGAACCTTTTCAAAGTTTTGTGCTTGGTTTTCAAGATCATCCTTTAGAGCTGCTACCATTCCCACAATGGCAGGAAGATTTTCTGTTCCTGCTCTTTTTTTCTGCTCTTGTTCGCCACCATGAAGGTAGGAGTCAAAATCTGTAGATGCAGCATAGAGAAAACCAACTCCTTTTGGACCATAAAATTTGTGTGCAGAAGCGCTAAGAAAATCAATTCCCAATTTTTCGGGAAGAATCTCTAATTTACCAACTGCCTGAACCGCATCGACATGATAGACGGCTGGATGATTTTTTAGAACTTCCCCAATTTCAGCAATAGGTAAAAGTGTACCAGTTTCATTGTTTGCAAACATAGTAGAAACAAGAATGGTATCTTCACGAAGTGCATTTTTGACTTGGTCTGCAGTGATTTCTTGATGTTCAGGCTGTAATATAGTCACTTCAAAACCGAAATTTTCAACCAAGTATTTGATGGGTTCTAGAACAGCATGGTGCTCAATCGCAGTAGTGATAATGTGCTTTCCACGATTTTGATGGCGAAGGCAGTAGCCGATGATAGCAGTATTATTGCTTTCAGTGCCACCAGTGGTAAAGAATATATGTTGTGGCTTTGTTCCTAGTAAACTAGCTAGTTCTTGACGAGCTTCTCGTAATAGTTTACCTGCTTGGCGCCCATGGCCATGAATACTAGAAGGGTTGCCATAAGTTTCTTGCATGACTTGAGTCATTGCTGAGATAGCTACTGAAGACATCGGAGTCGTTGCAGCATTATCCAAATAAATCAAAAACTCACCTAATTTCTATTTAAATAGTGGACTAACTGGTTTTCTTTCATGAATACGAACCATAGCATCACCAATCAATTCGCTAGCAGTGATGTATTGCACGTTTTTAGGTTTTCTACTTTCTGTCAAAACAGAATCTGTAACCAAGATTTCCTTAATATTTGTTGCATCTAATAACTCTGCAGCACCGTTAACAAATAGACCATGACTTGAAACCGCATAGATTTCAGTTGCGCCGTCACGCTCTAAAATTTTAGCAGCTTCAGAGAAGGTACGGCCAGTGTTCAGAATGTCATCAATCAAGATTGCCTTTTTACCTTCGACATCTCCGATAATGTAACCTTGACTGCGTTCAGAATCATCTTGTGCATAATCAATGATGGCAATTGGAGCATCTAGGTATTCTGCAAGACTACGCGCACGTTTTACACCAGAGTTTTTAGGACTGACAACAACCACATCTGAACCAGTCAAACCTTTATCGCAGTAATGTTTTGCAAAAAGTGGAATGGTATAGAGATTATCTACAGGAATGTCAAAGAATCCTTGAACCTGAACGGCATGGAGGTCAAGAGTCAATACACGACTAACTCCAGCTTTCACCAACATATTTGCAACCAGTTTTGCAGTAAGTGGTTCGCGAGAAGAAGCGATACGATCTTGGCGAGCGTAGCCGAAGTATGGAAGTACAACGTTAATAGTATTAGCACTAGCGCGAACACAAGCATCAACCATAATCAAGAGTTCCATCAAGTGGTTATTTACTGGATAACTAGTTGATTGGATGATATAAACATCATATCCACGAACACTTTCTTCGATGTTAACTTGGATTTCACCATCTGAAAATTGGCGTGAAGATACTTTTCCAAGTGGAACACCTGCAGCATCTGCGATTCTTTGAGCAATTTCCTGGTTGGAAGATAGTGCGAAAAGTTTCATGTTTTTTGTATCTGACATCGATAAACCGTCCTCTTTAAACTAAGTGAATCGCTGTAGTGAAACACTTTTAGTGATAAATGCTCTCTACAACAGATTCTATTATTTTTCATCCCTTTTATTTTATCAAAAAAAGAAGATTATTTCAGTATTTTTTCATATTTTCTATAAAACGAACCAATTTTGAAGGAGCTTTTTTGTAATGGATTTCATTGGCTTGTAAAAATTCTTGGAAATCAAGACTACCTTGGTTGCCATCTTCCACTTCTAATTCAAGCTCATAGTCAACAATATCAAAGTATTCGCTTTGATCAAGTGCCATGAGTCCGATCGGAGTTTGCTTTTCGTAGCGAACAGTAGTTAGACAACCTAAAACTACCCAGCCACTGGTTGAAAGTCCACGGCTAGTCAATTCGTCAAGAATCATTCCTTGCGGAAGTTTACATTCTTTAAGACAATGGTTTGCTTCCTCAAGGCTTAGATCTTGATTGTACTCCATATTTCCAACTTTTTGTGGGATTTTTATGGTCAATTCAGCGCTATTTTCAAAAGTACGAATGCGCATAGCGATTTTATGTTGGCGAAGGTAAAAATCAGGCGTGTCTAGGTAGTAATTTCTTTGTGTAATAGGTGTAACTCCTGAAAAGTGATCCTGCAATCTTTGATATTCATCCTTGTTTAGAAGTGTTTTCATTTCAATTTCTAAATGTTTCATTTTTTTTACTTTTTCCTTATCTTTGAAAGCGATTGTATGGTATAATAAGCATTGTATTTATTGTATAAGATTTTTCCTAGAAAATCAAAAACTAGATAAATCGAAGTGTATAGAGAATTGGATGAAAAAGATATATGATTACAGAATGGGAAGAATTTTTAGATCCTTACATTCAGGCTGTCGGAGAGCTGAAGATAAAACTCCGAGGTATTCGAAAACAATACCGCAAACAAAATAAACATTCTCCAATTGAGTTTGTAACTGGTCGAGTCAAACCGATCGAAAGTATAAAAGAAAAAATGGCTCGTCGAGGGATTGGATACGATACGTTGGAACAGGACTTGCAAGATATTGCAGGTTTACGCGTCATGGTTCAATTTGTAGATGACGTGAGCGAGGTTGTTGCCATCCTTCGAAAGAGGCAAGACATGAGAGTGGTACAAGAACGTGACTACATTACTCATCGAAAGGCTTCAGGCTATCGTTCTTACCATTTGATTATTGAGTATACAGTTGATACGATCAAGGGGGCAAGAACGATTCTGGTGGAGATTCAGATTCGTACCTTGGCTATGAATTTCTGGGCTACCATCGAGCATTCTCTCAATTATAAATATCAAGGGGATTTTCCAGAAGAAATTAAGAAACGTCTGGAAATCACAGCAAGAATCTCTCACCAATTGGATGAAGAAATGAGTAAAATTCGTGATGATATCCAGGAAGCACAGGCACTCTTTGATCCATTGTATAGAAAGTTAAATGACGGGGTAGGTAATAGTGACGATACCGATGAAGAATACAGGTAAACGAATTGATCTAATCGCTAATCGCAAACCTCAAAGTCAAAGAGTCTTATATGAATTAAGAGATCGACTAAAAAAGAATAACTTTATATTAAATGATAAACATCCCGATATCGTCATTTCCATAGGTGGGGATGGGATGCTTTTGTCTGCTTTTCATAAGTATGAAGACCAGCTGGATAAGGTTCGCTTCGTTGGTGTTCACACAGGTCATTTAGGTTTCTATACGGATTATCGTGATTTTGAACTAGATCAATTGCTTACAAATTTACAGTTGGATACTGGGGCTCGTGTGTCTTACCCACTGTTAAATGTAAAGATATTTTTGGAAAATGGAGAAGTGAAAATTTTCCGTGCTTTGAATGAGGCTAGTATTCGGAGAGCTGATAGGACTATGGTTGCCGATATTATCATTAACCAAGTGCCATTTGAACGTTTTAGGGGAGATGGCCTGACGGTATCGACGCCAACTGGCAGTACAGCCTATAATAAATCTCTTGGTGGAGCTGTTTTGCACCCTACTATTGAGGCCCTACAATTGACAGAAATTGCGAGTCTTAACAATCGTGTCTACAGAACCTTAGGTTCTTCTATCATTGTGCCTAAGAAGGATAAGATAGAATTGATACCAACTCGTAATGACTATCATACGATTTCTGTTGACAATAGCATTTATTCTTACCGTAATATTGAAAGAATAGAATACCAGATAGACCATCATAAGATTCATTTTGTAGCAACACCAAGCCATACTAGTTTTTGGAATCGTGTCAAGGATGCCTTTATTGGTGAGGTGGATGAATGAGGTTTGAATTTATTGCTGACGAACACGTCAAGGTAAAGACTTTTCTGAAAAAGCATGAAGTCTCTAAAGGATTGCTGGCCAAAATCAAGTTTCGAGGCGGAGATATTCGCGTAAACGGTCATCCACAAAATGCAACTTATCTTTTGGATATTGGAGATGTGGTTGTCATCGACATTCCTCCTGAGGAAGGTTTCGAGACACTGGAAGCAATTGATTATCCACTGGAGATTCTGTTTGAAGATGATCATTTCTTAATCCTAAACAAACCCTTTGGTGTGGCCTCGATTCCTAGTGTCAATCATTCCAATACCATTGCCAACTTTATCAAGGGCTACTATGTGAAACAGAACTATGAAAATCAGCAGGTTCACATTGTAACCAGACTAGATCGCGATACTTCGGGTCTCATGCTTTTTGCTAAACATGGTTATGCTCATGCTAGACTAGACAAGCAGTTGCAAAAGAAAGCCATTGAAAAGCGCTATTTTGCACTCGTTAAAGGAGATGGTTTTCTGGAACCTCAAGGTGAAATCATTGCCCCGATTGCCCGTGATGAAGATTCAATCATTACTAGACGAGTGGCAAAAGGTGGTAAATATGCCCATACTTCCTATCGAATAGTGCAGTCTTATGGCAATATTCATCTAGTTGATATTCGACTACATACGGGAAGGACACACCAGATTCGTGTTCATTTCTCCCATATCGGTTTCCCTTTGCTTGGCGATGATCTCTATGGTGGTAGTCTTGAACATGGCATAGAGCGTCAAGCTCTGCATTGCCATTACTTATCGTTTTATCATCCTTTTCTTGAAGGGCAGTTGGAGATGGAAAGTCCACTGCCGGATGATTTCAACACCCTTATTACTCAGTTATCAAATAATAATTTATCTTAAAAGGAGTAAAAACTCATGGAAGTTTTTGAAAGTTTAAAAGCCAACCTAGTTGGTAAAAATGCACGTATTGTCTTGCCTGAAGGTGAAGAACCACGTATTCTTCAAGCAACAAAACGCATCGTAAAAGAAACAGAAGTTATCCCTGTCCTACTAGGAAATCCTGATAAAATTAAAATCTATCTTGAAATTGAAGGAATCATGGATGGTTATGAAGTAATTGACCCAGCACATTATCCTCAATTTGAAGAAATGGTAGCATCACTTGTAGAACGTCGTAAAGGAAAAATGACTGAAGAGGAAGCGAGAGAAGTGCTCATCAATGACGTTAACTATTTTGGTGTTATGTTGGTATACATGGGCTTAGTCGATGGTATGGTTTCAGGAGCTATTCACTCTACTGCGGCAACTGTTCGCCCAGCTCTTCAAATTATCAAGACTCGTCCGAATGTTAGCCGTACTTCAGGTGCCTTCCTCATGGTTCGTGGTACTGAACGTTACCTCTTTGGTGACTGTGCCATCAATATCAATCCTGATGCTGAAGCTTTGGCAGAGATTGCGATTAACTCTGCAATTACAGCTAAAATGTTCGGTATCGAACCAAAAATTGCTATGCTAAGCTATTCAACTAAAGGTTCTGGTTTTGGTGAAAGCGTAGATAAAGTTGTTGAAGCAACTAAGATTGCTCATGATCTTCGTCCTGACCTTGAAATTGATGGGGAATTGCAATTTGATGCTGCCTTCGTTCCAGAAACAGCTGCTCTTAAGGCACCAGGAAGCAAGGTTGCTGGACAAGCAAACGTCTTTATCTTCCCAGGTATCGAAGCAGGAAATATTGGCTACAAGATGGCAGAACGTCTCGGTGGCTTTGCAGCAGTTGGTCCAGTATTGCAAGGTTTGAACAAACCAGTTAATGACCTTTCTCGTGGATGTAACTCAGATGACGTCTTCAAACTTACACTAATCACAGCAGCACAAGCTGTACACCAGTAAAATACAAGATAGCTCCTTTTCTGTTAAAGGAGCTTTTCAAGTAGGGAGTAATTGAAAAAGGCCTTTTGTTTTTTACTAGACTTTGGGGCAAGTTATACTCATACTCAATTATTTTCAAAAAGCAACCTAGTCCATTGTCTGCTGACAGTGGACTTTAAAACGGTTTTTTCCAGTCCTTGAATAACTTCTTGAAGCTTATCAATGACGACTTCTAATGTTTGGAAAGCCTTATTTTTAAAGCCTCGTTTTCGAATTTCTTTCCAGACTTGTTCAATAGGGTTCATTTCTGGTGCATAAGGTGGAATTAGAGGGGATTGCTTTGGGCAGTTCCTTTTTAATGTAAAAGGAGTAGAATCATAGTGTTTCTAAATTGTGAATCACTCAAAACTGATTGTGATGGGACTATTCTAGCTTTAGAATTCTTCAAAAATTAAAATTTAAGGCAATCAATGGCTTAGAATAGTACAAAAACATTTAGTTTATAGGAATTCTAGGCCTAGAATTACAGGGATATTTAGGAAAATAGAGGATTCGATCGTTAGGATTGTTCTATTCTGAAAGATTTGGGATGTCAATTGTATAGGATAGTGTTATTCTATGTTAGATTCCAGTAAAAATGATTGGATAAATAATATTAAAGAAAAATCAAAATCATAATTTTGTTTAATATGGTATAATATTTCTAATAATTTAAACATAATGAGGTAGTAATTTATGGATGAAGCTTTATTTTTTGGAGAAGATGACTTCGATATTCTTGATATTGATGGTTATGAACTAAAACCCTCATCGTTTTTTAATAAGTTACCAGAAATAGCCCAACCTTTAGCCAAAAATGCAAATAAAATCTTATCTGAAGTAGAAAAAATGTTATATTCTGCTCCAGCCTTTATCCATGTTGTCCAATCTAGTATACCTGAAGAGGTTTTTCAGGCAATTCTTTCTCCAGAACAACGGGAACAAATTGCTCAAGGAGTGTTAAAATTAATGACAAAGAAAGATGGCTCTCTCTTGGCGGTATTAGTAGATACTAATACTAATAAAGTCATCGGAAATGTACCATTGAAATCTGTTAAATTGACACCAGAATTAAATAAAGCGTTAGCTGATTATTCGTCGCAAATTCAAATGGCACAGATTGCAGAAGAGATTCAAAATGTACAATTTGCTATTGAGGACGTTAGAAAAGGACAGGAGTCAGATAGACTTGCCATAGCCTATAGTTGTCAACAGAAACTCTTGCAGGCTAGAGAGATATCAGATCCAAACATTAGAACAATGATGTTACTGCAAGTTATTTCAGATGCAGAAGATAGTCGAAACCTTCTAATGCTTAGTCAAAAATCTAATGTAAATTTTATTAAAGAACAACCAGATTCTACCTGGGGTAAGTTATTAAAAGGTGATAAACCAGATAAAATAGAAGCTCGTATGAATGAGATTAGAGATGGATTAGCAGCTGTAAATATCGTTTCACTATCAGCAGCAATAGCTTATAATGAGTTGGGCGAGAAAAAAGCTGCTCAAAAAAGTTTGGATTACTTTGGTAAATTTATTAACGAAACTTATCTCAGTTCTCAAGAATTAGTAGAGAGACTTGATTTACTTGATCCTTCGCCTACAAATTACTGGACAAAAGAATTGCCAAAAATTGAAACTTCTATAATGAAATTGCCAAATAAACCAGATTATATTGAGACAGAGGTGCTGGAATGAAAGAAATAAAAAAATGCAAGACATGTACTAGGGATTTACCATTAAGTTATAAGCACAATAAGTGCGAATCGTGTAGAAACAAAAAAATAGATGAAGCAAAAAAGATACTTAAAGTTGTTGGACAAGTTGGAAGTGTGGTTACTCCAGTTGTAGTTGGTATGTTGATGAATAAAACTAAGAAAAAGAAGAAATAAACTAATCTATTAAGTACCTAGAAAGGAAAACACCAAATTGTCCTACAAATTTCTACTTTTCGAAATGATACAATAAAGGAAATCAAATAATTATAGAGAGTGTATTAAAATGGAAAAAATTCTATCTTTAGGTCTGACAGGTAAGAAATTACTTGCTCAGGGGTTCTTGTTTGTTCTGCTAGGTCTCATCTTGATGGTCACGGGGACTTGGTTGCCAGTAACAGTTATTCGCCTGGTTCTGTTTTTAGCTTGGATAGCAACGGTCGTAGATTTGCTATTAAGAGTTTTCAAAAAAAGCCAGTCAACGGATACCTTGGGAGTTGCACTGGTTAAATTGTTAGTGCTGGGATATTTGCTAGGTTCTAATCTTGCGACTGATATACCGATTTATGTTCTGGCTCTTGTGATTGGAGTTTATCAGATTTTTAGGGCCACGATTAATCTTGTCACCTATGTTCTCTACCGTAAAAATAATATTCGACCTCGTTTTCGTCTCTTACTAGATGGTATTCTACTAGTTTTTCTTGGTGGAGCTAGTCTTTTGTCCTCTACGGGAAATTCTGTCTTTCAACTCTTTGTTTTAGGGGCTTATTTTTTCCTTTATGGTCTGTCCAATATCCGTGACGGTTTCTTATTTGAAGGGGAAATTGGGAAAAACCATCTCAAACGTCGCATTAGAATTAGCTTACCTATTGTCCTAGCCGCTCTCATCCCTGCAAGAACTTTAGCAAAAATTAACAAATTTATGCTGGAAAATGCTGATGAGGAAGAAGATATCCATCTTGGAATAGTGAAGTCTGGTAAGACAGCAGAGCTAGAAATTTTTGTTCATACAGCTGAGACCTCCCTGTTTTCAGCTATTGGTCATGTGGATATCTGCTATCAGGGCCGTGTTATTTCTTATGGCAACTATGATCCGTCATCTGAGACCTTATTTGGTATGGTAGGAGATGGTGTCTTATATTTCTGTGACCGCGATAAGTACATTGATCTATGTAAACGTGAGAGTCAAAAAACACTTTTTGGTTACGGAATAGATTTGACACCTGAAATGGAAAAAGCAATTCAAAAAATGTTGACTGAATTGAAACAACTGACGATTCCATGGGAGCCAAGTGCGGATAAAATCACGACAGGTGATGGTAAGGAAGACTACACCTACGCTTATAAAATCAGACATGAGACGGATGGGGAACTTTATAAATTTATCAAATCTAAGTTTAAATCCTACTTTGTCTTATCCACAAATTGTGTGCTCTTGGCAGATACCATAGTCGGTCAGGCTGGAACAGATATCCTCTCACCCAAAGGATTTATCGCACCAGGAACTTACCAAGCTTACCTTGACCGAGAGTTTGAAAAACCAAATAGTATAGTCGTATCTAAACATGTTTATTAAGGAGAATTTATGAATTTAGTAAAAAAATACACCCCATTAATACTTTTTATAGGGCTGGTTACTCTTGTAATTCTGAATGCATCAAGCTTTATATCAGGGGCAGTATCTCTCTTTGAAGTAACTTCTACCTTGATTTATGGTGCTGTTATTGCTTTTGTGCTCAATGTTCCCATGAAAAAAATTGAAGAATTCCTAGTTAAAATGAAGGTAAAGGCAGGGTTGCGTCGTCCGATTGCTATGGTGCTTGTTTTCCTATCTCTTATCTTAATCGTGATCTGTCTTTTGGTTTTGGTGCTTCCAACCCTTGCTCAGACTATTAGTCAGCTGGGAACAGTCCTTTCAACAGTCCTGACTCAACTTGGTAAACTACTAGACAGCTCGGAATTTGTAACCAAAGACACGCTGTCAACTATCGTATCAGGAATTCAGGGACAGTCTAGCTCTATTAGTCAAGCTTTGATAGCCTTCTTATCCGGTCTGACTAGTAATATAGGAAATATTTTTTCAAGTATAATGAATGCCTTTCTGATTATAGTATTTACCTTTTCATTTTTATCCAGTAAGGAACATCTGGCAGTGATGACGAGTCGACTTCTAAAAGTTATATTTCCAGAGAAAGTGGTGACAAAGTTAACTTACATTGGACAAGTAGCACTAGAGACTTATGACCAATTTTTGATGAGTCAGCTGATTGAAGCAGTCATCATAGGAGTTATGATAGCGGTTGGCTACAGCCTGTTTGGACTACCTTATGGGGTAATGACAGGTATATTTGCAGGAGTACTGTCTTTCATTCCTTATGTTGGTCCTATGATTGCTTGTATTCTGGGAGCGATTTTTATCTTTACAGTAAGTCCAAGTCAAGCCTTACTTTCTATTGTTCTTTATCAAATCATACAACTGATTGAGGGAAATCTTATCTATCCAAAAGTTGTAGGTCAGTCTATTGGTTTACCAGCTATTTTCACGCTTGCGGCTGCTAGTATTGGAGGCAATCTCTTTGGCTTACTTGGGATGATATTCTTTACACCGATATTTGCTGTTATCTATCGATTGGTTAAGGAATTTGTCGTTGCAAAGGAAAATCAGCTAGATAAAAAATAAATTTAATGAGACTTGTTAAATAAATTATCTGTGTGAAAGAAGAAAATAAAATAATTACTTGGACTTTGTCTCTTTTCCTGTTTTGAAGGTTCATGAGACTATTTTATCTCCTTAGAAAGGAAAACTCTCAAATTGTCCTACAAATTTCTACTCTTCGACCTTGACCACACCTTGCTTGATTTTGATGCTGCTGAGGATGTGGCTTTGACGCAACTTCTAAAAGAAGAAGGAGTTGCAGATGTTCAGGCTTATAAAGACTATTACGTTCCTATGAACAAGGCTCTCTGGAAGGAATTGGAGCTGAAGAAAATCAGTAAACAGGAGCTGGTTAACACGCGCTTTTCTCGTTTATTTGGTCATTTTGGACAGGAAAAAGACGGTAGTTTTCTTGCCCAACGTTACCAATTTTACCTAGCCCAACAGGGACAAACTCTTTCAGGCGCTCATGAACTCTTGGACAGCCTTATCGAGCGTGATTATGAGCTGTATGCTGCGACAAATGGGATTACTGCCATTCAGACAGGTCGTTTGGCTCAATCGGGTCTGGCACCCTATTTCAATCAAGTTTTTATCTCTGAACAGCTGCAAACTCAAAAGCCTGATGCTCTCTTTTATGAAAAAATTGGTCATCAGATTGAAGGTTTTAGTAAAGAAGAGACGCTGATGATTGGAGATTCCCTAACCGCCGACATTCAAGGTGGTAATAATGCTGGGATTGACACGATCTGGTACAATCCTCATCACCTCGAAAATCCCACACAAGCCCAGCCAACCTACGAAGTCCATTCTTACCAAGACTTGCTGGATTGCTTAGATAAACTGTAAAAAGTGGTTTAGATAGCCACTTTTTGCTATAATAGAGGCAGTAAAAACGAAGGAGTCGGCTATGGAACACTCGTCTTGGCATGCATTGATTAAGGAGCAATTACCTGAGGGTTATTTTGCGAAAATCAATCAGTTTATGGAGCAGGTCTATGCTCAGGGAACTGTTTATCCACCTAAGGAAAAGGTTTTTCAGGCTCTCTTGACAACTCCTCTGGAAGAGGTTAAGGTAGTGATTCTAGGGCAAGACCCCTATCACGGGCCAGGTCAAGCGCAGGGCTTGAGTTTTTCTGTTCCTGACTCTATCCCAGCTCCGCCATCCTTGCAAAATATCTTGAAAGAATTGTCAGATGATATAGGAGTTAAGAAATCCCATGATTTGACGGCTTGGGCTGAGCAAGGTGTCTTGCTTCTCAATGCTTGCTTGACTGTTCCTGCTGGTCAGGCCAATGGTCATGCGGGTCAAATATGGGAGCCCTTTACAGATGCTGTGATTCAGGTGGTCAATCATCTAGATAGACCAGTGGTCTTTGTACTTTGGGGCGCTTATGCACGTAAGAAGAAGGTCTTGGTTACCAATCCTCACCACTTGATTATCGAATCAGCCCATCCCAGTCCTTTATCTGTTTATAGAGGATTTTGGGGTTCCAAGCCTTTTTCCAAGGCAAATGCATTCTTAAAAGAGACAGGACAAGAGCCAATCAATTGGCTTAGATAAGGAGAAAATATGCCTCAGTTAGCGACGATTTGCTACATTGATAACGGAAAAGAACTGCTCATGCTCCACCGTAATAAGAAACCCAATGATGTCCATGAAGGGAAATGGATTGGTGTTGGTGGGAAGCTAGAGAGAGGAGAGACTCCTCAAGAATGCGCTGCGCGAGAAATCCTTGAAGAAACAGGGCTCAAAGCCAAGCCAGTTCTAAAAGGCGTTATCACTTTTCCAGAATTTACACCAGATTTAG
This sequence comes from Streptococcus sp. oral taxon 431, assembly GCF_023115445.1. Lineage (GTDB taxonomy): Bacteria > Bacillota > Bacilli > Lactobacillales > Streptococcaceae > Streptococcus. The sequence goes on along the minus strand of NZ_JALDUI010000001.1, from coordinate 184,827 downwards.
ACTGGTACACCTATGTTTTTAAGGTGACAGAGTTTGAGGGTGATTTGATTGACTGTAACGAAGGGACCTTAGAATGGGTTCCTTACGATGAAGTTTTAAGCAAACCGACCTGGGAAGGTGACCATACCTTTGTCGAGTGGCTTTTAGAAGATAAACCCTTCTTTTCAGCCAAGTTTGTCTATGATGGTGATAAGTTATTGGATACCCAAGTGGATTTCTACGAATAAAGGAGTATAGTTATGTTAGTAATCAAAAACGGCCGTGTGATGGATCCAAAGTCTGGTTTGGATCAAGTTTGTGATGTTTTGGTTGATGAAGGGAAAATCATTCAAATCGCTCCTGAAATCCAGGAAGAAGGTGCTCAAGTAATAGATGCTACTGGTCTTGTAGTTGGGCCTGGTTTGGTGGATATCCATGTCCATTTCCGTGAACCGGGTCAGACTCATAAAGAAGACATTCATACAGGAGCACTAGCAGCAGCTGCAGGTGGATTTACAACTGTCGTTATGATGGCTAATACCAATCCAACTATCTCAGATGTTGAGACTTTGCAGGAAGTTCTTCAATCTGCGGCAAAAGAAAAGATCAACGTTAAATCTGTAGCAACAATTACCAAGAACTTTAAAGGCAAAGATTTGACAGACTTTAAGGCGCTTTTAGAGGCTGGAGCTGTAGGTTTTTCTGATGACGGCATTCCGCTTGAAAGCAGTAAAGTGGTCAAGGAAGCTATGGAAGAGGCTAAAAAACTTAACACCTTTATTAGCTTACACGAGGAAGATCCTGGCTTGAATGGAGTTCTCGGTTTTAATGAAAATATCGCTAAAGAACACTTCCATATTTGCGGTGCGACAGGAGTAGCAGAATACGCCATGATTGCGCGTGATGTTATGATAGCATATGCAACTAAGGCTCATGTTCATATCCAGCATTTGTCTAAGGAAGAAAGTGTTAAAGTTGTAGAGTTTGCTCAAAATATGGGAGCAAACGTAACTGCAGAAGTTGCACCCCAGCATTTTTCTAAGACTGAAGCTCTGCTTTTGACTAAAGGAAGTAACGCTAAGATGAATCCACCTCTTCGTTTGGAATCAGACCGACGTGCAGTTATTGAAGGTTTAAAATCTGGAGTCATTTCTGTCATTGCTACTGACCACGCGCCTCACCATGCTGACGAGAAAAATGTTGAGGATATTACCAAAGCGCCATCAGGTATGACAGGCTTGGAAACTTCTTTGTCACTAGGTTTAACCTATTTGGTGGAAGCTGGCGAGTTGAGTTTAATGCAATTGCTAGAAAAAATGACCTATAATCCAGCAAAACTTTATAATTTTGAAGCAGGTTATTTGTCTGAAAATGGACCTGCAGACATTACCATTTTTGACGCTAAGGCAGACCGGATCATAGGATCACATTTTGCTTCTAAATCATCTAATTCACCATTTATCGGTGAAACCTTAAAAGGCCAGGTCAAATACACCATCTGTAAGGGCCAAATCGTTTATCAAGCGGATTAGGAGCTTGAGGATGAATTATTTTCGTAAACTTAGAAATCGTAAACGAAATGCTTGCCATGGAGTATATTGTCCAGCCGCAAACCGTGCTAAAATTCAGTATGAAACCAAGGAAAAAGCTGACCACGCCGTAGACTATGATAATGGTGGCTTGGTTAGGAGTTATTATTGCAACACTTGTAATTGTTGGCACACGACATCAAAAGTTAGTAGTCCGCCATTAAGCTTGAAAAAATACGGCTTAAAGCTTTTTGGCTTGGATGAAAAGGAGTAGAAAGAGTAGGTATGCATACAACAGAAACTATTAAAGACAAAATCATCTTATTTTTAAAAATATTCTTTCCGATATTGATTTACCAATTTGCTAATTATTCAGCTTCCTTTGTTGATACAACAATGACGGGGCAGTATAATACACTGGATCTAGCAGGTGTTTCAATAGCTACAAGCTTATGGAATCCTTTTTTCACCTTTCTGACAGGGATTGTATCAGCCTTAGTACCAATTATCGGACACCATCTGGGACAAGGAAAAAAGAAAGAAGTTTCTTCGGATTTTTATCAATTTATTTATCTATCATTAGCCTTATCCCTTATTCTTTTTATACTAGTCTTCTTTTTAGTACCAGTCATTTTGGGATATATGGGATTAGAGACAGCTGTAGCAAGTGTAACAACCCGTTATTTGTGGCTACTAGCTATTGGTATTATCCCGCTCTTACTTTTCAGTGTGATACGTTCTCTACTTGATACACTCGGATTAACAAAATTATCTATGTATCTCATGCTCCTCTTGCTTCCTTTTAATAGTGGTTTCAACTATGTATTGATTTATGGTGCATTTGGAGTGCCTGAACTTGGAGGTGCAGGAGCAGGTCTTGGTACCTCACTTGCCTATTGGGCTTTGTTATTGATTTCTATCTTAGTCTTGTTAAAGCATAAAAAGCTTAAGGAATATCATCTAGAAGTACCAATGCCCTTGCGAATAGAAAAAATCAAAGAAGCTATTCGTCTTGGGTTACCAATCGGAGGAACTGTCTTTGCGGAAGTAGCTATTTTTTCAGTAGTCGGCTTGATTATGGCGAAATTCTCATCACTTATTATTGCCAGTCATCAGTCAGCTATGAACTTTTCAAATCTGATGTATGCTTTTCCTATGAGTATTTCAACTGCCATGGCCATTGTGATTTCTTATGAGGTAGGAGCTAAACGGTTAGACGATGCAAAACAGTATATCCATATTGGTCGTTTAACAGCTATGGTGTTTGCGGTTTTAACACTTAGTTTTCTCTACATTTATCGTGAAAATGTAGCCAGACTATATGGTCAAGATTCAGAATTTATCCAACTGACAGCATCTTTTATGACCTATAGCTTGTTCTTCCAGTTAGCTGATACCTTTGCGGCACCTTTACAAGGAATTTTAAGAGGTTACAAGGATACGATTGTTCCTTTTTGTCTTGGTCTTCTCGGATACTGGGGCGTAGCTATTCCACTGGGAATAGTCTTAGATTACTGGACAGGATTAGGTGCCTATTCTTATTGGATTGGTTTAATTGTTAGTCTGGTGATTAGTGGAATTCTTTATCAGTGGCGTTTACAAGTTATTATGAAAAAATTCAAATAATTTGATGAAAAAAACTGGAAAAACAGTTTGTGAAATAGTTATTTTATGTAAAGAAAAGTCTTGATTTCATTGGCTTTTCTTTTTCTATATTGTGAAAAATTATCAAGCATAATCTTTGACTCTAGTTAACCTATAAGTTAGAATAGAACTATAAGAAATTAAACTTAGAAAGGCAAGATTATGTCAACTTTAGATAAAAGTCTTTTGCTTGAGATGTTCCGTAAGATGGAAGAAATTCGTCGTATGGATTTAAAAATTGCTCAATTAGTAAAAAAAGGAAAAGTGCCCGGTATGACGCACTTTTCTGTTGGTGAGGAAGCTGCTAACGTTGGGGCTATGTTAGCTCTAAACGAAGACGACCTCATAACATCGAACCACCGTGGTCACGGACAAGCCATTGCTAAAGGAATCGACCTCAATGGTATGATGGCTGAGATCCTTGGTAAATATACGGGAACTTGTAAAGGTAAAGGTGGATCTATGCACATCGCCGACCTTGATGCAGGTAACCTTGGTGCCAACGGTATTGTTGGTGGTGGTATGGGAATCGCAGTAGGGGCTGCCCTTACTCAACAAATGAAAAACACTGGTAAAATCGTTGTCTGCTTCTTTGGTGATGGAGCGACTAATGAAGGTGTATTCCACGAAGCTGTTAATATGGCTTCAATTTGGAATCTTCCGGTAATTTTCTACTGTATCAATAACGGTTATGGAATCTCTGCCGATATTAAGAAAATGACTAATGTCAAGCATATCCATGAGCGTAGTGCTGCTTACGGTATTCCTGGAATGTTTATCGAAGACGGTAACAATGTTATCGATGTCTACGAAGGATTTAAAAAAGCAGTTGACCATGTTCGTTCTGGTAAAGGTCCTGTCTTGATCGAAAGTGTAACCTATCGTTGGCTTGGTCACTCATCATCAGACCCTGGTAAATATCGTACACGTGAAGAAGTCGATGAGTGGAAGGAAAAAGATCCAATCGAAAATCTTCGCAAGTACCTTGTTGAGAACAAGATTGCAAGTGCAGAAGAACTTGAAGAAATTCAAGCGCAAGTTAAGGAAGCAGTGGAAGCATCTGTTAAGTTTGCAGAAGAAAGTCCATTCCCTCCACTAGAATCAGCTTTTGAAGATATTTACGCAGACTAAGGAGAGGTAGAGAAATATGGAAACTAAATTAATGTCTTTCCGCGATACCATTATCCTTGCAATGTCTGAGGAAATGCGTCGCGACGAAAATGTGCTTTTGATGGGTGAAGATGTCGGAGTTTTTGGTGGAGACTTTGGTACATCTGTAGGTATGCTTGAAGAATTTGGACCAGAACGTGTTCGTGACTGTCCGATTTCTGAAGCTGCTATCTCAGGTGCAGCTGCTGGTGCAGCCATGACAGGACTTCGTCCAATCGTTGACATGACTTTCATGGACTTTTCTGTTATTGCCATGGATAATATCGTCAACCAAGCAGCTAAAACTCGTTACATGTTTGGCGGTAAAGGTCAAGTGCCGATTACAATCCGCTGTGCCGCTGGTAACGGAGTAGGTTCTGCAGCTCAGCACTCACAATCATTGGAATCTTGGTTCACTCACATCCCTGGATTGAAGGTTGTTGCTCCAGGTACACCAGCTGATATGAAGGGGCTTCTTAAGTCTTCTATCCGTGACAACAACCCTGTTATCATTCTTGAATACAAATCAGAATTCAACCAAAAAGGTGAAGTACCAGTAGATCCTGACTATACAATTCCGCTTGGTGTTGGTGAAATTAAACGTGAAGGAACTGATGTAACTGTCGTAACATACGGTAAAATGCTACGACGTGTTATGCAAGCAGCTGAAGAATTAGCAGAAGAAGGGATCTCAGTAGAGGTGGTTGACCCACGTACTTTGGTTCCACTTGATAAAGAGATTATTATTAACTCTGTCAAGAAAACAGGAAAAGTAGTTCTCGTCAATGATGCCCACAAGACTAGTGGATTTATCGGAGAAATCTCAGCTATCATTTCTGAATCAGAAGCATTTGATTACTTGGATGCGCCAATTCGTCGCTGCGCAGGGGAAGATGTACCGATGCCATACGCACAAAATCTTGAAAATGCAATGATTCCAACAGTTGAAAGCATCAAAGATGCAATCCGTAAAACTCACAACAAACAATAATACATAAAATAAATTATGTAAACAAATTAATCAGACGAGAAGCTTTGTATCTATAGATGCAAAGTTCTCTACGTCCTTAGTATCTTAGATTAGAGCACGGGCTAAAGTCTGTGTGAAAAAGATAAACTTTCCTAGAAACTAAAGTCTCTTCGTCAAGTTTCCTATTTTCACTTTGACTTTTAACGCCCTTTGCATCATGTAATTGAATTCGGACGGAGGTCTGTGAAAAAAAATAGATTTCCTTGTGTTCATCGAACACATCGTCAATCTCCTATTTTTTCATTGTCCTCTTCGTCCTTAATATCTTAGTATAGAATAGGAGAGGTCATGGCTGATGATAAGCTAAGAGCGACTCCTGCAGCTAGAAAATTAGCAGATGATTTAGGAATTAATCTCTATGACATTTCTGGCTCAGGCGCAAACGGTCGTGTCCACAAAGAAGATGTGGAAACATATAAAGACACTAACGTGGTTCGCATTTCACCACTCGCAAAACGAATTGCATTAGAGCATAATATTGCTTGGCAAGAAATTCAAGGAACTGGTCACCGTGGTAAGATTATGAAGAAGGATGTTTTGGCATTCCTTCCTGAAAATATCGAGAACGAAACAATCAAGTCACCTTCTCAGATTGAAAAAGTGGAAGAAGTTCCAGATAATTTAACACCTTACGGTGAAATCGAACGTATTCCAATGACACCAATGCGTAAGATTATTGCTCAACGTATGGTCGAATCTTACTTGACTGCACCAACCTTTACACTTAACTACGATGTCGATATGTCTGAAATGCTTGCACTTCGTAAGAAAGTTCTTGATCCAATCATGGAAGCAACTGGTAAGAAAATCACTGTTACAGACTTGCTTTCACTTGCAGTTGTTAAGACTCTTATGAAACACCCATACATCAATGCGTCATTAACTGAAGATGGTAAGACAATTATCACTCACAACTATGTAAACCTTGCGATGGCTGTTGGTATGGATAATGGTTTGATGACCCCAGTTGTCTACAATGCTGAAAAAATGAGCTTGTCTGAGTTGGTAGTTGCCTTCAAAGATGTTATCGGACGTACCTTGGATGGTAAACTAGCTCCTAGCGAATTGCAAAATTCAACCTTCACCATCAGTAACTTGGGAATGTTTGGTGTTCAATCATTTGGTCCAATCATTAACCAACCGAACTCAGCAATCCTTGGGGTCAGCTCAACAATTGAGAAACCTGTTGTAGTAAATGGTGAAATCGTGATTCGTCCAATTATGAGTCTTGGTTTAACAATCGACCACCGTGTCGTAGATGGTATGGCTGGTGCTAAGTTTATGAAAGACTTGAAAGCTTTAATTGAAAACCCAATCTCAATGTTGGTTTAGAGAATTTATTTTTAGAAATATAGATAAAGGAAGTAAGATATGGCCTTAGAAGTAATTATGCCAAAAGCCGGCGTGGATATGACAGAAGGACAAATCGTCCAATGGAATAAAAAAGTCGGAGAATTTGTAAAAGAAGGAGAAATCCTTTTGGAAATCATGACTGACAAAGTCAGCATGGAATTGGAAGCAGAAGAAGACGGTTACTTGATCGCTATCCTGAAAGGGGACGGCGAGACTGTTCCTGTTACTGAAGTTATCGGTTATCTTGGTGAGGAAGGGGAAAACATCCCATCAGCTGGAGCAGCTGCACCAGAAGCTAGCCCAGCACCTGCAGCAAGTGCTTCGAACGATGATGGTAAGAGCGATGATGCTTATGATATCGTTGTTATTGGTGGTGGACCTGCTGGTTATGTTTCTGCCATTAAAGCAGCTCAATTAGGTGGTAAGGTTGCTCTTGTTGAGAAATCTGAACTTGGTGGAACTTGTTTGAACCGTGGATGTATCCCAACTAAGACTTACCTTCACAACGCCGAAATTATCGAAAATATCGGTCATGCAGCAAATCGTGGTATCGTAATTGAAAATCCTAATTTCACAGTTGATATGGACAAACTTTTAGAAACAAAATCTAAAGTTGTCAATACCCTTGTAGGTGGTGTTGCAGGACTTCTTCGTAGCTATGGAGTTGATGTTCATAAGGGTATCGGTACTATTACTAAAGATAAAAATGTCTTGGTAAATGGTTCTGAATTGCTTGAAACTAAGAAGATTATTCTTGCTGGTGGTTCAAAAGTAAGCAAGATTAACGTTCCTGGAATGGAATCATCACTTGTTATGACTAGTGACGATATCCTTGAAATGAATGAAGTACCAGAAAGCCTCGTTATCATTGGTGGTGGAGTTGTCGGTATTGAGCTTGGTCAAGCCTTCATGACATTTGGTTCAAAAGTTACTGTTATCGAAATGATGGATCGCATTGTCCCAGCAATGGATGCGGAAGTATCTAAGAATCTTCGCTTGATTCTTGAACGCAAAGGTATGACTATCTTGACAGGTACTAAACTTCAAGAAATCATTGAAGAAGATGGCAAACTTCGTATCAAGGTTGAAGGAAAAGATGATGTCATCGCAAACAAAGCCCTTCTTTCAATCGGTCGTGTTCCAGATCTTGAAGGAATCGGAGAAGTTGAGTTTGAGTTAGACCGTGGTCGTATCAAGGTTAACGAGTACATGGAAACTTCTGTTCCTGGTATTTATGCACCAGGTGATATCAACGGTACTAAGATGTTGGCTCACGCTGCCTTCCGTATGGGTGAAGTAGCTGCTGAAAACGCCCTTAAAGGAAACCACGCTGTTGCCAAATTGAACTTGACTCCTGCAGCTATTTACACACTTCCAGAAGTAGCAGCAGTCGGTTTGACTGAAGAACAAGCTCGTGAGAAATACGATGTCCAAATCGGTAAATTCAACTTTGCTGCAAACGGACGTGCCATTGCATCAGATGCTGCTCAAGGATTTGTTAAAGTCATTGCCGATAAGAAATATGGTGAAATCCTTGGTGTTCATATCATTGGTCCTGCTGCTGCAGAGTTGATCAACGAAGCGTCAAGTATCATCGAAATGGAAATCACTGTTGAAGAAATGCTTAAGACAATCCACGGTCACCCAACATACTCTGAAGTTATGTACGAAGCATTTGCTGATGTTCTTGGAATGGCTATCCATTCACCTAAGAAAAAATAAATAAGTTTTTCAACTAAATTTTCTTAAAGTAGTACGGACGGCAGCGACCTCTATTAGAGTTCCATGTCTAAAAATTGAGCCTCTTGTCTCAATTTTTCCGAGAAATGTAACGTGTTATCGTTACATTTCTTTTTACCACTTTAGAAAATTGGATTGTTATGAACAGAATTTAAAAACTAGATTTTTGGAAATACTATGAAATACATTATCAATCATTCAAATGACACTGCCTTTAATATTGCTTTAGAGGAATATGCTTTTAAACATCTTTTGGACGAGGATCAAATCTTCCTTCTTTGGATCAACAAACCATCTATCATTGTAGGACGTCACCAAAATACGATTGAAGAAATTAACCGTGACTATGTTCGTGAACACGGAATTGAAGTAGTGCGCCGTATCAGTGGTGGTGGGGCTGTTTACCATGATTTGAATAACCTTAACTACACCATTATTTCAAAAGAAGATGAAAACAAGGCCTTTGACTTCAAGAGCTTCTCTACTCCAGTTATCAATACCTTAGCTGAACTCGGTGTTAAAGCTGAGTTCACTGGCCGTAACGACCTTGAGATTGATGGCAAGAAATTCTGTGGAAATGCACAAGCCTATATCAATGGTCGTATCATGCACCATGGTTGTCTTCTCTTTGACGTGGATTTGTCAGTCCTTGCTAATGCCCTCAAAGTATCTAAGGACAAATTTGAGTCTAAAGGTGTTAAATCAGTTCGCGCACGTGTAACCAATATCGTAGATGAATTGCCAGAAAAAATCACCGTAGAAGAATTCCGTGATCTACTTTTGGAATACATGAAGAAAGAATATCCTGAAATGACAGAATATGTATTTTCAGATGAAGAATTGGCTGAAATCAATCGTATCAAAGAAACTAAGTTTGGAACTTGGGACTGGAACTATGGGAAATCACCTAAATACAATGTCCGTCGTGGAACTAAATTCCCAAGTGGTAAGGTTGAAATCTTTGCTAACGTCATTGAATCAAAAATTCAAGACATTAAGATTTACGGTGACTTCTTTGGTATCGAAGATGTTGCAGCAGTAGAAGATGTCCTTCGTGGTGTTAAATACGAACGTGAAGATGTTCTTAAAGCCCTTCAAACCATTAACTTAGGCCGTTACTTCGCAGGGATTACTGCTGAAGAAATTGCTGAAGCAGTTGTTGAATAAAGAAAAAAGAAGTTGGACTTTACCAACTTCTTTTTCAATTGTAACATAATTTATATTATGTTACAAACTATCTAAGGCATTCTTTTGCTCTTCATTAACGATATGGGTATACAAATCGGTAACTTGTGTGCTAGCATGTCCTAGCTGGTGGCTGACCAAAACTTGGGATTTGGTTGCATCATAGAGGCGAGTCGCAAGAGTGTGGCGTAATTTATGGGGCGTCACGCGGACTTTGAAGTCTTCTGAATACTTGGCTACCATTTTTTCAACACTAGAAGCATCGATGCGGTTTGGAACACCTCTATACATAGTTAGAAAGAGAGCTGTATCATTCTTTTCTGTCTTATAGCGTTTGTCGCGAATAGCAAGATATTGCTCCAAATAAGGCTTAGCAAAGGCAGCAACATTGACCGAGTCGCGTTTTCCACCCTTACGAGTAACATCAATCACCATCATTTTGAGGTTGAGATCACGAAGATCCAGGTTAACCGCCTCAGAGAGACGGACACCAGAGGCAAGAAGCAGTGCAATGATGGCTAAATCTCGCTCTTTATTCTTATTAAAGGAAGATAAGGCGCGATTTGAGAGTGTTTGCGGGTACTCCTGGTCGATGTAGTTAAGAAAACCTTCCGTTTCATCCCCTAAAAAGAGCTTTTGTTTGATATTTTCAGCTCTGGCCGCCAAGGTTTCTTTCTTTTTCTTAGTAGCAACCTTCTTCATGACGTTACGGTAGAAATAAGGTTCCCCTTGCTCGTTTTCAACTTCCTCAGTTAAATACTTATAAAGACTAGAAAGAGCTGATAAAGTACGGTTAATGGTTGTTTGGGAGACACCATTTTTAGTTGTATTAGCATTAAGCAAAGGACGTTCACGTAAGTAAAGAATAAAGGATTCCATGTCTTTCTTGGTCATGTGCTCCAGAACGTCTAAGGGAATATTGGCCATAGTGTCAGCATCTGATATACCAGATTCCAAGACCCAGTTGAAAAATCGATCGTATTCCTTTAAGTATTCGTACAAGGTCGTAAAACTATATGGAACGGCCAGTTTTGATTGGTAATATTCTAAGACGTACCAAGGCATGACTTGTTTAAGTCTATCAATCCGTTCTAATAAAGTCTCGCGTTTCATGTTTTTCTCCAAATATTCTATACTAGTAGTATAGCATAGCTAGTTATATTTTTCAAGAAAATTATAGTTTTTCGGAAAGATGTTGTAGGGGACATATAGGATTGTCTTAGTAAGCTATATAATGGAAAAACCGCTTAAAATTTGGTAATTCATTGCTTCATTGAACTTATAGTTTTAAAATTTCTAATCTTCTTCAGTCTATTCGAATATAATATAAAAACTCGATCTCATCATCTAGAGACCGAGTTTTGTTTAAAATCATTTCAATTTCTTAGAATCTATAAATTTAACTGCAAAATCTTTTTATTTAATTATTGAGTTACGTAAGATAAATTATGTAAACAAAGGCTTCTATAATAGCAAATCTTTTACTTTTCCAATTTCACTTTTTGGAATCACGAGATGAATCATATCACCTAGATACATTCTTGTAGATCCATTAACTGTTTTACTTTTACCATTATGTACTTGGGTTGTGATAAGCACATTGTGTGGTAAATTGAGTTCGTGTACTTGTTTACCAGCTATTTTATCTGATACTGGGATTTCTATTAGAGTAACTTCTCCATCATCAGTTGCTGATTCAGGTAGCATTTTCTCCAACATGGCTTCATAGACAGGTGCCCCTTTGAGCAAATCCATGACGATGTAGGCAACTAGTGTCACCATACCTAAAGGCATGAGATTGCGGATGTCACCAACCATTTCTGTCACAAGTATCATAGCTGTCAAAGGTGCTTTTGAGATAGCCCCAAAATAACCACTCATTCCAAGGATAACAAAGATAGGAAATTGCTGCTGACTAATAAGTCCAAGATTGACACAAATAACACCTACTAGGGCACCAAGTAAAGAACCTAAAGCTAAAATAGGTAAGAAAATACCTCCTGGCAGTCCACTTCCGTAACTAATCATGCTCCAGATAAAGCGAATGATAAAGTAAAGTAAGAGAATTTGGAAGCTATAATCTTGTTCTGTTAAGGATAAGACAACCTGATTGCCTCCACCAAGTATTTGAGGTAGAAATATTCCAACTGGAATAATCAGGATAAAAGCAAAAATCGGATGATAAGCTTTATCAATATGAACCTTTTGGCCAATCCAATCATAAACTTTTCCGACATTCAGAACGGTTTTTTCATAAAGAAAACCTGAGAGCCCAAGAAAAATTCCCATCACCAGATAAATCCAATATTGACTAAGACTCATAAGAGGGATATCATCCGGCATATCCAAAACAGGTGTTAAGCCGAAGATGAGAAGAGAGACGAAGTTTGCTACCAGACTGGCTGCCAAGGTAGAAACCCAGAAGAATCGTGAAAAATGGTGATAGACTTCTTCTACTACAAATAATAACCCCGCAATCGGTGCATTAAAGGCTGCAGCAAGTCCAGCAGCAGCTCCGCTAGCAATCAAAGAACGCTCCTCAACAGGGCTAGACTTGAGCCATTTAGCAATTCCTTTTCCTCCAACGGCACCTAGCTGAATACTGGGACCTTCACGACCGAGCATGAGCCCACTCGCAATGGCCAAGATACCTAGAATGTATTTCTTCCAGAGGACACTCCACCAGTTGAGAGACATGAGACCTTTTAACTCCGCTTCAACTTGAGGAATACCAGAACCTTTGATATCTTTTTCTGAACGTGTTAATTTGGCACTAAGTAACCAAATGAGGATATAAAACAATAAAATAATCAATAGATTCCGTATCAGATTCTCTTGGTCTTGATAAAATCCTTGAACGATATGAAAGCCTTTTTCGATCAAAAATCGAAATGATCCTACAATAATTCCTACGACTAATCCGACAATAATACCTCGCCCTACTTGAGCTAAGATCGTACTGGATGCGAAGGCAAATTCTTTCTTGGAGCTGAGTATTTCCGACTGTTCCCCCATAATTCTCTCCTTTAATTATCTTTTACTAGTTTCTGAAACGATCGTTTTAATCGGTTCAAAACTGGTGCGATGAATAGGTGTGACACCGTGTTTTTCAATTCCTTCTAGATGCTTAGCAGTTCCATAGCCAGCATTTTGAGCAAAATCATAGCCTGGAAATTCTTGGTCATAGTTAGCCATGATCTTATCTCTGGTAACTTTAGCTATAATCGATGCTGCTGCAATAGATAAGGAGTTGGCATCTCCTTTGATGATGGATGTCTGAGAAATCGGCAAATCCAACTTCATAGCATCAATCAAGAGGTGCTCTGGTTGAGGCTCAAGCTGATAAATAGCTTCTTTCATGGCTAGTTTCGTCGCTTCGTAGATATTGACTTGATCAATGACTTGATTGTCCATAATCCCAATACCGATTGCTAGGGCATTATCTTTGACAGCCTGAAAAATCTCTTCATGTTTTTTCTTGGGAATCTTTTTACTGTCATTCAAGCCTTTTATTTTACAATTTTTGGGCAGAATGACTGCTGCAGCAACAACAGGACCAGCTAAGGGACCTCTACCAACTTCATCAACTCCAGCAATGAAGCTTATTCCATTCTCGTAAAGCTCTTTTTCATAGCTAAGCATAGCCTCTAAGCGGAGATTTTCATCAATGTCAGATTGAAGGGCTTTTTTCCGCTTTTGAATTTCTTTTTGGACACCTGAACGAGAATCTTTTTCAAATTCCTTGAACAAGGGACTTTCAAGTTCAGTTATCTTTGCTAATGCTTCTCTTATTTCTTTAATCGTTGCCATTGAGGTCTTCCAATGTATCTAATGTATAGTTGCCTAGTTTTCCATCACGAACTTCCTTGACAAAGAGGTTGTAAAATCGATCGTAATCATCACGGAAACCAAGGATACGCGTCATATCCATGATAATTTCTGGAGCTTCATCATCCAGATTCATTTGTTTGAAACGTTCTTGAAGCTTATCGGGATAATGGGTTTTAAAGTAGTTGAGTCCAAAAATCGTCACTTCATCCATTGGAAGCAACTGATCTTTGATAGCTCCAGTCAATGCGAGTTTAAGGGCGACCGTTTCATCTTCGAATTTTGGCCAGAGAATCCCTGGGGTGTCCAAGATTTCAAGGTCCTTATTGGTTTTAAGCCATTGTTGGCCTTTTGTCACACCTGGCTTGTTACCAACTACAGCAATTTTCTTACCAGCCAAACGGTTCATCAGCGTTGATTTACCAGCGTTTGGAATCCCGATAATCATGGTGCGTAAGGTTTCAATTTGAATTCCACGTTCCTTTTGACGAGCAATCTTATCTGCCATGAGCTTCTTAGCAGCATCCGTTACGACTTTTACAGTAATTTGTTCTTTAGAATTAATGGCCAGTGTTTGAATTCCTTGGGATTCAAAGTGCTGACGCCATTCTTTTGTTAATGCTGGGTCTGCTAGGTCTGCCTTGTTCAAAATCAATAGTCTTGGTTTATCTCCTACAATTTTAGTTAGCATCGGATTTTGACTAGACAAGGGCAAACGTGCATCTACCAAAATAGTCACAAAATCAACAAATTTTAAATTTTCCTGAACCTGACGACGCGCCTTAGACATGTGTCCAGGAAACCATTGAATAGTTGCCATTCTGTAAAATTCCTTTCTCTTATTGGATTTATATCTATTTTTCCAGTTTCAAAAATTAAATACAAATCCTTTTTCTAAAATAAATCACTATCTTTTATTATAACATGATTTCTCGTATTTGACGCTTGATTCAATGCCGATTGTAAAATGTTTTCTAAGTAAATCAGTCACAAATGAAAATCGTCATCGTCTAAAACGATTGAAAAATAATAGTGTTCACCATGATTTTTTACATAGTTGCTAATAAACTTTATGTTTGGAAAAGGGATTTCCAGATATCAATAGTTGGATCTTGTTTCTCGTAATACCAATTATCATAAGTATGTGTCAGTTGGCCATTCTTGTAGCAAAAGACATCCCCACCTAGTATAATTTGATTATTGGCTTTGAGATTATCAAGTAAGTCTGGGATTACTGAATAATCATAAGCGTATGCATCAATCCCTAAGTCACGTAAATCAATTCCTCTTTTATTTATATTCTCAATATTCTGTTTCATAAAGTTCATTTCTCAAGTTTCTCTTGATAAGCAAAATCGATAACCACTTTGCAGTCGTTATCGATTTTAATGATTTTTAATCTTTTTCACCTAGCTGACTATTGATTCTCATCATGATACTTGCAATTTTTTCTCCCCAGTATGGATCTGAAGCATAAAGAACATTCATACCTGATGATTTATTTCCTAGGTATGTTCTGCCATTATCGATGTAATTTTCGCGAATCCACTTAGCTGCACCTAAGATACCCTTGTCAACATCGTCGAAGCTTTTAGCTGAATCATATGGTGTTGTATCGTAAGCTGCGATACCGAAGAAATTATTTTTATCCTTAGCAATTTGGCTACGTCCCCATGAACTTTCAAGGGCACTATGGGCGATTAGATAGAGAGCGTTGATCTGATAGCGTTCTTCAGCTTCTTTAAAGATTGCCCCCTTACCTGCCAGACGACTTCCCTTGATATTCATAAGAGAATAGACTTTATCTAATTCCTCAGCCGTGTAATTGCTTGGTTTTCTTAAATCTCTAAATAAGAAAGGATTTTTAACTGTAAAGTTTTCAAAGTTAATACCATCAGCTGAATAATACTTTTTACCAATAGTCATTGATGAACTATGTGGTGCAACTCGAATACTTGCGTAAGGTGACAACTCATGGTAAAGATAACGACCATCCGTAGTATAGTGAGGAATGAATTCACTATCTGAGCTGACCGCTACTAGATCACTCTTGTTCATATATCCTGAAAGTCCTGATATTTTGACTGGAAGTCGACCACCTTGAACTTCAGCCCCAGTAACCGAAACAATGCTACCTTGTGAGATATAGCTGAGTCTATCACCAGAAGCACTGTATACATAAGCTGTAATTGGTGTTACTTTATAATAGGATGATGGATCAGAAATCCATTTTCCATTTCTTTGGAATGAATAGTCTTTACCTTTGATTTTGAAAGTCCCTGTTACATATACCCCATCCTCTTTGAGGTAATACCAAGCATCATAGTTCTTATCAAAAATCCATTCATTCTTAGCCATATAGCCACCAGATTTTAGATAGTAAGCACCCTGCCATTGATTTTCAGCATAGGTGCCGTCCGACTTGAGGTAGAACCAGCTATTATATTTCTTATCAAAGATCCATTCACTCTCAGCCATAGCACCACTATCTTTTAGATAGTATTTAGATTTCCATTGGCTATTTAGCATGTCACCATCTTTATTAAAATAGTACCATGTACCGCTGATTTTTTCCCACTTGTCGCGAATAATTTTTCCTGATTCTGTAGCATAATACCACTTATCCTCAAGTTTTAACCAGGAATTTTCCACCATAGCACCACTACTTTTGAGAAGATAATCATTATAAATAGTATTGCTTAACATTGTGCCAGATTCATCAAATCGGTACCAAACACCAGCTATCTTTTTCCAACTATTACGAGTAACTTTCCCATCTTCATTGGCATAGTACCATTTATCAGCAATTTTTACCCAAGAATTTTCTGCCATAGCACCACTAGTCTTGAGAAGATAATCATTATAAATAGTATTGCTTAACATTGTGCCAGATTCATCAAATCGATACCAAACACCAGCTATCTTTTTCCAATTATTACGAGTAACTTTCCCATCTTCATTGGCATAGTACCATTTATCAGCAATTTTTACCCAAGAAGATTCTGCCATAGCACCACTACTATTCAATAGGTAATCATTAAAGATAATATTACTAAGCATGATGCCATCTTGATTGAAATAGTACCAGACTCCTGCTATTTTTTTCCAATTTGAAACAGGCTGATTATTTTCATAATAACGCCATTGGTTATTTTCTTTTTGCCAACCTTCTTTGTTAACTACCTCTACTATTGCTTCTTTTGAAGATTGTTCCTGGGTATCAGGAGTTTTAGAGGTTGCTTTTTCAGCTTCGCTTTGTTTTTTCTTCTCATTGCTTACTGTATTCGAAGAAGCTCTTTCTGATGATTGAATATTATTGGTAGCTTGAGAATCCTCGGCATAGACGGTTGTTTTTGCAAAACCTGCCATAGAGAGGGCAACCGTACTTGCCAGCAATATTTTTTTCATTCTTTTCTCCTAACAAATATCTAGATATTGTATTTGATGCTTCTATATATTGTGTAAAAAACAGTATTTATCCACTATATTATACAATATTCTGTTAAATATAAAAGTAGTATCTTTCAGAAGAAAAGAACTTGTAATATTTCTACAATATTTGAGAAATAAAAGTCAATAAAAAGTAGTCGAACATCAGCTGAACGACTACTTTTTTATAACATTATACCTGACTATAGACTTCTTTGCGATTTGTTTTTGTTGCTTTAGCAGAATTATTCCAAAGGTTTGGATTGATGAAAATAGTGAAGATCGCTAGTATTCCAAACCCAATCCCAACATACCAGTAGGGTGCATCCAAGGTTGTTGAGCGTCCTGAAAGGTTGACAATACCACGGAAAAGTGTACCCGCTGTAATAATCGCTACTGCCGAATTCCATAGATTTAGACTAATACGAGAGAAATGAGGGAGAACCTTGAGAAAGATTGCTAGTAGAATCCCCCCTACAAGAGGTGCAGTAAATAGATAGTGCATATGAACAGAAGTTTCTCCAAAGCTGAATGCTTCGTAAATTCTAGAAAATGCAAAGAAGAAAATAGTGATTAGTGTGTAAGAAATGACTGTTTTCTTAAAACGTTTTTTGCCAAGATTAGTAACCGATGTAGACAATATCACTCACCGCCCTTTCTGAAATTTTGTTTCCTCCAGTCGTTGGTTTATTGATAACCTGACCGTTGAAGTAAAGTGTAGATGATCCACCACCATCAAGGTTGTAGGCTGTTTTTGCTCCATAAGATTTCATGACCTCAGCAAGCTGATAAAGAGAGAGACCTTCACTTTCAGAGGTACGTCCATCTGAAACCACGATGATATAGTGGTTTTCATCGATAATACCAATAGCTGTACGAGGATTTGAAGCCATTGCTTGTCCTACTTCTGTATTGGTATCAACTGCAATTTCACCATTTTCGACCAAGGCTGGTCCAAAAGCCAAGAGATTGACAACACCGTCATTTACTAGTTGCTCAGCTGAGATTTGATCTTCGTAAATGACCTTGAAAGAGCCGTCTTTATAAATAGCTAAGTCCCCATTACTAGAATCTTCACGAACAGTATCACGATAAACTACTCCATTACGGATAACATAACCTG
Organism: Streptococcus sp. oral taxon 431; assembly: GCF_023115445.1. Taxonomy (GTDB): domain Bacteria; phylum Bacillota; class Bacilli; order Lactobacillales; family Streptococcaceae; genus Streptococcus. The sequence continues at coordinate 166,838 of NZ_JALDUI010000001.1, read as the reverse complement.
TAGAGTTAGCACCATAGTAATCCCCATTTACCGCTAAAATGGCATTGTTGTCAGCTGCGGTTACAGAGGTTTTTGCAGTTACGTTAGTTCCATAAGCATTTTGAGCAAAGGCAGTTTTCAGATAATCTGATGAACTCAGAGTAATATCTGCAACGTAGACTTGGGTATTATTGACTGTCGTTTCAGACAAATTGACGGAAATATTGTCATCTTTATAACTAGAGTCAGTGACAGTAGCTGTCTTAGCAGCTTGACTTGCTGCTGCTGCATTGGAACTTGTGCTAGTTGTGGCAACTGTCGAGATAGTTTCAGCGAGGACAAAGGTCTTTAGCATTGAGTAACTAAAGGATCCTGTCAAGAGTAGGCCAAGAACTGAGGCGTAAGCATAGCGTTTCTTTAAAAATTTCATAATACAGTTGATGTCCTTTCCTTAAAGATAAATTTCTTCTGAACTGTCCAAGAAACAGCGAAGAGAAGGATGCCGACGATAACTTTAGCAATTAGAAGGTTGATACCAAAGACTGTAAAGAAGAGACGAATCAGTAGTGTGTCTAAGATAAAGAGTCCGACTGCTAGACCAAAGTATCCCATCCCTGTTTTCACAAGACTATCGTCATTTTTAAAGACTAGTTTCTTATTTGTAGAATAATTGAAAATAGAGCTAGTCACACGAGCGACTCCGTTTGCTAGAAAGATTCGTAGACTCGCCGGAACTGTCGGCAAAATCAAGATTGCTAGGGCGTAAACGACATAGTCTACAACAAAGCTACTAAGAGATGATAAGGCAAATTTAAAGATATTTTTATAAATCATGAGCCCGTCTTGGATTGGACGGAAGTGTGAAGCCTCATTATCGTTGATATAGACAGTTTCAATAGGCACTTCTAGAATCTCGTATTCTTTTGTTGCTTCGAGCAACATATTCATTTCATATTCATAACGTTGGCCTTCTATTTTTAACATAAAAGGAATCAAGTTTGTCGTAAAAGCACGAAGACCTGTCTGCGTATCTGTTACTCCTACTCCTGTTTGAAGCTTAAAGAGAGCTTTGGTTAAGCTGTTACCAAAACGGCTACGAAGGGGAACTTTTCCAGAAAAGGCACGTACACCCAAGATTAGCTTGTTTGGATTTTCGGAAGCTTTATTAGCCGTGCGGAAAATATCCCATACCTTGTGCTGTCCATCCGCATCTGCTGTGACAACCGTACCATAAATGTTTTGTTCTTGGATATAAGTAAAGGCTGTTTTTAGAGCCTGTCCTTTACCTTGGTTCACCTGGTGACGAATGACAGTAGCAAATTGTTTTGCTTTATCAAAGATTTTTTGGCACTCTGATGAACTGCCGTCGTCTATGACTAAGATATGAAAATCACTCTTTTCGTGAATTTTTTCGATGAGTTTGATAAGTTTATTATCTGGTTGATAAGCTGGAATGACTATGTAGTTCATATCGATACCTCTTTCTTTGATGATGGTATAACTATACAGAACATCGCTTAAAAACACCTTATATCAGTTTTCTTTAAGAAAAAGTTTAAAAAACTTTAAGCTTTTAAAAAAGGACTTATCACTTAATAAGAAATTTAGTTTGAATTTTCAGATAAAAATAAATATACAAAAACCCTCAAATAACAAGAGTACTTGAGGATAAAATTTATTATTAAAAAGGAAATTTACTCTATTTTCTCTCTTAATCTTTCAACAAAGAGATAGGCCGCAGGACAAGTTAAAGTGTTTTTGATCGTTAGATTATTGATTTGGTAAATCTTCTTACGGTCAGTATGTGGAAATTCACGACAGGCTTTGGGACGGACGTCGTAGATGGAACAGAGATTATCGCCTCCTAAAAATGGACAGGGCATCGATTTGAAGACCTTATCTCCATCTTCATCTACTTGCAAAAACTCAGCTTCAAAGGCTGGCAATTTCATTTTAAAATACTTGGCAATACGTGTGATATCTGCTTCTTTGAAGTCTGGACCAAGACTCTTACAGCAGTTAGCGCAGGCTGTACAATCAATTTCAGTAAAAACTTCTTGATGGATTTCAAGCGCAATTTTATCTAAATTTTTAGGCGCTTTCTTCTTTAGATTTCCTAAAAACTTACGATGCTCTTTTTGTTTTTGCAAGGCTAGTTGGTGATAATATTCGATATCGATTTCTTTTGACATAGTTTCTTTCTAATTTTTAATGTTGATACAAAAATTTCAAGTTAATACATAAATAAAATTATGTCAAATGTTTTAGAGACATAATTTTAACAATAATGAGTCTCTCCATGCAGGACGAAAACTACCGCTATACTATCATTCTTTCTAAAAAAGGTTTGATGCAGTTGGTTAAAATGCCTTCTATCCAAGATTTTTGAGCGGATGATAGGTTTTCTTCATCTAAACATTCCTTTAGAAAATCACGTACCTGATCAGGTGCTATTTCAAATTCAAAAGCCTTCATTTTGTAGAAAAAGTCAAGCAAAGTGTTAGAGAGATAGTCAGTTGAAAATGGAATTTCTCCAGTTTTTCGATACATGATTAGAAGTCGGGAAAATCGAGCTTTTTCTTCGGGTATATCCTTAAAATACGAGTTAAGCAACCAGACTTGCTTTTGTTTTCTTTCAAGAGGATCTTGACTAGCAATGCGTTGATCCTTTTCGAGTTCTCTTTGGTACTGTTTTGATTTTATAGAACGTTCTGTCCGATTTTTACCGAAGAGAATCTTTTCCCACTGGCGCTCTTCTAGTGTCAGTGTTTCGCTCAGTCCAAAGTAATCCTGATAGGCACGTTCAGCTGGTCCCATTGCTAGAACCAGGTTATCCGCATATTGTTTAGCAATCTTGTCTCGCTTCTTTCGCTCCTTTTCAGCCTTGATGCGAAGTTCCTGCTCATAGTCAATTTTTTCTTTTCCTAGTTTAACAAGATAGAGCTGATCGTCAGATTTTCCAAGTAGAAAGGGTTTGATAAATTTTTCAAGGACTTCCTCCATACGAGCTTTCTTCAAAGGCTCTGCCCTACTCCAACTTCCACCTTGAAAAACTTCCAAAAAGAGTTGATAATCCTTTTCTGGTGAGAATTGATTGCCACGATTTGACTTGAAAGCTCCCTTTTCCCATAGCCAGTTGATTAGTCGCTCATCAAAATCCGTTTTATTAACTCGAATGACTTCTTTTTTCTGGGCCTTTCTGGTTAGATTTTCAAGCTTTCTGAGAAGTTTTTCTTCCTCTTCTAGCTGTTGATCTAGGCTAATTCTTTGGAAATGACGCACACAGTCACTCCCAATGGGGAAGAGGCGTTTGCCAGTAACTCCGTTAAAAAGTTCATAAGCATACTTAATAGCATTACCGCAGACACAATTGCTTCGACCGATTCCATTAAAAATCAAGGAAACTTCACTCCATTCTTTGGTAGCTTGTTCCCAAGTATCGGCTTTAGAGGCCTCTAAAACTGCATCATATAAGTTTTTTCTAACAGGAATGGACATGATGTCTCCTTTCTTTTTAAAGTTTAACGACTTCTACTTGGTCTTTACCAAGTAGAATCAAATATTTTTCAACGGTTTCTATCTGATATGAACGAGATAGAGCCTCTGCATAGAGTTCTAATTGACCACGATAACGTTCAACAAGTTGACTAGCATGCTCATAACGATCTGTCTTGTAGTCAAAGAGAGCAATCTTATCATTGTAGAGGAGATATCCATCTAAGATTCCACGGACAACAAAATCTTCCTGACTCTTAGCATCTCTTTTCAACATTGAGAAAGGTTGTTCTCGATAGAGTTTATCTTGATTTGCAAGAATCTCTTGACCTAGAGCTGTATCAAAGAAGGACAAAATTTTTCCTAGATTGATTTTGGATTTGACAGCTGAACTTACTTGAACTTGCTCTAAAGCATCTGTTAAAGTCTCTAAAGTTGGTTTCTTAGCTAGATTAATTCTCTGCATGAGTTCATGGGTAGCACTACCAATTTCAGCACCAGTAACTTTCTTAGTTTTAGAGAAATCAGGAAGGTTGAATTGAACCGTACTTTCTTTTAGTTGACTTTGACCAGCTACTACTACTACACCTTCCATATCCATGACAGGTTCATAGAATTTTTTAAGCTGACTAGGGGTTTGTACACTTGGAAGATTGATTGCTGCACGGTGGATATCATTATACACTTCCACTTCTTTTAGCATTTCCAACGCATCTTTGATGGTTTCTGACTGGCGATTATCTGCTTGGGATTGGTCTTGGAGCTGGCTTTTATTTTCCAATTCTCCGATAGCTTCTTGGGTTAAATCTTCTTCACCCTCAAAGCGCACAGTGAAGTGTAAATCCTCCTTAGAAAATGCTTGATAAATGGCCCAAATCCAATCTTGGAAATTACTAGCATCTAGTCTAGTTTCTCGAGTCAAAAGACCTTTTCCATTTGTCGGATATTCTTTGGCTTCTAATTTTTCACGAGATCCTTTTCCAACTAAATATAATTTTTTCTCAGCTCGCGTCATGGCTACATAAAGTAAACGCATGAGTTCAGAATAACTTGCTAACTGAAGTTCTTCTTCGTTTTGCGTATAGGTCAAGCTTGGGATAGATAATTTAATCGTAGATGGAACGTATTCCTCTTTGGCATCTGTAGCAACTCTAGCAACATACTTGAGACCAAGGCCATTTCTTCGACTTAAGATGACCTCAGACATGGAATCTTGCTTGTTAAATTGCTGATCAATATTAAGGATAAAGACATAAGGAAACTCAAGGCCCTTACTTTTATGAATACTCATAAGTTCTACAGCATCCTTAGGTGGTGCTACAGCAACATTGGCAAGATCATGCTGGGTTTCCAAGACTTGGTCAATCATTCGAATAAAGCGAGATAATCCCTTGTAATTACTCTTTTCAAACTGATCTGCTCGTAAAGCTAAGGCATAGAGGTTAGCCTGTCTGGCCTGTCCATTTGGTAAAGCACCAACATAGTCATAGTAAAAGCGGTCACTATAGATTTTCCAAATGAGATCATAAAGTGAGTGCGTTTTAGAATACAAACGCCAAGCCTGGACAGTTTCCATGAAGAAGTTTAGTTTCTTTTGTAATTCAGCTTTGATTAAATCCTTTTGAAGACCAATTTTCTTCTGAACATTAACTAGCTTCTCATAAAAGTTTTCTTGAACCTTAAACTCGGATTTCTGAAGAGCTAATCGAGCCAATTCATCTTCATCAAAGCTAAACATAGGAGACTTCATGAGAGCAACTAAAGCGAAATCTTGAAGAGGGTTGTGAATGACACGAAGAGTATCCAACATAACCTGCACTTCTAGGGATTGCAAATAGTTTGATTGGGCGCCGTCTGTCTTGACTGGAATACCATAGTCAGACAAGGCAAGTAGGACCTGGTCATTGCGACTTCTGCTGGCAGTTAAGAGAGCCATGTCCTTGAAAGGTACACCCTTATCATTATGAAGGTGAATTATCTCCTTAAGCACCATGCGCATCTCACCAGTCAGTTTGTTGCTTGTAAGTTCTTCCTCATCATCAGAATCGCTATCATCCTTATCATATAAGAGAACTTCTGCCTTGTTTTCAGGATTTGCTTGAATATCAGTATTTCCAAAAACAAGTTGATGCATACCGTCATAAGATATCTCTCCTACTTCCTCGTCCATGAGATGTTTAAAGACATCATTCGTAGCATCTAGAACTTCTGAACTGCTCCGAAAATTTTCTTTAAGTAGAATTAATTGACCTTCTTTGTCATCTTGAGCAAATCTATGAAATTTTTCGTTGAAGATTTGGGGATCTGCCTGTCTAAAACGATAAATAGACTGCTTAATATCTCCTACCATAAAACGATTATGGCCGTTTGAGAGGAGTTCCAACATTCTTTCCTGGATATGGTTGGTATCTTGGTACTCATCAACCATGACTTCATGGAAGCGTTCCTGGTACTCTTGACGAACCTGTGGGAAGTTTTCCAAAATCTCAATGGTATAATGGCTAATATCCGCAAATTCGAAAGCATTCTCTTCGCGTTTTCGTTGTCGATAGGCATCAACAAAATCTCTCATGAAGACTTGGAATGTCTTTGCCAAGTCCCAAGAATCTTGATGATAATCTTCTTGAAATTTCAATAAAGTGATTTGATCATTTAGTGCAATCAACTTTTCAATTTTTGCTTTTCTCTCTTGGTTGTAGGTTTCTTTCAAGTCTTGCAGTTCGGCCTTACGACTGGCATTTGTAAGAGCACGACCTCCCTTATCCTTAGAGATACTAACAACTCGGTCTAAAACTTCTTGATATTGATTAAAAGTTGATTCGTTGGTTAAAGCTCCGATTTCATCTAGAACTTGTTGGACAGATTCTAAATAAGCTGCTTTGCCAAATTCCTTGGCATCATTATCCAAATGATAACGGAAAAAGCTTTCTAAATCCCAAAGTCTTTCTTTTATATCCTCTGCAAGGGTTTCTTTAGCAACCGTAAAATCAGCCTTTTCAAAACCTTTTAGGAAAGATTCCTGTAGCCAAGCCTGAGGATTACTAGTGGATTGCAAAAAGTCATAAATCATATAGACCTGTTTACGCAGTCCACGCGCGTCTTTGCTTCTACCTGCAAAGTTCTTGACCAATCGACTAAAATTATCTTTATCCTTGCCTTGGTAGTGATGTTCAAAAACTTGTCGAAAAACCTCATTTTTTAAGAGAAGCTGCTCACTTTCATTCTGAAGAATGCGAAAATTTGGAGAGAGGTCAAGGAGATAACCATGCTTGGTCAGGAATTTTTGGGTAAAAGAGTCCATGGTCCCAATCGCAGCATTGGGTAAATCAGCTAACTGTCTGCCAAGGTGTTTTTTTATTTCCAAATCTTGTGTCTCTTGGATTTGTTGGCTGATTTTCTTTTCTAAGCGTTCTTTTAACTCAGTTGCTGCCTTGACTGTAAAGGTTGAGATAAAGAGTTGGCGAATTTCTACTCCACGCGCTAGTTGGTCAAGAATTCGTTCAGCCATAACAAAGGTTTTCCCTGAACCAGCTGAAGCTGAGACCAGAATATTTTGACCAGAGCTATAAATAGCTTGAATTTGTTCAGCTGTTTTCTTAGGTTTCTTGTTAGACTGAGCTTCTGCTACTTGTAAGGCTGCAATCTCTTCTTGGGTTAAAAATTTCATCGCTCCAACTCCTCTCTGATTTTATTAAACCAAGCTTCCTTGGCATTGCTCTTGGCAACTTTCTCTAAAAATCTCGCCTGACCTAGATGGTAATTGGCTTCAAAACCTGTAATAGCTTGATATTGTTGAACATAGGGTGCAATGCTTCTACCGTTTTCTGTATAAGGGTTGATCGCAAATTCACCAGATAAAATCTTCTCTGCCGCTTTTTTGTAGAGAAGGGCATTATAGTCTAACAATAACTGGAATTCCTCATCTGACAACTGATAAGTCTTATTTTTATTGTAAAACTCTCCAAGTTTTTTTATCTCTTTTTCAAGAAAGAGGCCTTGGTATTTCATAGTCTTATTGGTTTCTGCTACTGCCTTTGAAAGAGTTTTTGCAGTTTGCAATGACTGAATTGGTTCAGCCATTTCTAGGTACATAGCTCCAAAGAAATCCGTATTCCCTTCTTGCTTGAGGGCAGCTAGATAGGTTGGTAATTGCGAGTTAAGACCATTATAAAACATAGGGAACTTGAACTGAGTCAAAGAAGACTTATAATCTACAACACCGATAGCTCCATCTGATTTTAGACGGTCAATTCGGTCAACCTTACCACGGACATAGACATTTCGTCCATTATCTAGCTGAATAAAGGCTTGTTCCTTGCCACCAAAGACTGCCTCTTCCTGAATCGTTTCAACATCCGCATTATGTCGAAGAATGTGTCCTGTAGCGCGTGCGACATCTAAGAGAACTTCCTTAGTAAATTGAGCCTCCAAACTCTCCTGATAAATAGCTTGAAACTCACGTTCTTGACTGGTTTCAGAGATAGCTTGTTCTAAACGACGATCAAAGGATTCATCGCTCGGCATTTTCAATGCCCGCTCAAAGATACGATGCAAGAAATTCCCATGACTTCTTGCATCAGGACGGAGACGCAATTCTTCCTGCAAACCTAGAACATAACGGAGATAGTAACTGTATTCATTACGGTAAAATTCTGTTAATCCAGAAGTAGATAGATAGAAATCTTGTTCCTGTGGATATAAAGCTTCCAGTGTATCATTAGCTAAGGCCTTGCTTTTCGGACTTGTTGGTAGGACGGGATTTTCTAAACCTTTGTCTTCCAACTTTTTCCCCATCACACGAACTAAAACCTTGACAAAGGTTAAGTCTTGGTCACTTGTCTCCACCTCACCTTGCTGATGATAGGCAACAAGACTCGACAAGAGACTGTGATAAGAACCAATATCATCCTTTGTTAGATTTTTTCGGTCAATTCTCTTTTCAATCTTGCTAAAACCAAAATCCTGCAATTCTTTCAGATAAACCGACTCTTTACTCTCATTTTCATTGAGTAAGCTTGGCGCTGATAAGACTAGTTGCTTCCTTGCAGAGTTGACCAAAGAAAGCATGGTATAGCGATTCTTCTTGAGGTTTTCTTGACTTGCAATCAATAATTGAGAACCTTCTTGAGTTGCTTGGTTTAGCACTTCTCTTTCTTCATCGCTCAACAAACTAGTGTTTTGAGCAATTTTGGGCAAATGATCTTGAGTTAAACCAATTGCATAGATGTAATCAGCTGTCAAAGGTGCAATCAAATCATAACTTTGCACCAGGACAGTATCTACTGTTGCTGGGATTGTACGATAATTGGACAAGCTCATACCTGAATGAAGAAGTGCCAAGAAATCATCTAAAGTGACCTGGGAACCTTCAAACACGGTTGCAAATTGCTCCATTACGTGGCAAAAAGCCTTCCAGACCTCCTCTTGTCTTTCTTGCTCCGCTACTTCCATCGTTGCAGATAAGGTTTGTAACTGCTTGGTCAAATGAGCATCTTTCAAAAAGTTGTTCCATTTTGAAAGAAGATTCTCAGCTTTTTGCTTACGACTGGTTAATAAGGTTTCTAATGGATTTAAAACACGAACACGAAGCTCATTTAATTTGACCAAATCAAATTTTCCATGATGATTTTTTGTGAATTCTTGTTTAAAACTAGAAAGACCATCAATCCCTAGATAAAGAAGATATTGTTCAAAGCTATCAATTTCCTCTTGGTTAAGGTCAGTATACAAGCCAGTACGTAGCAGATTAATCAAATCTTCTTGACGGAAATTGTATCGTTTCAAACGCCCGATGGATTCTACGAATTGAGTTAGAGGATGATGAGCCATAGACTCACTCTTACCCAAATAAAAAGGGATCTGATATTGATTAAAAATTGTCTGCAGAGACAGTTTATAAGACCCTACGTCTCCGAGTAAAATGCGAAAATGCTTATAGCTCAGTTCTGGCTCTTGGTGCAATTTCTGGCGAATACTACGAGCAACTAACTCCAACTCTTCTTTTTGTGTCAGACAAGACCAGATTTGCAAGTCTTTTCTATCTTCGTCATTCACATCTAAACTAATTTCAGAATAATCATAAGCACTTTCCAGTAATTTTGAGGCTTTGGCAAAGGCATCAAGTTTCTCATGTTCTTGACAAGTATTTTCTGCCTTAGTCTGATATTTAAAGGCCAAATGTCTCAAAAACTCAACACTGGCTTGATAGAGGTTCCCTTCACTAAATGGGCTAGTATAGGCTCTCTTAGACGCATATACACCAATGACAATCTCAACACCCTTACGATGGAGCAGATCCACTAGGTGTTCTTCTTCTGAAGAGAAACGAGTAAAACCATCAATAACTAGGGCGATCTGACTAAAATCACTGCTTACCTTATTCTCTTCAATAGCATCAATCAGATACGATAATTGACTTCCTTGCGAAACTTGACCTTGATTGAGATAAGCTGTTACCTTTTCAAAAATCAAGAGTAAATCAGAACGTTTATCAGCGTCAGATAGACTTTCTAAATCCAAAAAGCTCATCTTCGCAGTTGTCATTTCATGATAAATCTCAATCAGTTGTTGGATGAATTGCGGATCTTGTTTAATAGCCCCGTAAACACGCAAATCCTTAGCGTCTATCTCAGACAAACATTTATAAAAAGCCATACCCAGACCAATATCATCGAGACTTGACTTCGCGGGTATATCGTTTAAAACCAAATAACGAGCCATTTGAGCGAAGCGCGTGACTGTAATAGCAAAAGAAGCCTGCTGACTCAAGTACTCCAGCACGGCACGTTCCTTTTCAAAAGAAAGAGAGTTAGGAGCTATGTAAAAGACTCGTTTGCCTTGGGCAACCAGTCCTTGAGCCTCCTTGGTCAGGATTTCTGTCAAAGAAGTCCGAATGTCGGTATAAAGTAGTTTCATCTCTGCCTCATTTGTTTTTGTCATTACCTTTTATTATATCATTTTTTAAGTCAAAACAGATTGATATAAAGTCCTACTTTTAACCTGTCCCATATCAAAAAAGTCGGAATAAAATACGACTTTTTAATATTTACCTAGAATTAAACAAGAGTACCCATAATTCCCAAAATGCTGTAATGTTAATCAAGATATGGAGCAAAATGGGATAATAGAGAGAGTGAGTTTTTCGGTAGAGGAATGCTAAAATCGTTCCACCACTTGCATAGGTGAAAAAGGCGAGTGGTGTTAAACCTGAACTGACATGCACATAGCCAAAGACACAAGCTGATAGTAAAACATCTCCATACCAAGGTGAATCTTTCAAAAATGTATTCATCAGAACTCCTCGGTAAACCATTTCTTCTGTAATTGGTCCTAGCAGACAAACAATAAGTAAAAGATAAGGTAACTCTTGTCGCCCTGTCATCTCAGTCAATTCATTTAAAGAGATTTGATTGGACGTTGCTGGGGTTAAAAAGGAAAACACAATACCTGAAAGATAACTGACTCCATAAGCAAGAAGCAAATAAACTGGATATCTCCATTTCCACTTCAACTCAAGAATTCTTCTACCTTCGAATACTAGTAAATAAAGAATAGCTAGAAAAGTAACGATGAGCTCTAAAAAAGCAAGAATCAAGAAATACTCTCGACTAGCAGCTACAAATCTAGCTGAAAAGTGATTAAAAATCCACCAAAACCATGTCTTCCTATAAATAATTACTAACAAGGCTAGTAAAATCTGTACTGTTCTTCTTTTCATGATAAACCCTCTGCTTTTTTATCCACTATCAGTATGTCGCGAGTTTAGTATAGCATATATTTGCAAAAAAGCTTCTTCCAATCATGAATTGTAATTGAAACGTCCTAAATTGACATAGTAATCCTTCTTTCCTCCAAAATATGCTATAATATAGACAAAATACGTGAAAAGGAAATACTATGATTAAATTACTTGCTCTTGATATGGATGGAACTCTACTCAACGAAGCCAAGGGAATCCCTCAGGCTCATATTGATGCCATTCATAAGGCTATCGAAAAAGGTGTTAAACTGGTTCTCTGTACTGGTCGTCCTCTCTTTGGAGTTCTTCCCTACTACAAGAAACTCGGTCTTGATTTGCAGAATGAATACGTCATCGTCAACAATGGTTGTTCTACCCATCAAACTAGCGACTGGAGTCTTGTTGACTGGAGAGAACTTAGCAAATCAGACATTGAATACCTAAATGAACTTGCTGAAAAGAGTGAGGTCCAATTGACTCTCTTTGACGAGGAACACTACTTCGTTCTCGGAGGCGAACCAAATCCTGTCGTAAAATACGATGCGACACTCGTCTTTTCTGACCTGACTGAAATTTCATTAGAGGAAGCTACCAGTGGTAAATATCGCATGTTCCAGGGTATGTTCTTAGGTACAAAAGAACAAACAGATGATTTTGAACAACGATTTGCTGATGAACTTTGTCAGAGATTTAGCGGAGTTCGTTCACAACCAGTTATCTATGAAGCAATGCCACTCGGTACAACCAAGGCTTCTGCTCTTTCTCGTTTGGCTGAGATTTTGGATACCCAACCTTCTGAAATCATGGCCATGGGGGATGCCAATAACGATATTGAGATGTTAGAATTTGCAGGGCTTGGGATTGCCATGGGAAATGCTAGCGACTATGTCAAATCTCTCGCGGATGCCGTAACTGCCAGCAATGAAGAAGATGGTGTTGCACGCGCTATTGAGAAATATATTTTGTAGAATATTAAAAAGCAACTAACAGTTCATTCTGCTAATTGCTTTTTTTCTGTATTAAATTAAAGCTGTCAAAGCTGTGATAATCCCAAAAACAATACCTGGTGCATTGGCTGCTGCCAAAGGAATATCACGTTCTTTTTTAAAGAGTCCGTAGTATACCCAAAGACTGCAGTTAATTGCAGCTACTGCTGGTTGGATAAAGTTTCCTTTTTGACCCGCAAGGTTGTTCATAATTTGAGGAATATATGAGATATACATCATAACAGACATAAAGGTTGCAATCCAACCTAAAGTTTTCATTTGTTTTTCAGTCATTTTCTTCTCCTTTCAAAAACAGTTCCAATTATACACTATTTTTTAAAATCATGTAAGCAAAATACTTTTTTGTTAAGAAAATGTAAACTATCACAAGATTGTGATCAGAGATAACTTTTTGTTCTTATCTTTAGAAAAGGTATGGTGGCTAACAGTTTTATCATACTATTATTATTTAAAAAATCTCGGATGACCATTTACATCCAAATAAAAAACTACCTTCGCCTCCTTATCTGAAATTACTAATGTATAGTCTTCGAATAAAAAATTATTTGGCGGATACTTAACTAACATAAACCATAATGTTGAACCTTTGTAATCCATCTTTTCAAACTCATATGGATAAGAGTGCTCTAATCTTAAAAGGTTAGGATCTAAAACACATTCACCCTCAAGTTTATTATTAGAATGAAAGTTTTTACCAATTTCAATAACCTGTAAAGGTGTTAAATTCGTCTTCTTTGTCATAGTTATATACCACTAAACTCTGTGGAATCAAATGAATCTGTTGTCATTGAAAAACATATTTATCTTCAAAAACTTAAACTATTGACTACTTCTTCTCAATCGGTGCTACACTGGCTAGGAGTTTTTTGAGGCCGACTTCTGGGAAATTGATTTTCAATTCCTGAGTAGATCCACTTCCTGAAACTTCTAGAACCGTTCCTTCGCCCCATTTCTTATGAAGGGCAATATCACCAATAGACCAACTTGTCTCACTAGAAGCCGATTTTGATCCAGCAGCAAATTGTCCAAAAGGTAGTCCTTTTGATTCAATTGATCTTGGAGCTGCGTTGCGTTTACGATCTTGTAGTGCTTGTGCTAGGCTCATGCCTTGACCAAAGGCGACACCTCCACTACTATAGGATGCTTTGAAGCTACTATTAGCAGGACGCGCCAAACCTTGATAAGTTAACAAATCTGAACTAATCTCATTGATAAAGCGTGTTGGACGATTATAGTTAGTTCGACCAAACAGCAAGCGTGAGTTAGCATTAGTCAGATAGAGAATTTTCTCTGCACGCGTGATACCGACATAGGCTAGACGGCGTTCTTCTTCTAGTTCGTCCACATCTTCTGCTGCACGACTAAGTGGAAAGACATTTTCTTCCATCCCAATCAAGAATACAACTGGAAACTCGAGTCCCTTGGCCGCATGGAGCGTCATCAAGGTTACTTCTGATGTTTCCTGACTGCCAGAGTCTGTATCTGCAATCAAGGCCAAATCGTTCAAGAAGCGACTGAGCTTATCCAAGCCAGTTTCCTCTTCCTGATTATCTGGATTATCATCGAAGTTCTTGGTAACAGAAAGGAACTCTTCGATATTTTCAACACGAGCCTTACTTTCTAAGGTTGCTTGAGCATTGAGAATATCCACGTAGCCTGTTTTTTCCAAGACTGCTTCCACTAACTCAGTAATGCTTAATTGATCCAGTTGCTCCCGCAAATCAAGAATCATATTGGCAAAATCCCAGATAGACTGGGCTGCCTTACCTTTAATCCCTGATAACATGATGTTAGCTGAAGCATCAAGCATCGACATATTTTGTAGGTTGGCAAAGTCACGGATTTTCTCTACTGTTCCTGGTCCAATGCCACGTTTTGGTTCATTGATAATCCGCTCAAAACTGATATTATCACTCAAATTGGCAATGAGATTCAGATATGCAATAACGTCACGGATTTCCTTACGGCTATAGAACTTAGTTCCACCGACCATAGTATAAGGGATATTGGACTTGAGCAGAGCTTCTTCAATGGTACGAGACTGGGCATTGGTACGGTAAAGAACTGCAAAGTCCTTGTGAAGGAAGTTTTGGCTTCGCCCAAGTTCATCAATTGTCTTGGCGACAAAGACAGCCTCGTCTTGTTCATCATTAGCACGATAGTAGACAATCTGTTCCCCATCCGCATTTTGAGTCCAGAGATTCTTAGGACGGCGATTTTTATTGTTTTTGATGACATCATTAGCTGCTTGGAGAATGGTTTTGGTTGAGCGGTAATTTTCCTCCAATAAAACAACTTTTGCTTTAGGATAATCCTTCTCAAAATCCAAGATATTCTGCATATCAGCACCACGCCAACCGTAGATAGACTGGTCAGCATCCCCAACTACGCAGATATTTTGGAAACGAGAAGCCAAGAGTTTAACGAGTTGATACTGAGCATGGTTGGTATCTTGATACTCATCAACATGAATGTACTGGAACTTCTGTTGGTAATAAGTCAAAACATCGGGATTTTGATCAAAGAGACGCAGAGTCAACATAATCAAGTCATCAAAGTCCACCGACTCTGACTGACGAAGTTCTTTTTGATAGGCCGTATAACACTTTGCTACAATTTGCGTGTACATATCTCCTGCCTGGGCAGCATAAGCAACATCGTCAATCAGGTCATTCTTAGCATTGGAAATGGTTCCCAAAATAGTCCGTTCATTCCATTTTTTAGGATCCAAGTTCAACTGCTTGAGGATGCGTTTCATGAGCGTTCGCTGCTCTCCAGGATCCACAATCGTGAAATTGCGATTGTAGCCAATATGATCCGCATCGCGACGTAGGATACGCACGCACATAGAGTGGAAGGTCGCGATCAAACAATCCTGAGTAGCTGGATTGAGTCCATAAGCACGCTCCTTCATTTCACGCGCCGCCTTATTGGTAAAGGTAATGGCCAAGATATTCCATGGGTTGACCATCTTTTCATCAATTAAGTAGGCAATACGGTGGGTTAAAACACGAGTCTTACCAGATCCAGCACCCGCCATGATCAGCAAAGGACCTTCTGTGGTTTGAACGGCCTCGGCTTGACGGTCATTCATTCCCTTTAATAATTCGTTCATTTTCTCTTCCTTATTCTTCAAGTCAATGTTTCTATTATATCAAAAAAGTTTGAAAATAACTTTTCTTAGGAGCCTTCTGATTATTTTAGTTGGCAAGACAAGAAAAGGCTGGGACAAAAGTCCTAGCCTCTCAATTCTCTTTTGATTGTCGAGCAAGACGCAGTGGTTGAGTGGGCTCTACTACGCTGATTTCATCAGCTTTTACAGCCCTACTCAACTGTGCGGAGGTGGGACGACGAAATCGAATTCTAACGAATTACCGATTTCTGTCCCACTCTCAGTAATTCTTCTATTAGTCCTTTATAGACTGCAAAAGCGTCATTAGGGCTTGGGCAGAACGACGTCCTGCTTCTACGATAAATTCATCAAAGGAAACGGATGCTTCATGATTGGCATTGTCACTCATGGCACGAACGACTAAGAAAGGAAGGTTCAAAGCCTGAGCTGCTTGAGCAATAGCTGCCCCTTCCATCTCTACAGCAAGAACTTGAGAGAAATGCTCTTTTATCGCTTTGATTTTATCTTCTCCAGCAACAAAACTGTCTCCTGTCGCAATCAAACCTAAATGCCAAGTTTGGTCCAGTTTAGACAAACTCTCTTGAATCAAACTGATAAACTTTTTGTCTGATTCAAAATAGAGAGGCTGTTGAGCCATTTGACCGTAATCATAGCCAAAGGCAGTCACATCAACATCGTGGTAGGCAAGCTTGTCTGCAATCACTACATCCCCTACTGCGATTCCACTTGCCACTGCACCAGCAGATCCAGTATTAATCACTGCATCAACCTGAAAGTGATCTGCTAAGATAGCGACACTCATTGCAGACATGACTTTTCCGATACCACTCTCTACGAGTACAAGTTCAACAGAACCAACTTTACCGGTATGATAGCTATTTCCCAGAACCTTTTCTTCGCTGGCATCGTCCAAGTGTTGAATCAAGTAAACCAGCTCTTCTGGCATAGCTGCAATAATTCCAATTTTCATGATAGACCCCTTAAATAAATCTCATTGCTAGAATCAACAAAATCAAGAGAAAAATAACTGCAAATAGAATTTTATTCAATTTAGAATTAAAGACATTTCTCTTAGTATTTTCAATCCGACGACTTTTGTGAATAGAAGGTTCAACTTCGATAGTCAGTGTATCTTGGCTAAATCCATGATCTCTGGTTCGTGAATAGCCAAAATTTTGAGAAGCAGTCGGTAAAATCTTAGTTTCCTCATCATCTAGCAAGGGAGGACCTGAGATGTCCTCTCCTCGATTGGCACGTTCAATCATTTCATCTGTTAATAAAGGTTTACCCATGGGCTCCTCCACTATTTATTTGTAATTCCCAGTACTGGATAGCCATAATGGTCTTAGCATCACAAATATGACCAGACTGGATCAGTTCTTTAGCTTGGTCAAGACTGACCTCGAGTAGCTCTAAAGTCTCATCTTCATCCTGAGGACGAGGATTTTCAACTTTTGTCAAATCGCTTGCCAAGTAAAGTTTTAAGCGCTCGTTACAAAATCCAATCGCAGAATAAAAATCATAGAGAAGATTTAATTTGCCCGTATAGGCTGCCTCTTCCTCTAATTCACGAAGGGCTGCTGCTTCTGGATCTGCATTTTCACCCACTTCAAGCTTACCTGCAGGAATTTCATAAGAAACTTTCTCAATTGCCTTACGATATTGTTTAACTAAGACAATCTTATTTTCTGGAGTAACTGCAAGGACACAAACTGCTCCATTGTGGAAAATCAAATCACGTTGTGCTCTACCTTTGCCAGAAGGTAGTTCAACCTGGTCTTGAACCAATTGGAAGATTGGTCCTTTATAAATTTCTTTACGACTAAGCGTCTTTTCTTCAAATTCCATCGTTAGCTCCTATTTATTGTTAGGATGATGAGGGAGGCGAGTTGCATATTCGTCCTTATTGACTTGGCGACCTCGTCCAATAGCGATGGCATTAGCTGGAACATCCTTAGTAATGGTTGAACCTGCCCCAACAAGAGAGTTATCTCCAAGCTCTACTGGAGCAATAATGGTTGAATTTGAACCAACGAAAACATTATTACCAATAGTTGTTTTAAACTTGTGTTGACCATCGTAATTTACAGTGATGGTTCCTGCACCGAAGTTGACATCACTACCAACTTCACAGTTACCAATATAAGTCAAATGACCAGCTTTTGTATTTTCACCGATGCTTGAACCTTTGACTTCAACAAAGTTCCCGATATGCACATCTTTTGCAAGGCTTGATCCTGGACGGATATGAGCATATGGTCCAACTGTAACACCATCAGCAACTGAGCTTTCCTCAATCATTGAATTGGTGATTACTGCTCCTGCTCCGATGCTACTATCAACGATATAAGTTCCGTTTGTCAGGATAGTTTCAGCACCAATCTTACTAGAACCTTTGAGGGTTACATTTGCTTCTATTTGAACTTCTGGAGCAATTTCAACATCGATGTCAATGTAAGTAGCTTCAGGATTCACAAAGCTAACTCCATTGACCATATGCGCTTGGTTAATACGGCGACGCATGATGCCTTCAGCTGTCGCAAGGGCAACACGGTCATTAACTCCGAGACTTTCATCAAAGTCTTTCAGAGTATAGGCTCCGACTTTTTCTCCAGCTTCACGGAAAATGCCGATGACATCAGTAATGTAGTATTCGCCTTGGGCATTGTTAGTGTTGATATTCTTCAAAGCTTCAAAAAGACGAGCATTATCAAAGACATAGGTTCCTGTATTGATTTCCTTGATTTGTTTTTCAAAATCAGTCGCATCCTTCTGCTCCACGATACGAAGCACTTCAGCATTCTCGTTACGAACAATACGCCCATAACCAAACGGATCATCAGCTTCTGCAGTTAGGATTGTCGCTACATTTTTGTGATTTACGTGGAAATCAATCAAGTTCTTTAGACTTTCACCAGTAATGAGTGGTGTATCACCAGCAATAACCAATGTTTGTCCAGAAAGTCCTTCAAGAATTGGCTCAGCCATCATAACCGCATGACCAGTTCCTAATTGCTCAGACTGTCTTACAAAATCAGTTTGACCAGCTAAAACTTGCTCCACAAGTTCTGCCTTATGACCCACAACCGTTACTGTTTTTTCAGGATTGATGGCCCCTACACTACGAAAAACATGCTCAAGCATTGAAATTCCTGCAACCTTGTGCATGACTTTTGGTAGATCTGATTTCATACGAGTACCTTTACCCGCTGCTAAAATAACTGCATAATTTGCCATATTTTTCTCTTTTCTATAAAAATTCCCTTATATTATATCATAAATTTGCTTTTTCAAACACAAAAGAGGGCAAATGCTTTAAAACATCGCATTCTCTAGATGATTTCGAGTATTTTTTTTTGATTTTTTTCACCATTTACGATACACTATAAAAGTATGAGAAAGAAAATAAATCCTGTTTTTATTTTTACTGTATTAGCTACTCTCGTGGGTATTTTAATCATTAATAGACCCAAATTCGAAGACCATCCAGTCAAAACAAAGCAAAATCCAGTTCAAGTAGAAACTCAAGCTTTACATAATATCAACAAGCCGATTATTGATGTTTCTGGCTGGCAAAGACCATCAGAGATCAATTATGACACCTTAACTCAAAATATTTCAGGTGCAATCGTTCGGGTTCATAGTGGAGCTCAAGCTTCTGTTGAAAACGATGCTTCATTTAAAAATGGGGTTGATAAGGCTTATAAAGAACATATCACAGAATTTCAAAAACGGAATATTCCAGTCGCTGTTTATGCCTTTGTAGCTGGTAAAAATGTCGAAGAAATGGAAAAAGCTGCCGAAGTTTTCTATAATGCTGCTTCTCCCTATAATCCTAGCTACTATTGGTTGGATGTTGAAGACAAGACTATGTCTGACATGAACAAGGGTGTTGAGGCCTTTCGTGCTAAATTAGCTTCATTGGGAGCTAAAAATATTGGCATCTATGTTGGTGTCTACTTTATGGAGGAGCATAGTATCAGTACGGAAAATTTCTCAGCAATCTGGATACCGTCCTATGGAACCAACTCGGGTTACTACGAGAGTGCTCCAAAAACAGATCTTAACTATGAACTTCACCAATACACCTCTCATGGAAGCCTTGGAGGCTTTGAAAATCATCTGGATTTGAACCTTATTTCTTCATCAAAGAACAAGGAAGAAACCTTTAGAAAATTATTTTTAAATCCTTAATCACTATCACCATAAGCAAGTCAGACATTGCTTTCTGCTTGCTTTTCTTTATTTTTCAGTATTAAATCACTGTTTTATCTTTATAGAATATGAATCTCGGAGGAACTCTATGTTATCATGGCTATCAAAAATTATTAAGGGAATTGTTATTGCTCTCGGTTTCATTCTACCAGGGATTTCTGGTGGCGTCCTTGCTGCTATCTTGGGAATTTACGAAAGAATGATTCGTTTTCTTGCCCATCCTTTTAAGAATTTAAAAGAAGATGTGCTCTTTTTCCTTCCTGTCGGTATTGGGATGCTTCTAGGTATCGGACTTTTCTCCTATCCAATCGAGTATCTTTTAGAGAATTATCAAGTGTACGTATTGTGGAGTTTTGCTGGAGCTATCATTGGTACCATCCCAAGTCTTGTCAAAGAATCAACTCGTGACTCTGATAGAGACAAGGTTGACCACATATGGTTTTGGGCAACCTTCATCATCTCAGGTATCGCCCTCTACGCCTTAAACTTTGTCGTCGGATCGTTGTCAGCTAGTTTTCTTAACTTTACTCTTGCTGGATGCTTATTAGCACTTGGAATTTTAGTGCCAGGACTCAGCCCTTCCAATCTTCTCTTGATTCTTGGCCTTTATGGGCCTATGTTAACAGGGTTCAAGACTTTTGATTTATTTGGTACCTTCCTTCCAATAGGAATTGGAGCTGCTGCTACTCTTATAATTTTTTCAAAATTTATGGACTACGCTCTCCGAGTCTATCAATCTCGTGTCTACCACTTTATCATAGGGATTGTTCTTTCAAGCACAATCTTAATCCTCATTCCAAATGCTGGTAATGCTGAAAGCATCAGCTACAGTGGATTATCTCTTGTGTCTTATGTCATCATTGCCTTTTTCTTCGCTCTAGGTATTTGGTTAGGTATTTGGATGAGTCAATTGGAGGATAAATACAAATAATGGCAAAAAAAGTAAAAGTCAAGAAAACCTTGGTTCAACAAATTTTAACCAAGGCAGGAATAAACCATACAGGTATTCAAATTAATGCCCTGGAAGGTGAGATGCCTCAAGGTTATGAAAAGAGTCAGATTTTCAAGACTCTAGCACTTCTGGGAGATAAAACTGGACCAATTATTGGAATCGTGCCTATCACTGAACATCTTTCTGAAAAGAAACTGGCTAAGATTTCTGGTAATAAGAAAGTCAGCATGATTCCACAAAAAGACCTAGAAAAAACAACAGGTTATATCCATGGTGCCAATAATCCAGTTGGAATCCGTCAAAAACATCACTATCCTATCTTTATCGACCAAACTGCTCTTCAACTGAATGAAATGATTGTTTCCGCAGGGGAGGTTGGTCATAGTATCATTATCAATCCTCAAGATCTAGCATCCTTTGTTAAAGCTGAATTTGCAGATATCTTGGAGGCAAGTAACACATGAAATTCTATTTTATTCGTCACGGTAAAACACTTTGGAATCTTGAAGGCCGTTTTCAAGGAGCAAGCGGGGACTCTCCACTCCTTGAGAAATCCATTGAGACCTTAAAACAATTGGGCCAGTATCTCCAGGAAATTCCATTTGATGTGATTTATTCTAGTGATCTTCCTCGTGCCGTAACTTCTGCTCAGATTATCCAAAGTCAACTGAAAAACAGCTGTCCATTAGAAGAGATACCCTCACTAAGAGAATGGCAACTTGGAAAACTTGAAGGTGCAAAATTTGCAACCTTGGAAGCCATCTATCCCGAGCAATTAAAAGCTTTTCGTACCAATCTAGCGAAGTTTGATTCGACTATGTTTGGTGCAGAGTCTGTCTATCAAACAACTAAACGAACCATTCAATTTATCAAATCATTAGAGTCTAAACCTTTTGAACATGTCATGATTGTCGGTCACGGAGCCAATCTCACAGCCAGTATTCGAACTCTTCTAGGCTATGATACTTCACTACTTAGAAAAGATGGCGGTTTAGCAAATGCTAGTGTGACTATTGTCGAAACAGAAGACTTTAAAAACTTCAACCTCTTAGTCTGGAACGACACTTCTTATCAAAATTAGAACTGAACTTAACAATCACTGTTAAGTTCTTTTTAGATTTTGTAGAATATCCGTGAATTTATTTGACTTTTATGATAAAATGGGAGTATCGCAAAAAAGACTCATCGTATCAAGAATTGAGTAAAAACTAGGAGGAAACCATGTCAACAGAACATATGGAAGAACTAAATGACCAGCAGATCGTTCGCCGTGAAAAAATGGCTGCGCTCCGCGAACAAGGAATCGATCCATTCGGTAAACGCTTTGAACGCACTGCTAACTCACAAGAATTAAAAGATAAATATGCTGACCTTGACAAAGAACAACTACATGAATTGAACGAAACTGCTACTATCGCTGGACGTTTGGTAACAAAGCGTGGTAAAGGTAAAGTTGGATTTGCCCACCTTCAAGACCGCGAAGGTCAAATTCAAATCTACGTTCGTAAAGACGCTGTTGGTGAAGAAAACTACGAAATCTTTAAAAAGGCTGACTTGGGAGATTTCCTTGGTGTCGAAGGGGAAGTGATGCGTACTGATATGGGGGAACTCTCTATCAAGGCTACACATATCACTCACTTGTCCAAAGCCCTTCGTCCGCTTCCAGAGAAATTCCACGGTTTAACAGACGTTGAAACTATTTACCGTAAACGTTACCTTGATTTGATTTCAAACCGCGAAAGCTTCGAACGTTTTGTTACTCGTTCAAAAATCATCTCTGAAATCCGTCGTTACCTTGATCAAAAAGGTTTCCTAGAAGTTGAAACACCTGTTCTTCACAACGAAGCTGGGGGTGCTGCTGCCCGTCCATTTATCACTCACCACAATGCCCAAAACATTGACATGGTGCTTCGTATCGCGACTGAGCTTCACTTGAAACGACTTATCGTTGGTGGTATGGAGCGTGTTTATGAGATTGGCCGTATCTTCCGTAACGAGGGAATGGATGCTACACACAACCCTGAGTTTACTTCTATCGAAGTTTACCAAGCTTATGCTGACTTCCAAGACATCATGGACTTGACCGAAGGTATAATTCAACACGCTTCTAAAGCTGTTAAAGGAGACGGTCCAGTCATCTATCAAGAAACTGAAATCAAGATCAATGAACCATTTAAACGTGTACACATGGTTGATGCAATCAAGGAAATTACAGGTGTTGATTTCTGGAAAGATATGACTTTCGAAGAAGCTAAAGCTATCGCAGCTGAAAAGAATGTTCCTGTTGAAAAACACTATACTGAAGTTGGACACATTATCAATGCCTTCTTTGAAGAGTACGTTGAAGAAACATTGATTCAACCAACATTTGTCTATGGACACCCAGTAGCTGTATCACCACTTGCTAAGAAAAATCCAGAAGATGAGCGTTTTACAGACCGTTTCGAGCTCTTCATTATGACTAAAGAATACGGAAATGCCTTTACTGAGCTCAACGATCCAATCGATCAGCTTAGCCGATTTGAAGCCCAAGCAAAAGCTAAAGAACTTGGTGACGACGAAGCGACTGGCATTGACTACGACTACATCGAAGCCCTTGAATACGGTATGCCGCCAACAGGTGGTTTGGGAATCGGTATTGACCGTCTCTGCATGCTCCTCACAGATACTACAACTATCCGTGATGTCTTGCTCTTCCCAACTATGAAATAAAATACAAATCTCCTAATTACTTTCTAGGAGATTTTTTAGTAATCTCAAAAAAGACAAACTCAATTTTGAGCTTGTCTTTAAATTTTCTTATTAGAATAATCCAAGAACTGTACCATCACTTTCAACATCCATGTTGAGGGCTGCTGGACGTTTTGGAAGACCCGGCATGGTCATAACATCACCAGTTAAGGCAACGATGAAGCCTGCACCTAATTTTGGGACCAATTCACGAATGGTAATTTCAAAGTTTTCAGGTGCTCCAAGTGCATTTGGATTATCTGAAAAACTGTATTGAGTTTTAGCCATACAGATTGGCAATTTGTCCCAACCATTTTGTACGATTTGTGCGATTTGAGTTTGAGCTTTCTTCTCGAAGTTTACTTTGCTTCCACGATAGATTTCAGTGACAATTTTTTCAATCTTTTCTTGAACAGAAAGGTCATTATCATACAAACGTATATAGTTAGCTGGATTTTCGTCAATTGTTTTGACGAGAGTTTCAGCCAAAGCCACTCCTCCTTCAGCTCCATCAGCCCATACGCTAGCTAATTCAACTGGAACATCGATTGAAGCACAAAGTTCTTTCAAGGCTGCGATTTCTGCTTCTGTATCAGATACAAATTCGTTAATTGCAACAACTGCTGGAATACCAAACTTACGGATATTCTCAACGTGACGCTTCAAGTTAGCAAATCCTGTACGAACTGCTTCTACATTCTCTTCTGTCAATGCATCCTTAGCAACCCCACCATTCATCTTAAGCGCACGAAGAGTTGCAACAATGACTACTGCATCAGGAGAAGTTGGCAAGTTTGGAGTTTTGATATCCAGGAACTTCTCAGCACCAAGGTCTGCACCAAAGCCAGCTTCTGTCACTGTGTAATCTGCTAAACGTAGAGCCGTTTTCGTTGCCAAAACTGAGTTACATCCATGAGCAATATTGGCGAATGGGCCACCATGTACAAAGGCAGGTGTTCCATAGATGGTTTGAACCAAGTTCGGTTTGATAGCATCTTTCAAAATCAATGCCAAGGCACCTTCAACCTGTAAATCACCAACTGAAACAGGTGTACGATCATAACGGTAACCGATGACGATATTTGCCAAACGACGTTTCAAATCTTCAATGTCAGTTGCCAAGCAAAGGATAGCCATGATCTCAGAAGCAACTGTAATATCAAATCCATCTTCACGTGGAATACCATTAAGAGGACCACCGAGTCCAACAGTTACATGACGAAGAGCACGGTCGTTTAAGTCAACAACACGTTTCCAAAGAATACGACGTTGGTCAATTCCTAGCTCATTTCCTTGGTGCAAGTGATTGTCAATCAAGGCAGAAAGAGCATTGTTGGCAGTTGTGATAGCATGCATATCACCAGTAAAGTGAAGGTTTATATCTTCCATTGGTAGTACTTGAGCATAACCACCACCAGCTGCACCTCCTTTAATCCCCATTACAGGACCAAGAGAAGGTTCGCGAATAGCAATCATGGTTTTCTTACCAATCTTATTTAAAGCATCAGCAAGTCCGATGGTAATGGTTGACTTTCCTTCACCTGCTGGCGTTGGGTTAATAGCTGTCACCAAAATCAACTTACCAACTGGATTTGCCTCAACCTCACGAATTTTATCAAAGCTAAGTTTAGCCTTGTACTTTCCATACAACTCCAAATCATCGTATGAAATACCGAGTTTCTCAACAACATCAACAATCGGTTTTAACTCAATACTCTGTGCAATTTCAATATCTGTTTTCATAACAAACTCCTCTACCTCAAATGTGTTAATTCATTATAACACAAAACAAGATTTTTAACAGACATAAAGCTTGATAACGTTCGTAAATATACCGCTCTTAAAGGATTTATCGGCTACTATTTAAATTTTTATATGCCTTTATAGGTTTTAACTATATTTGAAAGCTTTCTACTAACTCAGAAAGTAACTATCAATTTCGGATAAATCATGTAGAATTTCGTCATCAGAAACTCCTATATACTCAGCTAATTCAATTGAATACTCAAAACGAAGACGTGTATTGATAGATAGATCAAAAGAGTAATCCTGTAATCGTCCTAGTTTATGATATTTATCCATAATATCATTAAAAATAATCTTGTATTTATCATCTAAGTTTTTGATATGGTTATCTAAGTTTTCCCTGTAATTTTGAATTAATTCCTGTTCCCTATCACTTAAAATCCCTTTGCCTATTTCCCAAATTATTGAAGTAGCAATTGAACCTACTACTGCTCCTAAGACAGGGACAGGAATAAGTGTTTGCCCAACACATGAACCAATTGTCGCTAATGTTGTATCCAATGTATTGATAGTTATAAAATTTATAAATTCATCCTCAGTAATCTCATTTGTTCTAAGTTTAGTAATAATATCTACCATACCGTAACTTGCTGTTACAAACGCACTTGCATTAGGAGCACTCATTTTAAAAACATTAGTGAGACCATAAATCACGTAACCTGATATACAACCTTTTACCGCACCTTCCACTGTTTCTAATCCACAGTCTAACCAATCTGATTGTTCAAATTCAAAAATTGTTTTTCCTTCTTTGTATTTCCCATACACAGCTGACATTAATGCTAAACCACCTTGTAAAAGAAAAGTATTTTTTGCAATCTTGTTAGCTTCTCTTAAATTTGGTAAAGAATTTTTTTTGGCAAGAATTTTCTTCTTAGCTAATTCTCTCCGCTTTACTTTGACCTTTTTATCAATTTTTATTTTCTCTAAGTCTAATACTTTATTAATTGAATTTCTTTTAGCATCATCATAATTTAGAACAGATGATTTCATCCAAGATTTATATGAAGTAAGTCCCTTGCTTTTGGTAATATCATTGATCATTTGTCGTATATCAGTAATTTGTTTAATAGACAATTTTTTACCATTAAATTCAACTTCTTTGGCCCCAGCCATTATCTTTTCGTATATTAACACATGATCTTTCGGAAACATCATTTTCATTTTTTTACTGTAATGAAACGATTGAGCTAGTTCATCACGTAAATTATTATAAAACTTCATTTGAATGGTATTTCTACCAATTAATAAATCGGCTGGTCCATTATCATTCAATACTTTTACAATAGGATTTAATCCTTCAAAAGCTCTTCTCGCATTCACAATTCCTGCTTCTGCAAATTCAGCAATAAAACCGTGACCGCCGTATTCACCTCCACGATTCTTTAGAATAACGTCTTCAATGTTATCTCTAGCATAGTTTAAGATTTTAGAAGCATTGTCCTTGTTTAAAATGACATGTTGAGCTTCATCCTCAATCATTTTCATAGTAATTTGTAAGTCTTGAATTCTCAAGTTGTTTAAACAATTGACATATGCACCTATCCCTTGATAAAATGCTCTATTAACAGCCTGATTCATCATTTATTCTAATTTCCTTATTAATCATCGAAGTAAGTGAGAGGGTTGAATTTACTAAACTACCTGCTTGATACTTTTCATCATCTGTAAATAAGTTATAATCTTTTCCAATTAAAGAAAGATTAGCTAAATAAATCCCCTCAGTTTGCTTTTCAATTAAATTAATTAATTCGCTAATTTCTATTATTGATTTTTCAGTTTGTCTAATTAATAACTCAATTTTCTTTTGTTCATCAAGCGCTTCTTTAGCTACTTCTTCATTTTTTTTATTAGCAAAAACACCTGCTCCGACAGATGCTGTTAACATTAAGCCAGCAATCCCCCAACCAACAGGGCCCGCCATGGCTAGAAAGGCATTGCCAGCAGCCATACCTCCTCCGCCTGCTGCTAGGCTTCCTCTACCTAACCAAGCTAATGCCGCACTATTTCTTGCTGCACCTGTCAAACTAGAAATTGCTGTTCCTGTTGATGCAACACCAAAAGTAGTGGCAACCCCCATAGCCGCAGTAGGACCTAAAGTTGCGACTGTCACACCTAAAGCACTTAAAGAAGCTGTAGCTGCCGTACTACCGCTGGCTAATTCTGCTTCTTTGATTGCCTGAGTAATAGCTAACTGCTTATCTTCGAAATTCTGTATTTCAACAATTATTTCGTCTAATTTTGTTTCAAATTCTTTCGGTTTATTTGCTAATTTACTAATTCTTTCTTCAATGATTTTGACAACTTTGATCGCCTTGTCTCTACTTTTATAAAGCTCAGTCGATTTATTCGTTAGATCTGTAGCTTTTTCATTATATGTTTGAATAGATTCATGATAATTCGCAACAGCTTCGGACCTTAGTTTACCATTAAAAATATCTATTGAATCAATTTGTGTTTTTGCTTCCGTTGCAACTTTACCAGCTTGATTAAGCGTGCCAGATGCAACCTCTGTTACTTGTTGAACAGTATCATTCGCTACTGTAGCAGCTTGACCTGAAACGTCTGAAACAACATTTCCTATCTTATTTGATACATCTCCTATTACTTTTACAGAATCTGATAATAAATCTCCTGTAACTTTCCCAGCGCTATCTAAAGCTTTTCCAGCTTCATTAAGTACGCTACTAGTTGTCTTACTAGCATCATCAATTACTTTACTAGCTTCTTTAACCATATTATCTGCAAACTTAAAAAAGTCCATAACGGCTTCCCCTTTTCATATATAACTAAAATAATTATCTTATATCTTAAATTAATTGTCAATAATAATATAGTTATAAAGTTTAGTTATATTTTATCGCTTTCATTTTACTTACTGTTCATTTTTTTGTACAATAGTTCTATGAAAATTTTAGTTACATCTGGTGGTACAAGCGAGGCCATTGATCGAGTTCGCTCCATTACCAACCACTCTACTGGTAGACTTGGTAAAGTTATAACTGAGACTTTACTAAAAGCCGGTCACCAAGTTTGCCTGATTACTACGCAACAAGCTCTAAAACCAGCATCACACTCGAATTTATCCGTTATCGAAATCAAAAACACTTCCGATTTACTCCAAGAGATGAAACGGATTGTCCCTGATTATCAAGTCTTGATCCATTCAATGGCTGTTTCTGACTACAGCCCAGTTTACATGACAGGTCTTGACCAAGTTCAAGCGAGCCAAGATTTAAGTGAGTTTTTGCATAAGAAAAATATGGAATCAAAGATCTCCTCAAAGGATGAGGTGCAAGTCCTATTTCTCAAGAAAAATCCAAAGATCATCTCTCTTGTTAAAGAATGGAATCCAAGTATTCATCTCATTGGCTTTAAACTGCTTGTCGATGTTACTAAGGAACATCTGATTCAAATCGCTAGAGAAAGTCTTGTAAAGAATCAAGCTGACTTGATTGTCGCTAATGACCTCACTCAGATTAATGCTGATCAACACCTGGCTTATCTAGTAGAGGAAAAAGATTATCAGATTGCTGCTAGCAAACAAGAAATTGCTGACTTATTAGTGAAAAAAATTCAGGGATTTGATCGTTAGAAAGGAAAATTATGGCTCGTATTACACTCGCTGTGACAGGCTCTATCGCCTCTTACAAGGCTGCTGATTTGGTAAGTGGCTTGAAGAAACAAGGACATTCTGTTACTGTACTTATGACCCAGGCTGCGACTGCCTTTATCCAACCTTTAACCCTTCAAGTCTTATCTCAAAATACCGTACATCTCGATCTTATGCAGGAACCTTATCCTGACAAAGTCAATCATATCGAGTTAGGCAAAGAAACAGATTTGTTTATCCTTGCCCCTGCAACCGCTAATACGATTGCGAAAGTCGCGTACGGTTTTGCCGACAATATGGTTACTGCTACTGCTCTTGCCCTGCCCAACTACGTACCAAAACTAGTAGCACCTGCCATGAATACCAAAATGTATGACCATCCAGCAACTCAAACAAACCTAAAAACTTTAGAAACTTATGGTTATACAATTATTTCCCCTAAAGAATCCCTACTGGCCTGTGGCGATGTAGGACGGGGTGCTCTTGCTGATCTTGATACTATTTTACAACAGATAAAGGAAAAACTTCATGAACAAACGCTCTAATATTGCTCCAATTGCTATCTTTTTTGCCAGCATGATCGTCATTCATCTGCTGAGCTCTATTGTCTTTAATGTCTTGCCCTTTCCAATTAAACCGACCATAGTCCATATCCCAGTCATCATTGCTAGTATCATCTACGGACCACGGATTGGGGCTATCTTAGGTTTCTTGATGGGAATGATTAGCTTGACAGTCAATACAATCACGATTCTCCCAACTAGCTACCTCTTCTCTCCTTTTGTACCAAATGGGAATCTAGCTTCACTTGCTATTGCTATTATTCCTCGTATCTTAATCGGTTTGACACCATACTTTGTCTATAAACTCCTCAAAAACAAGGTAGGGCTTATCTTTGCGGGAGCTCTCGGTTCACTTACTAATACTGTATTTGTACTAGGCGGTATCTTCTTCCTTTTTGGAAATGTTTTTGATGGAAATATCCAGAAACTATTAGCTACTGTTATCTCAACAAACTCTATCGCAGAACTGATTATCTCAGCAATACTCACCTTAGTTATTGTTCCGAGACTTGAAAAAATCAAAAAATAAGAGGTCGGGAAAATCCCGACCTCGACTTTTATTTGCACCGAAACTATGCTCTAGCATCTAGTTGATCTTAAAGACTCAAAAAATCCTTTGAAACAATATTTTTCTCTATCTAAAAGCATGATTGTAAAGATTCACGGATATAAGAAAAAGGTTCAATCTTGATAAAATCATTACTTTCCCACAGCCTTTTTATCTGCTTATTATTGGGCAAGACGTGCTTCTTCTAAAATCTTTTCAATCTTTGTTGTCAGCAAATCGATAGCTACTGTGTTGGTTACTCCTTCTGGAATAACGATATCTGCATAACGCTTTGTTGGCTCAATAAATTGATGATACATGGGTTTTACCACACCAAGATACTGGTCAATAACGCTATCCAGGCTACGACCACGTTCTTCCATATCACGTTTAATACGGCGAATGATACGAACATCATCATCTGTATCTACGAAAATCTTGATATCCATCAAATCACGAAGTCGTTTGTCCTCCAAAACCAAGATTCCTTCTACGATAAAGACATCCTGAGGTTCTTGACGATAAGTTTTAGAACTTCTGGTATGGGCAGCATAATCATAGGTAGGAATATCAACTGGACGACCTGCCAACAACTCTTTGATTTGCTCAATCATCAAATCAGTATCAAAAGCAAAAGGATGGTCATAGTTGGTCTTAATACGCTCTTCAAAGGTTAGATGAGATTGATCTTTATAGTAGGAATCATGCTCAATCATAGAGATTTTTTCATTTGGAAAATGCGACAAGATTGCTTTAGATACGCTTGTCTTTCCTCCTCCAGATCCACCTGTTACTCCGATAATGATTGGTCTATTTTGCATTGTAGCCTCCTTGTTTTTTCCCTTGTCTATTTTACCATATTTTTGATAAATTTTACAGATGGAGTTTTCTAGAAAATAGAAGAAAAAAACCTCATAGCTAGAAGCTACAAGGATTTGTAATTGATTAATCGAAGTTAACGTATTCTTTAGAAAGTTCAAGAACTTCTTCCATTGTTGAACATTCAGTAAGAGCACGGTTAGCGTATTCTTGCATTTTAGCAGTGTCGAGTTTCTTCATCAAGCTACGTGTACGAAGTACAGATGTTGCTGACATAGAGAACTCATCCAAGCCCATTCCGACAAGAAGTGGAACAGCTGTTTGGTCACCAGCCATTTCACCACACATACCAGCCCATTTACCTTCAGCGTGAGCTGCTTTGATAACGTTATTGATCAAACGAAGGATTGATGGGTTGTATGGTTGGTAAAGGTATGAAACTTGTTCGTTCATACGGTCTGCCGCCATTGTGTATTGGATCAAGTCGTTTGTACCAATTGAGAAGAAATCAACTTCTTTTGCAAATTGGTCTGCAAGCATAGCTGCTGCAGGAATTTCGATCATGATACCAACTTGGATGTCATCCGCAACTGCAACACCTTCAGCAAGAAGGTTAGCTTTTTCTTCATCGAAGACTGCTTTAGCTGCACGGAATTCTTTCAAAAGCGCAACCATCGGGAACATGATACGCAATTGACCGTGTACAGAAGCACGAAGAAGAGCACGGATTTGAGTGCGGAACATTGCATCTCCTGTTTCAGAGATAGAGATACGAAGAGCACGGAATCCAAGGAATGGGTTCATTTCATGTGGCATATCGAAGTAAGGAAGTTCCTTGTCACCACCGATATCCATTGTACGGACAACAACTGGTTTACCGTTCATTCCTTCAAGAACAGCCTTGTACGCTTCGTACTGTTCGTCTTCAGTTGGGAAGTCTTGAGAATCCATGTACAAGAACTCTGTACGGTAAAGACCTACAGCTTCTGCACCGTTTTCGTTAACACCTTCAACGTCTTTTGGAGTACCAATGTTTGCAGCCAATTCGAAGTGTTTACCGTCAGCAGTAACTGTTTGAGCATCCTTCAAGAGTGCCCACTCAGCTTTTTGTTGAGCGTAAGCTTCACCAGCTGCTTTAAATTCAGCTGCTTGTTCTTCAGTAGGGTTGATAATCACTTCACCTGTAATACCATTAACAGCAAGTAGGTCACCATCTTTAACGATTTCAGTGATATTGTTTGTACCCAAAACTGCAGCGATTTCAAGTGTACGAGCCATGATAGCTGAGTGACTTGTACGACCACCAATGTTTGTTACAAAAGCTTTAACAAAGTTTTTGTCCAATTGAGCTGTATCAGATGGAGTCAAGTCGTGAGCAATCACGATTACTTCTTCATTGATAGAAGCTGGGTTTGGCAATTTTTTACCAAGGAGGTTAGCCAATACACGTTTTGTTACGTCGCGGATATCCGCTGCACGTTCTTGCATGTATGGGTTGTCTTCCATGCCTTCAAAGATTGTGATAAACATGTCTGTAACTTCTTTCAGACCTGCTTCTGCATTCACTTTCTTAGCACGGATAGTTTCTTTGATTTGACCGATCAATTCAGGGTCAGCAAGAACCATCAAGTGAGCGTCAAATACTTGTGCCGCTTCTTCACCAAGCGTACCTACAGCCTTCTCGCGGATAAGAGAAAGCTCGTTTTGAGAAGCTTCAAGAGCAACATCCAAACGAGCCTCTTCTGCATTTGTATCTTCGACTGTAACAGTCTCGAATGATAAATCCGGTTGAACGAGTAGATATGCTTTTGCAACTGCAACACCGTCAGATGCTGCGATTCCTTTAAGCATTTCTGTCATTTCCTTATGCCAATCCTTCTTTTTCCATTGTTTCTGAGATTGCAGCGATAGCGTCATCAGCGTCTGCACCTTCAGCAGTGATTGTAACGTCAGCACCTTGACCAACACCAAGGCTCATTACACCCATGATAGATTTAAGGTTAACTGATTTACCTTTGTACTCAAGAGTGATATCTGAAGCAAATTTGCTAGCTGTTTGTACCAACAATGTTGCTGGACGTGCGTGAATACCTGTTTCTGCCACTACGTGGAAATCTTTAGAAGCCATAGTTTGACTCTCCTTTAATAGTTTTCTTGTTGAGTTACATATCTGATAACCCTTACAATTTAGTATTATATCACCTTCATTGATATTTTTCAAGTATTTTATGGACTTTCTTCAATTTCCTTTCAGATAACTTGCTGAAAATCTTCTATTAAATTTAGCAAAACACAGTATGTAGTTTTTGTCGAGACACCTATAATGAAATCATTGCTTTTTCTGTAATTATTTTTTAATGCTACACTATATATTGTGTTTGTTAGTAAAATCAGTAAAATAAGTACACAAGATTTAGTTTTAGAAAGTTGACAAAGTTTTTTTTTCTGATATACTAAGAAAGTAATAATTTTTTAAAGAGGAGTTACAGAAATGGTAACCGTATATTCTAAAAACAACTGTGTCCAATGTAAAATGACGAAACGTTTTTTAGACAGTAATAATGTTGAATATAAAGAAATCAATCTTGATGAACAACCTGAATACATTGATCAAGTAAAAGAGCTCGGCTTTAGTGCTGCTCCTATTATTCAGACACCAACAGAAGTTTTCTCTGGTTTCCAACCAGGTAAACTCAAACAACTTGCTTAAGAACCAGGACAAAAGCTTCTATGTCTACCTTAGAAGCCTTTCTTTTGTAATTAGATAAAGGATTTTTTATGGGATTAAAACAACTTGAAGATGTGACTTACTTCCGTCTTAATAATGAAATTAACCGTCCTGTTAATGGACAAATTATGCTTCACAAAGACAAGGAAGCTTTAGAAGCCTTCTTTAAAGAAAATGTTGTACCTAACACAATGGTTTTTGACTCAATAACGGATAAAATCAACTTCCTCATTGAGCATAACTACATTGAGACAGCATTTATCAAGAAATACCGTCCAGAATTTTTGGAAGAACTGCATCAATTTATCAAGGATCAGAACTTCCAATTTAAGTCTTTCATGGCTGCCTATAAATTCTATAATCAGTATGCTCTGAAAACTAATGACGGAGAGTACTATCTTGAAAGCATGGAAGACCGTGTCTTCTTTAATGCCCTTTACTTCGCGGATGGTGATGAAGCGATTGCTATTGATATCGCTAATGAAATCATCCACCAACGTTATCAACCTGCTACTCCTTCTTTCTTGAATGCAGGTCGTGCACGTCGTGGTGAATTGGTATCTTGCTTCTTGATTCAGGTAACAGATGATATGAACTCTATCGGACGTTCTATCAACTCTGCTCTTCAACTTTCACGTATTGGTGGTGGTGTGGGAATTTCCCTCAGCAACCTTCGTGAAGCTGGAGCTCCTATTAAAGGCTATGAGGGTGCTGCTTCTGGTGTCGTACCAGTTATGAAGCTTTTCGAAGACAGCTTCTCTTACTCTAACCAACTCGGTCAACGTCAAGGTGCTGGGGTTGTTTACCTCAATGTCTTTCACCCAGATATCATCGCCTTCCTTTCAACTAAGAAGGAAAACGCCGATGAAAAAGTGCGTGTCAAGACTCTTTCACTTGGTGTTGTGGTTCCAGATAAATTCTACGAATTGGCTCGTAAAAATGAAGAAATGTACCTCTTCAGTCCTTACTCTGTAGAGCTTGAATACGGCGTGCCATTTAACTACATCGATATCACAGAAAAATACGATGAGCTAGTTGCAAATCCAAACATCCGTAAGACAAAAATCAAAGCGCGTGATTTGGAAACTGAAATTTCTAAATTGCAACAAGAATCTGGCTATCCTTATGTAGTAAACATCGATACTGCTAACCGTGCAAATCCTGTCGATGGTAAGATTATCATGAGTAACTTGTGTTCAGAGATTCTTCAAGTCCAAGAACCAAGCTTAATCAACGATGCGCAAGAATTCCTTAAAATGGGTACTGACGTTTCATGTAACCTTGGTTCAACAAACGTAGTCAACATGATGACGTCACCTGACTTTGGTCGTTCTATCCGTGCTATGGTTCGTGCCCTTACTTTCGTAACAGATAGTTCACACATCGTTGCTGTACCGACTATCGACCACGGAAATAGTCAAGCTCATACCTTTGGTCTTGGTGCCATGGGACTTCACAGCTACCTTGCCCAACAATTGATCGAATATGGATCGCCTGAGTCCATTGAATTTACAAGCATTTACTTTATGCTTATGAACTACTGGACCTTGGTTGAGTCAAACAATATCGCACGTGAACGTGGTGTTACCTTCCACAACTTTGAGAAATCAGACTATGCTAACGGAAGCTACTTTGATAAGTATTTGACCGGAGAATTTCTTCCGAAATCAGACCGTGTTAAAGAACTTTTCAAAGATGTCTTTATCCCAAGTGCTGCTGACTGGGCTGAACTTCGCGACAAGGTTCAAGCAGATGGTCTTTACCACCAAAACCGCCTTGCTGTAGCGCCAAATGGTTCTATCAGCTACATCAACGATGTTTCTGCCTCTATTCACCCAATTACGCAACGTATCGAAGAACGTCAAGAAAAGAAAATTGGTAAGATCTACTATCCTGCTGCTGGTTTGTCAACAGAAACAATTCCTTACTACACTTCTGCTTATGACATGGATATGCGTAAGGTAATTGATGTTTATGCTGCTGCGACTGAGCACGTGGACCAAGGACTTTCACTCACACTCTTTATGCGTAGTGATATTCCAACAGGCCTTTACGAATGGAAGCACGAAAACAAACAAACGACACGTGACTTGTCTATCCTTCGTAACTATGCCTTCAACAAAGGTATCAAGTCTATCTACTACGTCCGTACCTTTACAGATGATGGTGGAGAAGTCGGTGCTAACCAATGTGAGAGCTGTGTGATTTAATTCAACTCTCAAAAAAATTACATTTACTTAATCCATTTAACGTATTTTGCTGATAAAATCATGTAAGAACATAAAAGTCGGGCCTCCGACTTTTTGTTCGATTATAGAATAGAATTATGATAAAATAAGAATGATTATGTTATCGTATTACTACACACAGAAAGAGATTTCAAATGAAAACTTACTACAAAGCTATTAACTGGAATGCCATCGAAGATGTCATCGACAAATCAACCTGGGAAAAGCTGACTGAGCAATTCTGGCTCGATACGCGTATTCCCTTGTCAAATGACCTAGATGACTGGAGAAAGCTTTCTAACAAGGAAAAAGACCTTGTTGGTAAAGTTTTTGGAGGTTTGACCCTTTTGGATACCATGCAATCAGAAACTGGTGTTCAAGCCCTTCGTGCTGATATTCGTACGCCTCACGAGGAAGCTGTTTTTAACAATATCCAATTTATGGAATCTGTTCATGCTAAGTCTTACTCTTCTATCTTCTCAACCTTAAATACCAAGTCTGAAATTGAAGAAATTTTTGAATGGACTAATACCAATCCATATCTTCAGAAAAAAGCTGAAATTATTAATGAAATCTACCTAAACGGAACGCCACTTGAAAAGAAAGTAGCTAGTGTTTTTCTTGAAACCTTCCTCTTCTACTCTGGTTTCTTCACTCCTCTCTACTATCTTGGAAACAACAAGTTGGCCAACGTAGCTGAGATCATCAAGTTGATTATTCGTGACGAGTCTGTACACGGAACCTACATCGGCTACAAATTCCAACTTGGTTTCAATGAATTGCCAGAAGATGAGCAAGAAAAACTCAAAGAATGGATGTACGACCTTCTCTATACTCTTTATGAGAATGAAGAAGGCTACACAGAGAGCCTCTATGACGAAGTCGGATGGACTGAAGAGGTTAAAACCTTCCTTCGCTACAATGCAAATAAAGCCCTTATGAACTTGGGACAAGACCCTCTCTTCCCGGACTCAGCGGACGATGTAAACCCAATTGTTATGAACGGGATTTCAACTGGTACATCAAACCACGACTTCTTCTCTCAAGTTGGTAATGGTTACCTACTTGGTGAAGTTGAAGCTATGCAAGATGACGACTATAACTATGGTCTAGATTAATACAAGACTTTAAAAAAACATCTGACTTGTTTAAAAAACTCAGATGTTTTTTGTTTTTGTTTATTTTTGTTCTTTACATTGATTGATTTTCTAGTTTATGGTATTATAGTAATAGATATGGAGGTGATCCGATGCTTAAGCAAGAAAAATTAGATACTATCTTAGAAATTGTTAATACAAAAGGAACGATCACTGTTAAAGAGATTATGAGTCGCCTAGATATTTCAGATATGACTGCTAGACGATATTTACAAGAGTTGGCAGATAAAGATTTACTGGTTCGTGTTCATGGTGGAGCCGAAAAACTTCGAACAGGTTCCTTATTAAATAATGAGCGTTCTAATGTTGAAAAACAAGGACTACAAACAGCAGAAAAACAAGAAATTGCTCGCTTTGCTAGTCACTTAGTTGAAGAAAGAGAAACTATTTTTATTGGTCCAGGTACTACCTTAGAGTTCTTTGCGCGTGAGCTTTCTATCGATAACATTCGTGTTGTTACTAATAGTTTACCTGTATTTCTCATTCTAAACGAGCGTAAGCTAACTGATCTCATTCTAATCGGTGGTAATTATCGTTCAATTACAGGAGCTTTTGTCGGTACTCTCACTCTTCAAGATATCGCTAGTTTGCAATTTTCAAAAGCCTTCGTTAGTTGTAATGGTATCAAGGATCAAGCTATCGCTACTTTTAGTGAAGACGAAGGTGAAGCGCAGAAATTAGCACTTGAAAACGCCAACAAAAAATATCTCCTAGCTGACCATAGCAAATTTGATAAATTTGATTTCTTCACATTTTACAATATCTCAGATATCGACACCATTATAACGGATTCAAAATTAAGTGACCAAACACTCCAATCACTGTCTAAACAAACTAAAATTATCAAGTCAAAACCTTAAACTCTACAACTAGTCATAGAATTTAGTAGCTACTACTAATTCCATGGCTAGTTTTTTATTTTATATTAAGCGTGCAATCTAAAATATTTCAATTATTTTTCAAATCTATGATTTCTGTATTTTTAATTTAATAGATTCCTCGAATCTGTCTTTTTATATTCCATTTCACGAAGTCATCCTTTTTAGTTTATTATAACAGTTACTTGTATTTTCTATCATTTTCCCTAATTTTTTGATATAATAAATTTAATGATTCTTCAAAGGAGGCATCTATGCGTTTTAATCAATTCAGTTACTATCCTGTAAGCCAGCAACAAGCTTTACAGGAATTATCCAGCCTTGGATTCAAGCTAGACCAATCAAATTCTGCGAAAGAACTGTTTGAAGCTTTTGTTAGAACTTGTTTTTTCAATTACAAAAATACAGATTATCCCCTCTCAACTTTAGCTGTTGATAAAGAAACTGATCTGCTCACTTTCTTCAATTCTGATCGTGAATTAACTGCAGAAATTTTCTATACTGTTGCTTTTCAGTTGCTTGGTTTCAGCTACTTAACGGACTTTGAAGATGGTCTTGTTTTTCACAAAGAAACGGCATTCCCTATTGTATACGGAGATTTGATTGACAATCTCTATCAACTCCTTAACACACGCACTAAAAAAGGAAATACCTTGATCGATCAATTGGTTAGCGATGGTCTTATCCCTGAGAACAATGATTACCACTACTTTAACGGCAAGAGCTTGGCAACCTTCTCTGCAAACAATGCTATTCGTGAAGTAGTTTATGTAGAAAGTCGTGTTGATTCTGATAATGATGGACTGCCTGATCTCATCAAGGTGAACATTATCCGTCCATCTTACCATGGCAAAATTCCAGCTGTTATGACGGCAAGTCCTTACCATCAAGGAACCAATGATAAAGCAAGCGATAAAGCCCTTTACAAAATGGAAGCTGAGCTAGAAGTCAAGGAACCACATCACATTTCGCTAGAAGAACCAACATTAGACTTGGTTGAACCTGTTGGAGAAGCTGAACTTGTTTCAGAAGCTGAAGAAAGACTCACTCATATCAATAGCAGCTACACACTTAATGACTACTTCCTTCCAAGGGGATTTGCCAATATCTACGTATCTGGTCTTGGAACCAAGGATTCTCAAGGTCAAATGACCAACGGAGATTACCGACAAGTTGAAGCCTATAAAAATGTCATTGATTGGCTCAATGGTCGTTGTCGTGCCTTCACAGACCACAGTCGTAAACGTCAGGTCAAGGCTGACTGGTCAAATGGAAAAGTTGCAACTACTGGTCTTTCTTATCTAGGAACAATGTCTAATGGTCTTGCTACTACAGGAGTTGATGGTTTAGAGGTCATTATTGCTGAAGCAGGTATTTCTTCTTGGTACAACTATTATCGAGAAAATGGTCTGGTAACAAGCCCTGGAGGCTATCCAGGTGAGGACTTCGATTCATTAGATGAATTAACTTATTCTCGTAATCTCTTAGCTGGTGACTATATTCGCGGAAACGAAGCTCATAAAGATTCTGTAGAAGAACTCAAGAAAAATCTAGACCGTAAAACTGGCGATTATAACCAATTTTGGCATGACAGAAATTACCTTCTTAATGCTGAAAAAGTTAAGGCTGAAGTTGTCTTTACCCACGGTTCGCAAGACTGGAATGTAAAACCACTTCATGTCTATCAAATGTTCAATGCTCTTCCGAGCAGTATTAAGAAACATCTCTTTTACCATAACGGCGCCCATGTCTATATGAACAACTGGCAGTCTATTGATTTCCGTGAATCCATGAATGCTCTTTTGACGCAGAAATTATTGGACCAAGAAACTGACTACCAACTTCCAAGAGTCGTTTGGCAAGACAATACTGCTCCTCAAACCTGGATGACTCTTGAAGATTTTGGAAATCAAAGTGACCATAAAACTTTCTCTTTAGGTACTGAAGAAGCTGTCATTGAAAATCATTACCAAGAATCAGACTTTGAACGTTTTGGAAAAACCTATCAAACCTTTAATAATGAACTCTATCAAGGGAAAGTCAATCAGGTAACTATTGATCTGCCAGTGACAGAGGACCTTCATCTCAATGGGCGTGTTAAACTAAACCTCCGTCTCAAATCAAGTACCAATAAAGGCTTACTATCTGCCCAACTTCTCGAACTTGGTCAAAAGAAATACCTACAACCATATCCAGGAGTTTTGGCTGCTCGTACTATTGATAATGGTCGTTACCACATGCTGGAAAACCTTTGCGAACTACCATTTAGCCCAAATGCACAGCGTGTTATCACCAAAGGCTATCTCAATCTTCAAAATCGTCATGATTTATTGAAAATTGAAGAAATTAAGCCAGATGAATGGTTGGAATTCCAATTTGAACTCCAACCAACTATTTACAAACTAAAAGAAGGCGATACAGTACGTCTCGTTCTTTACACAACAGACTTTGAGATTACTGTACGTGACAATACAGACTATCACTTGACTGTCGACCTTGAACAGTCCAATCTTGAGATACCTTTTCAAAGGGAGGTAACTGTAGATGAACAAAGCCGAGCAAAGACACCAGCTCATCCGAGCCTTAATCACTAAACAAAAAATTCATACCCAAACTGAATTACAAGAACTACTGATTGAAAACGGAGTACAGGTCACACAAGCAACACTTTCAAGAGACATTAACCTGATGAATCTTTCTAAGATTCGTGAAGGTGAACACTCCTATTATTCAATCAACACTGACTCTACATCCAAGTGGGAAAAACGGCTAGAAGTCTATATGGAGGAAGCACTCTACATGATGCAACCCGTCCAACACCAGGTTGTTATCAAAACCTATCCAGGTTTGGCACAATCCTTCGGATCTATCTTGGACGCCCTAAACTTCCCTGAAATAGTGGCTACTATCTGTGGAAATGATGTCTGTTTGGTTATCTGCGAGGATAAGGAACAAGCTCAATCTTGCTTTGAACGCCTCAAACAATTTGCACCACCTCTATTTTTTGATCGGTAACAAAAACCCGTGATGGCTATCATCACGGGTTAATTTTATGATTTGCTATTTTCAGCTTGCTTTTTAGTTCTTGCAAGTCTCAAAGCTCTATTTGGATTGAGACGATTAAACAGTTCTTCTAACTTCTTCTCATTCCAGACATCTGCTGCAGAAACAAAATTTCCATCAGCATCACGGAAAGATATTGGTTTATCTCCCATAGCTATCTCCTAGTCCACAAATTCAAACTCAAACTTACCGATACGAACCAAATCTCCATCCTTGGCACCACGGGCACGGAGAGCTTCATCAACTCCCATACCACGCAACTGACGAGCAAACTTCATGACAGACTCATCACGATCAAAGTTAGTCATGTTAAAGAGTTTAATGAGTTTTTCACCTGAAAGTACCCAAGTTGCATCGTCATCACGACTAATTTCAAATGGTTTTTCTTCTTCGTCAAAGCCATAATAAACTTCTTCTTCCATTTCTGACTCGTCATAAAGAAGGAATTCTGGCGTCTTATCAAGCAGCTCTGCTGTTGCATCCAATAAAGTTGCCAAACCTTGTTTGGTCAAACCTGAAATTGGGAAGATGGCTGGAAGATCCTCAAATTCATCATAGTTAGCTGCTAATTTTTTCTTGAATTCTTCAAGATTCTCTTGGCTTTCTGGCATATCCATCTTATTAGCAACAATGATTTGGGGACGCTCCATCAGACGAAGGTTGTAAGATTCCAACTCTTTGTTAATAGCTAGATAATCTTCGTAAGGATCGCGACCTTCACTGGCTGACATATCGATGATGTGAAGGATAACGCGAGTACGCTCAATATGGCGAAGGAATTGAGTTCCCAAGCCCACGCCTTGACTTGCTCCTTCAATCAAACCAGGAAGGTCTGCCACTGCAAAGGACTCACCTGATTGAGTACGGACCATTCCCAGATTAGGAACGATTGTTGTAAAGTGGTAGGCACCAATTTTAGGTTTTGCAGAGGTAATTACGCTGAGCAGAGTTGATTTTCCAACTGAAGGGAATCCAACCAAACCAACATCAGCAAGAATTTTAAGTTCTAACTGTAATTCGCGCTCCTGACCAGGTTCTCCATTCTCAGAGATCTCTGGAGCAGGATTTTTGGGTGTTGCAAAACGGATATTTCCACGACCACCTCGACCACCGTGAGCAACGATAAACTCTTGGCCGTGCTCAATCAAGTCAGTGATGACTTTTCCAGTCTCAGCATCACGCACAGTTGTCCCTTGAGGTACACGAACAATCAAGTCTTCTGCACCGCGTCCGTGCATTCCTTTGGTCATCCCTTTTTCACCCGATTGGGCTTTAAAATGACGATTGTAACGGAAGTCCATCAGGGTACGTAAACCTTCATCTACAACAAAGACAACGTTACCTCCACGACCTCCATCACCTCCCCATGGACCGCCATTAGGGACGTATTTTTCACGGCGAAAGGCAACCATGCCATCGCCACCATTTCCAGCCTTGACCTTAATCTTGGCTGTATCTAAAAACATACTCATATTCTTTTCTCACTTTAAAAAGGGCTGGGAAATCCCAGTCACCAACTATTACTACTTGCTAGAAATTCTAGCTTCTTAGAATCTGCTAAATACACCAATGGCCGTAGCAAAGATACCTGCTAAGGTTACAAACAACATAATCAAAACGACGAATAGTGTCAATTTCTCAAAAAATGTTTTTTTACGTTTTCCATTATCACCAAATGCCATTATTTTCTCCTTTTCTATAATTCCCTATTTTTAATATTCTTCCGAAACTGGAGCAATTGCCCATAAAATTAAGTAAGCAATCAGTCCACTACCATAACAAAAAGCTAGAACTCCCCAGATCACACGTACGATTGTCGGATCAATATCAAAATAATTAGCTAAACCAGCGCATACTCCACCGATTTTTTGATCTCGACTACTTCTCATAAATTTCTTTTTCATTTCTTCATTTCCTTTCTTCGAAGACCTTAGTCATTCCAATAATCTCTCAAATCATTCAACTGTTTCTTGGATGCTTTTAACATTCGTTTAGAACTTTTGACTGGAACTGAAACTGCCTGTTGTGGCAAGTAAAATACTGTCTTTAAAATCCGTTGTGTCATCGGCTCATCACGAGTTAATTCTTTTTCAAAATTGTTTGAGATGATAGCATCCAAATAAAACTCATGGACTCTCTTAGCAAAATTCTCAGCTGAAATTTCATACAATTTTTCAGCCAAAAGTTTTTCATCCATCTTTGGAGTTGCAATTAAAGCTTCTAAAATAGCCCCTGCTAGATCTCTCTCTTCATAATAAAGAGTTCCAAACATCTTATCGCTAATCAAATTATCTAGATAAGGATTTCCATGAGCTATTACCGGAGTCTTACTTGCAAGACTTTCAAGATAGGTCAAGCCTTGCGTCTCACTAGTTGAAGCTGAAATGAAGAAATCAGCCGCCTTATAGTAAAGTGCTGTCTCGCTTGGAGCGATCATACCTGTAAAGATAACAGAATCCTGAATCTGCAAATCTTCTGCTTGCTCCTTGAGGTTTTCCAGATAAGGTCCATCTCCAGCTACGACTAATTTAACATTTTGCTCTTCTTTTAGAACATCTGGAAGTGCTGCCAAAACAGCTTGAATGTTCTTTTCGTAAGACACCCTCGAAAGGCTGAGAAGCATCTTTTCGTCTTTCTTAATACCTAGTTTATCTCGTAGATCACTGATGTGCTCTGGTCCAATTTCAGGACGTTCAAACTTGGCAAGCTCAATACCTGTAGGAATGACACGCTTTTCAACTTTGACCTTATAGTCAGATAAAAGGTCGCGCACAATTTCACTCGGACAAATCACACCATCAACATCATGAAGGAAGCCTCTTACAAGATACCTGACCATACCTGGACGAATCAACATCCCTTTAGCGATATAGTGAACATAATCTTCGTACTGGGTATGATAGGTATGAATAACAGGGATTTTCAACTCACGCGCTATCCAAATCCCTAATAAACCAAGAGAAAATTCGGTCTGCGTATGAATAATATCCAGCTTGTATTGCTTTGCTATCTCAAGAGCTTTCGTAAATCCACGATAGGCGAAACGACGATCCTTAAAGGCAAAGAAAGGAACACTAGGGATACGGATAATCTGCCAGTCTTCATAACGATTAACATCCTTGTCTGTTGTTGTAAAGATAAAGACAGCATGGCCTTGCTTTTCAAGTTCTGTTTTTAAGGTTCGAATACTGGTCGCAACACCCGACACCTGTGGGAAATAAGTATCTGTAAATAATCCAATTCGCATATACTACCTCATTTTTTTCCTAAAGCCGCTTGCTCCCGATAGAATTTTAGCCATATTTCTAAAAGATGCTCTTCTGAGTATTCTCTTGAAATGGCCTTAGCCTTTTCTTTTAATTCTTTTAGTTCTTCTGGATGCTCCCGATATTCCAAGATAGCCTCTTTCATCTCTTCTACATCACTTGTTGGTCTGTAATTTCCTTCGAGAATGACCTTGTAAAGATCTAGATCACGAAGCATAATGGGTGCTTCACAACTCGCAGCTTCTAGAATAGTCATTGGAAAGAGCTCGTTATAACTTGGAAGCAAGAAAAGATCAGCCAAGGCATAGAGTTCTCTCATCCGTTCTGGATCAACAATCCCTGGGAAAATTAGATTTTCTGGAGGATTATCCATAATCTTTTTATAGCGTTCATATCCATCGGTTATTCCCCCAAAAGAGAAGCCACCAGCCCAAATAAAAGTGATATCAGGTAATTCCTCA
Source organism: Streptococcus sp. oral taxon 431 (assembly GCF_023115445.1). Taxonomy (GTDB): domain Bacteria; phylum Bacillota; class Bacilli; order Lactobacillales; family Streptococcaceae; genus Streptococcus. The sequence goes on along the minus strand of NZ_JALDUI010000001.1, from coordinate 122,460 downwards.
GCTAGAGTGATAAAGTCATCTATTCCTTTACGCTTCTGAACCTGACCTGCACCAACGACTACAAACTGATTCTCATCAATCCCCATATCTTTACGAAGTTGCTCAACTTGCTCTATAGGAAGCGGATGCCATTTTTCTTTGTTAACAAAGTTAGGAATATAGGTCACTTTTTCACGTGGAATTCCAGCAGCCACCAAATCCTCAATGAAAGTAGGATTGACCACAACCAGATGCTCCATACGGTCATAAAAAGAAAATACATAGCGTTTGACAATCCCCTTTAAGAAGAATGGAATCTTCAAACTACCTTCCAAGGTATCAGGTAAGAAGTGAACATAGCCAATCTTACGTCCAGAACGTTTTTTCTGAAAGGTCGAGAGATAATAAGGAAAATCAATCGTATGAAAATGAGTAACGTCCGCCTCAATCGGTAGATTTTCCGTTACTATCAGTTGGTCTTTCGCATCTCGTTTCAAAAGCTGCACCAGTTCACGGTAAGCACCAGACACACCTTGACCAGCTACCTTTTCACTTGAACTTAGCATATTGATGCGTAATTTCTCTTTTTCCATAGTAACCATTATACCATTTTCTTCAAATAAAATCAGCAAATTAAAAGAGAGATAGTATAAAAGCTGGGAATTTCCTGGCGTCAACACTATTTCTCTTTTTATAATTTATTTACTTGATACCTAATGCAATGCGAGCATAGCGGCTCATTTTCTCAACTGTCCAAGCTGGATACCAAACTAATTTTACTTCAACGTTAGTAACCTCTGGAACATCCGTCATAGCATCATAGATTTGGTCTGTTAAGAGATCTGCTAGTGGACATCCCATTGTCGTTAGCGTCATATCAATCTCAGTCTCACCTGTATCTCCATCAAAACGAATCTCGTAGATCAAGCCTAGATTGACGATATCAATTCCCAATTCAGGGTCAATAACTTCTTCTAACGCTGTCAAAATACGTGTTTTGATGTTTTCAATCTGTTCTTCTGTATAAGCCATTTTCACTCTCCTTCAGCTTAATCTTCAATGAAGTCGCGGAGTGGTTTACTACGACTTGGCTGGCGAAGTTTTCTCAAAGCTTTTGCCTCAATCTGACGGATACGCTCACGAGTCACGTTGAAGACTTTACCAACATCTTCCAAGGTACGCATTTTCCCATCATCAAGACCAAAACGGAGACGCAAGACATTTTCTTCACGATCTGTAAGAGTATCCAAGACTTCATCCAACTGCTCACGCAAAACGATACGAGTTGTGTAGTCAACTGGATTTTCAATCACTTCATCTTCGATAAAGTCACCAAGATGGCTATCGTCCTCTTCACCGATTGGTGTTTCAAGAGAAACCGGCTCTTGGGCAATCTTGAGGATTTCACGAACCTTGTCAGGTGTCATATCCATGCGTTCAGCGATTTGTTCAGGAGTTGGATCTTGTCCCAACTCTTGAAGAAGATTACGTTGTTCACGAACAAGCTTGTTAATGGTTTCCACCATGTGTACTGGAATACGGATGGTACGAGCTTGGTCAGCAATGGCACGAGTAATGGCCTGACGAATCCACCAAGTCGCATAAGTTGAGAATTTGAACCCTTTAGAGTAGTCAAATTTATCAACGGCCTTCATCAAGCCCATGTTTCCTTCTTGGATCAAGTCAAGGAACTGCATTCCACGTCCAACATAACGTTTAGCGATAGATACTACCAAACGAAGGTTCGCTTCTGCAAGGCGTTGTTTAGCTTCGATATCACCCGCTTCAACAGCAAGGGCCAACTCTTTTTCCTCTTCATTTGTAAGCAGAGGAACAACCCCGATTTCCTTCAAGTACATACGGACAGGGTCATTGACCTTAGCAGAGGTTGAACCGATCAAATCTTCATCCGTCAACTCTGGTTCTTCCTCAGTGCTTAAAACACGCGCACTTGGATTTCCTTCGTTGTCCGTAATTGAGATACCAGCATCTTGAATACGTTGCAAAAGATTCTCAATACCTTCCACGTCTAAAGTGAAGGGAATTACTAGGGCGTTATTGATTTCGTCATCTGTTGCTGTACCAGTTTTTTTATGATTGCGAATAAATTCCGCTACTTGGACGTCAAAGGTTGTTACTTCTTTTTGTTTTGTTGCCATTCTTACTCCATTCTTCTTTTTTGGGCAATTAAGCGTTCTAGCTCTTCTAATGCGGTGTCTGTATCACCGACATGGCTAGCTTCCTGAACTTTCTTTTTAATTTGCAGATTTTCCTGATTCAAAAGAGCTCTTTTTCGAGATTCTTCCACTTCGGCTAACTCGTGAGGGGACATCTCAGGTGGCAAATCTAAGGCTAGGACTTGATACCAAGCACTCTCCACTTCTCTGGTCTGATGAGCCAAATCCTCAGACGAGATACTTCCATTATCAATCAGGAGTCCATACAAGGTCTGAAACTCTGGTGTTTCAAAGATAAAGTCATCTCTTAAGCGGTAGTCATTGAGCACCAAGGGATGTTCCATCATTCGGTAGAGGATATGGGCCTCTGCTCTCATCACTGCTGTCAGTTGCTTGGTAACAGACATGGTGATAGGACTCGGACTATAGGATTCCTTAACCTTCTCCTTTCTCTGTCTGACTCGACTTTCATTGACAATATGTTCGACTTGCTGATAGTCAAAAGATGGCAAGTGATCCGTCAAAATGTGAATGTAGGAATTCTGAGCTGTGATAGAGGGTTCCTTGGCGATTAAGGGAGCAATTTTCTCTATAAATTCAATTTGAGCTTGTAGATTTTCACTGTTTTCCGGTCTGAAATGATGGATGTAAAACTCAACAGGACTGATGCGTGTATTGGTTAAGAGATAAGCCAAGTCTTGAGGAGAGTTTTTCTGCAAATATTCATCCGGATCCATTGCGTCAGGAATCTGGACTACTTGGACAGGTATATCTTTAAGCTCGTCCAAGGCTTTAGCTGTGGCAGCTTGCCCAGCCTTATCTCCGTCATAGGTGACGATCACTTTTTTGGTAAAGCGTTTCAGATGCTCCACATGTTCACTCGTCAGTGCGGTACCCATAGAAGCAACTGCATTTTCAATACCAGCACGATAAGCCGCAATGACATCCATAAACCCTTCCATCAGGTAGATTTCAGGAGCCTTGCCCGATCCTTTTTTTACCCTCTCCAAATGATATAATTCGTAACTTTTGTTAAAAATTGCCGTCGCTCGACTATTTTTATACTTTCCAGTTTGAGAATCAGTCTCTTGCCATACACGACCAGAAAAGGCAATCACCTTTCCTTGATCATTTGAAAGAGGAAACATAATGCGATTATGAAAGGTATCAAAGAATTGGTTACTCTCAGATAGATAAAACAAACCTGAATCCAGCAAGTCCTTCTCACTATAATCATCTGCTAAACGCTGATAGAGATAAGAGCGTTCTGCTGGAGCCAAACCAATCATAAAATGCTTGAGAACATCATCTGTTAAGCCACGTTTATAGAGATAGTTTCTCGCCTCTTCACCCATCTTAGTCGTCATGAGAATGGCATGATAAAAACGAGCGGCTTTCTCATGCATATCGTAGAGATTTTGATGGGGCGACCTAGGCTGTACAGAACCTTGAACAGGCGCTGCCATCTGAATCCCAAGTCTCTCAGCTAATATCCTCACCGCATCCGCAAAAGTTACTTGCTGATACTCCTCGATAAACTTAAAAACATCTCCAGAACGACCACAACCAAAACAGTGGTAAAACTGCTTATCTTCGACCACGTTAAAGGAAGGGGTCTTTTCACCATGAAAAGGACAGAGCCCTAAAAAGTTCCGTCCAGATTTTTGTAAAGAAATCACTTCTCCTATGATTTCGACAATATTGGTATTGTTTTTGATCTCTTCGATGAGTCTCTTGTCAACCATAGACAATACCTCCATTTTATCACAGTTTACTCTAACTAGTATAGCTTATTTCTGAAAAAAAGTAAACCATTTCATACACTTTACATGAGACTATTTCATAAAACTAGCTAGTCACTTTCTCCACTTTTACATCGTTTTCAGATACAATATCCACTAAAAAATGCGTCGACATTAATTTGTAGTGATGGAGCTTTTTATTAACTATATTTGCAGAAGCGACCAAGTCCCCAAATTCTGCATTCTCGACTTCATAGATATAGTTGGTCAGATAAAGTGGTCTGTTCTTTGCTAATCCTTGCTCCCAGTAACTATCTATTAATTCTAAACTTTCGTAGACTGAACGGAAAGCCCAAACTTTTGTAAAGGTAAATTTAAATTTTTCTGAATCTTTCAAGTAGGCAATTAGAGTATCCCCATCTATATTTATCTCGATGCCATAGTCACCAAAAAGGATGAATCCCGGTTTAATTTCCGTCCATTTTTCCATATCATTTCTCCAAGTTCTATTGTCTGATAATTATACTACAGTGGTATACATGTTTGATTAGCAAATTTTTTAGTATTGACTGATACTTAATTTCAAATTTGCAGAAACAAGAATATCCAGTACACTATCTTGAGTTATGATGATATAATGCCGTGAATGCAAAGTTCCTGGGTCATAATATGATGTGTATTCCAGTTTCTTCACTAATTGACTATTCTTGACTTCGTAAATGACATTTTGGAAATTATTTTTTTCAAATTTTTTAAACATCTCTTTATCCAGAATTGCAGATAAATACAATTTCCTGCTAAAGACTCGTGCTTCATCATAATAAATACATGATAATTTAAAACGGTTCTGCTCTCCAATCAGCCTAATTTCTTGAGCATCTGACAAATTTGTCAACAAGACCTTTAATCTATAGTTATCTACAGGAATCAAACCTTTAAAGACTTCTACCCATTCTTCATTTTTAGTTTCTAGCTCTGATGTCATATATACCCCCATTATTCCATTTTACGTTTTAAACCTCTAATTTTCATCTATTTCATTTGATACTTCAATCAGTAAATCTTGAAGTTCCTCTAAATCAAGATACAGATTTCTAACTCCTACAAGTAACTGAGAAAAGGCTTGTCTATCTAATTGGCGATTCTCACTTAATGACTCAACAATCCAAGAATTTCCCTTCTCTATCCATTTCAAATGAAGGGGTAAATAATCATTTAAAATATCATTTATATTTTCTAAATTAGTAGAAGATATCTTGTTAGAGGTTTGACTGTCATTTATTAAAGATAAACTTTTACTTATTTTTTTCAACTCTGTTTCTATCGTCACTTTAATATCCTCCCTTGTGAGCCAATATCTAAGACTCCAAATCATCCAAAGACTAGATGCTATAGTCTAAATGAAGGCCTTATTCCTCAGCAAACTCCCTAGTAAAATAGTCCATCTTAAATCCAATGAGGAAAATCCATTCTTGGAAATATTCTTGTGTGTATGCCATGTTTTATCTCCTGCTTTTTTATAAAACAGTGCTTTATCTGAATTTCTAGATTTTTTTAAAGTTACTTGGCTTAATCATTCATTTGTTTTTTTAAAATATACCATAGTCATTCAGAAAAGATTATTGCAAAATCTCTGTAATGGTAACTTCTCTTTCTGACTTTAAATCATAAAATCCTATATGTACATTGTCCTTGTATAGCCAAAACAAATCTGTTCCATATTTTGCAGGAAAAATTTCTAGTAGAACCGGAGCAATTTGCAGTATACTTGTCGCACCTAGAATCGTAAAGTTAGCAGGATTAGAAATATATTCTTCATCATCAATAGAAGATAATATTGTCCATCCATTTAACTGAGAAATTGAAGATTTCTCTCTATAAGTGTACTGAATAGGATAGCCATTTATTACATTATTTGAAACCATAAATCCACCAAAATCACTATTATTCATCAGCAAGTAACCCTCCATTTTCAGATAATAAATCTTGTCTCCAACTGAATTCTCTCGCATAATCTATAGCTGACTTCCCTTGAAAATCTTTATGGTGAATATCAGAACCACTAGCAATCAACATCTCATATAAAGGCAAGGCTTCCTTGGTTGTTAATTTCAAGACTGTAATCGCAGCAATCAATGGAATTGCCCCATATTTATCAACTTGGTTAACATTTATCCCTGCTTTCAACAACATTGACATGACCTTAGTTGCATACTCAACATCTACTCTCCAATTCGCTTTAAATTGAAACAAATTATGTAAGGCATTTCTATTATATGAGTCTAAACAATTAACATCAATTTTTTCATCAATAAGAAACTGAATAATCTTTAGTTTTTCATCTAGCAAAGTATTGCTAGTTAAAACCATCTTTAACAGATTCAATTTCTCATGTGTGATTTGATTCACATCGCCCTTGTAGAGCGAATGAAACTCTTCAAACGTTCCTTCTTGAGCTGCATCAAATATGTCTAGTAATATCATTTCTTTCTCCTATTCATATTTATGACTTCTATTTGATTTTGATACTTCAATTTGAAAATTAGCAGGATTTGACTGGTTTGATTCTAATCAATCTAGTATTTGAATCTATTGCTTGCTAAACTATCAACTTCCCAAATCTTAATCATATGTCACTTTTACTTTAAACTCAACTGTCTGGTCAGATATATTCTTTATTTTGATTTCAAATCCCTTTTTTGAAGCAAATGAAAAAAGTGTCTTTTGAGGTGGATCCATGATAATACCTTCACAATCGACACCAATGCCATTATGAGGATTCTCTAACATCGTTACATCCCAGCTTTGTGTTTTTTCATTGTAATGATAGGTTTCAATCCGAGAATCCTTAACATTATATCCAATTCCTTTTTCAGGATCAAACCAATCATCACCTCGCACAAGCTTTATCTTCCCATCTGTAGTAACTGGAATTACCTCTACATGGATTATGGAGTCCAAACTCTCGGAGTGTCCGTTTACATGCACCTTTGTCTCTTTATTTGCACCTAGAGTGATGATTTCCCATTTTATATTACAAATCACAAGAGTTAGGATGGATACAGTAAACAGTAAGATGGTTAAAATAACAAAATCTGATTTTTTCAATTTATTCCTCATTTAAATTTTTCAAAGAAACTCAACTTGATACAATCTCAAAACAAAAATACCCATATGGGAGGGATGCTGCATCTAGTTTAGTCATATCGTAAAGCCATTCCATCATTTGAGGAATCCCTCGAATCATCAGATAATCCATGTATCTATTAATACTATCTTGAAAACCAGTAATATCTTTCTTTTCTACTAAAAAATTAGTATGTTCTACATCTTCCATTGATATGTAATTTTCAAGGATTTTATAATCAGAATCTGGATGTAACCAATACATTTGTTTTCTTAAAAAGTTCTGTTTATCTTCTACAGTTACAGTGTCCGCACACTTGAGATAGAAAACTCCAATATCTAATTCTTCCTGAAAATCCAATTTTTCGTTGATATAGAAAGGGGTAATCAGAATGCTTTCTGTAGTTTCTTCTGTTTGGATATTTTCTCTCAAAATACCAAATAAATTTGTTATTGTCGGATAAATTCGACACTTTGAATCCTGGTAACTTGTATTCACATAAATAATATTATTTATCACGCCTTCTTTTTGTTTCTTCATATGATTCACCTCATCCGTAAACAGTTTTAGGATTTTTCTTTAATCCAGTATGTATTCGGTAATCATCTTTACATTCCCCCAATTTTCAGCTGAAAATTGACTAGGATAGACGGAAAGCCAGCCTGGAATAATCTTATTTCGTAACAATTCTTCACTTTTAGTAAAGTATGGTGAAAGATCCATTTTTTTATCTTGTGCATACTCCATAATTTGATTAGGTTCTGTCAACCTTTTTTCATCAATAATGCTTAGAGACTGAACCAATTCATCAGATTTGTGATTATACTTATAATATATATCTATAATCACTCCACTACTATGCATGAATCGGAAATTTATAGACATTTCTCCACTATCTAGTTTACCATCTGGATAATAAAAACTGTACGAAATACTCTCAACCCCTGTAGGTAAAACTTCTGAACGATACTTTTCTATAGTTGAACCGTAAAGTAGACCTCCTGTTTTATTTACTTCCATATCAGGTATTCTATTTAAAGTAGAATTCGTACGTAAAAAAGAAGTTGTGGCATGACGGTACTCGTCATGATAAATTTCTTCAAAAACATTACTATAGCGCGGCTTTAAAAAAATGAAAGTGAGCGGTAGTAGCATGATTACAAATGCCCCTATAGATAAGGTATAAAACATTTTTTTATTCATTTTGCGATCTCTTTCTTGTTAATCAATATAATCTTGCAAATCAGTTTTTTATAAAAAGATTTGAAAAATTCTTATAACTCCTACTACTACATTTTTATCATCTTCTATCATAAAACTTAAAAGAACTCCTTAAACACAAAACCATATTCTCCCTTCAATCAAGTTACATTACTTATCCAATCTATAATTAGCTCCAATAAACTGAATTAGGAATATCCTTCGATATTTTTTCCGTAGAACATGGAAGATAACCATTTACCGTATTTAAACACAAAATTTCGATCATCATCCTAAAATATAGATATAAACATCTTTTTCCAAGTCATACATTTTACACTTGATAGAAAGTACTTTTTACATAAGTAGGACAATCTATTTGGAAACATTCAATGGCACAATCTCTACATCTCCAAGATTATCAACGGAGTAACGTTGACTACCATTTTTAAACCAGCGTTCTAGAACAACATCATAGAGTATGAAGTGGGATTTTTCTTTAATCCAAGCTTCATCAATCCCATGAGGTTTTAAATACTCTAGTACTTCGTTGGGATCTGTTAGCTGAAAACTTGGTAAACCTTTAGTCGAGCTAAAACTATAGGAACTTTTTAAATGTAGCTCTAAATCAGATTCTTTTCCCCTCTTCACTTCTATATTATAACCAATTAACCCGTAAGCTAATGATTGATCAGATTCCGAAATTTCAATAGTTTGTTTGAGCATCTTATCTCTATAATCATAATCAATAAAAAGGTATCTACCATCAGGTAACGCCCGCCTATACTCAATTAGAAATGTTTTTTCAATACCTACATACACTAATATAGTTTCACTCTCAGATAAGCCTGCTTCAGGACTCAGACCAACTATAATATCCTTATCGCGATATGATTGGCCTCCGTCAACGGCTTTACTAAAATCAGCAAGTCCAGGTAAAATACCACTATGGGTTTCTGCATAGTTCATTTCTAAAAAGACATTACTTAAAGATTCATACACTCTCTTATAATAATTCTTTTGATAGACACGATCTAGACTAAACAAAGTTAGAAAACCTACTACAGTTATGAGTACGATTTTTAAAAATTTTTTCATTGACTTTTTTCCTTACTTAAATCTTGGATAAACTGATAAGCAACATTATTCTTCTCTTTTAACAGCTCCATTGCTTGGGTATCATCCTATTCAGAAAAACTGAGTGGCACAATCTCTACATCCCCAAGATTATCAACTGAATAACGTTGACTGCCATTTTTGAACCAACGTGCCAGAACAACATCATAAAGCATGAAGTGGGATTTTTCTTTAATCCAAGCTTCATCAATCCCATAAGGCTTTAAATACTCTAGTTCTTCGTTGGGATTTGTTAGGTAAAAATTGGGTATCGAGTCCCCTGTTTTTGACTGACGTGATAATTCTTTATATGCCTCTAAATCTAGTTTTCCCCCATCCTTGTGTAGTATATTGTAACTAGCTAAGTCATATGCTACCGACCATTTAGAATCTGAGATTTCGACTGATTGGCTGAGTTTCTTATCATTGTAGTCATATTTTATATAAAGATATCTCCCATCAAATAATAGTTGCTGGTATTCAATAATAAAAGTTTCTTCAAAACCTACAATCACTTTTAAACTTTCATTTTCAGACAAGCCTGCATCAAGTCCTATGGGAATTATCCAATCTGGATCTCTAAACGACTGACTTCCGTCAACAGCTTTACTAAAATCAGCAAGTCCAGGTAAAACACCACTATTTATCTCTGCATAGTTCATTTCTAAAAAGACATCACTTAAAGATTCATACACTCTCTTATAATAATTCTTTTGATAGACACGATATAGACCAAACAAAGTTAGAAAAACTACTACAGTTATGAGTACAATTTTTAAAATTTTTTTCATTGACTTTTTCCTTATCTAGAACTTATATAATTTACAAAGTAAAAATACATTTTAGATACCTTATTTTAGAGACAAGATAAAATTTAGACGCAAAACTCTTTTTTATAAGTTTTTTATCTTTAGTAACATTTTCCTTATAATCATTATACTATAAAATCTTAGACGGTGGAATCAAGACCATTTTTAGATAATCTCCCTTTAATACAAAAAACTTAGAAGCAAAAGCCTACTTCTAAGTTTTTTATCTCAATTATTTAAAATCAATTACTCAAACAGTTGATAGTAATCGGAAATTTTCATCTTGGCTTTTTCATCCTTATTCAAATCTTGGATGATTCGCCCTTCTTTCATGACAATGAGGCGATTTCCATACTTGAGAGCATCTTCCATATGGTGGGTAATCATCAAAGCAGTCAGATGGTCCTTACTGACAAAGTCATCTGTCAATTCCATCAAGGCCACACTTGTCTTAGGATCAAGAGCAGCTGTGTGTTCATCCAATAAAAGGAGCTCTGGACGTTTCAAGGTCGCCATCAATAAACTCAAGGCCTGTCTTTGTCCACCTGACAAGAATTCAATCGGTGTATCCAAGTGTTTCTCTAGCCCATTTCCAACCTTCTCAATAGTTGCTTGAAATTCTTCCTTGTAAGCTGAGAGTCTTCTTGGAAAAAGACCACGTTTTTCCCCACGGAACTTAGCAATCAAGAGATTTTCTGCAACGGTCATACGTGGAGCTGTCCCCATCTTAGGATCTTGGAAGACACGAGAGAGGTACTTAGCACGCTTTTCAGGGCTGAAATGAGTCACATCCTCACCCATGATGCGGATACTACCACTAGTCAATGGCAGAGTCCCTGCAATGCTATTAAAGAGGGTTGATTTCCCTGCACCATTTCCACCCAAGATTGTAATAAAGTCATGTTCATAAATATCAAGTGAAACATCGTTTAGAATAATCTTTTCTTCGTCAAAGCCATTTGTCACAATTTTTGTGGCATTTCTTAATTCTACAATTGCTGTCATTTGCTTAACTTGACTCCTTTCAAGTATTTATCCTTAAGGGTTGGAATTACCAAGCAAGTTGCTAGGATAAGGGCACTGTACAAACGGAGGTAGCTAGTGTTAAAGCCGAGAGCAATGACTCCCCATACCAAGAATTGATAGCTGATGGAACCAACTACAATAGTAACCAAGCGTTCTGCTAAGGTAAGACTCTTAAAGAGAACCTCACCGATAATCAAGCTGGCAAGACCAACAACGATAACACCGATACCACGAGAGACATCCGCATAACCTTCTTGTTGAGCGATAAGTGCGCCAGCAAGGGCAATGACACCATTTGATAAAACCAGACCCATCAACTCCATACGTCCTGTATTGATACCAAAACTACGAGCCATGTCTGGATTATCCCCTGTAGCGATATAGGCCTGTCCAAGTTTGGTATCTAGGAAGAAAAGCATGAGAAGGATAACCAAAGTCACAAAGATTAAACCTGTTAGTAATTGATTAACCTCTGATGAGAATGGAAGAACATCTTGGATTTGCTTGGTATTTAAGAGTCCAAGGTTAGCCCGTCCCATAATCATGAGCATGATAGAATGACAAGAAGTCATGACTAAAATTCCTGATAAAAGAGTTGGAATTTTCCCTTTGGTATATAATAACCCCGCTGCTAAACCAGCAAGACACCCTGCTCCTACAGCCGCTAAAGTCGCAAGAAAAGGATTAACTCCTTGGGTAATTAGAGTAACTGCTACAGCTCCTCCCAAGGGGAAAGAGCCCTCCGTTGTCATATCTGGAAAGTTCAGGATACGAAAGGTCATAAAGATTCCTAAACCTAGGATAGCCCAGACCAATCCCTGTGAAATAATTGATATTAGCATGTTTGATACGTTTCCTTTATTCTAAAAATTGGAGGAGATGTCTCCAACTCCTCCTTCATTCTTATTCGATTACTTGACCTGCTTCTTTGAGAACTGATTCAGGAATAATGATTCCAAGTTCTTGAGCAACTTTTTTGTTGATCACTGATTTACCAGTTGAGAAGACATTAACTGGTGTATCTGCAGGTTTTTCACCCTTCAAGACTTTGGCAATCATTTTCCCAGTAGCAACACCAAGATCGTGTTGGTCAACAACGACTGATGCCAAACCTCCAGCTTCTACCATGGCAGTCGCACTTGGATAGATTGGTTTTTTAGCTGTTTGATTGCTTGAAACAACAGTTGAGAATGCAGATGCGATTGTGTTATCGATTGGAACCCAGATTGCATCAACTTTGCCAGTCATCACGTTTACTGTTGAAGCAATTTCGTTCGTTGATGGAACTGCGAATGTTTCTACTTTCAAACCAGCTTTTTCTGCGTAAGCTTTAAACTCTTCGACTTGTGATTTTGAGTTATCTTCGCTACTTGAGTAAAGAGCTCCAACTGTCTTGACATCAGGAGTCAATGTTTTAATCAATTCAACCTGTTGTTGAGCAGGGTTATGGTCAGATACCCCTGTGATGTTTCCACCTGGTTTTTCCAAGTTTTGTACAAGGTTAGCACCAATTGGGTCTGTGATAGCTGCCATGATAACAGGAAGGTCTTTTGTTGCACTTGCAAGACCTTGAGCTGCTGGTGTTGCAATACCGACAACGACATCATTTCCATTTGCCACCAACTGCTTACTCATTGTCGCAACCTTACTTTGGTCACCTTCTGAGTTCATAAAGTCGATTTTAACTTGGTCACCTTTATAGCCTTCTTCAGCAAGTCCATCTTGGATACCTTGGTAAATCAAGTCGAGTGATGGGTGGCTTACAAACTGAAGAACACCAACCTTAGCTGTTTTATTAGCTGTCTCAGTTTTAGTTTCTTGTTTCGTTAAACTAGAATATACCAAGCTTCCACCAACTACAAGTGCTAATACTACGATAATACCGAGTAGACGTTTGTTTTTCATAATTTTCTCCTTATTTCTTCTTAACTTATTATTTTTTTATTCAATCACTTATTCAAGCGACGCCATCGTTTGATTTCCATAATTTTTTCCTCCCCATAGAAAAAGTCCTCACACAAAAAACTTGTGTGAGGACGTCGATGCGCGGTGCCACCTCAATTATAGGAACTAGTCCTATCGCTCTTACTCGCTAAAACGAGTTGCACTGTAAGGTGTGCTCACCGAATTCTTATGATTTCAAATTCTTAATAACATTCAGCCCAATTTTCATCACTTCCACCTATCTGTTTCCACCAACCACAGACTCTCTAAAAAATTTCAATGATTACTTTCTGAATGCTTAAATTATATCATTTTACTAAAACTTGTCAAGGGTTTTCATAAAATATTTTAAATATTAACAAAAATCCCCACGTTTTTTATAAAATCTAACTTGTATCAACCTGAATTACGTAATCCTGTAGCAATTCCGTTGATAGTTGTATGGATTAATCTTTCTTCATCTGAAGATAACTCACCACGGCGTTGACGCTTAATCAATTCCAACTGAATATAGTTAAGGATATTGAAATAAGGCATGCGGTAGTTGAGACTGTCTTTCAAATAGGTATTTTCTGCCAAGAGCTCCTCATGGCCTTCAATAGCCAAGATAACGTCCTTAGTCAACTGCCATTCATCTAAAATGGTATAGTAAATTGCTTGTACTTCTTCACTTTCACACAGTTTAGCGTATTCAAAGGCAATGTTCATATTTGATTTTGACAAGACCATATCGACATTGGATAGGAGTGATTGGAAGAATGGCCAGTTTTGATACATTTCACGAAGGAATTCAATATTTTTAGGATCTTGATCGATAAATTCCTTAAAGCTTGAACCAACTCCATACCAACCTGGGAACATGACACGACTTTGTGACCATGAGAATACCCAAGGAATAGCACGTAGACCACCGATTTCGGTAATTGTTTTACGAGCTGCTGGACGAGAACCAATATTGAAACTTGAAATAGCCTTGATTGGACTAGATTCAAAGAAATAATCATAGAAATGTTCATTTCCAAATACAAGTTCACGATAAATATCGTAGCTACGTTCTACTACTTGATCCATGATTGCTTCATAACGATTTGACGTATTGGTATCACTCTTCTTCTTGGTAATCATACGGTTGATAGCTGCTGAAACCAACATTTCAAGGTTATAGTAGGCTGCATCCTTGTTTCCGTATTTGTTGCCGATAACTTCTCCTTGCTCTGTCAATCGAATACGATCCTTAATTGACTTGAGCGGTTGAGAAGCAATGGCATCATAAGTAGGACCACCACCACGGCCAACGGTACCACCACGACCATGGAAGAAGGTTACTTTGACTCCAAATTCGTCACCAATAGCAGTCAATTGTTGTTGTGCCTTATAGAGTGTCCAACAAGATGATAGATAACCGCCATCCTTGTTACTATCAGAGTAGCCAAGCATGATTTCTTGGTAATTGTTTTTAGAAGCAATCCATTTCTTAGCAAGTGGTAGAGAGAAATACTTTCTCATAGTTTCTTCAGAATGATCCAAGTCTTCGATTGTTTCAAAGAGTGGTACAATCTGAACACGCGCTTTTTCAGCATCCACAAGACCGACTTCTTTGAGCATAATAGCCAACTCAAGCATATCTGACACACTTGTTGCATGTGAGATAATCGTTTGACGAATGACATCTTCTCCTAAACGATCTTTTAATTCACGTGCTGTTTGGAAAATAGCCAGTTCTTTTTCGAGAAGTTCAGACTTCTCAGCATGAGTTGCAGACAAGATTCGAGGATCTTCTAATAATTCATGCAAAAGCAAGTCACATTTTTCATCTTCTGATAAATCACTATAGTGGTCATTGATTCCAGCAGATTCCAATAATTCTGCTACACAGGCTTCGTGGACGCTTGAATCTTGACGCATGTCGATGGAAGCCAAGAAGAAACCAAAGACTTCTACAGCTTCTAAAAGTTCTGCAAATTCACCTGTGAGTAAGGCCTCTGCCTTATTTTCAAGTAATGAGTCCTTAATAATGTATAGATCTTGCTTAAACTCTTCAACTGTTTCGTAAAATGGTGGACGATCTTCAGCTAGCTCTTGAATAGCTCCTGAAAGTCGATTACTAATATAGTCTGTAATCACTCCTTGTTGATGTCCTTGAGTACCTAGAAGACGTTCAACAGGATGACGTTCATCAGCTGACGAGCCAACAACAGACCATTCTTTTAAATTCAAGAGAGTTTGAATCAATTTGGATTGAATCAAATGAAAGGCACGACGATAGGGTTCTTTCTCACGAAAGACTGATGTATCACCAGACTGAGCAGCCATTTCTTCAACAGCTTTACTAGTTTTTGATAAATTCGTTGAAAGAGAGAAGGTACGATACAGACTAGAAATCTTACTGATATAATAGTTCAAAACCACTTCACTTTGAATGGTAGCAGAACGCAGAAGTGTCTCAGCAGTTACAAATGGATTTCCATCACGGTCTCCGCCGATCCACATTCCCATAGTAATTGGTTTGGCTTGTTTAAGATCAATTCCTTGCTCTTTTGCTAGACGTTTGTACTCTAGCATCAAGTTAGGGACAGCCTGTAGGAAGGAACTATTGTAGTACTCCATCACATTGGTGATTTCGTTGGTTACTTTTAGTTTCTTCTCACGAATCATATCTGTCTGCATGATAATCTCAATATAGCGACGAAGATCATTATGCCATTTTTCCTTGTTAATGAGTCCCATTCTAACGTCACGATATTTACGTAAAAGGGTATGGATATGAGTGGTCAAATCCAACATACTCTTACGTTGAACCTGAGTTGGATGGGCTGTCAAAACTGGTACCACATTCAAGTGTTCAAGAATCTCGGCAGCATTTTCTTTTTCAGCCACCATTTTAATAGTTGTTGACAATTTACCCAAATAGTCTTGATCAACATTATTTAGGTGGTTAATCTCATAAGCCAAGTCAACATCTTCAGAGATGTTAATTAAAAGAGGCAAAATAGAGAAGTATCTAGAAATGTAGACCATCTCATCATTTGAAAGCCCTGTTACTACTTTATCTAGCCCTTGATAGTCTGCTGCAGTCGAAAGTTCTTTTAACTGCATGATTTTATCAAAGGTCTCTGGTGCAAGCATGTTTCTTGTAATATCTTCGAGCATTTCTGTCAAGATTTGCACTTCTTCTTGTACGACCGTTTTGTTACTATAATTTTCTAACTTTTGAAGAGACATTTTTTTCTCCTTGTTATATTATGTCTTAGAGTTGCGCTTCTAATTCGCGATAGAGTTTGGCACGTTTTTCACTGGCATCAATATTCAACACAAAAGCGATGGCTACTGATAGCACCAAGAGACTATTTCCTCCTTGCGATAGGAAGGGGAAGGTTACCCCTGTTGAAGGGATCAAGCCTGATATACCGCCAATGTTAACGAATACCTGTATCAGAATCATTCCACCAATACCGATTGCCACCATTGAGTTGAAAGGATCTCTCGCTCGAATACCTACCAAAATAATACGAAGAATCAAGAAGAATAGAAGAGCCAAAATAAGACTAGCTCCTACAAATCCAAACTCCTCTATCACAATCGAAAAGACAAAGTCTGTATGGGCTTCTGGTAGATAACCTCGTTTTTCAATGGAATTTCCTAAACCAAGACCAAACCAGCCACCATTAACCATTGCATAATAAGAATTAGCTAACTGATGTCCAGATCCTGCTAGGTCATTAAAGGGGTTGAAAAAAGCACTGAAACGCTTGGCAACATAACCAAAGACAGGAATCTTAGAGAATTTTTCAACACCGATAAAGCGAATGGCTGTTAAGGAAATCATAGAGACACCAGCTAGTAAGCCCAGAATAGTTGAGAACCAGCGATAGGCAATCCCACTAATGGTATACATGAGTAAGGATACTAAAATCAAAATGGTTGCATTTCCAAGGTCAGGGAAGATTGCCAAACTACCAATCATGACCAAGAGGACAAAACGCCAATCATTAAAGGCTCTTGGCAACCACTGATTGAGGGTTAAAACTTGGAAGTCATAAACTGCTATCTCATCTTGTTGTTTTGAAAAACGCTGAGCCAAGTACCAAATGATAATAATCTTTAGATACTCTGCTGGTTGAATCGTGATGGGACCAACCTTGATCCAGCCATATGCTCCATTGATGGGACTACCTATTAACCGTGCCAGAGCTAGGAGTATCAACTCGACAAACATAACGATAAAGAGCAACCGCTCATTACGAAGAAATCCTAATTTTAATTTATAGATTAAGGCTATTAAGAATAAACTGGCTATCCAAAAAATCCCCTGATTTCGCACTAGATATAATGCACTTTTCCCCTCCTGAATAAGGGTCGCACTAGTTGTCGAATAAACTACTATCAATCCTAAAACGGATAACAGTAAATAAGGAATCAAAATGGAATAATTCAGCAGGTGCCTTTTACTTATTTTCATATGTCACCTATCTTTCGGAAAAATATTTTTATTTTCCCTTATTATTTCTAGTTTTACATGCTATTATACCATTTTTTAGCCTAGAAAAAAACTCTTACAGTATAAACATTCGAATTTTACTCAAATATAGCATAAAAAGGGCAGTAACGCCCTTTCTATTTTATCTATATTTTCGTTTTCCAGCTAAAGCAAGTAGTCCAACACTTGCTCCAAGCAATGCTAAAAGTCCTGACTCTTTCGTTCCTGTATTTGGAAGCTGTTTCTTAGGTTCTGCTTTTGCATTTGTAGCTTGTGCAGGCGCTTGATAGGTTTTATCGTCTTTAGTTCCTACAGTAACTTGATCTACTGTGTAATCAACAATATTACCCTTTTCATCCAAAACTGGGACTGGTTGGTAGCCAGCTTTTTCAAGCTCTTTACGTTTTTCTTCTGCAAGTGCAACCAAGCGTTTGGCTTCCGCTTCTTCAAACTTCGCTTTGGCAGTTTCATAAGTAGTCTTAGCTTGACCTGCTGCAAGACTCTTAACTTCATAGTCTACTTTAGCTTCGTTTTGTGCTTTATAAGCATCTTTAAGCTCTGCTTCTGCTTTTTCAAGTTCTGCTTTTACTTCTGCTAAGCGAGTATGCGCACCGTTAAGGTCTGCAAGCTCTTTTTCTGCTTGTTTAACTTCTTCTTGTGCATCTTGAAGGGCTTTCTTAGCAGTGGATACCGCTTGGGCTTTGTTTGAAGCAATAGCTTCAAGCTCTTTCATCTTATCTTCTTCTGCTTTAAGCGCTTCTTGTGCAGTTTGAAGAGCTTTCTCAGCATCTTTAAGAGTTGCTTGTGCATCTTTAAGAGTTTCCTCTTTTGTAGCTTTTGAAGCAGTCAAATTATTGACAAGAGCGTTAGCGTTAGAAAGAGTTACTACTGCCTTATCATGACGGTCTTTTGCTTCATTAAAGGCTTTTTGTGCGTTTGCAAGTGGGTTTTCCCCATTGTTCAAGGCAGACAAAGTAGCTTGAGCGTTTTGAAGAGAAGTCTCTGCATCTGATACCGCTTTGCTTGTTGCTTCAAAAGTGGCTTGTGCATTGTCGCGAGCAGTCATAGCATCAGCAAGAGCTTGACGAGCTTCACTCAATTTACGCTCAATCGCTTCGTTACTAAGTGGGTTAGCAATAGGTGTTTTGTTCCATTTAGTGTCCTTTACTTCTTCATTACGAATAGCAGTTAAGAAGTGAGTAGTATAGAAATCATCAGTCTTACTTTGCGCTACACCACCGAAGTAGATAGTTTCATTTGCGTGAGTAAATTGAAGGATACCCTCTGTATGTCCATAATCACCTTTAGTTGAAACGAGCATTACAAGGTCTTCGTACAACTTCTCTTTCATTTCGCCAAGAGTTTTACGGTAAACCCCATCAGCATCGTCAAAGTTATGGAAGGTATAAGTCGTTACAGTATTTTCATAATACTGTTGACCCTTGCTTTCTTCCTCTGCATCTGTTGTAGGCATACCATATTCTTTGGCAACTTTGTTGATACCGATAGCATAGTGTCCGACACCACCCTTAGAACGATAGTCATCTTTCATTGCTTTAGAGAAGTTAGCTTTCACATACTCTTTAGCAACCTTATCAGCGAATTCAAGAGAAGTTTTTGAAAGAACAACATCTGGGAGTCCAAGTTGGCGACGCATTTGGTTAATAAGGTCAACCACAAAGTAGTTCAACTCATCTTTAATCTCTTGTGGGAGATTGTTGATGTCATAGCGAGTTTCATCTGCTTGGTCGGCTTTGGTTGGAACGTATTTATTGAGTTTCTTGTGTTCTACTTGTGAACCAACGATACGATCATAAATGTCATCGCTCTTAGCGTTACGCTCTTCCTCAGTCATTTCGACACCTGAACGAATTTGACGAAGGAATTCCATTTTATCTTTCACTGCTTGAATGAAAGCTGGTGAAAGAGTGATGATTTGTTTCTTAGAGCTATCTTGAAGAGCATCAAGAGTAGATACCGCTTGGTTATAAGTTGCAAGAGCGTTATCGCGGTTAGTTTTGGCAGTTTTAGCTTCGTTTTCTGTACGCTCTACATCTTGTGTAGCAGTTTTAACAGTGGTTTCTGCTTTCTTGAGTTGGTCAGCAAGTTCACCATCCAACTTCTTAGCTTCATCAAGAGCTGCTTGTGCATCTTCTTGTGCTTGTTTGCTTGCAGCTTCTTCTTCAATCGCTGCGTCTTGCTTTTCTTTAGCATCAGCAAGACCAACACCCTTCAAAGCATCTTCTGCATTTTTAACGGCTACTTTCGCATCAGTAACTCCAGTTTGTGCTTGAGTCACTTCTGCTTGTTTAGTACCAACAGTTTTACCTTGAATAGCTACATTACGGTCTGCATCGTCTTTTTCAGCTTGCGCAGTTGATACCGCTTGTTCAGCAGTTGGAACTTTTGCTTTAGCAGTTTCCACTTTCTTCTCTGCGTTTTGAATCGCTTCTGGTGTTGCTTTGTCAGCAATCTTTTGAGCATCGTCTTTAGCTTGTTTCAAGCTTTCAACTTTCTTCTCTGCTTTATCAGAAGTTTCATTAGCTCGATCCAAAACCTCTTTAGCCTTATCGGCATCTTCTTGAGTTTGTTTAGCAGTAGCACCAAGTTCAGCAACGTCTTCCTTAGTAGGAGTTTTCACTTCCACTTTCTTAGGCGCTTCTTTCTCTACCAAAGCTGGTTCGGTTTTAGCATCAGTAATGTTAAACGCTGGCTCAGTTTGAGCAGTACGAACACCACCTGCATTATCTACATTGGGTTCAGCTACCTCATTTGCACTTACAGTTGTTGCAAGGCACGTTGCTGCTATGGCAGTCAAAGCAATCAATTCTTTTTTCATAGGTTTCCCCTTTTTATTTTTTTATACCTTCATTATACCACAATATACAACTTTTTAAAGTCATTTTATTAAAATGTAACTATTTAAAGTCTAAAAAATGCAGTCGTTTGACTGTATCATGTAAGTAGCGAGGTACTACATGGTCAAAAATAAAAGTAATTTGCAAGACTACATTTCTAAACGCATCCGTTTACTCAGAATAGAAAGAGGATATACCCAAGAACAATTAGAGGAAATGGCTGACTTAGGAACAAATTATGTTTACAAATTAGAAAATCTATCAACAAACTTAAAGATTCAAACTCTAGAAAAAGTCATGGAAGCATTAGAAGTAGATTTAGACACTTTCTTTGATATCCAACTGAAAGAAGAAGACCCCAAAATATCCCGTCTGATTGACGAATTGAAACTTCTTCCTACAGAACAAAGATCTCGTGTACTAGATGCACTACTGCTAATTCTGAAAGAAGTCCAATAGAAAAAAACTATCTACTTTCTAAAAAAGAAAGATAGATAGTTTTTTTATTAGTTTGAGGCGCTACTGCTACTGTCAGAAGTTGTTTCGCCTTTGATGTATTGTGTAAAGATATTTTGGAAGGCCTGATCTTTAACTTTAATGTTGGCATCTTGTAATTCTTTACTAATAACACCTTGAACAAAGGTTGCATCATTTTGTTTTTGAGTCAAAATGATTGTTTTAAGTTTTTCTTTATAATCATCCAAGTTTGAAGATTTTTCTGACTTCTTCGTTAACTTAACAATGTAGAAACTACTTGTATAAGCTTGAGTTCCTGGAGCGGTGATAACATCTGAAATTCCGTTGACATCAAGAGCAAAAGCTGCTTTCTTAACTACATCTGGTAATTCTGTTGATGCAGAGTCAAAAGTAATTTCTCCACCATTTTCTTTTGTCTTTTCGTCTGTAGAATTGTCTTTTGCAAGTTGTGCAAAGTCAGCTCCAGACTCTTTTGCTTTGGCAAGAACTTCCTTAGCCTTATCTTCACTGTCAAGTTTAATAATTTGAGCCGTTACTTCTGGAGTATACTCTTCAAAAGCTTTTTTGTAGTTTTCATCTGTTAATTCAGCTTCAGCAGCTTTCTTAACAGCATACTCAACTAATTTACTTGTACGAATTTGAGCTTTACGGCTTTCTGCAGTCATACCTGAACGGGCGAGAATCGTTTGATAGCTATCACCGTATTTCTTTTGTTCTTCTGCAACTGCATCATCTACTTCTTTATCACTTACTTCTGAACCATATTGTTTTTCAAAAACTTTTTGAATGGTCATATTCAGCAAGACTTGTTGAGCAGTCGCATTATTTTTGACTTCTTCAAAGAATTGATGCTCAGTAATAACATCGCCTTTCATGCTAATCAAGTCAGTTCCTTCAGAACTGTTTGAACAAGCAGCCAAAGTAGCTACTGACAACAATGTGATGGCTCCTGCCATTAGTTTTTTCTTCATGTTTACTCCTTTTGTATACTAAATAAAGGTTTACCTTATCTATTTTACTGAATTGTCTTAAATTTATCTGAAAATCAATCAATCTCGGGTAGTTCAATCTCTGCTGTATTTTTTCTCAGCATGAGAATTCCGTCTCCAAGAGGAACCAAAGTAGCGGTTAATCCTGGATTGTCCAAAGTCGCATCAAAGAGGCGTTGCAAGCCACGATAGATGGTTCTTTGTCCTCGACGAACTTCCATGATATCCTTAGCCACATCCCCACCCTGGAATATATCATCCAAGACTACCACTCCTCCAACTTCCAAACGTTTGAGGATTTCTGGTAGAAAGATGATGTACTTGGATTTAGCAGAATCCATAAATACAAAGTCGTAGGACTCCGTTAAGGTCGAAAGGACATCGACAGCATCGCCTTCTAAAAGGGTAATCTGCTTGCGACTATCAAAGCGAGCAAAATTCTCCTTGGCAAAACCAATCATCTCAGGATTTCGGTCAATAGTGGTAATTTTTGAATTAGGTGAATGCTCTGCCATTAAAAGTGCTGAAAATCCAATAGCCGTCCCGATTTCCAAAATGTTTTTTGGTTGAATGGTTTCCATAAGGAAACAAAAATAAGCGACGGTTTCGTGAGGGATGATAGGGATATTCTCCATGCGAGCAAAGTTTTCTAGTTCTTTTAGGGAACCCGTCACCTGCTTTTGTCTGTGGCGCATGAACTCGACAATCTCATGCTTGACAACAGGACGTCGCATGTTATGATTGGCATTTTTACTATAAGACTTTACCATCTGTCTTATGCCAATCCTAATTTTTCAACAAGAGCTTCAAACTCATCTAAACGACGTTCAAAGACAGCAAAGGCATCGTTGAGGTAGTCTTCCTTCTCCATATCAACGCCTGCTTTTCTCATGACATTAAGTGGATAGTCTGACTTCCCTGCTTTGAGGTAATCGATATAGCGATCACGATCTTCTTGGCTACCATGTACAATCTTTTCAGCCAAGGCTGAAGCTGCTGCAAAGCCTGTTGAATATTGATACACATAGTAGTTGTAGTAGAAATGTGGAATACGAGCCCATTCATATTGAATTTCAGGATTGTCTTCTTTACTCAAACCATAGTAGGCTTCATTCAAGTCGGCATAAAGCTCATTTAAGAATTCACTGGTCAAGACTTCACCATTTTGGTCAGCTTGGTGGATGGCATGCTCAAATTCAGCAAACTGAGTTTGACGGAAGACTGTACCACGGAAGCCATCTAGGAAGTTATTTAAGATTGCAAAGCGAGTTGCATCATCTTGAACTTCTTCTAACAGTTTTTCTGTTAGGATATTCTCATTAGTTGTTGAAGCAATTTCTGCTAAGAAAATCGAATAGTCTCCATAAACATATGACTGGTTTTCACGTGTATAGCTAGAGTGCATACTGTGACCAGTTTCATGGACAAGAGTAAAGAGATTATCTAGGTTGTCCTGCCAGTTAAGAAGCATGAAGGCATTTGTATCGTAGGAACCACCAGAGTATGCACCTGAACGCTTGCCTTGGTTTTCATAAACATCAATCCAACGTTCGTTGAAGGCACGTTTAACTCGGCTCAAGTAATCCTCACCAAGAACTGCCAAAGCTTCTTCTGCCTTCTTCAAGGCCTCCTCATAAGTAAAGCTGTAGTCTACTGAAGAAAGTGGTGTATAGACATCGTACATCTTGAGGTCTGGAATACCCAAGATTTTTGAACGTAGTGCAAGATAACGATGCAAGAGTGGCAAGTGTTTGCGAACTGCTGACACTAAATTGTCATAGACACTTTCTGGTACAAAGTTAGCCGCAAGAGCAGCCTGACGAGCACTCTCATAATTGCGCACTTTAGCACGGTAGTTTTGAACTTTAACATTGGTCTGCAATGTCTTAGCATAGGTGTGTTGGAACTGCTCGTAAGTTGCATAAAGTGCTTCATAGGCACAACGACGTACCTCACGATTTTTTGATTCCATCAAACGTATGTAAGTTCCGTGAGAGAGTTGCACTTCATTGTCTTCGTCATCCAAAACGTAAGGGAAAGTAAGGTCAGCATTGTCTAGGATAGCAAAGGTTTCACTTGCCGACCCAAAGATTTCACTGGCTCCTGCAAGCAATTCTTCTTCACGCTGTGAAAGAACATGATCTTTCTTTTGTAAGAGCTGATCAAAAAAGTGTTTATAGAGCTCAAGTTTAGGTTCAGCAGCCAAGAAAGCAGTCATTTGTTCCTCAGTAATCTCCATAAACTCTGGCTCGTAGAAAGAAAGTGCCTGATCAAGCTGGCTATAAAGCGTCATAGCCTTAGCATAGTATTCTTGATACTTAGCTTCGCGCGTGTCTTGGTCATTTTTCATATGCGCATAGACATAAAGCTTCTCCAACTGGCGTTCTAACTCTAGAGAACGTTCAGTGATTTCAAGCAAGCTCTGAGCGCTGTCTAAAAGATGACCTACATATTGGTCAACTGTTTCCACTTCCTCTGACAGTTGGTTGAGGGCATCTTCCCAAGCCTGATCAGTAGCAAAGATCGTTGATAGATCCCATTTGTCTTTTTCATTTATTTCATTTCGTTGTAATACCATAAGATTCCTCCATCCTTTCTATTTTACCATATTTTTTAAGAAATATTGCTGATAAAAGGCAGGTGGATAGAGCTTTTGTAACTCTGTTTGAGGATTTTTTTGATAATAAATTCGAAAGTTTCGATAATAATCACTAATATCCTGTTTAATTTGACAAAAAGAATCATTTTCTATCGGCCTTACTTGAGGATACCAGTCCTGATTCTTCAGATTCAAAAGGTTCTCCCCTTTCAAGTATGCCTTGGCTTGTTGCTTCATCCAATAAGGAGTTTGATAGTAGAGTTGTTTTTGAATGTAATGGCAAATGTTCTTATCTTGTTCAACCGAAAAAGTGATAAGATTTTGTTGCTGATAAGGAGTCCGTAATATTTCTAGAAGATTTCCTTTGTCATAAGAAAATTCCTTGACTTGATAATGGAGTTTCCCTTTCAAATCTTGGTGTAGTAGGTACTTAAGTCTCAAAACTTGTCTTTTATGGTCTAACTCCCAAAGATAAAAACCCATATTATTACTGAAATAAAGAAAACCTCTCTGAAGTTTAGTTAGACGCTCTCCTAGCCATAGTTTTTCTCCAAGTAACCACAAAACTTGAATCCCGAGACTTCGATAACCATTGCTTCTCTCCCTTAAAAGTTCACAAGAAATGGGACTGCACTGAATTTCTAGAGCTAGTTGCTTATTGATAAAGATATCTGCGATTTGCTTCAGTTCAGGTATGGGATATTCCATCTCAACTTCATCATTCTCCTTAGCCCAATAAAACAATCTTTTCTTGTTTTCCAGATGCTCTGGTCCTTCATTTTCATGGAAAAAATCACATTGTTTGAGACTTTCATGGGCAAAATGCCTTCGCACGTTTTTTCCTTTCCTCAAGCGAACACTTGTTCCACAAGCTGGACAATAATAAGCTTGTTTGACTAGTTCATCCTCCAAGGCATTGACTAGGCGCCCGTTTTTATCTCTAGCTAAAAACATAAAACCTCCTTTTCTACTTTATTCGAAAAGGATAAGAAAAAGGCTGAGAAAAACAGCCTTTTCATAGATTATTTAACGACTTAAGAGAGAGTTTTTTTATCTGCTTTTTCTTTTAAGTTTCTTTTCCAACATCGGAATGATGTTAGAAATCTGATCATTTTTTATGACCAAGACTCCGTATTCATAGCAACGATTGATGTATACTGGATTTATTTTCCCAGAACAAACAATTAGTTTTAGACAACTTTCCCCGGCAAAATGGGTGGCATAAAGTTCTAATTCATTTATAGCCTCTACTGATAAGTCTGTCATTTTACAGGAAATAAAAACAATGGACCTACCTTTACGAAGGACAACATCAATCTCATTTTGTACATTATCAGCCTCAGGGAAAATACCATTCCAATCAATTTCAGCCCCAATCATACATTCATCAAAATACTCTGACTCTAGCGCTAGAAGGTAAAGATAGAGTTCTAAAATATGGCCTTTGCTCCGACAAAGCAGTTGGGCCTCGGGGGTAGAAAAAGTATAACTAACCTGTTTAGAAGTTTCCTCCTCAATATGGAGCAAGTCAGCATCTGTTAATAGGGAAATGATAGATTTAGGGTAAGAATAACGTTTCCCATTATTCTCTAGCTCTTTTCCTGTTTCAGAATGAAGATTACTTGTCCTTGCCGAAGCAAAAAATTGTGTTACTTTTAACCACTCTTCAGGATTTGTAAGGGCAAAATTTGCCAGTTTTTTGATAGCAGCAATCTGTTTAGGTGTATGGAAAGGTTGCTTGGACTTTAGTAGTTTACCACCCCGTAAGGCCATCAACTGTTCAATGGTTAGGTTAGGAATCACTAACTCTTCCTTCTCCACTTTACCCATTTTCCATTTAAATTGTTTTCCTTGCTCAATATCTATTGCAATAATCGGTAATTGCTTTTCCAAACCATACTGATACAGAAAAATAGCTAATATCGAATCTCCTCCAAAAACATCTAAGGTCACTGAATCATAGTTAGTCAAGAAAAGATTCAAATCATCCGTAATCTTATCTAGACTTATTTGCCTAAAATGCACTTGCTTTACATGGGAAACTTGATCCAACAAAAAATGTTTCAAGGCCAATCTTTCATCTTCTGTAATTTTTTTCAGGGAGAGAAATAAAACCTCATCACAATCACAAATAAAAGTCTGATAAACATTTTTCTCGATAGTGTGATGATCAAAAAGTTCGACTAAAAGACTAGGCATGGCGCTACCTCCCTATTAAAAATTTGCTAGTTGTATGGAAAATTTAAAATTTCTTATTATAAACTTCATAGAAATATGGGTTAAGAGATTGTCTTAAGCATTTTCTACACATCTAGTATAGCATAATTCAGTTGATTGGCCCTCAAGTCTTTATATGAAAAAACGAATAGAAGATTTTTCTATCCTCTATTCGTTTTATTAGCTTATTTTACCTTTTTAGCCAACATGGTCGCAAATCGTAGTTGGATACGATTGCCATTTTCGTCACGACGGTGCAAATGACCAGGATTTTCATTGTACTTCACTAACTCCCAGTCCTGGTAGTAATTTGCCAATTCCCCTTCTTTAAAGGTGAATGGGAAGTTCACTGAACATGGATAATCTTCTGTATCCATAGCACACACTATCAAATTGTAACCTCCAATTGAGGTTTGTTCTTGCATGTTTTGGATAATAGCAGGAATACGTTCTGCTTGTAAAAACATGAGCACAACCGTTGATACGATAAAATCATAAGTTTGTCCAATGCTAGCTGAATTGATATCGTAGAGACCTACAGGCATTTCTAAATCTTCTTGCTCTACGATACTTTGCAACATTTCAAGGGATAGCTCATTTTGATCTACAGCTGTGACATCAAATCCATGTTGAGCGAGAAAGAGGGCGTTTCTTCCTTGACCACATCCTAGGTCAAGTGCCTTACATGGCTTCACCGTCTGCATAGCTTCTAAAACCTCCGAATGAACTGGATTGCTATTGTATTTCTTTGGGAAATAATCCTCTGGTTTACAATAAAATTCCAGATACCATTCTACATCATCTGTGGCAGCTTCCACTCTGTGCCAAGCTTGAGGTTGCGCCATAGGATTATCGGCACCTGCTTCAAAGAGGTGCTCAGCTATAACTTCCCCCTCCTCAGTCAATTCAATAAACTTAAGAGCCCCTTTTAATACGGTAATCTTGCCCCAGGTTCCGACCTTAGTATTGTGTTTTCTTTGAACAGCTTCTGGCATGGTGTCTTTATTCCAGACAGGCATGCGTTTATAGGCAACTAGTTTTTCCATTTACTTCACTCTTTCTATCGATGGTTAACTGCTTTCATAACACGCGCAATGTCTCGGTCTTGCTCACGACGTTTAATCGACTCACGTTTATCGTAGTCATGTTTTCCTTTAGCAAGTCCTAAAAGAAGCTTGGCATAGCCGTCTTTGATGTAGACTTTAAGTGGAACCAGAGTCATCCCTGTCCCTTTGGTTTCTTGCTCCAATTTCTGGATTTGTTTTTTATGAAGGAGAAGTTTACGACGACGTTCTGGCTCCTGGTTCCAGATGTTGCCCTCCTCATAAGGAGCGATATGGACATTGCTCAGCCAAACTTCCCCATTCTTAACCTGAGCAAACCCATCTTTCAGATTGATGCGGGCTGCTCGAACACTTTTGATTTCTGTACCAGTGAGGACCATTCCTGCTTCAATGGTATCAACAATTGTATAATCGTGGCTTGCTTTCTTATTTTGTGCGACGACCTTTCCCTCGCCCTTTGCCATGCTTAGCTCCTTTCTTTGCTACTTCCTTATAAAAAGGTTTCTTGCTCTTTTTCTTCTTGTCTTTTGATGAATGCTTGCGCTTATCACTTGAGCGACCAGCTTTTCTCTTGTCTTCTTTCTTATCCGAACGACTACCTCTATCCTTGCGGCCAGAGTCTTTCAAACCTTTCTCAATCACATCAAATTCGCTTGGAATAAAGGAGAAATCAATCTCCCCTGTCATCTTATCGGCTCTTTCGACACGAATGCGTATCTGTTGTCCCACACGGAAGGTTGTCCCTGATTTCTCCCCACGAAGAGTCAAATCACGTTCGTTAAAATGATAGAACTCAGGTAAATTAGTAATGTGAATCAAGCCTTCGACTGTATTTGGCAATTCAACAAAAAGACCAAACTTGACGATACTTGAAACGACTGCATCATACTCTTCACCCACAAACTCTTCCATGTATTCAGCTTTTTTCATGGCTTCAACTTCACGCTCTGCCTCAATAGCTCTGCGCTCACGATTTGAAGACTGGGTCGCAATCTCAGGAATTACTTGTTCAAAATGCTCCGCTACTTCCTTAGAACGTCCATAGTCACGAATCATACGATGAACAAGGAGGTCCGGATAACGGCGAATCGGACTGGTAAAGTGAGTGTAATAGTCCGCAGCTAGTCCATAATGACCGTGATTATGCTCAGAATAACGAGCCTGTTGCATAGAACGCAGAAGCATCATAGAGAGAACATCCGCATAAGGCTCACCTTCAACAGCACGCATGATGTCTTGAAGAGCTTCCTGACTAATCTCACTAGCAGTCCCATAAATTCTCAAGCCAAAACTTGAAGCATAATCAATAAATTTCTGAACTTTCTCAGCTTTAGGCTCCTCGTGAATTCGATAAATAAAAGGAAGTTCCAACTTGCTAAAATGCTCAGCAACTGTTTCATTGGCAATCAGCATAAAGGACTCAATCATACGTTCTGCAGTACCGCGATGACGAAGAACAATATCTACTGGTTTCCCTTGCTTGTCAACCAAGATTTTAGCTTCATTGGTATCAAAATTAAGAGCTCCACGCTTAATCCGCATACCTTCAAGAATTTCATGGAGCTTGGCCATGAGTTCGATGCTAGGAACAATTTTCTTATACTCTTGTCTCTTCTCTTCATCACCTTCTAGGATATCATTCACATCACTATAAGTCATACGGAAACTTGTCTTGATAACTGTCTGCGTAATGGTGTAATTACGAACCCGACCATTTTTGTCAATCTCCATAATAGCAGATTGAGTCAAGCGGTCCACTTGAGGATTAAGAGAACAGATGCCATTTGAAAGGCGTTCTGGTAGCATTGGAACTACTCGGTCTGTCACATAGACAGAGGTCGCTCGATTGAGGGCTTCCTTGTCAAGGGCAGAACCCTCTGTTACATAGTATGAAACATCCGCGATATGAACTCCTAGTTCAAAATTTCCATTCTTCAAGTGCTTGATGTGAACTGCGTCGTCCAAGTCCTTAGCATCTGCTCCATCTATGGTAAATGTAATTTCATCTCTCAGGTCCAGACGGCCTTCCATGTCTTTTTGGGATGGAGCATCAGGTACACTTTCTGCTTCTTTAATAACAGCCTCTGGAAATTCTGAGACAATGTCCATTGATTCCAAGACCTCAAGAACGTCAATTCCTGCATCCGTTGAATGTCCCACAACATCTAAAACACTCGCCACAAAGAAGTCGTGTTTCTTACTTGGGTATTTATCGATAAAGACCTTGAGAACTTCTGTCCCTTCTAGTTTGAGAGATGGCTTTTTCACATAAATCGGTTGACTAATCTTTTGATTTTTAGAACGGATATAACCCGCATACTTTGGTTTCTCTTCATCAAGAATAATTTGCCCAACAACTGTTGTTAAACTGTGCTCTAGGATGTCGATAATCTTTGCTTCTGCAGCAGTTCCTTTGTTACGGTCAGCAACTTTCTTGATGACAACTTCAACAGTATCACCATCAATGGCATAATTAACATCACTTTTTCCAACAAAAAGATCGTCTTCTTCGCCTTCAAGACTTACAAAACCGAACCCATTTTTATGGGCATGGAAAATTCCTTTTAGGGTAATCTCATGTTTTTTCTTCTGTTCTAGGGTTAAACTACCATCTTCTTCAAAGCGAATCTGGTGCTTACGTTCCATCAAGGAAAGAGTTTTGATTAACTCACGGAAGTCCTTTGAACCATCCTTCCCGAGAGCACTGGCCAAGTCATTAACTGTGACACTCCCCTTTTCTTGTAAATATTCTTTTATTTTATCTTTCATGTTTACTTTCTAGATTTATAATATTTTCTTTTTGGTGTAAAACCTTCTCAAACATCATTTAATACTCAATAAAAATCAAAGAGCAAACTAGAAAGCTAGGCGAAGGCAGTACTTGAGTACGACAAGCCGACGCTGACGTGGTTTGAATTTGATTTTTGAAGAGTATAAAAATAAAAATAGGCAAAGATCCAGTCCCGCCCATTATTTTCTTATCTACTTGATAATACCGTCAATGCTAAGGCAATGGCTAGCCAGAAAAAGACTAAAATTCCTGTCAAACGTTGCATCACAGCTTCAAAACCGCGCGCTTTGCTACGTTCAAACAAATCACCTGCACTGGCATCAAATACATTGCTAGATTGGTTTTTAGTTGGTTGCATAAAAATTGCAATCACAATCACAACAGATAATACTAATAGAATGGTTAATAATAGGTTATACATATCAAACTCCTTAAAATCCCTATTATTCTACCATAATTTCTACTTAGATTCAAGATGTAGAGTCACTTTTCTTTCTTTAGGACAATACTTTAAGACCTCAATCTTGTCTGGATGGGTTTTGGAGTTCTTACTGGTTAGATAATTGATGCTGCCACAAGAGGAGCATTTGAGATTGATTTTTACTCGCACTAGATTTCCTTCACTTTTAATAATGTTCTAAATTGGATAAGATTAAATAAACAACTGAGAGCTACACAAAGAGCTGTTGCATAAAATACTGAGTGATAGCCAAATTGTCCCGCTACTACTGATCCTGCTAAGGGACCTATCACTCCTCCTAGATAAAAGAAGACTTGATTAAAGGCAAATACCCTTGAAATGCCAACTTTAGGAGTCATTTTGCTTAGGAGAGCATTGACACCAGGGATCAGAGCTCCTGTCCCCAGACCAAATAGAAAACGATAGAAGCCTAATTGGAATGGGCTAGTCGCATTTGCACATAATAGATATATGAAAACTGAATATACCTGAGCTACGACAAGGAGTCGATGATTGCCCACTTTATCACCTAATTTACCCATGATACCTGCACTCATCATACTTGAAAATCCCATGCTGGATACAATCAAACCAGAGACAAAGAGAAGATTCTCTTTCTGTCCAAGGTCTCGTACATACAGGGCAAGGATGGGACCAATAGATTGGGCAGCAAATTGAATCACAAAGCTAGTTAGAAATAAATTTATCAGGAGAAAAGGATATTTAACAGAAGTAAAGAGCTCTCTTGTAGGGAGTGCTTTTTCTTTTGGCACTGGTTGAAAGTTTTCTTTGATAAAAAGAATGGTTAAGATAGCTGCCAAGAACAGGAAACTACCAACCAATAAAAAGACATTCCGAATGCCAAAAATTTCGGCAATGAAACCACCGACAAAGGGACCAGTCAAAGTTCCAGCGACAACACCAGTTGATAAAGTCCCTAGAGCGTATCCTGACCTATCTTTGGGGACTTGACTAGCAATTAAAGCTGTCGCATTGGGTACAAATCCTGTAAAAACTCCATTAAGAAACCTTAAGAACAAGAGCCAGAAAACATTTGGAACAAAGGCCAGACCTCCCATAGTAATAGTCATGGCTAGCCCTGCACGAATCATCATGGGTTTTCGACCATACTTGTCTGCTAAGATACCCCAAATTGGTGATACAAAGGCTGCAGAAATGGCTGAGACTGATATAGCTAAACCTGAATAAAAGGCAACTTGATCTCCTTCAATTCCTAACTGTTCGACAAAAATAGGCATGAAAGGAACAACGAGAGAAATGCTAGCTCCTGTTAAAAAACAACCAAACCAAACAATACGAAGATTATCCTTCCAACTAATCTCTTGCATGGGCATCGCCTCCTTCAAGTAAGGTCACTACTTGACTCAAAAGCTGCTCTCGACTGCCGTTATTGTCTAATATATAAGTAGCAAATTTCTTCTTTTCTTCTAAAGGCCACTGTGAAGCTAAACGAGTTTCAGCTGACTCTTTGGATAACTGATCACGGTTCATTAAGCGATCCAGCTGGGTATCTCGCCTTACATAAACTAGCCAAGTTTCATCGAACCATGAAGCATAGTCCTGTTCAAAAAGCAATGGAATATCCATAAAAAATAGTTCTTCTGTTTCATTGAACTTATCTTTCAAAACCCTCAATTCTTCACGGATGATTTGTCCTTGAGTTTCTTTAGACCATTCTCTCTCCTCAGAGTTAGAAAAAATCAGACTGGCGAGTAATGGACGATTCAGTTCCCCATCTTCTAGAAGGACTTTTTCACCGAAATGCTCTACTAAAATCTGATAAAGGCGACCATCAGGTTTTTGAAGTTGGTGAACAAGAGCATCCGCATCTACCACTTCAAACCCTTTTTGTCTTAGAAAATTTGTGACAGTGGACTTACCTGACGCAATACCACCAGTGATTCCGATTATTTTTCCCATCACTTTCTCCTTTGACATTTTGGACAAAAATGGGTTCCACGACCACCGAGTTGAATTTTTTCGATGATGGCTCCACAGCGAGAACATGCCTCTCCAGTCTTATCATAGACCTGATGAAAGTCTTGCATGGTCCCATCCTCGCCAAAAGCATTGGTATAGGTGCGAATTGTTGAACCACCCTTTTCAACCGCCTGACCCAATACTTCAATAGTCTGTTCATGAATAGCTGTCGCTTCAGCTCTTGTCAAACTCTGAGAAGGACTAGCTGGATGAACTTTCGCTCTCCAGAGAACTTCATCCACGTAGATATTCCCCAATCCAGCAACCAAAGTCTGATCGAGAAGATGCGATTTGATAGGTTTTTTAGATTTCTTCAAGGCACCTATAAAAATCTCTAAATCAAAATCCTCTTCAGTAGGTTCTGGTCCAAGTTTTTTAGATACAAAGTAAGCATCTAAGAGTTCAGGAACAAGCAATTCCATAGTTCCAAACTTGCGTACATCTTCATAAACTAAAGTGCCACCGTCTTCGAACTGGAAGAAAACATGGGCATGCTTACGTTCAGGAACCTGGTCTGGATAGTAAAAATACTTCCCTTCCATCCGTAGATGGGAAATTAAAACCTTGTCTGTTAGATAGAAAAGCAAATATTTTCCACGGCGCCCCATCGATTGAATCTCTTGACCTGGCACTTCCTTTCGAAACTCGTCCAAATCCGTCTTAATCATCTTGGGATAGCGAATGTCAAGACTAGCAATCTTCTTCCCTAGAATCAATTTTTCAAGACCTCGTCGAACTGTCTCGACCTCAGGTAATTCAGGCATAGCTCCTCCTTCTCTAAAAACAAGAAGCAGGCTAGTGCCCACCTCTTCTTAATATTCTTTTTCGTTATAACCAAAGTCAGCCAAATCTAGCTTTTTATCTCGCCAGTTTTTCTTAACCTTGACCCAAGTCTCTAGGAAGACCTTGTCCCCTAGCATGAGTTCGATATCACGACGGGCCATGGTCCCAATTTTCTTAAGCATGGCACCACCTTTACCGATGATAATCCCTTTTTGGCTATCACGTTCGACCATGATGGTTGCTCGAATATGAACTTTATCAGTTTCCTCATCTCGTTTCATCGAATCTACTACTACTGCAACTGAGTGTGGGATTTCTTCACGAGTAAGGTGCAATACTTTCTCACGAATCATTTCGGATACCAAGAATCGCTCTGGGTGGTCTGTAATTTGATCGGCTGGGAAATATTGGAAACCTTCCTCAAGATTTTCACTGAGAATATCGACTAAACGTGAGACATTATTCCCCTGAAGGGCTGAAATAGGAACAATTTCCTTGAAATCCATCTGATTACGGAAATCATCAATTTGAGACAATAGCTGGTCAGGATGAACCTTATCAATCTTATTGACCACCAAAATCACTGGAACCTTAGCAGCCTTAAGACGCTCGATAATCATGTCATCGCCCTTACCACGCGCCTCATCTGCAGGCACCATAAATAGAACTGTATCCACTTCACGAAGGGTACTGTAGGCAGACTCAACCATGAAATCGCCAAGAGCTGTTTTGGGTTTGTGAATTCCTGGAGTATCAATAAAGACGATTTGTTCCTTATCAGTGGTGTAAATACCCATGATTTTATTGCGCGTTGTCTGCGCCTTATCACTCATGATGGCAATCTTTTGCCCCATAACGTGATTTAAAAAAGTTGACTTCCCTACATTTGGACGTCCTAAAATGGCTACAAAGCCTGATTTAAATGTCATAATTTCCTCTTACTGTTTAAAATAATATGTCCCAAATCCGTGGGAGAAAGATAAGCGCACCTGTCAAAGCGGCAAAAATTGAGACTACAAGCACGGCACCTGCTGCCATGTCCTTAGCTTTCTTTGCCAACATAGAAAAGTGATAGTGACTAGCCAAATCTACTACATTTTCAATAGCTGAATTAATAATCTCAAAAGCTACCACCATGAAAATGCTCATAAGTAGAAATAACCATTCGATTCGTGACACCTGAAAAACAAAACCTGCAAGAACAACTACAAGAGCTGTCGCTGCATGCTTTCTCATGTTACGTTCTTCCTTAATCGCAGTAAAAATTCCTGTAATGGCAAATTCTAAACTGGAGATTAGGTCACGATTTTTCCATTTTCGTTTATTGTCTTGTGAGTCCATAGGCTGTCAAAATTTCTTCTTGTAAACCGAACATCTCCGCTTCTTCTTCGGGAGTGTAGTGATCATAGCCGTTAATGTGTAAAAAGCCGTGCACTGCCAAGAAGCCCATCTCACGCTCAAAACTATGACCGTACTCCTCAGCCTGCTCATGTGCCTTATCAATAGAGATGAACAGTTCCCCAATATAGGCATCAAATTCTGACATCATATCTGCCAAGTCGGGATCATTTTCCAGATCTTCCTCATCAAAGGCAATCTCTAACTCCGGCTTATATTCAAGACTGATAACATCTGTTGGACGATCGGTATCACGAAACTCTAGATTGAGTTCATGGCTTCGTTCGTTGGTCACAAATGTGACCGCCATTTCCTTGTCTTCTTTTCCAATTTTTTTTGCAGCAAATTCTAAAATTTCCTGTGTTTGTTCTAAAATTTCTTTTGAAACTTGTCCAGTTTCATCTACCATTTCAATATACATGTGCTTCTCGATTCTCTTTACTTGGCTTTATTATATCACATTTCTATGATTTTATTCTACCTTTTTGATATAATACTATGGAATACATTTCCGAGGAGAGAACCATGTCATTTGATGGATTTTTTTTACACCACATGGTTGAGGAATTGCGATCTGAACTACTAAATGGTCGCATCCAAAAGATTAATCAACCCTTTGAACAAGAACTGGTCTTGCAAATCCGTAGCAATCGTAAAAGTCATCGTTTGCTCCTGTCTGCCCATCCAGTTTTTGGACGCATCCAATTAACAGAGGCAACCTTTGAGAATCCTGCTCAGCCATCTACTTTTATTATGGTATTAAGAAAGTACCTTCAAGGAGCAGTTATTGAATCTATCGAGCAAATCGAAAACGACCGTATCGTGGAAATCACGGTTTCCAATAAAAACGAGATTGGGGACCATATCCAGGCCACGCTTATTATCGAGATTATGGGCAAACATAGCAATATTCTCCTTGTAGATAAGTCTAGTCACAAAATTCTTGAAGTTATCAAGCATATCGGTTTCTCTCAAAATAGCTACCGTACCTTATTACCAGGTGCTACTTATATCGCTCCTCCAAGTACAGAAGCTCTCAATCCTTTTACCATCAAGGACGAAAAACTCTTTGAGATTCTACAAACCCAAGAGTTAACTGCTAAAAATCTTCAAAACCTCTTTCAAGGTTTGGGAAGAGATACAGCAACCGAGTTAGAAAGACAACTGCTTAATGATAAACTAGCCACTTTCCGGAACTTCTTTGGACAAGAAACCAACCCTTGCCTAACAGATAAATTCTTTTCTTGTGTGCCTTTTTCTAGCAAAACAGCAGAGAATTTTGACAGTCTTTCACAATTACTTGATATCTATTATAAGGATAAAGCCGAACGTGACCGAGTGAAACAGCAGGCTAGCGAACTCATACGTCGCGTCGAAAACGAACTACAAAAGAATCGTCAAAAACTAAAGAAACAAGAAAAAGAACTTCTGGCTACCGAAAATGCAGAAGAATTTCGTCAAAAAGGTGAGTTACTAACCACTTTCCTCCATCAAGTTCCTAATGACCAAGATCAAGTAATTTTGGAAAACTACTACACCAATCAACCTATCACGATTGCACTTGATAAAGCTTTAACACCAAACCAAAATGCTCAAAAATACTTTAAACGATATCAGAAGTTAAAAGAAGCTGTAAAATACTTGACTGAACTAATCGAAGAAACCAAGGCTACTATTCTTTACCTAGAAAGCGTGGAGACAGTTCTCAACCAGGCTGGACTAGATGAAATTGCTGAGATTCGTGAAGAATTAATTCAAACAGGATTTATCCGCAGAAGACAACGCGAGAAAATCCAGAAACGACAAAAACCAGAGCAGTATCTAGCTAGTGATGGAAAAACGATCATCTACGTGGGGCGCAATAACCTACAAAACGAGGAATTGACCTTTAAAATGGCCCGTAAAGAAGAACTCTGGTTCCACGCTAAGGACATCCCTGGAAGTCATGTTGTTATCTCAGGCAATCTCAATCCGACTGATGAGGTTAAAACAGACGCTGCAGAACTTGCAGCCTACTTCTCTAAGGGGCGTCTCTCAAATCTCGTTCAGGTAGATATGATTGAAGTTAAAAAACTCAACAAACCAACTGGTGGAAAACCTGGTTTTGTCACCTATACTGGGCAAAAGACCCTCCGTGTCACACCAGACCCTGAAAAGATTCAGTCCATGAAAATCAAATAAAGTCTTGTATACTGGTGGGCTGTTACTGCTATAGACTCAAATAAAAATGGGAGGTGTGTTCAATGCTACGGCATATCAAATCTATTTTAACTATTATATTCGGAGCTGCCATTTATGCCTTCGGACTCACGTATTTTGTTGTGCCCCACCACTTATTCGAGGGGGGAGCAACAGGAATCACCTTGATTACCTATTATCTCTTTAACATCCCTATCTCCGTGATGAACCTCATCATCAATATCCCATTATTCATTCTAGCCTGGAAAATATTTGGTGCGAAGACCCTGTACAGCAGCCTACTCGGAACCATTTCCTTATCCATTTGGTTAGCAATCTTTGAAAAGATTCCTCTCAGCTTTAATCTTGAAGGAGATCTGGTCATCGTTGCTTTAGTTGCGGGTGTTCTTTTAGGACTTGGTCTAGGTATTATCTTCAATGCTGGTGGTACCACTGGAGGGACAGATATCGTTGCTCGAATCCTGAACAAGTACACCAATATCTCCGTAGGGAAATTACTCTTTGCACTAGACTTCCTCATCTTAATGCTCATTTTAATTATCTTCCAAGACCTTCGTCTCGTTACTTATACACTTCTATTTGACTTCATCGTTTCAAGAGTTATTGACTTGATTGGTGAAGGCGGATATGCTGGAAAAGGTTTTATGATTATCACTCAAAAGCCTATGGAAGTGGCAGATAAAATCAATGAAGAGTTAAGTCGAGGTGTCACCTTCATATCTGGACAAGGTTACTACAGTCAAAAAGATTTAAAAATTATCTACTGTATCGTAGCAAGAAATGAAATGATTAAGATGAAAGAATTGATTCATACGATTGATCCTAAAGCCTTTATCACCATCACTGAAGCTCACGAAATTCTTGGAGAAGGCTTCACCTTTGTAAAAGAAGAAACTTCATAACATCTAGATATCAAAAATGAGGCTGGGACAAAAGTCCTAGCCTCTCAATTGTCTTTGGATTGTCGAACAAGACGCAGTGGTTGAGTGGGCTCTACTTCGCTGATTTTATCAGCTTTTACAACCCTACTCAACTGTGCGGAGGTGGGACGACGAAATCGAATTCTAACGAATTACCGATTTCTGTCCCACTCTCATTTTTTTGATGATAAAAACGGAAGAATTAAATCTTCCGTTTCACAAATCATTATTTTTCAGCTGTCAATGCTGCCATAGTGATGTAGTTGTATGGTTTATTGAAGTGTGGCAAGAAGAATAGGTCTGTCAAGGCCAATTTTTCAATTGTAACGTGTTCTTGGATAGCAAGTGAGAACATGTGGATTCCCATAGCGATTCCAGGATCACGTGATACCATTTGAGCACCAAGGATTTCACGGCTATCTTTGTCGAAGACAATCTTGATAGCTACTTCATGGTTGTCATGTTTCATAAATTCTGGTTTTTGAAGATCGTTGAAGCCAGTTTCAGTTGCATTGTAGCCTGCAGCTTTTGCTTTTTCAAGAGTCAAACCAGTTGAAACCATGTGAAGACCGTAGATAGAGATACCGTTTGATCCTTGAACACCGATTCCTTCAAGTTCATGTCCACAAGCGTTGTAAGCACCTACGATACCAGTACGAACTGCGTTTGATGCAAGAGCGATGTAGCTAGTGTCTTTACGAGCGTTATCATAAACAGTCGCACAGTCACCCACAGCAAATACACCTGGGATAGATGTTTCTTGTTTTTTGTTAACAAGGAAAGCACCGTTGCGGAAGAGTTCAATCTTACCATCAGCAAGAGCTGTGTTAGGACGGAAACCAACTGCAAGGATAACCATATCAACGTCAAAGCTTTCTTTGTCAGTGATCAAGCGTTCAACTTTACCATCACCTTCGATAGCTTTTACAGTTTGACCAAGTGCCAAGCGGATGTTGTGGTCTTCCAAGTTTTTAGCCATCAATTGAGTGAAGTCTTTGTCGTAGTATCCGTTCAAGACTGTATCTACGATATCAACAAGAACAACTTCTTTTCCAAGACGTTCGAATGCTTCAGCAAG
This sequence comes from Streptococcus sp. oral taxon 431, assembly GCF_023115445.1. Classification (GTDB taxonomy): domain Bacteria; phylum Bacillota; class Bacilli; order Lactobacillales; family Streptococcaceae; genus Streptococcus. Next base: position 83,029 of record NZ_JALDUI010000001.1, on the reverse strand, counting down.
CTCAACACCAATGTATCCACCACCAACAACAGCGATACGGTTAAGATTTTGGCTCTTATCTGCAAGTTTGTTGATAACTTCTTCAGCGTTTTGATACAATTTAACGAATTGTACATTTTCAAGAGTAGCTTTGAACTCACGGTTACCTTTAACAATTTCAACACCTTCAATTGGTGGCAAGATTGGTGTAGAACCAGTTGCAAAGATCAATTTTTCGTATGATTCTTTGTGTTCTTTTCCTTCAACTTCTGCAGTAACAACTTTGTTATCGTAGTCGATTGAAAGTACAGGTGAGTTCATGTAAATTTTCGCACCTTTAGCTTCAAGCGTTTCTTTATCAGAGTAGAACAAGCCTTCAGGACCGTCGATTTGCTCACCGATCCAAAGAGCCATTCCACATCCAAGGAATGAAATATTTGAGTTTTGGTCAAATACAACGATCTCGTTTTCGTTTCCAAAGTTGTCCAACATAGTGTTGATACAAGCAGTTCCAGCGTGGTTAGCGCCCACGACTACGATTTTACTCATAAGATAATTCCTACCTTTAAATTTTTTATTTACCTTCCTAGTATATCATTTTCTGTGAGCGTTTACAAGTTTTTTACTTATTTTCCTTTATTTTTGGAAATATCGACAACATATATTAATTTATTTTCAGCGCTTTCAAATTTTATTTTAAGGAAATTTAGTTTGTTTGAGCATATTTCTTGACTTTTTGTAAAAAACAATTTGTGAAAACGCTAACTTTATGATATTCTATTTATATGGAAATGAAATATAAATCTTCAGATTGCTTTCATATCTGGATTTACAACTATTTCCAATTGATTTGAAGGGAGTTGATTTTTTGCCTTTCAGTTCATTATCTGAACGGTTAATGGGAACTACGATTACTATTTCCTTGGTACATGAACAAGCGGATAATCTTCTCCGTCAAGCTTTTAATTTGCTCAAGGAACTTGAATTTCGATTTAATGCGAATAGCACCGAATCGGAATTGATGGAAATTAACTATCAGGCGGGAATTGCCCCAGTTAAGGTCCACCCTGATTTGTTTGAACTGATTTCCTTAGGTTTAGACCATAGTCTAGCGCCTGGAAGTCATCTCAATATCGGTATCGGTCCCTTGGTTCAAACCTGGCGTATTGGTTTTTCCGATGCGAAAGTTGCTAGTCCTGAAGAAATTTCTTCCGTTTTACCATTGATAGAGCCCCGTTTTATCAAGCTTGATTCAATTGATTCTACTGTTTTTTTAGAAAAAAAAGGGATGAAAATTGATTTAGGTTGTTTAGCGAAGGGCTATAGCGCAGATAAGGTTGCTACTTTCTTAAAAGAAAATGGTGTCACTTCTGCTCTTATCAATCTTGGGGGAAATATCCTTACCATTGGCAATAACCAAGCCAGAAATGGACAACCTTGGCAAATTGGTATTCAAGACCCTAATCATCCACGTGGTAATCACCTGATGACCTTATCTATTACTGGAAAATCCGTTGTTACTTCTGGAATTTATGAACGGCATCTTGAAATCGATGGAAAGGATTATCATCACATTTTCGATAGTGAAACGGGCTATCCTATTGAAACGGATTTGGCTAGTTTAACGATTATATCTGACCGCTCAGTTGATGGTGAGATATGGACTACACGATTGTTTGGCCAACGTAGCGCATCAATCATGTGGCAAGTCGAAAATATTGATGGTATCGAAGCCATCCTCATTGACAAAGATGGACGCATCGCTTGTTCATCTGGTATCCAACGGTAATTAATTAATAATGCAAAAGAGAAAGGAAAGCCCATGCTTAAACTTATTGCTATTGTAGGAACTAACTCTAAACGTTCCACAAACCGCCAACTGCTTCAATATATGCAAAAACACTTTGCTGATAAAGCAGAAATCGAATTGGTCGAAATTAAAGATCTTCCAGTTTTCAACAAACCAGCCGACAAACAAATCCCGGCTGAGGCTATGGAAATCGTAGCTAAAATCGAAGCAGCTGATGGTGTTATTATCGGTACTCCAGAATATGACCACTCAATTCCAGCTGTACTTATGAGCGCCCTTGCTTGGATTTCTTACGGAGTATTCCCACTTTTGAATAAACCAGTCATGATTACTGGTGCTTCATATGGTACTCTTGGTTCTTCACGTGCTCAATTGCAACTTCGTCAAATTTTGAATGCGCCAGAGATTAAAGCAACAGTTCTACCTGATGAATTCTTGCTTTCTCATTCTCTTCAAGCATTTGATAAGAATGGTGACTTGGTAGATCTTGATGTTATTAATAAATTAGATGCCATCTTTGATGACTTCCGTATCTTTGTCAAGATTACTGAAAAATTGCGTAATGCACAAGAACTTCTTCGTAAAGATGCAGAAGAATTTGACTGGGAAAATTTGTAAGATAGGAGATCGAAAGAATGAAATTTGTTGGACTTGTTGGATCAAACTACGACCAATCATATAACCGCAAACTCTTGGAATTCATCCGTCGTAACTTCAAACTGAAATTTGAATTAGAAGTTCTTGAAATCGATGAAGTTCCAATGTTTAACCAAGACGAAAAATGGGACGAAAGCTTCCAATTGCGCCTTCTTTACAATAAAATTACTCGTGCTGATGGTGTGATTATTGCTACTCCTGAGCACAACCATACCATTTCTGCTTCACTCAAGTCAGTTCTTGAATGGCTTTCATATGAAGTACATCCATTCGAAAACAAACCAGTGATGATCGTGGGTGCTTCTTACTACGACCAAGGAACTTCTCGTGCGCAAGTTCACCTTCGTAAAATTCTTGATGCACCAGGAGTAAATGCCTACACTCTTCCAGGGAATGAATTCCTTCTTGGAAAAGCTAAAGAAGCTTTTGATGCTAACGGAAATATTATCAACGAAGGAACTGTTAAATTCCTTGAAACTTGCTTAGATAACTTTGTCAAATACGTAGGAGTCGTTTCTAAATTGAAAAAACCAAAACCAATTGAACCAGAGGACTTGGATTGTGGAAAACCAATCGCTACAACTATTACAGAAGTTGACCCTGATGATCCAAACTGGGTAGAAAAAGTCGCTGAAATCACAGGAGCTGTATCTGGTGATACATACGTTAAACTTGACCATGGTATCCTTACAGTTAACCAAATCGATATGTTCTTGAAAGCTATGCCTTTTGAGTTGACATACGCTGACGATAACAACCAATTCCTCTACTACAACAACGCTCATCAAGATCCAGAAACAATGTTTGCGAAACGTGTACCACCTCAATCTGGTAGCCGTATGTCAACAGTTCACGGTTCACTTCCACCAGTACGTATGAAAAATGTTGAGTGGGTTATCGGAACTCTTAGAAACGGTAACCAAGAATACGTACGTACAATTGTTCCTGGTTCGCCTGCTGGTGTTATCAACACTCACAACTACCAAGCAATGTACTATCCTGATGGTTCATATGCTGGTATCAATGAAATTGTCTTTAACTTCCAACCATGGCTTGACTGGTACTTGAAAGAAACTGGTCAACGCTTGGTAGGAGGAAGCGGACCGTTTGCTCCTGCTGGAGGTCATGGCGACGCAGATGCTACTTCTGGCGCTTCTGACTCAGCTGATGGCGGCCATGGAGATGCAGACGCTACTTCTGGTGCAAGTAACTAATACTCAATGAAAATCAAAGAGCAAACTAGGAAGCTAACCGCAGGTTGCTCAAAGCACTGCTTTGAGGTTGTAGATAGAACTGACGAAGTCAGTAACATATATACGGCAAGGTGAAGCTGACGTGGTTTGAAGAGATTTTCGAAGAGTATAAAATTTAATACTAAAGGAACCTCTCTAGGTTCCTTTTTTTAAAACAAAAACTCGGTTAGATTTTACTAACCGAGTTTTCTATATCTCAAAATTATGAATTTGGATCGTCAAGACCACGACCATGCAAGCCTTTTTCACGTTGTACCTGACGAAGTTTCTCAGGAGTCACATCATTTCCATCTTCATCTACGATTTTGATTCCTTCAATGTGATGACGAACAGAACGACGATAGCCTTCGATATATTCCTCACGAAGTTTAGCTTGTTCTACTTTTTCTTCTGCAGTCAAGCCTTCTGTTTTTTTCTTTTTAGCAAGCTCATTAATACGAGCGATTTTTTCTGGTGTCATATTTGGACCTCCAATCTACTTTTTAATTTCTATTTTGTATTAAGAAGATTAAAAGCAGCGACTGTTTTCGCTTTATTCACAAGTTCAGTTAGAATAGCTAGACGATTATTCTTAACATCAACATCCTCTGCCATAACCATAGTATTGTCAAAGAAAGCATCAATTACTGGACTAAGAGCAAATAGTTGCGTTAATTTATCGTTAGCTGAGCCCTTCAATTCTAGATTTTCTACTGCTTGAGCTAGTTCTTTTTCTTGTTCATTTTCAAAGAGGCTAGTATCAACTTTGACTAAACCTTCTGCTTTTTCCGCTAGGTTGAAGGCACGAGATAATGATTCAACTGATGATTTGTAGTTTTCAGTTTTTGCAACTTCAGTTAAGGCTTCTGCTGCTTCAATCATATCTGCAACAACAAAGTTTGAACTTGCAAGAACAGCCTCTTTAATATCTTTTGCAGTAGAACCCATCATCTTATCAACACGAGCTTTGATGAAGTTAAGCACTTCTTCTTGATTATCGTAAGTTAGGCTATCAAATGATAAAGCATAAAGGCTAGCAATCAATTCGTCCATTGGAATATTCCAGCCGAAGTCTTCTAAGATACGGACAATCCCTTGTGTTGCACGACGAAGAGCATAAGGGTCATTTGAACCAGATGGAATCAAGCCAACAGAGAAGAAGGACAAGAGAGTATCCAATTTATCAGCTAGTGCAAGGATAGCTCCGACTTTAGACTCAGGAAGAGCACCATCTGCAGAATCTGGAAGGTAGTGTTCACGAATAGCTTGTGCTACTGCTGCATTCTCACCAGCGAGAAGAGCATATTTCTCACCCATGATCCCTTGAAGCTCATCAAATTCACCAACTATACCAGTCAAGAGGTCAAACTTATAAATGGCTGCAGCACGAGCAAGATCAACAGTTTCATCAACTGATAAACCTGCTTTTTCTGCCAAAAGGATAGCAATTTGCCCTGTACGAATCATGTGCTCACGAAGTGAACCAATCTTTTCATGGAAGGTTACGTGTGATAATTTAGCTACAAGATCTTCAATCTTGAGTTTTTGGTCTTCACGCCAGAAGAATTCACCATCTTCAAGACGTGCCACCAAGACTTTCTCATTTCCTCGGATAACATTATCCAAATACTCTGCATTTCCGTTACGAACAGAAATAAAGTTTGGTTTTAGATTTCCATCAAGGTCACGAACTACAAAGTAGCGTTGATGAGTCTCCATTGAAGTGACCAAAACTTCTTCTGGAACCTCTAGGTACTTAGGGTCAAAATTCCCCATGAAGGCAGTTGGGTATTCAACCAAATTCAGAACTTCATTCAAGAGTCCTTCATCAATTTGTACCTGAACACCTTCTTCAGCTTCAATAGCCTTAATTTGCTCACGAATCATATTTTCGCGCTCAGTGCTATCAGCAATAACATAAACTTTGCGCAGGTCTTCTTCATAGCTGTCAGCATGCTGAATTTCTACTTCGTGACCAAGGAAACGATGTCCACGGCTAACTCTTCCTGAGTGAATATCTAGGAAATCCATATCAAGTGCCACATCATCCAAAAGAACTGTCAACGTATGGACTGGACGGATATATTCAAAGGTATTGTTTGCCCAGTGCATACTTACTGGGAAGCTTAAACTAGCCAACACTTCTGGAATTCCAGTCAAAACTTCCTCAGCTGGTTTTCCAGCTTCATGCTTAGTTACGTAGACATATTCTTCACCTTTGATTTCACGGAATTCGATATCATCTACCGTCAAGCCTTTACCACGGACAAAGCCTTGCGCTGCTTTAGAAAAGTTTCCTTCTGCATCCAAAGCAATTTTTTTAGAAGGTCCTTTAAAATCTTCAGTCAAATCCGTTTGTTGGTCTGCCAAGCCAAGTACGCGAACAGCCAAACGACGTGGAGTTGAAAAAGTTTGAATTCCTTCGTATGAAAGGCGGTTATTATCCAAGAAGGCTGCCATTTTTTCACCTAGTTGTTTTTCACTTGGTGTGACAACGTAGGCTGGTAACTCTTCGAGTCCTAGTTCTACTAATAAATTTTTTGCCATGTTTTTTCCTTTACAAAATTTCTTCTTTTTGATAGGCACCTTAGGTACTGGAGACGTTGCTAACTAACTTTGTGAGTCTGTGGGGAAATCTTCTATCTTCTTGACAAAGATTTCCAACAATCTCATCAAAGTGGATTTAGCCAACTGATTTTTGAACCTAAAGTTTCAAAAATCCCCAGATATCAGTACGGCGGTGTCTATCCCTTTAGCAAGTCTTCGACTTGCCTCTGGGTGCCATACGGGCTCACTTTGTTCGCCCTTTTTCTATTCTTGTAACTATTTTTATTATTCCTCTTCTGCTAGGAGTTGAGCGCGTGTGGCTTCGTCAAGAAGTGGGTAGCCGAGTTTCTTGCGTTCAGCTACAAATGTCTTAGCTACGACACGGGCTAAGTTACGAATACGAGCGATATAACCAGCACGTTCTGTAACGGATACAGCACCACGAGCATCAAGCAAGTTGAAAGTATGTGAACATTTCAAAACGTAGTCATAGGCTGGATGCACAAGACCTAGTTCTAATGCACGTCCAGCTTCTTTTTCAAATTTTTCGAAGTTTTCAAGAAGCATGTCTTGATCTGAAACTTCGAAGCTGTATTTTGAATGCTCATATTCTGGTTGAAGGAAGATTTCTCCGTATTTAACACCTGGAGCCCACTCAATATCATAAACTGAGTCTACTTCTTGGATGTAAGAAGCCAAACGTTCCAATCCGTAAGTAACCTCAGCTGTAACAGGACCAGTTGCCAAGCCACCGACTTGTTGGAAGTAAGTGAATTGAGTGATTTCCATACCGTCAAGCCAAACTTCCCAACCAAGACCTGCTGATCCAGTTGATGGGTTTTCCCAGTTATCTTCAACGAAGCGAATATCATGTTCCAAAGGATTGATTCCCAATTTTTCCAATGACTCAAGATAGAGCTCTTGAATGTTCGATGGTGATGGTTTCATAACCACTTGGAATTGATGGTGTTGGTAAAGACGGTTTGGATTTTCCCCGTAACGACCATCTGCTGGACGACGTGATGGCTCTACATAAGCTGCATTCCATGGCTCAGGACCAATAGCACGAAGGAAAGTATAAGGGCTCATAGTTCCCGCACCCTTTTCATTATCATAAGCCTGCATGAGCATACAACCCTGATCATTCCAGTATTGTTGCAAAGTCAAAATAATTTCTTGAAATGTTAATTTCTTAGACATTGTTTACTCCTTTTTCTATAATTTCTTGCGACCTAGAATACAAAAAGAACCGTGTCTTTGCTCCTAAGTCAAGTGACCTAGGGGCGTCAGAAACGCGGTTCCACCCTAATTTATTACTTCATTATTTTTTAAAATTTACCAAAAGCGCCACACTCATCTCTCAATCACCTGACTCTCACTATCACAGGCTCGCTTGGGATTTACTGATAAGATATTCTTTCTTGTCGTCTATTATAACAAAAAGGAATGAAAAAGTAAAATTATTTTATCATCACTCTTGTATTTTTCTCAGTATTAATTCTTACTAATCTTTCCAATTCTTTAGAATATTATCAATAGCATTCACTGATCCTATTCCTAAAACTAAAACTACAGACCGCAATGACACATTGCTTTAAGAAGGGCTGATAAAAAATACAAGATAATTGCTTTTAGACGATATGATCTTCTACTTTCTAGAAGCATTTCTAAATACTTCTTCGTTATTGAAGAACGATTATTAAATGGGTAAAAGAAGCAGCTAAGGAATCAATATCTAAAAAGTCAAATCCACTAATAAGCTAGATTGCTTAAAAGAGCAGTAAAATATCAATTTTTTCAGTATTTCAAGTGCAGAGGGAAAAATTTCTCTTCCTTGATACTGAGAAATTACTTACAGCATAGACGGCAATCAGATATCCATTTTGGTGACTGGCGAGATATCTCCTTTAGTACCTGAGCCAATAGTTTTCATTTCATAATTATTGCGATTGTATTGAAAGATTCCCTGCCAATATGTTGGTTTCCACAAATGGTCACACCTTTCTTCTTCATCATAAATCGAGTCCTGATATGGTCCTTTTGCGACAACTCTTTTCTTTTTTGAAATGGATTCGAGCTTTCTCAATAAAAAATTTCTTCATCCCTTGTATGCATATGATAAGCTCCATTTTCTTGAACGATTTTAATTCTATTCATCCAGTTTTCTTCATATACCGATTTTGACTGAAGGGTCAGTCTTAATGATTTCTGCAAAAAGTTTTTAACTTAGAGTTTTTCTAGTTTAAACATTTATCATTATCAAATCTAAACCTTCCAAAAGAAGTTCTGTTCACTCACTAAAACCTTAGAGACTTGAATATCTTGGCATACAATCTCAATTAACATACTTGATAAAGTAATTGTAGCTTGTATCATATTATTTTTCTCTTCGATAAGTCTAATGTCATGCACAGTGTGAGACATGAGATTGTCAAATGGAATATCTTTCATATTGAAATTTCTTGTGTCAGTCTCACTTTCCCAACATGTCCAACCCGCGTCCGTCTCATAGTTTACCTTAAAGCACCGATAGAAAACTATCTCCCAGCAATACTGATCCGATTTACCATTTTCAACCTCGATATAAAGTCTACATTCATCTCCAAAAAATGAAGCTCTAAAGTCTAATGCATAGGCGTCCCAGTAGTTCGTACCCTCAATCTCTTCCTCTAGTTTTAAAATGTCCACGAGTCACTCCCCTTCAATTTTTGAATTAAAATCTAATAAAAAAATGTATACATCTATAGAATAAACGAGAAACGCTTGCTAATTCATTACATTTCTAGTTAATTTCATGATGCAATTTAATCTCTCTCCTATAGTCTTTTGAAAAAATTCTAGGCAAATTATTTCTAAAATACTTTAGATTTTCCAATTGAGTTTTGACATAAAATTGACATCGATGGAGCCCCTCGTCATTATCTGCTACTTCCATATCCACTTCAATATTTAACTCTTCTTTTTCATTAATAGGTGCAAAAGTAAAAACAAAATAACCACTTCCACCAACCCTATCATCTCCAAAAATGATCTTTCTTGCTAGATTAGGATTTTCTATATAGTCATCCATGGTCAGTAATACCTTCGTCATCTCATCCTCAAAGAGATAGCATACTTGATAAATTGTTAGAAACTTTGTTTCACAAGTAAGCCTAACTTCGCAAAATTTTTCCGATTCATCGAACCACTCACTTCGTAGTACTATATTATCCAATTTCTTCCCTCCTCTACACAATTACATATAACACATCACTCTATATTATAAAATTTAACAATAAAAATATGACCATAGATAGGTGATTCAGCGTTTAGCATTTAAACAAATAGTTTCCATGATAGTGTTTAATAAGTCAGATTTTATTTACAACCGTATTCAAAATGATGACATTTCAAAAATCTCCAAAATCAGTTTATTCTTTTACAACTTAGAGTCATTTGAAATAATAAAAATCGGAGTTTCAATAATTTTAATGGTTCATTGGATTTAAAAAATTTTTAGAAAATCCATCTTCAGATACTTTTTACAACTACATTTTGACCTTCCTCGAGTGCGAATCTAAAACAAGTTAACATGACTTCAAATAAGTCACTGCCTGAACTAGTTATGAAATATTGTGATAAATTTGTGATATGGGAAGCAATTTGATTACCCCAAGGAGGAGTGACTGACAAATCTTCAAAATCCCATATGATGTCGTGAGGTGGAAATTTTTTCAACTCTTCTTGGATAGATAACAACTCTGCTATTCCACTCTCAATGTCTTCCAAAGGAATATCGCCAAAATAAAGTTTATTCATGATAACGGGGTACTTACTTCCCCAGTCTTTATTCTCCAACTGAACATAAATAGTCGAAAAGAATGAATTAAAAAAGCTCCCTTCTCCTACTGTCCACCAATTATAACCTACCATTAAGCCTACAGACATAAAATCCACCTCCAAATTATTCTTAAATATTACTTCTACATCAACAGATGTCCTATTATTGTTAATAAAATCATCTGTCTACTGAAGATTAGCAAATGCTATCCCCTTATTCTATCTATTATGCGCTATCTCTAGCAAATTGTCTTTCCAATCTTTATGGTCGAGATCAAACTTTTATACATCTATGCTTTAATTGTCAATATCCTATTCAATCTTTAATTTCCTTTGATTTCCTAGGAGACCACTTTGCCAGATAAGTAAGATTATTGATTACTTTGGTCGTGTCTGACTAATTTATTTCTTAAACTTCCTCTAATATTCTTAACTGTAACCAATGGCATCGTACTAGTAATTTTAAAGATTAGATGGAATTTTTACTTAGATTTTAAAACTATCCGATATTCCTTTAAATCCCAGAAAGAGATATTGGCGAACATTACTATAAATAATAAAAACGGAATTATTCCTAATATAATAAAAGAATCAACTTCATCTGTTACCACAATAGTATAAACAGACCACAAGAGTAGAAATAAGAGGATGAAATAACCCATTATTTTACCAACTGCCATTTTCCAGTTAGCAGGGAACATTTTGACAAACACATAGGGTCGACCTTCGTAGTCGAGTGAAAGTCTTTTTTTATGAGAATATTGAAATCTAAACCCCAACACGAAAAATAAGATTATAAATAATAAACCGAATTTCGATACTGCTGCTACATTTGGAAGTTCAGGTAATAAAACCTTAACTAAATACCTCCTTAATAGTGTTGTACCGGAAATAATACATAAAGTTGCTCCTACAAACTGATACGGTTTTATATCAGAATAGGTTGAAGAAAGCAACGTCTTATATTCTTCAGGCTCTATACAATAACATTTATGAGCTCTAAAAAAAGCAAACAATGGAAAGAAAAGCAATAAAATACTAGCATCACAATCCAATAAGTAGTACTTGCTATTCCATTCAAAAACACGATATCTTACATTTTTATACAAGCTGTTTATAAGTACCAACTGCACTTTTACCTCCGTCCTAAGCACTTTTTAGGATCAAATAATGAGCCAGTCCCATTATCTATTTTACTTCCCAGCCAATCAAGTCCGTCATCAAGGCAAGCAATATTGTGATTATATTTTACAATAGTTACCACATCATCTACATAGCCAAAACAAAATCTTATCGACTGATGTTCTTTAGAATTCCTATCTATCATTATTGAGCATAATACCTACTTTTTTAGCTCAATAGATTCACTAGCCGTCTATTCTTTTTATGAGAAATTCAATAAAATCGCTAGCATAGTATTCTCCATCTCTAAAAACTGCTAACTCATTGGTCAAACTTTCCTGTTTTTGAAAATAAAACATGCCATCTTCCCCTTCACAGATGACTAATTGTTCAGAGTTACTAAATCCTTGCTTTCTATTCAGTTCGTTTATGTAAACAATATCACCTCCCACAACCGTATCAAAATCTAATCCATAAATACTGAATATTTCTTCTCCATAAATTTCTCCACCCATATAATTTTTCAGCCACCACTTATATGTTTCAGGAAAAGTAAAATGTAATCTTTCCTCAGCTTTTGTAATCCATTCATCAGAAACCCCCTCTCCAAACGGCCCAAAGTCCACACCACCAGTAGAAGCAATCTTCTTTTTTAATTCATCAATCATAATCCACCTATATTTATTTAAATTTTTTGAACTATTAGCATTTGTACAACTTGTCTAGCGATTATCTTCCTCACAGAAATGCTTGTATTTCTATCATATCAAACAATTAGTATTAATCTAGCAGATATACATTGAATGTTTTTCTTTTTCCATCAACTATATATCTTTCAACATCTTCTTTCCACCATGAAACTGTGTCAGATAATATTTCTAAAAAAATATTTTTAGAGTTTTCATCCTTGATAAAAAGATCTTTTGAATTGTTTATAAAAATATTAATCCTCTCTGGATGTATATAATTAGAACGCTGGAGTCTATCAGATAATGCATCCCAATTACCATCTTGAAGATCATCAATATTAAAACTTTTGGCTAATATCTCTATCGCATCTCTTTCACTTTGTACTTTTTTTCCATCAATATTTAGATTGAAATCATTAGAGCACTTAACCATTAAATTGTTTTTCTCTACCTTTGTTATTCTTCTATAAATATTCACTTAAAGTTCCCCTTCATAAACTGTTTAAAAATTTTTTCAAATTCATACTAGTATCACTTTTTTTATCCAGCACTCCGCAACTCTAGTAGTTCTTGTTTGCCTTTCTCCATTCCCATTCAAGCATTACTTTATACATTTTTGGGAATAATCTAATGGTTAACTTTTGATAAACGAAAGAGGCCTCTAGGAATCGATTAGTCATTCTACAACTCTTACTACAACCTTGATATGCTTATTAATATGTATATCGATAAAGTTCTTGGCTGTTAGGATTTGTTGGGGTATTGGGTGAATTTTCTAAAGTATTCAAGTCTATTACTAGAATCTCTGTTTTTTAACAATTTGGTTAGTCTTGAGCATCGCTCTCATAAACTAATAAATAGGCATTGTAATTTAAAGTATTTATAACCTTATAACTCGACAAAATAGATTGGGCAAGCCCCATAAATCCACCATTTAAAACTTGATAAACAAAATGATTTTCGGGATGAATAGTAGCTATATCTAACTCATATTCCGATTCAATTGAACGTAAATCCAGTCCTTCATCAATCAATCTAAAAGCAACATAATCGTCACATTTTATAAGTTTATCACTGATTTTCAAATAGAGTTCACCATCATTGGTTAAACTAGCTTCTACATAATATAAACCTTCCTCGATGTTCCCTACTTCACTTATTTTCAAAGGGACGCCCGATATTTTTTGCAGTTCAGTAGCTGTTTTTTCAAATTTAAATGTCAAGGAAACATTTATGAGTATTTCCATCATGCCTTTCTTAGAAAGAAAAACATAATGATTAAAATCATCAGCTGACCATATACCACAAGAACGATAACTAACTTCTTTCGATAATTTACTATCAAAAACTTGGTAGATTCCATAGCCATCAAGTTCATATTCTTTATTATATAGTTCGCTATACTTTTTACTAACAAACGATAGATACTTAATATAATTAACTGATAAATTGAATGTCTGGGTTCCATCAAATATCTGAACTATATCTGCATCTTGGGTTTCATGAGCAATCTGAAAGGCAAAATCCATGTACTCTGAAGAAATCGTATCCGTAAATAATTTTATTACTCTACACACTTTCATACCTCAATATCTCATTTTTATATCTCAAACGTCAATTTTGCTATTTTATCTGATGCTTTAAAACCTAAATCGGTTCTCTGACTATCATAATAGCTTGTGCATCAATTGTCAAGTTCAGATTTCTCTCAAACTTATTCTTTAGTAGGAATATTTCTCAGATAGTTTAGACCAAATCTATATAGTATCTATTTTAGCTTCATAGCACTCATCATTCTATGCAATAGTAAGTAGATGAAGTTGGCTTCAATACCCTAGTAAGATAATTTTTGACCACTATTTGTATCTATGAAATACTTCTTCTCACCTTCGTAAATAAGTATGAGTTCTGTTCCAATAGGCATGTTAAAAATTGATAATACCGCAGGTTCTATTTCAACAATTGTACTCCAGTCACATGTCGACATATTTTCAGCATGTGATAGATATTCTTCTGTATCTATTTCGGATAAAAAACGCCATCCGTTATCTAACTCATTAACACTGCTCTCGCGTAATATCCATTTTATATTCGCCTTATTTTCTAAAATATTATTCGATACTATTGAAGCACCTAATCCCATTCCTATTTTACTCACATTTGTCACCTCTATTTGTTTTAGTTAGTTCTCCACTTGAATTAGATAAGGTAAACAACTCAGATCCAAACCCCTATATATTCTATATATGATAAAAAAACCGAAGCGCAAGCTCCGGTTTTCATTTTTTATGGAAACTCTATTATTTAAGAGTAACTGAAGCTCCAGCTTCTTCCAATTTAGCTTTAAGTTCTTCAGCTTCTGCTGCTGCAACACCTTCTTTAACAAGTGCTGGTGCACCATCAACAAGTTCTTTAGCTTCTTTAAGACCAAGACCAGTGATTTCACGTACAACTTTGATAACGCCGACTTTTTTGTCGCCTGCAGCTGTCAATTCAACGTCAAATGAATCTTTAGCAGCTTCTTCAGCACCACCAGCAGCAGCTACAGCTACAGGAGCAGCTGCAGTTACACCAAATTCTTCTTCGATAGCTTTTACAAGGTCGTTCAATTCAAGGATTGAAGCTTCTTTAATTTCAGCAATAATGTTTTCAATGTTCAATGCCATTGTTATTTCCTCCAAATAAGTTTTAAAATTAGTTTTTATTTTTTTCGTAGCTAGGCTACGCTGCGTAGCTTAAGATTAAGCTGCGTCTTCTTTGCTTTCTGCAACCGCTTTGACTGCAAGAGCAACGTTGCGCACTGGCGCTTGAAGTACAGAAAGGAGCATAGAAAGAAGTCCTTCGCGGTTTGGAAGAGTTGCAAGAGCAACGATTTCTTCTTTTGATGCGACAGCGCCTTCGATTGCACCACCCTTGATTTCAAGTGCTTCAGCGTTTTTAGCAAAGTCGTTCAAGATTTTCGCTGGTGCGATAACATCTTCGTTAGAAAATGCTACTGCAGATGGTCCAACAAAAACAGATGCAAGATCTTCAAGACCAGCTTTTTCAGCTGCACGACGTAAGATTGAGTTTTTGATAACTTTATACTCAACTTCGCTTCCACGAAGCTCACGACGAAGAACTGTATCTTGTTCAACTGTCAAACCACGAGCGTCTACAACGACGATTGATGCAGCAGCTTTCATTTTCTCAGCTACTACGTCAACTAGTTCCGCTTTTTTAGCAATAATTGCTTCACTCATTAGTGTGTTCACCTCCGTAATTATTTTGCTTGGGGAATTTTTCCAAAAGAAAAACGCGCCCAAACCTAGACACGAAAGTACAATACGCTTCTTTTTACATGATACGTTTTGTCCTCGGTAGGATATTTATGAGTCTCGCTCCCCTACTGTCTTAGGCAGTTTTTTCAAACCGTCTATAAGTATAGCACATTGTAAATGATAAAGCAAGAGTTTTTTGCTGATTTTTTAAAAATTTCTTTTATCTTTATAATTACACTCTTATTAGAAAAATCTAGCTGTTTTTTTCTAGATTCCTTAGAGTTGACACCTCATTTTTTAAAATCATGTATAAAATGAACCACAGATGGATCACAATCTCAAAGCTAGAGCTCAAGAAAATGATTACTTTTAGTCAATTAAATACCTATCCAAAATTTTGTTAAGATTTCCTAGAAAACTAAACCTTACAGACTTCTCATAGATTCTTTACCATACTTTAACTGAAATTTTCTTTTAATGTAATTTTACCCCTTGACTTGATCAAAAATTTATTGTACTATACATCTGTATATACAGTTAAAATATACAGATAAAAAGGAGTTATTATGAACCCACAAAAGAAAACACAATTTATGACTTTTACAGCTATACTGACGGCTATCGCTATTTTGATCCCTTTGGTCATGCCCTTTAAAATTGTCATTCCTCCCGCTTCCTACACTTTAGGAAGTCACGTTGCTATCTTTATCGCTATGTTTCTCTCACCTTGGATGGCAATTTTTGTCATTATAGCTTCTAGTTTAGGATTTCTCATGGCTGGGTACCCCATTGTCATCGTACTTCGTGCCTTCTCTCACATCTTCTTTGGAAGTCTAGGTGCTTTCTATCTCCAAAAATATCCTCAAACCTTGGATAATGCCAAATCTTCTTTGCTTTTTAACTTTATCCTAGGTTTGGTTCATGCCATCGCTGAAGTTTTTGCATGTATTATCTTTTATGCAGGGACTGGAACCAATGTAGAAAATATGTTCTATGTCTTGTTTGTCTTGGTTGGATTTGGTACTATTATCCATAGTATGGTAGACTATTATCTAGCCTTGGCTGTTTATAAAGCATTGAGAAAACGCCGTTAAGCGTTAAGAAAGAAGAATATGACAAAAAATCGAAAAGAAGCACTTCTACAACTCTTAAAAGAAGCTCAAAAACCTCTAAACGGAAAAAGCTTAGCAGAACATTTTCATGTCACTCGCCAGATTATCGTTCAGGACATTGCTGTTCTTCGTGCAGATGGTGCTCCTATCTTATCAACCAATCGTGGCTATATTTATAAAGAAAGCAAAACCAGTCCGTATGTTCACAAGCTGTTTAAAGTAAAGCACGAGATGGAAGAAATCGGTCAAGAACTTCTAGCTATCGTCGATAATGGAGGACGTGTTCAGAATACCTTGATTGATCATCCTGTCTACGGTGAAATTGAAACCTTGCTCAAACTCTCTTGTCGTCGGGACGTTCAGCATTTTTTAGAGCAAGTCGAAAGGTCTGACTTTAGACCACTTTCTGAATTAACAGATGGCGTCCATTATCACCTAGTCGAAGCTGAAAACGAACAAGACCTCCTCTATATCCAGCAGGCCTTGGACAAATTAGGATATTTGGTAAAGGATTAGAAGATTTTCATTTCCCAATCGTCTTCTGTACGGCGAGGGTAGAAAAATTCAGACTTATCTGGTGCTTCCATCATTTCCATCAAGGGTAACATATCATAGGCCAGATCCAAATTTGGAATCTGGTCTTTTTGCACCCAAGAAACTTCCCCCTCATCTGAAGAGCGAAGGGTACCAGAGAACTCAGTCGCCTTATAACAAACGACAATATAGCGGCCACCTGTATCTAGTGGCCAATTTTTAATGCCGACCAGTTGAGGATTTTGAATCGTCAGACCTGTTTCCTCATATATTTCACGAATAACAGATTCTGCAAAAGCCTCTCCATTTTCAACATGGCCTCCTGGGAAGGCATAGCCAGACCAGCGGTTGCTTTCAGGCGATCGATACTGCATAACCACGCACTGATTTTCAAGATCTTCTATTAGACAAATATTAGTTAGAATGGTTAATTGTGCTCGAGACATACATAGACTCACTTTCTAATGTTTAATTTTCTATCTTATTCTTAACTTTAGACTTCATTATCAAAGGATTAACTAAATCGTGATATTCATGAATTTCATGGAGTAAGAATCCTCTGATGATTCTTATTTCATTTTTTTCCCTAATCACATAGTAGTCTAAATTGATAGGCATAGATGAATCTGGAACCGTGGAGAAAAATAAAAATATCATAAACCAGATTATGAGAGCAACGAATCCACTGAGAGCTTGAAAAATCAGATGATGCCATTGAAAGATTCTAGATTTATAAAAGATAGTCCACGGATGGATAAATAGGGTTAAACAAAGACCAAAGAACCAGAGATTCCACAAGACTGGTGTAAAGGCTAAACCAAAGAGGCCTAAGATAAAATGAAGCAGTACAAATACTAGGCACAAAAGGTAAATAATTCTAAATATAGTTAGATGTTTCATCATGATTGACTCCTTTTCTTTTCAATATATTTCATTACTAGAGTTATAATAGACGCCAAACTGAAAAAGATCAGATAGGTTGCTATAGGGAACCAGATATAGCGGTGATCTAGGGATAAGAGAGGAGGCAAAAGCCCCTTACTATTTTTCCCACCAACTCCTAAAAATAGATGAACTATTAAACCGATACTATTAAGATAGATAAATAATTCTGCATATCTTTGTATTGTCATCCTTGTCCTTGACAAGTCTAAGAACCAATAGTCAAATAATCTATAGACCAGACAAAAAAGATTTATATATATTGGAAAACTATAGTTGATATCTCTGTAGGGCGACGGAATAGGAAGGAGTTTAAAAACAAGATTGACACCTAGTCCTATTCCTAAGATTAGACCAAGGACCAGTAGGAAGCTTATAATTTTATGAGAATCCATCCAAAGCCGAAAACTTTCTTTCCTTGATAGATTCTTTTTTGTATTTGACTTTCTTTTGTTACTTTTATTTGATTGTATTTTTCCCATTTTCTTCTTTTCTCTTTTTCTTTTCAATATACTTGTAAATTATAATTGTCACAATAGGCACTAGAAAGAAAATGAAATAAGTAACGAGGGGAAACCAGATATAGCGATAGTCTAATGCCCATATCGGAAGTAATCTTGTTCCTCTTTTAGAGGTCATCCCAATCGTTAACTGGAATACACAAGCAATTCCGTTAGGATATAAAAACATTTCTGCAAAATTTCGCAAGGAAATCCAGTCTTTCCTAAAGGTACGAAGGAAAGTATGATAAGATGCATTCACCCAAAGGACGATATTTAAATAAAGTGGAAAACTATAATGCAGTTCCCGATAGGGACTTGGAATAAGGGTTGTTCCGTACAATAGACATAACATTCTTAGAGCAGAGCAGAAAAGAACAGAACGCTTGCATCAAGGATCCAGGTAATTGTTGAATGTAGCACAAACCACAGATTCATGCGGTCTAACCAACCTATTTTTCACTTTGATTTAGAATGCTTTTTGTGTGCACTAACATTCTTTCTCAATCGTTTCTTCTCTCTCCTTCTAATTCATCATAAACACATAAACATTCAACCTATTTAATACAAATTTTTTATCGTTAGGGAATAATTTTTGATCTTATAATTTACCAGAAATATATATAAATAGTTTTTTTCTTAAATACTCAATAAATGCACCTACAATAAATATTAGAAGTGTCATTAAGAGAATGATCGTGACAAATATAACGAATTTCTGTCCGTCAACTAAAGAATAAATGTTGGGTAAAATCCTTCTAAAAATCAGAGGGTGAACATGAAACAAATAGACTCCTAATGTTAATGGAGATAATGTTAAAACTATTTTTTTCAAAGTTAATGGAAAATTTTTGAGACTTAAAAATAGTAGAAATATTGATATTCCTTGAAGAATTACTGTTGGAGATGTATAACTTCTCCACTGTTCATAGCCAAGACTGTGCAATAGAAAAGTTAAACTTGTCAGTAAGATAATCATTCCAGCAACTTGCCAAACTTTAAAACGATTTTCAAAGTCTAATCTATTGATGATAGCTCCTATCATATAAAGGAGTATCATCCATAAAACACTATATCCACCCCACAATCCTAACGAATCTTGTTTAAATATTGTTGGAATAATAGAGAAATATACAAATCCACCACTAACAAAAAGTAATAACAATTCTTGTTTTACTGTTAATATAGCTTGATTTAAAAATGGAGCCACTAACATTAAACCGAAATAACAACTCATATACCAGTATTGACCATGGCTAATTGGCGTAAAAGCAGAGAGCCAATCGCTTAGTTTAACGGATGACTTTGAAAAAAGTGCGAATATTAATGTGATTGAAATCGTATAAAAAATGATTTGCAACCAAAAACTAAACATTTTTTTATAACTAAATTTAGAATGAAGTCCGACATAGCCACTGATTAAAATATAAATATTTACTGCCGAATAAGAAAATGCTTCTAAATAATTTGCAAAAATATAATAAAAATTCTTTTGAATGGCAAATTTTTCTAAAATTCCTCCCATGCCCAGAACATGTAGATTGCAAATCATCAGCATTGCTAAAATTCTACAAGCTTCAATTCCTAGGTGTCTATTTTTCATTAATATACCTTTCCACACTATTTATATAACTTCTCAATCTAACGCCTTGACTTCCAACATCATATCACGTATTTGCGCTGCCAACTCAAAGTCAAGCACTTCGACGGCTTCTTGCATTTGTTTTTCCAGTTTCTTGACTAGTTCTTTGCGCTCCTGTTTGTTGAGGCTATTGATATCAACTTCCTTGTCCTCTTCTTTAGCCACAGTTTTTGTGACAGAGATAAGGTCACGGATTTCCTTCTTAATAGTTTGTGGGACAATGCCGTGTTCTTCATTATAGGCCATCTGAATTTTACGACGACGAGCTGTTTCATCGATGGCTTTTTGCATAGACTGGGTCATAGTGTCAGCATACATGATGACATGCCCTTCACTATTACGGGCTGCACGTCCAATGGTCTGAATAAGACCACGTTCATTACGGAGAAAACCTTCCTTATCAGCATCGAGAATAGCAACCAGACTTACTTCAGGAACGTCAATCCCTTCACGAAGGAGATTGATTCCAACCAAGACATCAAAGACTCCTAATCGTAAATCTCGGATAATCTCTGTCCGCTCTAAAGTCTTGATATCCGAGTGCATGTATTTGACCTTGATCCCCATTTCTTTGAAATAGTCGGTCAAGTCTTCAGCCATTTTCTTAGTCAAGGTTGTAATAAAGGTCCGTTGGTTCTTTTCAACACGGGCATTGATTTCACCCAAAAGGTCATCAATCTGTCCCATAGTTGGACGGACTTCAACTTCTGGATCCAAAAGACCTGTCGGACGTATGATTTGCTCAATCACAGTGTCGGTCTGTTCCATCTCATAATCACCAGGTGTCGCTGAAACGTAGACAATCTGGTGGACATGACTTTCAAACTCTTCACGACGAAGGGGACGATTGTCCAAGGCAGAAGGTAAACGGAAACCATAATTAACCAACATTTCCTTCCGAGAACGGTCACCATTGTACATGCCCTTGATTTGCCCCATGGTCATGTGACTCTCATCAATCATAATCAGGAAATCATCAGGGAAGAAATCAAGAAGTGTGTACGGAGGCTCTCCTTCACTTCGACCATCCATGTGACGTGAGTAGTTTTCAACGCCGTTTGTATAGCCCATCTCACGGAGCATCTCAATGTCGTATTCTGTTCGTTGTTTCAAGCGTTGAGCTTCCAGCAGTTTACCTTCTTTCTCAAAGATAGCTAACTGCTCCTCCAACTCGGCCTCAATCTTGGCAATGGCAACTTCCATGTGGTCGTCATTGGTCACAAAGTGAGTCGCTGGGAAAATCGCCAAATGATCCACTTCTCCCAACACCTGACCTGTCAGAGCCTCAACTTCACGAATACGGTCAATTTCGTCTCCAAAAAATTCTACTCGAAAGGCATGCTCATCACGGGAAGCTGGGAAAATCTCTACCACATCCCCACGCACACGGAATCTTCCACGCTGAAAATCAATGTCATTGCGTTCGAACTGAATATCCACCAAGTCATTGAGCAGTTTATCTCGAGAAATCTCAAGACCCGGACGCAGACTTACGACGCTATCAGCATATTCCTTAGGCGAACCCAAACCATAAATACAAGATACAGATGCTACAACGATGACATCGTTACGCTCCAAGAGCGCTGATGTAGCGGAGTGACGAAGTTTATCAATCTCGTCATTAACAGAGCTATCCTTCTCTATGTAGGTATCACTAGACGGAACATAAGCTTCTGGCTGGTAATAATCATAGTAAGATACGAAGTACTCAACAGCATTTTCAGGGAAAAATTCTTTGAACTCCCCATAGAGCTGGCCCGCTAGGGTTTTATTGTGGGCGATGACCAGGGTCGGTTTATTGACCTGGGCAATGACCTGACTCATGGTATAGGTCTTCCCCGTACCAGTCGCCCCCATCAGGATTTGGGCCTTTTCTCCACCCTCGATATTATCCACCAACTGCTCAATGGCCTGTGGTTGGTCACCAGATGGCTGGTATTTAGAAACCAGTTTAAATTTGTTGTCTGTAATTCTATTGATCATAATTGCCTCATACATCTTTTCTATTCTTCTATTTTACCATAAAAAGGATCGACTTACTGATTCTCAACTTCTTGCCGCTTAGCATCCTATGTCACATCTTCTTACATAAAAACACTAAATATTTGCCAACTTTTTTATTTTCTGCTATAATGGGTAAATATTCTAAAAAGGAGACTAAACATGAAGAAAAAAATCCTTGCATTTTTATTATTTTTATTTCCCTTATTCTCTTTAGGCTATGTTAATGCGGACACTATCAAGATTGTTAGTGATACCGCTTATGCACCCTTTGAGTTTAAAGATACAGACCAGACTTATAAAGGAATTGATGTCGACATCATCAATAAAGTCGCTGAGATAAAAGGATGGAATATTCAAATGTCTTATCCAGGCTTTGATGCTGCTGTCAATGCGGTCCAAGCAGGGCAAGCAGATGCGATCATGGCTGGTATGACAAAAACCAAAGAACGTGAAAACGTCTTTACCATGTCTGATACATACTATGATACAAAAGTTGTCATCGCAACGACTAAGTCTAACAAAATCACTAAGTATGAAGAACTCAATGGTAAAACTGTTGGTGTAAAAAACGGTACTGCCGCACAACGTTTCCTAGAAAGCATCAAAGATAAATATGGATTCACTATCAAAACCTTTGATACTGGTGATTTGATGAATAACAGTCTCAGTACAGGGGCTGTAAATGCCATCATGGATGACAAACCAGTCATCGAGTACGCTATTAACCAAGGGCAAGATCTCAGTATCAACATGGACGGAGAAGCCGTTGGAAGCTTTGCTTTTGGAGTTAAAAAAGGTAGCAAGTACGAATACCTGGTTACAGAATTTAACGAAGCTTTAGCTCAGATGAAAAAAGATGGTAGCTTGGACAAAATTATCAATAAATGGACAAGTTCTTCTAAAACTAGTTCACAAGTAACTTCTCTCACTTCTACTACAAGCGCAGGGCAAAAAGCTACCCCAGTCAAATCAAAATACGTTATCGCAAGTGATTCTTCATTTGCACCATTTGTTTTCCAAAACTCAAGCAACCAGTACACTGGTATTGATATGGACTTGATCAAGGCTATTGCCGAAGACCAAGGTTTTGAAATTGAAATCACCAACCCAGGTTTTGACGCTGCTATTAACGCGGTTCAATCTGGTCAAGCTGATGGTATGATTGCTGGTATGTCTGTTACAGATGCTCGTAAAGAAACATTTGATTTCTCTGATTCTTACTATACAGCTAATACTATTCTTGGAGTTAAGGAATCAAGTACCATTTCTTCTTATGAAGATTTGAATGGTAAAACCGTTGGTGTAAAAAACGGTACTGCTTCTCAAACCTTCCTAACTGAAAATCAAAGCAAATATGGTTATAAAATTAAAACCTTTGCAGACGGTTCATCTATGTATGACAGCTTGAACACAGGTTCAATTGACGCTGTGATGGATGACGAACCAGTTCTTAAATACTCTATTAGCCAAGGGCAAAAATTAAAAACACCAATCGAAGGTACTCCAATCGGTGAAACTGCTTTTGCAGTTAAAAAGGGAAGCAATCCTGAATTGATTGAAATGTTCAACAACGGTCTTGCAAATCTTAAAGCAAGTGGTGAATTCCAAAAGATTCTTGATAAATACCTTGCAACTGATTCAACAAGTGAATCATCAACTGTTGACGAAACTACTATCTTGGGCTTGTTGAAAAACAACTACAAACAACTCCTAAGTGGACTTGGAATTACCCTTTCTCTAGCTTTGATTTCCTTTGCAATTGCGATTGTTATCGGGATTATCTTTGGTATGTTTAGCGTTAGTCCTTATAAATCACTTCGTATTATTTCAGAAATCTTTGTCGATGTGATTCGTGGTATTCCATTGATGATTCTTGCTGCCTTTATCTTCTGGGGAGTTCCTAACTTTATCGAATCCCTTACAGGCCAACAGAGTCCAATCAATGATTTTGTCGCTGGTACAATCGCCCTCTCGCTAAACTCAGCTGCCTACATCGCTGAAATTGTTCGCGGTGGTATTAAGGCTGTTCCTATAGGACAAATGGAAGCTAGTCGAAGCCTTGGTATCTCATACAGTAAAACCATGCGTAAGATTGTCTTGCCACAAGCAACCAAACTTATGCTTCCAAACTTCGTCAACCAATTTGTTATCGCACTTAAAGATACAACTATCGTATCTGCAATCGGTTTGGTCGAACTCTTCCAGACTGGTAAGATTATCATTGCTCGTAACTACCAAAGTTTCAAAATGTATGCAATTCTCGCAGTCTTCTATCTTGTGATTATCACTCTTCTTACTAGACTTGCAAAACGCTTAGAAAAGAGGATTCAATAATGGCTAAATTAAAAATCGATGTCGATAATTTACATAAACAATATGGTAAAAACAAAGTCCTTAAAGGAATCTCAGCAAAATTCTATGAAGGAGATGTTGTTTGTATCATTGGACCTTCTGGTTCAGGTAAATCAACTTTCTTGCGTAGCTTGAATCTCCTTGAAGAAGGTACAAAAGGTCATATCACGGTTAATGGTTATGATTTGACAGATAAAGCAACCAACGTGGACCACGTTCGTGAAAATGTCGGAATGGTGTTCCAGCACTTCAATCTATTCCCACACATGACGGTATTAGAAAATATCACTTTCGCACCAGTAGAGCATAAGTTGATGACTAAGGCCGAAGCTGAAAAATTGGGAATGGAACTCCTTGAAAAAGTTGGATTGGCTGATAAGGCTAATGCAAATCCTGAAAGCCTATCAGGTGGTCAAAAACAGCGTGTGGCTATCGCTCGCGGTCTAGCCATGAACCCTGATATCATGCTCTTTGACGAACCAACTTCTGCCCTTGACCCTGAGATGGTCGGTGACGTTCTTAACGTTATGAAGGAATTGGCTGAACAAGGCATGACCATGATCATCGTAACCCACGAAATGGGATTTGCCCGCAAAGTTGCCAATCGTGTTATCTTTACTGCAGATGGTGAATTCCTTGAGGACGGTACACCTGACCAAATCTTTGATAACCCACAACATCCTCGTCTTAAAGAATTTTTAGACAAGGTTCTAAACGCCTAGAAGAAGTTAGGCAAAAAGTCTTTATAATCAAAAAAACGCATTGTATCAGATATTAAAAACTTGATATTATGCGTTTTATTGTGGGAAAATTTACTTCGGTTTCTCCTAATACTCAATGAAAATCAAAGAGCAAACTAGGAAACTAGCCGCAGGTTGCTCAAAGCACTGCTTTGAGGTTGTAGATAGAACTGACGAAGTCAGCTCAAAACACTGTTTTGAGGTTGTAGATGAAACTGACGAAGTCAGCTCAAAACATGGTTTTGAGGTTGTAGATGAAACTGACGAAGTCAGTAACAATATATACGGTAAGGCGACGCTGACGTGGTTTGAAGAGATTTTCGAAGAGTATGAAATTGAGTTTTTGCCCAGGCTCTTAGTATAGACGTATTGGATTTTTGGATTTTTTAGAAAATTATGATAAAATAAGGGATATGAAAAATGGGGATTCCTCATGCCTAGTTTAACTAGGAAACAAAATAGAAATTAGGTAGCTAGATGTCATCAAAAGTTATTGTTACAATTTTCGGTGCAAGTGGGGATTTGGCCAAACGTAAGCTCTACCCTTCACTTTTTAGACTTTATAAATCAGGTAATCTTTCTGATCATTTTGCTGTTATTGGAACTGCTCGTAGACCTTGGAGTAAGGAGTATTTCGAATCTGTCGTTGTCGAATCTATTTTAGACTTGGCAGATAGTGTGGAAGAAGCTCAAGCATTTGCGAGTCATTTTTACTATCAAAGCCACGATGTTAATGACACTGAGCACTACATCGAACTACGCAAACTTCAGGCTGAATTAAACGAAAAATATCAGACTGAGCACAACAAGCTCTTCTTCCTCTCAATGGCACCTCAGTTCTTTGGTACCATTGCTAAACACCTCAAATCAGAGCAGATTGTTGATGGTAAGGGTTTTGAACGTTTGATCGTTGAGAAACCTTTTGGAACAGACTATGGGACTGCAAGCAAACTAAATGAAGAACTCCTAGCTACTTTTAACGAAGAGCAAATCTATCGTATCGACCACTATCTCGGTAAAGAAATGATTCAAAGCATTTTTGCCATTCGCTTTGCCAATATGATTTTTGAAAATGTTTGGAATCGTGAACACATCGATAACGTTCAGATTACCTTTGCAGAGCGTCTAGGTGTTGAAGAGCGTGGTGGCTACTATGATGAATCTGGTGCCCTTCGAGACATGGTTCAAAACCACACACTTCAGCTTCTGTCACTCCTTGCCATGGACAAGCCAGCAAGCTTTACCAAGGATGACATTCGCGCAGAGAAAATCAAAGTCTTTAAAAATCTTTACCACCCTACAGATGAGGAACTCAAAGAGCAATTCATCCGTGGTCAATATCGTTCTGGTAAAGTTGATGGCATGAAATACATCTCTTACCGTAGTGAACCAAATGTTAACCCTGAATCTATGACAGAAACCTTTGCTTCAGGTGCCTTCTTTGTTGACACTGATCGTTTCCGTGATGTACCTTTCTTCTTCCGTACAGGGAAACGCCTCACTGAAAAAGGAACACACGTAAACATTGTCTTCAAGCAAATGGATTCCATTTTCGGAGAACCACTAGCACCGAATGTGCTTACTATCTACATCCAACCAACTGAAGGATTCTCTCTCAGTCTTAACGGAAAAAAGGTTGGAGAAGAGTTTAGCCTTGCGCCAAATTCTCTTGACTATCGAACAGATGCGACTGCTACAGGTGCTTCACCAGATCCATATGAAAAACTGATCTACGATGTTTTGAACAATAACTCAACAAACTTTAGCCACTGGGATGAAGTGAGTGCATCATGGAAATTGATTGACCGTATTGAGAAGCTTTGGGATGAAAACGGTGCTCCACTCCATGACTACAAGGCTGGTAGTATGGGACCTCAAGCTAGCTTTGATTTACTTAAAAAATACGGAGCTGAGTGGACTTGGCAACCAGATATCGCCTATCGTAAAGATGGTCGTTTAGAATAATCAAAAACAATCCTGCAAGAATTCTTGCAGGATTTTCTTTTATATCAAACCTTCTAGAAGGCCCTTCATAAAGTTTTCAGAGTTAAACTCACCGATATCATCGATTTTTTCACCAAATCCAATCAACTTAACAGGAATATTGAGTTCTTCACGGATAGCCAGAACGACACCACCTCGGGCAGTTCCATCAATTTTGGTTAAGACAATTCCTGTAACAGGAGTAATTTTTGAAAACTCTTTGGCTTGTACAAGAGCATTTTGACCTGTTGAGGCATCCAGGGCTAGGAAGGTTTCATGCGGAGCTTCTGGAACGACACGTTTAATGATACGACCAATTTTTTCCAACTCTGCCATCAAGTTTTCCTTGTTTTGTAAACGGCCAGCTGTATCAATCATGAGAATATCAACACCTTCAGCCACCGCACGTTCCATCCCATCAAAGACAACACTAGCTGGATCTGCTTTTTCAGGTCCAGTAACCACAGGAACATCTACACGACGACCCCATTCTGCTAGCTGGGCTACTGCACCAGCACGGAATGTATCCGCAGCAACAAGCATGACTTTCTTGCCTGCTTGCTTGTAGCGGTGCGCTAATTTACCGATTGAAGTTGTTTTCCCTACACCATTAACACCTACAAA
The DNA here is from genome assembly GCF_023115445.1 of Streptococcus sp. oral taxon 431. Taxonomy (GTDB): domain Bacteria; phylum Bacillota; class Bacilli; order Lactobacillales; family Streptococcaceae; genus Streptococcus. The sequence goes on along the minus strand of NZ_JALDUI010000001.1, from coordinate 55,481 downwards.
GAGCATAACTGTCAAACCATCTTGGAAGTTAATGCTTTCATTGTATTGTCCATCTTTTTCGTAGAGCTCTACCAATTTTTCAATGATAACACGACGGAGGGCATCTGGTTTCTTGGCATTTTCAAGCTTAGCTTCGTAACGTAGCTCTTCTGTTAAGTTTGAAGCTACCTGTACACCAACGTCACTCATGATTAAGAGTTCTTCTAGTTCTTCGAAGAATTCTTCATCAACAGAGCGGAAGTTAGCAAAGAAGGCATTCAAACGAGCACCAAATCCCGTACGAGTTTTCTTTAGACTACGGTCATATTTTTCCTGTACAGTCTCTTGGACTTGAGGAATTTCTTCGATTACTAGATCTTCTTCCACTTCTTGAGAAGTGTCTGCTTCCGTTTCGTCTGATTGAGCTTGATTAGCTTCTTCATCGTCGCTATCACTTGAAGGTACTTCTTCGACTGGTGACTCAGGTTCTTCTGCAACAAATTCCACTACTTCTCGAGAGCTGGCTTCAGTTTCTTCAACTTCTGTTGACTCTGACTCTTCCTGACAGCAATGACACTCAGTTTCTTTTTCAAGCTGAATTTCTTCCTGAGGAGTTGCTATTGGTTCAACTGTTTCTAGAGTTGTTTCTGCTACTGGTTCTTCCGACTCACTATCTTCTTTAAAATAAGTTTCCTCAAATTCTGAACTTTGGTCGATTTCTTCAGTAGTTTTCACTTCAACTTCTTCATTTACAAGTGCTTCAACTTCCTCGCCAGGTTCTGTCAGATCCAAGTTTTCCAAAGCTTCTTTAACAACTTCTTCGATTTTTGGTTCTTCTTTTCTACCAAATAAACGGTCAAATAATCCCATACTTTAGTTCTCCTTCAGTACATATTTTTCAATGGCCCAGGCAACAGCTTCCTCGTCATTGGTCATAGGGGTGACTACATTTGCAACTTCCTTGACCTCAGGCACTGCATTTTGCATAGCAACACCGAGTCCTGCCCACTCAATCATGGAAAGGTCATTGGCCTCATCTCCACAAGCCATCACCTGACTTCGGTCAATTCCTAGGTGGTCAATCAATTTATCTAATCCAGTAGCCTTATGAACGTTCTTTGGTGACCATTCCAAAAGCATGTCACGAGATTTAAAAATTTCATAATTGTTAAACAAGTCTGGAGAAATATTAGCAATTGCGGCATCCAGTGGTTCTTGGGCAAAAGCGGTCACACATTTGTTGTAGGTCATTTGACTAGACAAATCTTCAAAGTCAATTGGAACAAAAGTCAGAGCAGGATTAAATTTAGCATACAGACTCTCTTGATCTGATTGGATTTGGTAAACGGTTCCTTCTGAAATAGCATCTAAAGGAATGCCTAGTTTTTCAGTTTCCTCATAAATACGTGTCACATCATCAATCGAGAATACTGTCTTATCAAGGATTTCACCCGTATTTTTCTGAACCAATCCACCATTAAAGGTAATGGTATATTCATCATCATGACCGTCTGTCCCTAGCTCTTTGAGGAAGAAATCCATAGCCTTGAGGGGACGTCCAGTTGTCAGTACCACTTTGACTCCCTGATCACGCGCAGCCTTTAAAGTTGCCTTGGTACGATCAGTTAATTTCTTGTCTGTCGTCAGCAAGGTTCCATCTAAGTCCAAAGCAATTAATTTAATATCTGCCATTACAATTCCTCCATATAAGCAATAACTGATTGGTCCTTGTGGTGTCCAATAATTGTTTCAGCAAGTTCTAAAATCTCTGGACGAGCATTTTCAGGTGCTACTGGATGCCCAACCACTTGCATCATGTGAAGATCATTTAGATTATCACCAAAGGCCATCACTTGATCCATATCCAGATTTAATTTCTTAGCCAATTCGACAATAGCGACTCCCTTATCAACATGGTCTAAAACGATATCAATGGATTCAAAGCCTGTCGTCATAGCCTTGACCCCAGGAACATGTTCATTAACCCAAGATTCTCCAGCGTCAACCGTTTCTTCAGTGAAGTTAGTTGTGAATTTGAAAATCTCATCGGTAATCTCTTCAAGACTGGCTACTTTTTTGATATTTTCATTGTAATGATGACTAAACATAAGATAGGTTTCATCTACTGTGTCTAATACATAGCAAGCCTCTTTACCAGTCAAGAGCATCTTTTTCTCATCAAAATAAGGTGAAGTCTTTAGTTTTTCAAATGTTGATAGGTAAAAATCTCGAGGCATGGTTGCTTCATAGAGGTCCTCTCCATGGAAACGAACGAGACTCCCATTTTCAGCAATGAAAATAATCTCATCTTTAACATCCGCAAAATGCTTTTCAAGTGACAAAAGCCCACGACCAGATGCAACAGCAAAGTAGATTCCTTTTTCTTGATAAGAATGGAGCAACTTTTTCAGACGCTCCATATCAAATTGACCGGCACCATCCAAAAAAGTACCGTCCATATCCGTTGCTACTAATTTAATCATAAAATTCTTCATACTCCAATTAATAAATCTACCTTCTATTATACCATAGAAAAAGTAAAAAAAGACGTGCTGAATTGACACATCCTTGTCTTCTATAAATCAATCCATATGCCATTTTTAAGGCCAGGCTGATTTGCCTGCCTTCTTTTAATCCAACCTCTCAACACTTTTCTTCCAAAGTTCTTGATTGAAGTCTATTCTGAGAGTTAATCAGCTATTGCGTAAAAATTATCAATCTTTGTCTGAGATACATTTGTCGCAATCATAAATAGCATATAGTTCTTGACATATAATCTTGCATATGAAAAAATACTTGTTGGAGGTTGATCATATGACTGAAAAAATCAAAAACTGGGTTAATATTTGTGTTTTGAAAAATCAAGAAATTTTATTACTTAATAGACAGCACGATAATTTTCCTGGCTGGATTCCACCGGGCGGAAAAGTTGAATTCCCTGAAAGTTTTTTTGAAGCTGCATTACGGGAACTTAAGGAAGAAACTGGACTTACTGCATTAAATCTTGAATTAAAGGGAATTTCAGGCTTTACTAATTCAATTGGTAATGAGAGATTTGTCTTCTATGACTTTTTATGTACTCAGTTTACTGGTGAACTAAACACATCAGCTGAAGGTGAACCAAAATGGTGGAATCTAAAAGATATTGATAAAATACCAATGCAAGATGAAATAAGAAAAAGGCTACCGCTTTATTTAAGAAAAGGCAGCTTTGAAAGTATTAACTATTGGGATGATAATAAGAAATGCATTAGTGAAAACAAAACAATTTTATTTGACTAATATTTTCTACAGTATCATCAAATGCAAAAGTCTTAATCCATTAGTAATTTTTGTATAATTCAATACTCAACACAATCTGTCTTTAATAACATATAATTTAACGTTATACAAAACAAGGGTATCTAAACTCTAACAACTTTTTCCTTGTATCTATAGATAGCTAAAAAGCCTTGGAAACATTCCAAGGCTTTCTCTATATTCTATTGTATCAATTTCCATATTCCCTGCAGGAATCGAAAAACAGGACTCAAACCCTTGATTTAAAGGCTTTTCTAACTTACTTGGTCAATTTTTGGTCAAAAATTTCGCTTACTTTTTTTCAAACTCACTCCGGCAATTCCACCTTCAAGCTCATATCCGAAAGTACAGCGAATCACTTCCTTTAGTCAAACATATAACTGAACAACATTGTTTATCTTCCTGCACTTTCATATTTTTTCAATCCTTTTCTAAAAATTGTACGACTGATAATAATCAAAAAAACTGTAAAAACTATTTGATAGAAAAATAGGTTCAATGTATCTTTCCCTAAAAATATTAATACTGCAGGATTGGCAATTAATAAATTGGGAACAAATAACATAGTGATCAATCTGTTAATACCTGTAAAAATATTATATGGATACTTAGAAATTCCAATATAATTCAAAAATACATCTACTTTTGAAAATTTAGTTGGGAACCAAAATGAACTAATCGTTATTAGAAACCAAATTGAATAATATATAATACAACCACACATTAAAGAAAGGATATAAAATAATATTTTTAATGAATTTAAATGTACATTTAAATTTCCATAACTTATAAAAATGATCGCAAGACCAAAAAAAGTATTCACGAATTGAACTAAATTAAATGATCTAAAAATATAGAACAACTGAGTATCAAACGGCCTCAATAAAATTTGATCCAAGTTACCACTCAAAATATCTGATTCTAAAATTCCCATACTTCTAATTAACAATCCCATCATAACTCCATCTACAATAGTGTAGGAACCTACCAAAAATAAAATTTGATAATAGTCCCAACCATTAAAAGAGTCTATGTTTAAGAAAATCAATCTAAAAAATACAATAGGTAAACCAATCCACAGTATCGACGAAAATAGACCACAAAAGAAGTCAAAATGAAAATTCATATCAGATTTAAAACCAAAATGAAGTAGCCTAAAAATTACTTTTATTCTAAACATTTTATCCTCCCACATTTGAGAAGTGCTCCACTCCTTTTCTCAATATGAATCTTGATATAATATAAAAAATGATGCACCAAATCAATTGAATACAAATAATTCTCAAATAGTCTATTAATTTATATGTATCATTACTAAACATCTGAAGCGGTTCATATACTAAGTATTTAAAAGGTAATACATCTAAAAACAGACGAAAATTATTTGAAAAAAAACTTAAAGGCAATAATATTCCTGATAAAAACTGAATTACTATTTCTTTAACAGTAAGGACAAAAAATATATTTTCTAACCAAAAAGAAAGCATACCTACACAACATGATATTAAAAACCATAGAACCATAGATAGAATAATTGCAATACTTCCTAAAATAAGAATTTCAATGGTTAATAACTCATTCTTGTAATAAACACTGGAGAATAAAATGACAGGAATGATGATAAATAATAAATGAGCAAGCCTATCTCCAAGCATTTTACAAAAATAATACTTATAAAAAGTAACAGGTTTTATTAATATGCTAAAAAAATTTCCTGAATGAACATCGTCATTGATTTCCCAATCAACTGGATAAAAAACAAAATATGAAAAAATTATAGTCCCCAAATAGTATTGAACCATTGAGGTAAAATCATATCCTGCTATATTTATCTGGTTACTCTGATATATATACGTCCATAAAAATACTGATATCATAATTTGTATACTTGCCTGTAACATTAACAATAGTACACTTGATTTATAGTTCAAAATAGATCGAAATGATATCAGAATAATAGACATTTCTTTTTTCAATTGTGCTCCTTTTTTGTAAAATAGTTTTGTAAAATAATTTCTTCTAAAGAAAGATTTGATATTTCAAAATCTTCTATATCTACAAGCTTATTGATTGATTCTAATGTCTCAAAGACAAAATCTCTAGGTATTTTTAGTATACATTCCGATTTTGTTTGAGAAATGACTACTACTCCTTTAACAGAGCATAACTCTGGTACCAAATCTAATGTCATTTTTATCTTTAAATATTTAAAATCAGAAAATTTAGATAAAATAACATCCATTGACTCCTGCAAAATAATTTTTCCTTTGTCAATGACGATTAATTCGTCACAAACAGACGAAATATCATCCATATCATGACTCGTTAAAATAATAGTAGTATGACATTCTTCATTCATTTTCTTTAAAAATGTTCTGATATCTTTTTTAGACTGTATATCTAACCCTATAGTAGGCTCGTCTAAAAATAATATTTCCGGACTTGTTAAAGATGCCGCGATAAACTCCATTTTCATTTTTTGTCCAAGAGAGAGGGTCCGGACCTGCTGGTAAAGCTGATCTTTTACATTCAACAAATTGCTTAATTCCTGAATTCGTTCTTGTAAAATCGCCGGTTCTACCTCATATAAAGTACCAATCATTTGAAAATAATCCATAGCCGAAACATCTTGAAATAACTGTAATTTATTTCCTACTACTATTGAAATTTTTTTTCTAAAATTTATACTTCTTTTAAATGGAATTTCTCCATTCACTTCTAATTTTCCGGAACTAGGATAAAGAGTCCCAGTCAACATTTTAATCGTTGTGGATTTACCAGCTCCATTACTCCCAATAAAGCCAACTATACTCCCTCTCTTAATCGTAAAACTAATATCTTGAACAGCTCGAATCGTTATTTGATTACGTTTCAAAAATCTCTTGATAAATGGGAGTCTTGAATCAAAATTATAAAAATTTTTAGATAAATTCTGAGCATTAATAACTATTTCACTCATATATCTCTCCTTTCGATAAAATATATTTACTTGTACTTTTTCCATACTTTACCAAAATGCTAAAGATTGAGCTAAAATCTTCGGGATGGGTAAAATAATAGATGTTAAATATATGTCTTCGTGTACTTCTGTTATTAAATCAATAATCCTCTGACTACTCTTAGAAGATATCAAAAATTCCGACCACAACGTTTCTTATTGATTTTATAACGGTTATAGTAATCATACATTTAAAGATTCAAATTCCATAATCCATTCCTTGCTATTCATAAATTACCTCCATTTTTTATAGTCAGTCTAATATCTACAATTTTCTATATAATATTATTGTATCATTATTTTATATATTCGTATATAAATAAGACAATATTCCTCATAACTAATTTACATTAAACAGAGATAAATCAGTCAAAAATTAATTTTTTAACTAACATAGCGAGCATAAATAACTTATACCTATAAAGACTTACTCCTATGATCTACTTAACCTCATAATCATCAAAATCAAAACAAATATTTAGTCAAATTTTGGTCACACTTTGGTCACACTTTGGTCAAAAATTCCAAAAATACTAAGTTATTTTAAGGATATTAAAAACCCTAACAATCGCTGTTATATCAACACTTTTAAGAGTGGTTGGTCAAATTTTGGTCAAAATAGTGACTAACTTATTTTTTGACTAACCTTCATTTTTTTTTAAGAAATGAAATTTGACTAGAACTTTTTTCTTTTTCTGCCTCACTATTTTTAAATATAGTTGTTCTTGTTTGAACAGACTTTTCACTCGATTTCATTTGGATTATAACATCTTAAATTGTTTAGCTAGAATAGCTAACTCTTATTAGACAGGAAGTATAATCTAGCATATCATACTTATTTTTAAAATACTTATAGAAATCATAGTGATTTTCTTGTTCATAGATAATATTGCAATACTCTGTTTCTGCACACTTAATAATTATTAAATCTAAATTATATAGTACATTATGTAAAACCTTTTTCAATTTTTTATTTTACTACGAATTAATATTATTTTTTCTAATGATAATTAATCCACTAATCTTCCTTTATAAATATTGCAGTTCTTTTCTTAGTTAGCTTTTTTTCATAACTCTTTATAAGAATAACCAATAAACTACTTAGTAATCCCAAAATAACTAGACTTAATCTCGGGTTTAAAAGCCAATTAAAATAAGCAGCCAGTATCCCTCCAAAAGGAGCAAAAATGGTAGCTATTACAAAAGAACTAGAAAGTATTTTACCAATATTATACTCAGTACTTTCTTGTTGCTGTATTGTTGTAATTGAGACAGAAGCTATTGTAATTAGTCCACTCAAAATTGAGTAACAAATTCCAAAAAAAATCCAATTTTCTACTATTCCGCTTGCCATAATGACAAGTGGGATAGTTGCCATTGATATATTCATTAGGATAAAGGTATCCTTCTTATTCAAAAAAGTAGAAAGAAGGGTTACTGCTATCAAACTACCAAATCCAGCAATGGAGTAAACAATCCCAACAAGACTATTGGATAATTTTAATTGATCCTGTAAATAATAAATAATCGTTGCATTGAAACCTAGCATAGCGATATTCACAACAATAGTAAATAGTAAAGAAATCCTCAACTTAATATTTGTAAAGTTCTCTTTAAAACCTACAAAAATTTCTTTTATATCATCATTACCATTCTCCTTGTGTTCTTGATCTGGAATATATGAAATTAGTATTGAAAGAAATAATAACAAGAAAGAAGCACTATTAATAAAAAAAATGCTATTAATATTAAACTTTAACATTAGTATCCCTGCTATAGCTGGAGAAATTAATTTTGAAATAGTTCGGACACCTTGAAACTGAGAATTATATTTTTGCAATTCTTCCTTCTCAAATAAGGCAGGAGTAATGACTGAGAATCCTGTTTGAAAAAGTGTCGAAAATAAAGGTATCAAAAATGCAATAACATAGTAAAAAAATATAGAAACTGAATATTTAGATAATATCGGTATTACACTACATAATAATGCCGGCATTAATGTAGACCATAATAGTATTTTTTTCTTATTGAAATTATCTAATAAGTAACCCATAACAAATCCCAAGAAGAATTGAGGTAGCAATTCAATAATCACCATTCCTCCCATTGCAAAAGACGAATGAAATTCTTGGTAAATTAAGATTGGAAAAGCAATTTTCTGAAATCTATCTCCAATATTTGATATAAATTCACCAAAAGTTATTGTATAAAACGTTTTCTTGTTAATATCCAAAATGTCCCTTCTTTCTAGTTAAACCACGATGAATATCACTTTTTATTAAATCGGTAAGACTTATTCCAAACCTCTTTGCAAGAGTTGGTACCGCACTATTTTCACTTAAACCATACATATTTACTAACTCAATGAAATATACATCCTCGCCAGATACTCTAAAATCAAGATAACAAGTACCATCTATTTCGTAATAATCCAAAATAAGTGTTAAGTTATAACTAAACACTTACCTGTACAGGTAAGAATCAACCTCCGACTATAATGATAATATCCATAATCAATAACAATATTGATGTAAATTTTAAAAGTTTTTTCATACTGAACCTCCCTTTATTTTTTTATTTATTGTATAATAAATAAAAAATCCTTGTAATTTTGTTGGGAATATGGGAAAAATGAAATCAAAACTTGGTATAACACTCAGAAAAATTCGAAAAGGGAAGAAAATAAGTTTAAGTTCAATTGCTGATAGTAATTTATCTAAATCTCAAATCTCTAGATTTGAACGGGGAGAATCAGAAATCTCTTGTATTCGACTAATCAATATTTTAGATAAATTACATATAACTTTGGATGAATTTATTATTCTTCATGACAATAATTCTACTAGAACTGGATCATTCGCTAACTTGGTGCAATATATTCGAAAACACTACTCCACAAAAAATTTTGATAGTATTATTGAATTACTATCAAAATCTTCAAGTTATAACTTGGGTCCTTATGAAAAGACAATGGTAAAATCGATTCTCTATACAACAAATAAAAATTTTCTCCCCTCGGACGAGGAGTTATTACAGCTTACAGATTATCTTTTTAAAGTTGAAAACTGGGGTTACTATGAAATTATCTTATTAGGTAACTGTGTAAGAACAATTAATTATAACTCCTTTTTCCTATTAACTATAGAAATGTTAAAAAATTATATCTATTCAACATTAAATAAGACAAATAAACGGCTTGTTACACAATTGGCAATCAATTGCCTAATTGTTAGTATTGATAAAGAAGAATTTCAAAATTGTAGTTTTCTAATCAAAGAAATAAAAAAATTACTAAATAATGAATTAAACTATTATGAACAAACCGTCTTCTTATATACATGTGGATACTTTGAATTTAAGTGCAATCTTGCGAACGGAATCGAAAAGATGAAACAAGCACTTCAGGTATTTGAAATTCTAGGAGAACATAATATAAAAGCACAGTACCAAGAGCACTATGACAAATATATTAATCAATGACACAAGGATAGTTAATCTTTAACCACCATAGGATTAGTTCTTGTTATTCCAATAGTATTTCTATACTAAATTTTTTATCAAAATCCTTATCATTCAGTACTTTTACAAACATTTCTAAATTTTTTATTAAGTTCTCATACTCATAAAGATAATGATTTAGCTCCTCTTGAAACGCTCTTATTTCTTCACTTACTTGTTCTACTGTAATTGATTCTGGCAAATTTAATTTTAAAAAGTCATATCTTGCAAGCTTTCGACTGCTCACATCTTCACTCTTCAAATTAATAAGCACTTCCGCCATCTTATTTAAGTTGGCGATTTTTTCATTAATTTGATTTAGTTTTATATCTATCTCTGCTATTTCTTTTACTAACTCATCTTTAATGTCTTGGTATTTCTTATCTGCTTCAGTTAATTCAATGAAGAGGTTAATCTCAGTAATCTTTTCCTGTAGACTCTTAACTGTAGGTCTTCTGTATGGTATTACTCGACTATCGTTGGTTAGCTGTCTTATCAATGTTCGTCCTTTGACATACTGATTCTTATCCGAATGTTCTTTGTTATAGACAAAGTATGAGGTTGTCTCACGTATAAAGATTTTATATTTTGTTTGATTCTCTTCTTCCAGAATATCTAATTGATAATTGGGAATGAAAATGAGACCACTCTGCTTAATACCAAAAGACACTTTGATATAAATGCCCTCATCAACTAGCTTCGCTATTTGGTTCTCTGCAAGTTCCACTTCAAATTCACGAACGGTATCTCGTTTTTCTTTAAATGTCTCAAAGGCTTCCTCAATCTCTTCAGTGGATACTTTATCCTTATCTCGTTCTTCTTGGAAAGCATGGTACTGTTCCTGTAAATTCTCTAATCCTTCTGAAGCACCGACTTCCTTATTTTTAAAATAATCTTGAAAAAATTTGACATCATATAATTTCTTATCACTTATTTTTTGATGACCCAAACTTATCTTTTGATTATCTTCTTCCAAAGATTCAGGATGACAAATTTAATCATATATATTTCCATTCTCCAGTTAAAAATCTATCTTCTATTGGGCTAATTGTTATTAAAAATATAAGCCCTTTTCCACACTTTCCTGAATCAAGTCTTCTATCAGTTTCCATAATTCTTCTGATTCACTTTTTATGAACTTTTTCTTTTCTAATACCATGTCTGCACTGATATTATCAGGATTATAATTGAATTCTGACACTTCCAAGTGATTTATCAGTGGTACCAAGGCGTCGATCACTCTTGCATATCTTGCTTCAGCACTATGCCCTTTTTCAAATTCCAACCACAAATTTTTCATATTCAAATATTTCTCTTCTGGAAGGAGGCTCATTGTTTTTTCTATAGATGCTAGTTCTCTATCATGAGAATGAAGCTTTTTTTCATCATCAAAAACCCAAGTATTTCCGGCATAAATCTCACCTAAATCATGAATCAAAAACATAGGAATCACTTTTTCCATATTCAATTTTTCAGGATAATAATCTTGAAGAACCATTGCAGCTATGGCACCCTGCCAGGAATGCTCGGCACTATTTTCAAATCTGCCATCAAGAGTTCTATTAAATCTTGTGACTGCCTTTAATTTCTCTATTTCTTTAATAAAATTAACTGAATGTTTCAAATTACTCATTGCTATTCCTACCTTATTCGAAATTACAAATATAATAGCAAAAATTAATCTTTACATCATTCATTTTCCGTATTTGCAAAAAAATAACGCCTAATCCACATGAGATTAGACGCTGATAATATAACTCTCGCTTATTCATCAGTTCAAGGTTCTCTTATCCATATTTGGCAAAGAGAGCTTGAACTTAATAATACAAAGTCGAATCACAAAGCCAACTATCGAGAGAATGATAAAGGCAGTAATTCTTGGAAAGTGAAGGACAAAGGCCAACCAGTAATAAATAACTCCGATTACGAAAGATAGAAGGGCATAAATGTCTTCTTTAAGAACACTCGGAACTTCGTTGATTAATAGGTCTCGGATAATACCACCACCGGCTCCTGTTAGACAAGCCAAAATCCCTGCAGACATTAGATTTAGCTTACTATCCACTAAGGCTGTCGCTCCAATCAAGGAGAAAATAATCAGCCCAATAGAGTCAAAGATGAGATAGGCTTCCCTCAACCACTTATAGAACTTTTTATCATGACTGGCATTGGCCTGTTTTGAAGTTACAAAGACATACATAATAACCGCTACCAGGATAGAGACATAAATGGGGCTAGGATCTGCTAGAGAAGCTGGAAAGCGACTAATAATGGAATCTCTTAGGATTCCTCCGCCTACAGCAGTTACAATTGCCAATAAACTGATTCCAAAAATATCTAAACGTTTACCAAATCCTTTGATGGCTCCTGAAGCAGCAAAGGCTATAGTTCCAATATAATTACAGATCATTAGGAATAGGTCAAAATCCATATAAGCTCCTCAATTTATTTTTGTAACCCTCCGACTTCTTGAAGGTTATTTAAATGCTTAGCTTAAAAATTGGTAACGAGCACTAACTAAGCATCCATATTATCTAAATCTTTTAGTTTAACAGAGACAATCTTAGAAACACCAGATTCTTGCATGGTCACACCATAGATAGAGTCTGCTGCCGCCATAGTTCCCTTACGGTGGGTAACGACGATAAACTGACTATCCTTATCAAATCGGTTGAGATAATCTCCAAAGCGTTTAACGTTTGCTTCATCAAGTGCAGCTTCTACTTCATCCAAGATAACAAATGGGATGGTCTTGACACGAATGATTGAGAAGAGCAAAGCCAGAGCTGACAGGGCCTTCTCTCCACCACTCATAAGATTGAGAGACTGAATTTTCTTGCCTGGAGGTTGAACAGAGATTTCGACACCTGCTGTCAATAAATCACCTTCTGTCAGAATTAGGTCTGCTTGACCACCACCAAACATCTGCTTAAAGGTTACTTTGAAGGATTCACGAATAGCTTCAAAGGTTGATTTAAATCGTTCCTTCACTTCATCGTTCATCTCTGTAATGGTTTCAAGAAGAAGATTTTTGGCAGAAAGAATGTCATCACGCTGACTATTTAAGAATTCCAAGCGTTCGTGAACTTCGTCAAACTGTTCAATGGCATCCAAGTTAACCGGACCAAGTGAACGAATGGATTTCTCCAAATCCTTTACCTTTTGTTCAGCGATTGCCAAATCTTCCAATTGGTTGGCTTGTTCTAATGCTTCAGTATAACTAATCTGGTATTCTTCAGTCAGTTGACCTTGAAGATAGCGAAGGCGGTCTGTAATCTTCTCTTTAGTCGCTTCTGCTCGTGTTTGCTTACGAATCCATTCTTCATTTTGCTGACGAGCTTGTTCTAAATGACTAGCAATATCATCCAATTGACCTTCAATATCATCTAGTTCAAACTGCTTACGAATCAATCCTTGTTGAATTTCTTCCTTTTGACTCTTAGCTTCTGCTTCCTGCTTGGCTAAAAGTTCAGTATCAACTTTTTCAAGATTGTCTACTTTTTCTTGCAAAAGACGTTCAATCTCTTCTTGTTCAATATTGAGGTTCTCAAGTTCTTTATTGATCCGTTCAATATCTGAAACTTCATAACGCTTTTGACCTAACATTTCTGTTTTACGAAGACGCTCTTGGGAAAGTTTTTCCTGTAAGTTTTGATAGCGTTCCTGAATAGCATTTTTATTGAACTTGATTTCTTCAATCTCAGATTCCAGCTTTTGCTTTTCGGTGGCAATAACTGCGAGACGTTCTTGGCATTTTTCTTTTTCAGCTTGCCAATCTCCACCTCTGAGATTGTTTAATTCTTGCTCCTGAAGTTTCAAGAGTGTCTCAAGTTCTTCAACTTGCTGGCATGTTTGTTGATAAGCAAGATACAAGCCTTGCTCTTCTATACGAGCTTGTTCCCCTTTGGACTTAATAGTCTCCAAAGTTTGACTAAGTTCGTTCAAGGATTCTTGAACTGACTTCAGATTTTCTTCCTCTTGATGCAGAAGCTTTTCTTCTTGAGCAATCTCTTTTTGCAACTGCTCCAATTCAGGCTTGATGAAAATGCTGTTATTTTGACGATTAGCACCACCAGCATAAGAACCACCTGTTCGCAATTCTGTACCATCTAGGGTTACCATGCGAACTTGATAACGCACCTTACGAGCTGCATCACGCGCATGTTCCACTGTATCAAAGATGGCTGTCGTAGCTAGCAAGTTTTTAAAGATAGCTTCATGTTTGGCATCAAAAGTAACTAACTCGTCAGCCATACCAAGAAAGCCTGGACTTGAGGCAATCACATCTTGGTTTTGACCTGAAATACTACGTGCCTTAATGGTTGTCAAAGGTAGGAAAGTCGCACGACCAGCTCGATTTCTCTTAAGAAAATCGATGGCCTTTGTTGCTGCCTGTTCATCTTCAACGATGATGTGTTGGCTACTTGCACCGAGAGCAATCTCAAGGGCTGTCTGATAATGAACGTCAAAGGTTAAATGTTCACTGACTGCTCCGATAATACCACCCAAGCGATTTTTTTCTTGTAGTACACTCTTAACACCTGCATAAAAATTGCTATGGTTTTTAAGAATGTTCTCCAAACTTTTCGCCTTGGCCTGTTTGTTTTTCAGGCTATCCAAACGGTCAAAGAGTTGATTTTGTTGACTTTGATAAGCCTGCTTTTGTGCTTCTTCTTCTTTGGCACTGGTTTGATAGTCAGCAAGTAAGTTCTGTACTTCTTCTTTAGCTGATTTAAGGGCAAGCTCTTGCTCACTAGCCTTGGATTTGGCAGAAGCCAATTGTTCCTTCAAGGATTCTAATTGTTCTTCTTGCTTTTGAGTCTGTTGGCGACTATTTTCAAGGTCATTTTCAATCCGTGTCAATTGGTTAGAGACATCCGCTTCTTCCTGTAAGAAAGCCACGAAACGTTCACGCAATTGCTCAATCATTTGGTCTGGATCATCAGAAAAAGCTAATAATTCTGCTTCTAAACGATTGAGTTCCTTCGTATTGACCACTAAATTTTCTTCTAACTGACTGAGATTTGCTTCTTTTTCTTCCTTCTCTTGAATGAGGGCATTTCTCTTTTCATCCAAACTAGCCAAACGTACTTGAGCCTCTTGTTGATTGAGGGCAACCTGTTCAGTTTCTAGTTTTGATAAAGCTAACTTACGTTCTAAATCACTGATTAAACTAGTCAAATCCATCAAGCTTGACTGGTCTTTTGCCATCTCAGCTTGCAAATCATGACGTTTCTTTTTGAGTGTTTGGTTTTCTTCTTCTAAGTCTTGACGTTTTTGATAATAACTGGTCAAAAGTTCTTGGACTTGGTTTAATTCTTCTTCTGTCACATTCAATTCAGCCTTATTAGCTTGAATCTGAGCAACCAAAACATCCAAGTAGATCGCTTTACGTTGACTATCTAGTTCCATAAATTTGCGAGCTGTTGCTGCTTGCTTTTCCAAGGGCTTGATTTGATTGTCCAGCTCATAGATGATGTCTTCTAAACGATCCAAGTTGTCTTGGGTTTGTTGGAGTTTACTTTCCGTCTCTTTACGACGAGTTTTATACTTTAAAACTCCGGCAGCTTCTTCAAAAATAGCCCGACGTTCTTCAGGTTTAGAATTGAAGATTTCTTCGACCTTCCCTTGGGAAATGATGGAGAAAGAATCACGTCCGAGTCCAGTATCTAAGAAGAGGTCATGGATATCACGGAGACGAACTTTTTTGCCGTCAATCTTGTACTCACTATCTCCACTCCGATAGATATGACGTTCAACTTTGATTTCCTGGCCTGCATCCTTGATAAAGCCATCTTGGTTATCCAAAGTAACAATAACAGAAGCGTAGTTTAGAGGCTTCCGACTTTCTGTTCCTGCAAAGATGACATCAGGCATCTTCCCACCACGCAGACTCTTGACACTAGATTCACCAAGTGCCCAACGGAGGCTTTCAGTGATATTTGATTTCCCAGAGCCATTTGGTCCTACAACCGCTGTCACCCCTTGGTCAAAAACAACCTTGGTCTTGTCAGCAAAGGACTTAAACCCTTGGATCTCAATTTCCTTTAAATACATGAATCCAGCCCTTTCTCAACTGCATTTTTAGCGGCTTCCTGCTCGGCCAATTTTTTAGAGCGTCCTTTACCTGAACCTAGACTTCGCCCCTCAACAAGGACTTCAACCTCAAACATCTTATCATGGGCTGGCCCAATCTCTGAAATCACCTGATAACGAATATCAACATCTCCATTAACTTGGAGCAATTCTTGCAGGTGAGTCTTATAATCCTTGATCATCTCAAAATCGCCAGCTTCAACCTTTGGAATCATGACTTGGTAGATAAAGGTTTTTACAGTCTTTATATCCTTGTCTAAAAGCAGAGCACCCAAAAAGGCTTCAAAGGCGTCGCCCAAGATCGTGTCTCGGTTACGACCACCAGACTTTTCCTCCCCCTTACCAAGCTTGATAAACTGGTCAAACTGACAATCACGGGCAAAACCAGCCAAACTCTCCTCACGGACAATCATAGCACGGAGTTTTGACAAGTCCCCTTCTGGTTTTTTAGGGTATTTTTTAAACAGATATTCTGAAATCAATAATTGCAGAACAGCGTCTCCTAAAAATTCCAAGCGTTCGTTGTGTGAAATTTTTAAGAGGCGGTGCTCATTGGCATAACTGGTATGGGTAAAAGCTGTTTCAAGTAAGCTTTTATCTGTAAAAACAAGTTCAAAACGGTCTTGTAACACTGATTCTAATTCTTTCATGATTACCTCTTTCTAAATCATTATAATCCTATCCATTATATCAAAAAAAGCCTTCATAGTCAGAAAAGAACAGTGAAAAGCTTATTTTCTAACTTCTATCTAAAATCAGCCCCCAGCTAGCGGATTAGGCTTTTTTTTGGTATAATAAATCTTATGGAAATTGAAAAAACCAATCGAATGAATGCTCTGTTTGAATTTTATGCAGCCCTTTTGACTGATAAACAAATGAACTATATCGAACTCTACTATGCAGACGACTATAGTTTGGCTGAAATTGCTGAAGAATTTGGTGTTAGTCGTCAGGCTGTTTATGACAATATCAAACGAACTGAAAAGATTCTTGAAGATTATGAGATGAAGCTCCATATGTACTCTGACTACATTGTTCGCAGTCAGATTTTTGATCAGATTTTGGAGCGTTATCCAGAGGATGCTTTTCTGCAAGAGCAAATTGAGATTTTGACCAGTATTGATAATAGGGAGTAATCATGGAAAATCTTGTTGTCTATAAAGGAATACCTTGCAAACTATTAGCTGCAGAGGAACCATTTCCTACTCGACTACAGATTATCTCGCCCAATGATATCTCCAAAGCTATGCAAATAGGTTTTAGCTGTTGGGGATATCCAAATGAAATCATGAAAGAAGTCACAACCGAAGAACTAGAGAGTTTGCAACATTTCGGACGATTTCCATTGAATTGAAAAAATAGGAGAAAATAATGGCATTTGAAAATTTAACAGAACGTTTGCAGAACGTCTTTAAAAACCTACGTAAAAAAGGAAAAATTACAGAGAGCGATATCCAAGAAGCAACCAAAGAAATTCGTCTGGCTCTTTTAGAAGCCGACGTTGCTTTGCCTGTGGTTAAGGATTTTATCAAAAAGGTTCGTGAACGTGCCATTGGGCATGAAGTCATTGATACCCTCAATCCAGCTCAACAAATCATCAAGATTGTCAATGAAGAATTGACAGATGTCCTTGGTTCGGACACAGCTGAGATTATCAAGTCACCAAAAATCCCAACCATTATCATGATGGTCGGTTTGCAAGGGGCTGGTAAAACAACTTTTGCAGGTAAACTTGCTAATAAACTCAAAAAGGAAGAGGATGCTCGTCCTTTAATGATCGCAGCTGACATCTATCGTCCTGCTGCTATTGACCAGCTCAAGACACTGGGACAACAGATTGACGTACCTGTATTTGCTCTTGGTACTGAAGTCCCTGCAGTTGAGATTGTTCGCCAAGGTTTGGAGCAAGCGAAAGCTAACCATAACGACTATGTTTTGATCGATACGGCAGGTCGTTTGCAAATTGATGAACTTCTCATGAATGAGCTCCGTGACGTTAAAGCACTTGCTCAACCAAATGAGATTCTCTTGGTCATCGATGCCATGATCGGTCAGGAAGCTGCAAACGTTGCGCGTGAATTTAACGCTCAACTAGAGGTCACTGGCGTCATCCTTACAAAGATTGATGGTGATACTCGTGGTGGTGCGGCCCTCTCTGTTCGTCACATCACAGGAAAACCAATCAAATTCACTGGTACTGGTGAAAAGATTACCGACATTGAAACCTTCCACCCTGATCGTATGGCTAGCCGTATTCTCGGTATGGGGGATATGCTGACTCTGATTGAGAAAGCTTCCCAAGAATACGACGAGCAAAAAGCCATTGAAATGGCTGAGAAGATGAGAGAAAATACCTTTGATTTCAACGATTTCATCGATCAGTTGGATCAGGTGCAAAATATGGGACCAATGGAAGATTTGCTCAAGATGATTCCAGGTATGGCCAACAATCCTGCCCTTCAAAATATGAAGGTGGATGAAAAACAAATTGCTCGCAAACGTGCCATCGTTTCATCTATGACTCCTGAAGAACGTGAAAATCCAGATTTGCTCACTCCAAGTCGCCGTCGTCGTATTGCAGCTGGTTCTGGTAATACCTTCATCGAAGTCAACAAGTTCATCAAGGACTTTAACCAAGCCAAACAACTCATGCAAGGTGTTATGTCTGGTGACATGAACAAGATGATGAAACAAATGGGCATCAACCCTAACAATCTTCCTAAAAATATGCCTGGAGGTATGGATATGTCAGTCCTTGAAGGTATGATGGGACAAGGTGGTATGCCTGACTTATCAGCTCTTGGCGTAGCAGGAATGCCAGATATGAGCCAAATGTTTGGTGGAGGTCTCAAGGGAAAAATCGGGGAATTTGCTATGAAGCAATCCATGAAACGCATGGCTAATAAAATGAAAAAAGCTAAGAAAAAACGCAAATAAAAAGGGACTCGCTTGAGTCCTTTTTCTGTCTAGTTATTTCGAAGTTTTTCCAAAGTCTCTTTAAAGATATCTGGAATATCAGCAGTAAATTCCATAGTTTCCCCTGTTTTAGGATGAGTAAATCCAAGCGTTTTGGCATGAAGAAATTGCCCATGTCCTTTCAAGGTTTTACGAGGGCCATAAACCTCATCACCAGCGACTGGATGACCGATGTAGGCCATATGCACACGGATTTGATGAGTTCGTCCTGTTTCCAGTTGCAACTCCAGCAATGTATAATCACCAAAACGTTCTAAGACTTGAAAACGTGTCACTGCTGGTTTGCCTTTAGCAGTCACAGCTTGTTTCTTACGGTCTTTTTCACTACGTCCAATCGGCGCCTCAATGACTCCACGGTCGTTAGGAAGATTCCCATGAACGATGGCCCAATATTTTCGAAGAGACTTCTTGTCCTTCAATTCTTGAGCTAGTGCTAAATGGGCATCATCGTTTTTAGCAATCATCAAGAGTCCAGATGTATCTTTATCAATACGATGGACAATCCCTGGACGCAAGACACCATTGATGCCCGATAGGTCCTTGATATGATACATAAGGGCATTAACCAAGGTACCACTGGTATGACCAGCACTTGGATGAACAACCATTCCTTGAGGTTTATTGACTACTGCTACATCCTCATCTTGGTAAATAATATCTAAAGGAATATCCTCAGCTACATACTCCAAAACCTCTGGTTCTGGCACCTGATAAGTAACGACATCGCCCTCTTGGACCGTATACTTGGCTTTCTTGACCTGGCCGTTGACCAAGACTTGGCCTGATTTGATTTGTTCATTGGCGAGACTTCGCGACAGTTCTGTCAAATCTGACAAAGCCTTATCTAAGCGTAGTCCACCTGTTTCAATTTTAATTTCCATTCATTTCCTCTTTTAGCATTGCAAGCAATAACACAACTACTCCTACTGTCAGATAACTATCAGCTACATTGAATATCGCGAAATTGATAAAGTCTAAGTGGAACATATCCACGACAAATCCTTGGCTAATGCGGTCAATAAAGTTCCCTAGACCACCTGCAATAATCAAAACCAATCCAGAGACAGTCCATAAGGAATCCTCCATGTGTTTATGGAGATACCAAATGGCACCTACCACGACGACCAGGGTAATGACAGCGAATAACAACTGCTGATCTTGTAAGATAGAAAAGGCTGCCCCCCTATTTTGCAGATAGGTCAAACTGACCAGATTTGGGATCCATGATTTAATTTCACCAAGAGAAATATTCTGAACGACATAAGCCTTTACCAATTGATCTAACACTATTAAGATTGCTATGACTCCTGCTACTATTCCTCTTTTTTTCATGCTTTCCTCTTCTGATCAAAATACTCTTGCATAACCTCTACAAATAAAGTCCCTGCTTGGCTCAAGTCTACTTCCTCACGCTTGACATAAACCATGCGATTATTGAGATTATCATTTAGCGGAATAACGGTAATTCCGTTCACACTATCGCTATCTAAGAATCCAGATCCAGTCGCATAAGCATCTGTTCTTTCAAGAATCCCATTCAAGGTAGCTCGGTCAGTTACATTGAACATTTGAGAACTTGCACTTGTATCCACAAAGTTCTCTGAGTAATAAAGATACTCATCTTTTTCCTGTGTGAATCGAACTGTTGGCAAATCTGCCAAATCCTCCATAACCAACTCTTTTTTCTTGGCTAAAGGATGTCCTTCACGCAGATAGATATGCGTCTGGAAAGGAATCAACTCAATCACTTCAAGGCCTAACTTTTCAACCCGTTGCATGATACCCTTTTGGTTTTGATTATTAAGGTAGATAATTCCAATCTCACTATGTCCTTGGGCTACTTCATCCAAAATCTGAACAGTTGTAGATTCAAAAATACGGAAATTTTTATAGTCTGGGTACCGTTGAGAAAAAGTTGTGATAGTCGGTGGCAAGAAATCATAGTGCTGGCTGGCTATTGAAAACTCATCCTTTTCCTCTTCAGGATTGGCATACTGGTTCTGGAAAATATCAAATCCTTTAACCAACTCTTGGGCCTTTTCATAAAATTCCATTCCACGACGAGTAAGAAAAGTACCTGAACTAGTTCTACGGAAAATCTTGAACCCTAGCTCTTTCTCCAGATCTCTTACAGAAATAGATAGGCTGGGTTGGCTAACGTACATTTTCTCAGCCGCTTCACGAAAAGTACCACTATTTGCAATAGCAACAACATAACGTAATTGTTGAATATTCATGATTTCTCCTTCGATTTCTATCTTATCATTATACCATAAATCAAGCCTATCCAACAAAGGAAAATCATGTATCTTAGACTTCTAAGCAGAGTAAACAAAAAACACCTTTAAAGCTAGACCCAAAATCCAACTAAAAAGGAGTGTTACCAAATGCGATTATTTAGCTGCTGCGTAAAGCTCGTCTACTTTGTTCCAGTTGATAACTGAGAAGAAAGCTTTGATGTAGTCAGGACGAACGTTGCGGTATTTCACGTAGTAGGCATGTTCCCAAACGTCCAAGCCCAAGATTGGTTTTTTACCTTCTGAGATTGGTGTGTCTTGGTTTGCAGTTGAAGTCACTTCAAGCTTACCTTCTTTGTTAACAACCAACCATGCCCATCCAGAGCCAAAACGAGTTGTTGCTGCTGCAGTGAAGGCTGCTTGGAATTCTTCGAATGAACCGAAAGTTTCATCGATTGCTACTGCAAGTTCTGCTGATGGAGCTGTTTTCTCAGGAGTCATCAATTCCCATAAAAGAGCGTGGTTCAAGTGTCCACCACCATTGTTGATAAGCGCTTGACGGATATCAGCTGGGATAGATTCAACATCTGCAAGCAAAGCTTCAAGGTCTTCACCGATTTCAGGGTGTTTTTCAAGAGCTGCATTTGCATTGTTAACGTAAGTTTGGTGGTGTTTGTCATGGTGCAAATGCATTGTTTCAGCATCGATGTATGGTTCTAATGCATCGTATGCGTATGGAAGTTCTGGTAAGATAATAGCCATCTGTAATACCTCTTTTTCTTTCTATATAAAGATGATAACGCAATCATCCTATTTTTTCAAGTTATTTGCTCAATTTGACTGGCTAGCAATCTGTAACAAAGCCTTCTCAAACAAGTAGCCTTTCTCATAAACTCCTGTCTTAATTTGGTAATCAGCTTGGATGAGATGACGAATAGAATTCTGGAGAAAATCAAGGGATAGTCTTCGAGAATCACGAAGGGCAAATTTGATTTGGTAGGGATTCGGATTACGACCAAGATAGTGACCTAAACTGCTGACCATCTGGGACTCTGACTGACCAGACTCTTGCAAAATTTTCACTTGTGTATAGAGTCTGAACTGCCCCAACATAATGGCAATCAGTTTAATCTCATCTTCTCCCTGCAAGGTCAAATCTTTGACTAAATCACGTGCCTGATCAATCTTCTTAGTCAATATTAACTGAGTTAAATCAAAAATATTATCCTGCAAAGTCTTTGGTATGGCTTCAACAATGTCTTCTTCGGTAATCCGGTCATCATCCTTATAAGACTGTAAGAAGAGTAGATTTTTCTGAATTTCACTGAATTGAAAACCTGATTTGATAAGCAACTGTTCGAAAGATTTTCCATCAAAGGAAAGTCCTTGTTCCTGAGACCACTTTTGAAAATAAGCGAGCATCTCTTGCTCTTTTGGTTCAAGAGCTTCAAAAATCTTGGCATCCCTCTTGAGTAATTTGACTAGACGTCTCTTACTATCCAGCTTCCCTTCCGCAAAAATGACTAATTTACTCGTCGGAGATGGATTTTCCAAATATTCTTCAAAAGCCTTAAGCTCGTCATCAGATAGATAGCGCTTTTTAGCTGTTGTTATATCGAGAAAATGATCTAAAATAACAATTTTTTCATCCGCAAAGAAAGGAAGACTGACCAGCTCTAGTTCCAAGCTTTTGTAGTCTACTTCTTTCATATCAAAATAAGCAAAGTTCAAATCAGCAGAATCGTAGCCGATTTGCTTTAGCACCTGAGTTTTCATGACTTCATACTGTCCTTGATCAGCGCCTGTAAACAAGGTCAAACTAGGTAAATTTGATAAAGATAGCTTTTGGCTTTCTTCTATTGCTAGCATCTTCTCTCCTTTCTATTCGATAAATTCATTTCTCTAATCAATATAATTCAATTTACCACGGAAATCTTCAAGGCTTTCATAAGCTTTTTCCGCCATGATTTCTTTGAGTTCCTTGGTAATACGCTCAAAAGCACCTACACCTTCTTTGTGCAGGGTAGTTCCTACCT
This sequence comes from Streptococcus sp. oral taxon 431, assembly GCF_023115445.1. Classification (GTDB taxonomy): domain Bacteria; phylum Bacillota; class Bacilli; order Lactobacillales; family Streptococcaceae; genus Streptococcus. The sequence goes on along the minus strand of NZ_JALDUI010000001.1, from coordinate 32,361 downwards.
GCACCATGCTAGCACCACATAGGATATGTTCAAAGGCATCACGTCCTGTTAATACTCCACCAGTTCCGATGATCTGAATTTCTGGATTCAAGCGTTGATAAAAAGCATGGACATTAGCAAGGGCTGTTGGTTTGATGTATTCTCCACCAATCCCACCAAAGCCATTCTTAGGACGAATCACGACAGACTCGTCTTGAATATAGAGACCATTTCCAATAGAGTTGACACAGTTGACGAATTTGAGTGGGTATTTGTTAAAAATAGCTGCCGCTTGATCAAAATGTACAATATCAAAATAAGGTGGAAGCTTAATTCCAAGAGGTTTTGTAAAGTAGGCAAAGACTTCTGACAAGATACGGTCTGTTGTTTCAAAATCATAGGCAATCTGAGGCTTACCTGGAACATTTGGGCATGAGAGATTGAGTTCGGTTAAACCACGGAAATCACTTTCTTGCACTTTTTTTAAGATGGTATGAGTTTCCTCTGGAGACATTCCAACTAAAGATAGAAAGAAGGTACAATTTGGTTCCTTTTCTTGCAATTCCAATAGATAGTTCAAATAATAGTCTAAACCATTATTTGGCAGCCCCATAGAGTTAATAGAACCAAGTGGAACATCTTGATAGCGTGGTTCAGGATTTCCCTGACGAAATTCCAAGGTTGCAGTCTTAGTGACAAAGGTTCCTGCTGCTGAATTTTTGACACCTTCCAATTCCTCAATTGTCATACAAGCAACACCTGCTGCATTCATCAAGCAATTATCAAACTCAAAACCAGCAATCTGTGTTTTAGTTGATACCATGATTCTGTTCCTCCAGATTCCTTTTTATGTCTATTATTATACCATACTTTAACTTTTGCTTTTCAATAAAACCATTTCCATAGAAAAGGTTCGTTTTTTAGCAAGTTTTGAATCAGTTGTGTCAAATTGAAAGAATTTTTAGAAAATTTGTGTTTTTTTCTTTACACTGAAAAAATTTTCTGCTATAATGACTCATGTAATAAAATATGACAACAAAAAGGAGAACGATATGACATCTGCTAAAGAGTATATCCAAAGCGTGTTTGAAACTGTAAAAGCTCGTAACGGGCATGAGGCTGAATTTCTCCAGGCAGTTGAAGAATTCTTCAGCACTTTGGAGCCTGTCTTTGAAAAACACCCTGAGTATATTGAAGAAAATATCTTGGCACGTATCACTGAGCCAGAGCGCGTAATTTCTTTCCGTGTTCCTTGGGTTGACCGTGATGGAAAAGTTCAAGTTAACCGTGGTTACCGTGTTCAATTCAACTCAGCTGTTGGACCATATAAAGGCGGACTTCGTTTCCACCCAACTGTAAACCAAGGGATCTTGAAATTCCTCGGATTCGAACAAATCTTTAAAAACGTTTTGACTGGACTTCCAATCGGTGGTGGTAAAGGTGGATCAGACTTCGATCCTAAAGGCAAAACTGATGCTGAAGTGATGCGCTTCTGCCAAAGCTTCATGACTGAATTGCAAAAATACATCGGACCATCTCTTGACGTACCTGCTGGTGATATCGGTGTTGGGGGACGTGAGATTGGTTACCTCTATGGTCAATACAAACGCCTCAACCAGTTTGACGCAGGTGTCTTGACTGGTAAACCACTTCCATTTGGTGGTAGCTTGATTCGTCCAGAAGCAACTGGTTACGGACTTGTTTACTACACAGAAGAAATGCTCAAGGCCAACGGCAACAGCTTTGCAGGTAAAAAAGTTGTCATCTCTGGTTCTGGTAACGTAGCTCAATTTGCCCTTCAAAAAGCAACTGAACTTGGTGCAACTGTTATCTCTGTATCTGACTCAAACGGTTACGTTATCGATGAAAATGGTATCGACTTTGACCTTTTGGCAGATGTGAAGAATAAACGCCGTGCTCGTTTGACTGAGTATGCAGCTGAAAAATCTACTGCTACCTACTACGAAGGTTCTGTATGGACTTACGCTGGTAACTATGATATTGCCCTTCCATGTGCAACTCAAAATGAAATCAACGGTGAAGCTGCGAAACGCTTGGTTGCTCAAGGCGTTATCTGTGTATCTGAAGGTGCCAACATGCCTAGTGACCTTGATGCTATCAAAGTCTACAAAGAAAATGGCCTTCTTTATGGACCTGCTAAAGCTGCCAATGCTGGTGGAGTAGCTGTATCTGCCCTTGAAATGAGCCAAAACAGTCTTCGCCTTTCATGGACACGTGAAGAAGTTGACGGTCGTTTGAAAGATATCATGACTAACATCTTCAACACAGCTAAAACAACTGCAGAAACTTACGGTCTTGGTACTGACTACCTTGCAGGTGCAAACATTGCAGCCTTTGAAAATGTAGCAAATGCTATGATTGCACAAGGGATTGTTTAATTCCAAAAATGAACTCCTCACAATTCGTGGGGAGTTTTTCTGATGCAAAAAGAGAGTGGGACAGAAATCGGTAATTCGTTAGAATTCGATTTCATCGTCCCACCTCCGCACAGTTGAGTAGGGCTGTAAAAGCTGATAAAATCAGCGTAGTAGAGCCCACTCAACCACTGCGTCTTGCTCGACAATCCAAAGACAAATGAGAGGCTAGGACTTTTGTCCCAGCCTCTAAGTGATTATAATTTACCTGCTACTGCATCCAACAACTCTTGGATCTTGGCTTGGTTGCTTCCTCCTGCCATGGCCATGTCTGGTTTACCACCACCACGTCCATCGACGATTGGAGCCAATTCTTTGACCAAATTACCTGCGTGGATGTCTTTAGTCTTGCTGGCTACAAGAAGGTTGACCTTGTCACCGATGGCTGCGACAAGAACAAGCACATCTGAGTAGTCTTTTTGTTTCCAGTTATCTGCAAAGGTACGAAGGGCACCTGCATCTGAAACAGAAACTTGGCTTGCAATATAACGGTGGACATTTGCTTCTTGAACATTCTTGAAGACATCGCCTGCTGCCGCTGCTGCTGCTTTTTCCTTCAATTCTGCATTTTCTTTTTGCAATTGACGGAGTTGTTCTTGAAGTCCTTCAACCTTGTGAGGTACTTCTTTGAGTTGAGGAGCTTTCAAGGTTGCTGCGACTGCTTTCAGTGCATCTTCTTGTTCACGATAAGCTTCAAAGGCTTCCTTACCAGTCACTGCCAAGATACGACGAGTTCCTGATCCGATTCCTTCTTCTTTGACAATCTTGAAGAGACCGATTTCAGAAGTGTTACCTACGTGAGTACCACCACAAAGCTCTACTGAGTAGTCACCAATGGTCACAACACGAACTTCTTTACCATACTTCTCACCAAAGAGGGCCATAGCTCCCATTTCTTTGGCTGTGTCAATGTCAGTCTCAACTGTTTCTACTGTGATGGCTTCCCAAATCTTCTCATTGACTTGTTGTTCAATAGCACGCAATTCTTCTGGAGTCACGGCTTGGAAGTGGGTAAAGTCAAAGCGAAGGAATTCTACTTCGTTGAGAGATCCTGCTTGGGTTGCGTGGTTACCAAGGATATTGTGAAGAGCCGCATGGAGCAAGTGAGTTGCAGTGTGGTTCTTCATAACACGATGACGACGATTGGTATCGATAGCCAAGGTGTATTCTTGGTTCAAAGCAAGAGGAGCAAGAACTTCAACGGTGTGCAATGCTTGTCCGTTTGGTGCTTTTTGAACGTCTGTTACAGTCGCTACGACATTTCCTGCAGCATCCAAGATTTGACCATGGTCCGCAACTTGTCCACCCATTTCAGCGTAGAAAGGTGTCTCTGCAAAGATAAGTGACGCAGTTCCTTCAGCTACACCTTCTACTTCAGCATTTTCAGCTACGATAGCAACCAACTTAGAAGACAATTGACTAGCATTGTAGTTGAAGACACTCTCAACAGTGATGTTTTGAAGGGTTTCATTTTGCATGCCCATAGATCCACCTTTGACAGCAGACGCACGCGCACGTTCTTGTTGTTCCTTCATGGCTGCTTCAAAACCTTCACGGTCTACAGTCATACCAGCTTCTTCAGCGATTTCTTCTGTCAACTCTACTGGGAATCCGTATGTATCATAGAGTTTAAAGACATCTGCACCAGCGATGACAGATTGACCTTTTTCTTTCAAGTCTGCTACGATGCCTTGGGCAAAGTGTTGACCTGAGTGAAGAGTACGAGCAAATGACTCTTCTTCGCTCTTAACGATTTTCTCAATAAACTCACGTTTTTCAAGAACTTCTGGGTAGTAGCTTTCCATGATTTTTCCAACAGTTGGAACGAGTTTGTAAAGGAAAGGCTCATTGATACCCAATTTTTGACCATGCATAGAGGCACGACGAAGGAGACGACGGAGGACATAACCACGACCTTCATTTCCAGGAAGCGCACCATCACCAATCGCAAATGAAAGAGAACGGATGTGGTCTGCAATAACCTTGAAGCTCATGTTGTCGCCATCTTGGTCGTAAACCTTACCAGATAATTTCTCAACTTCACGGATAATTGGCATGAAGAGGTCTGTTTCAAAGTTAGTCTTAGCCCCTTGGATCACTGCTACCAAACGCTCTAAACCAGCGCCCGTATCAATGTTTTTGTGTGGCAATTCTTTGTACTCGCTACGAGGTACAGCTGGGTCAGCGTTAAATTGTGACAATACAATGTTCCAAATTTCGATATAACGGTCGTTTTCGATATCTTCTGCAAGAAGACGAAGACCGATGTTTTCTGGGTCAAAAGCTTCCCCACGGTCAAAGAAGATTTCTGTATCAGGTCCAGAAGGTCCCGCACCGATTTCCCAGAAGTTGTCCTCGATTGGAATCAAGTGACTTGGGTCCACTCCCACTTCAATCCAGCGGTTGTACGAATCTTTATCATCTGGATAATAAGTCATGTAAAGTTTGTCTTTAGGGAAGTCAAACCACTCAGGACTTGTCAAAAGCTCATATGCCCATGTAATTGCTTCGTCACGGAAATAATCCCCGATTGAGAAGTTCCCCAACATTTCAAACATAGTATGGTGACGAGCAGTCTTCCCTACGTTTTCGATGTCATTGGTACGGATGGCTTTTTGCGCATTGGTAATCCGTGGGTTTTCAGGGATGATAGTCCCGTCAAAGTATTTTTTAAGAGTAGCAACCCCTGAGTTGATCCACAAAAGTGTTGGATCATTTACAGGAACCAAACTTACTGATGGTTCTACTGAATGACCTTTAGTCGCCCAGAAATCAAGCCACATTTGGCGGACTTGTGCACTAGATAATTGTTTCATTTGTATCTCCTTTTTACTAATTTGATTGGCTTTCTAGCATTTCTACATAGTCAATAGCGACACAGAGGGAAATGACTAGGTCTGCATAAGAGTCTTCATAGACAGTTACGGTATAAGTTGAGGTTAAATGGAAAAGTTCCTTGGTAATCTCAGCAATCACTTGGTCACGATCATCCAGCAATTTAAAATTTAAATCCCAGACATTTCCTTCGATACGAAGACCGAGATTGTCAAACTCATACTTATCCTTCCAGAAAGTCAACTTCTTCCGAATATAAAAATGATCGCCGTTACTCAGTTGAATCTCAAAACGAGGTAGGAAAGTTAAGACTTCCTTACTAATCTCACTGACCTGTTCACCAGCAACATCATAGATGGTAAAGGTTTTAGGAATCTTAAAAAATGAACCTTCAACCTGATAGGCGACATTGCCCAACTCATCCTTGATATCAAAGCGTTCACCACCTAGGCGAAATTTTTGTTTGACAAGAAATCTTCTCATATGCACCTCCAAAAATAAAAGACAAATCCATATCACGAAGGGCGAAAAACCGCGGTACCACCTTCATTCAATGAACTTGTCATTCTTGATTCTTATGCAATTGTTACAATCGAGTAGCATGATTTTCTATCTTAGATGGCTCGCAGCACCGCCAATTCTCTGAACTAAGATGGAGAGAAAATCAATTCTCAACTTTCTTATTATATCGTTTTTTTAAGTCTGCGTCAACTGGAAATAATCCTCATTTAAATAACCAACTCCCTATATCTCTGATTACTTTTTCAGGATATATTTTTTCTTACTGCCATTTTTCTTTTTATCCCAACTTTTATTCCAAAGTTTTGAATTGTTAAAGATAGCTATGAAAATATTTGCAAATATAAAGTAACCTATCACCAAATGTATGGAATCAGTTGTTAGGTATTGTCGATCCAAGCCATCCTTTAAATGGAATAGTATAATTGTTTCGTTAACAATCAAAAAGATTGGCCAGTAACTTTTTTTGAAAAAAGTAGACATTTTCATGATTTGTTACCGCTTTCTATTATTATAAACTTAGTATACTACTAGGCTATAAAATAAGCAAATAGGATAGTATAGTGTATTGAATCTAGAGCAGTACACTACAACTGCTAAAAATATTTCTAGAAATTAGTTTGACTTTCCTAATCTCTCTGTTCGCATCTTATTTTAATTCACTATAAAAATATACAGCTATACAACTATTCAAAAAACGAACCAGCTGTTACTGATTCGTTCTTTTTATCTATTCCTACTTCCGATACATTTTAAATTGTAGGAAGAGGTCACTATATTTTCCTGTCCATTTATGGTCAAACTTCTCATAGACTTCCAAGTGTTTTATAGTGTCTGCATCAGGATAGAAGGACTTATCCTCTTTTGTCTCCTCAGGGAGCATTTCCTTAGCAGCATTGTTTGGTGTTGAATAGCCGACATATTCTGCATTTTTTAGAGCATTTTCGGGCTTCAACATAAAGTTGATAAAGGCATAGGCTGCGTCCTGGTTCTTAACTGTCTTAGGTATCACCATATTGTCAAACCAAAGGTTGCTGGCCTCTGTCGGAACAACATAGCGGAGATTTTCATTTTTCTCTAGCATCTGACTGGCTTCACCAGAGAAGGTCACACCGATGGCAGCGTTATTCTGAATCATGTACCCCTTCATCTCATCCGCCACAATAGCCTTGATATTTGGAGTTAGCTTGTAGAGCTTATCGACCGTTTCCTCCAACTGCTGTGGATCTTTAGAGTTGAGGCTATAGCCTAGTGAGTTAAGACCTAAACCAAGTACTTCACGCGCCCCATCAAAAAGCATAATAGAGTTTTTATACTCTGGCTTCCAAAGGTCATCCCAATGTTCAGGCGCTTCTTCCACCATAGTCTCATTGTAGACGATTCCCAAGGTCCCCCAGAAGTATGGGATAGAGTACTGATTGTTTGGGTCAAAGGACTGGTTGAGAAACTCTGGACCGATATTCTCAAGGCCCTCAATCTTACTATAATCCAGTGGAACTAGAAGGTCTTCATCCTTCATCTTGTTAATCATGTACTCACTTGGGATGGCAATATCATAGGTTGTACCCCCCTGCTTAATCTTGGTATACATGGCTTCGTTGGAGTCAAAGGTCTCATACTGGACTTGGATTCCTGTTTCTTCTGTAAATTGTTCAATCAAGTCTGGATCGATATAATCTCCCCAGTTATAGATGACCAATTTTTGACTATCACGACTATTGATTTTACTGTCCAAATGGTAGGAAATTCCCCACAAGACTAGGATAATCGCTAAAATTCCTGCTAAAAATGAATAGAGTCGTTTCATGCTTGATCCTCCTTATCACGTGAAATGAAGTAATATCCAACAACCAGGATAATACTAAAAAGGAAGACCAAGGCTGAAAGAGCATTGATTTCTAAGGAAATCCCCTTACGAGCCCGAGAGTAAATCTCGACTGAGAGGGTTGAAAAACCATTCCCCGTTACAAAGAAGGTCACGGCAAAGTCATCTAGGGAATAGGTGAAAGCCATGAAGTAACCTGCGATGATAGACGGCGTTAAATAAGGAAGCATAATTTCCTTAAACATTTGGAACTGACTGGCACCAAGGTCATAGGCCGCATGAATCATATCTCCATTCATCTCTTTTAATCGAGGCAAGACCATGAGCACTACGATTGGAATGGAGAAGGCCACATGACTAGACAGAACCGTCAGAAAGCCAAGAGAAAACTTGAGTTGTGTAAAGAGAATCAAGAAGCTGGCACCAATCATAACGTCTGGGGCAACCATCAAAATGTTATTGAGTGATAGGAAGGCTTCTTGATATTTTTTGCGTGATTGGTAGATGTAGATAGCACCGAAAGTCCCAATAACAGTCGCAATCAGGGCTGATAGGAAGGCTAGTAAAAATGTCTGAACCAAGATGAGCATGAGTCTTCCATCGCCAAACATGGTTTCAAAGTGAGACAAACTAAAGCCTGTAAAGCTATTCATATCATCCCCAGCATTGAAGGCATAACCAATCAAGTAAAAGATTGGCAGATAGAGGACGATAAAGACAAAGGCTAGGTAAAGATTTGATAATTTTTTCATCGTTCTCTCCTTTCCTTAGTCACCCACATGGTGATAAACATGGTCAGGATAAGAACAACACCGATAGTTGAACCCATACCGTAATTATCGTTTGTCAGGAAGTTCTGCTCGATGGCAGTCCCTAAGGTAATCACTCGGTTCCCCCCAATCAAACGTGTCAGCATGAAGAGACTTAAACTCGGGATAAAGACAGATTGGACACCACTTCGCACTCCATTCATAGACAGAGGAAAGATGACATGACGGAAAGTTTCCCACTTGGTTGCACCAAGGTCATAGCTCGCATTGATAAGGTTATTATCCATATCATCCAAGACATTGAAGATAGGTAAAATCATAAATGGAAGCTCGATGTAGCTTGCAACAAAGATAAATGAGAAATCCGTAAAGAGTAACTGCTGCGAACCGATTCCGATAAATTCAAGGAATTGGTTGATAGAGCCATTTTGCCCAAAAATCCCGATAAAGGCATAGGCTTTAAGGAGCAGGTTGATCCAAGTTGGCAAGATGATCAGCATGAGCCAGAGTTGACGGTGTTTGAGGCGGGTCAAGAAAAGGGCTGTTGGGTAGCTGATAAGTAGCGTCACTAGAGTTACAATCCCTGCATAAAGAACTGAGTTAAAACTCATTTTGAGATAGGTCAAGTTTTGTGACGCAAAATAAGATTTATAGTTTTCTAAACTGAACTGGCCTTCGATGTTGAAAAAGGATTGCCCAAAAATCAAGACCAAAGGTGCCAAAACAAAGAGTGCAATCCAAAGCATGTAGGGCACTACAAAGAGTTTAGAGGTTGTTTTCTTCATCTCTTTCCTCCTCGATAGCATTAATCAAACCTGCTTCTTGCTCTTCGATTTCTACGTACTCTTCGATACGAGCATCGAACTCTTCTTCTGTTTCATTAAGACGCATGATGTGGATGTCTTCTGGTTCAAAGTCCAGACCGATTTCCTCACCCACGATGGCTTTACGAGTCGAGTGGATCATCCATTCGTTGCCAAGTTCGTCATAGGCGATAATCTCATAGTGAACCCCACGGAAAAGCTGAGTATCGACCTTCACTTGAAGTTTTCCTTCTTCTGGAAGGGTAATGCGCAAGTCCTCTGGGCGAATCACAACTTCGACCGGTTCATTTGGCTTCATCCCACCGTCGACCGCTTCAAAGCGTTTGCCATTGAACTCAACCAAGTAGTCCTCAATCATAGTTCCAGGCAGGATATTGGATTCACCGATAAAGGTGGCTACAAAGTGGTTGATAGGCTCATCGTAGATGTCAACTGGTGTTCCTGACTGAACAATTTCACCATCATTCATAACGAAAATCCAGTCACTCATAGCCAAGGCTTCTTCTTGATCGTGGGTAACAAAGACAAAGGTAATCCCCAATCGCTGTTGCAGTTCACGCAGTTCGTACTGCATGTCTGTTCGCAATTTCAAGTCCAAGGCTGACAAAGGCTCATCCAAGAGTACCACACGAGGTTGGTTGATAATCGCACGCGCAATGGCCACACGCTGACGTTGTCCTCCAGATAGTTTACGGATTGAACGTTTTTCGAAACCTTCCAACTGTACCATTTTGAGAACTTCTAATACACGTTGTTCGATTTCTTTTTTATCGACCTTACGCAATCGCAATGGAAAAGCAACATTTTCAAACACATTCATATGTGGGAACAAGGCGTAAGACTGGAAGACCGTATGAACATCTCGTTTATTGGTTGGGATATCATTGATACGGACACCGTCTAGCATGATATCACCAGTTGTTGCATCCAACAAACCCGCAATGATATTGAGGATGGTTGATTTACCAGATCCTGAGGCACCGAGAAGTGTGTAGAACTTCCCTTCTTCCAACTCAAAGTTAATATCCTTGAGAACCTTGGTGTTGCTATCTTCAAAAACTTTAGAAACGTTTCTGAATTCGATAATTGGTTTTTTCAATTGGCATAAATTCCTTCTTTTTCATAGATTAACAGATCAGGGCTCTGTCAGGCCGCCACTACCTCTTGCAGGGAGTTATACCACCTGCATGCATCTTCGCTACCGATAGGCTTTCACCCCCTCTACATTCTAGTTAGCAGCAGCTAGGCTATTTTTATTTTATTCATGCTCTCCTAGGATTCGAACTTCTCTCTCGAGGGTAACGCCTGAGTGCTCTTTAACCTTCTCAATGACAGACTCGATTAATTCCTCATAGTCCTTAGCAGTTCCATCAGCAATATTGACCATAAAGCCTGCGTGCTTTTCTGAGACTTCGACGCCACCGATACGATAACCTTTCAAGCCTGCTTCTGCAATCAATTGACCTGCAAAATGATCCACTGGACGTTTAAAAACTGATCCACATGAAGGATACTCTAAAGGTTGCTTGAGTTCACGAAGGTGAGTCAAGCGATCCATCTCCTGTTTGATGACTTGGTGATTACCTGGAGCTAGGGCGAACTTAGCAGAAAGGACTACTGCCCCTGATGCTTGAATAGCTGAATGACGGTAACCAAAGTTCAAGTCTTTAGCAGACAAGGTTTCGATTTCACCTTCCTTAGTCAAGATTTGACAAGACTGGAGAACATGAGCAATCTCACCACCATAAGCGCCAGCATTCATAAAGACAGCACCACCGACGCTTCCTGGAATACCACAAGCGAACTCAAAACCAGTCAAACTATGACGAAGGGCAATACGTGTAGTCTCAATCAAGTTTGCTCCAGCTTCAGCCTCAATAGTGTAACCATCAACAGAAACATTATTGAGCTTGTCACACATGATTACAAAGCCACGTACTCCACCCTCACGGACGATAATGTTACTTGCATTTCCAAGAACCATCCAAGGAATGTTTTCCTGATTGGCAAATTTTACCACACGAGCCATCTCATAGCGATTGCGTGGAAAAACTAAATAATCTGCCTTCCCTCCAACTTTGGTATAGGTATAAGTTTTTAGCGGTTCATCGAATCGAATATCGATTCCTTCTAAGGTTTCTTTTAGTTTATCTAATACGGTCATTTTTCTATTCCTTTTATAAAATTCATTCCATTATACCATTTTTAGCGTTTTTTTTCGATGATTTGGTTAGCTTTTTCAAAAGCTCAAACTAAAAAGAGGATGAACCTCTTTTTTGTATTATTGCTTTTTATAAAAGATCGTTTTTGTAAAGTAAATAAAAATAATAACTTCCACTGCTAACAATCCTTCTACGAGAAGTGGATTTGACAACCAACCAACTTGAGATAGGCTCGGAGCCAAATCAAATAGGGCGTGCAAACCATAAGCCGCTACTAGGTAAATCCATTTCTTTTGGCGAACTGCTTGATAAACCCAGAAGGTCAAACCGACTTGAAGAAGTAAGGCTAGGATTCTCTCTAGTCCCAAAAGGTAAATCTGCCATGCTGCTAGATTGTTAATCGTAGCAAGCGTACTCTCAGGTAAGAGTTGCATGATGGCTGGATTTTGCGATTCTACTGCTGAAAAGAGGATGAAGAGATTGAGTAAACTTGCAATTCCGATATAAATCATTTCTAGCCCACCATGACCAAGACCATAGGCGAGGGCATCTGAATCTTCCATCTCTCTTTTTTTGTTCAACCATTTGAAAAAGATTAGTCGAGCTGTTTCTTCAAACAAAGCAGCCATACAGATCCCGTAAATCACATATAGAAGGGGATTTTCCGTCATGAGTGGAACTGTCCCATCCTTTTGTGGATGAAGAACCAAGAGATGAACGATTTTCTCCAAGACCTGAGATGAAGCAAAAAATGCAACTGCCCCAAGTCCCAAAACTGCAAAATTAATCTTGTATTTCTTTCTTGCGTACCAAACTGCTGCAATGAGGACGGCAAACAAGGCCACCATCGTTATTATTACATGAATTTTCATATTTGACTCCTTTTATTCTGACTTATCGATATCTTTTTTCATCTCGTCAACATTAAACTTAGCAAATAGATATTGACGATCCTGAACAGGAAAACGTTGATCCAACTGGTCAACTGCACCCACTTCTACAATACCTTCCTTGATGACAAAGTCCATAACGTGGCCACCAAAGGTTAGGTCATCTGAGATAAAGTGTAGATGGTAACCAGCAACACTAACTCCATGGAAAATTTCAGGTGTCCAAAAACCGACGATGGTTCCTGAAACATTTTCGCGACTATACTCTGGCTGATGCGTTGCTACTTCTGCAAACTTAGTTTCAGAGGTTGACTTAGGAATCATGCGCACATGCATGTGTTTAAAATCACCATGAATCTTGATGGAACGGAAAAGATTCTCTCCATCATAATAGGACTCAATACGTTTTTCAAGTTCCTGATCAGTCATTTCAAAACGCTGACGGAAAATAACTTCTGCCTGGTGGGGTACAACTGCTGCATAGGGGATCAAAGCATCTGGTGAAACTTCCACAATTTCAGGTTTCTCACCTGATCCCTTAGCCTGATAAGCTTTCCCATCTAAGACAATCAATTCTCCATCGATAGAATCCAGGGTTCCTAATCCTAAATCACCATGTTCAAGCAATTCACCAACGGTCATGGTTCCACCGTAAAGTCCCGCCATCAAGGCTCCCAAAGTATTGTATTGGAATAATTTAACTGGTTCTTGCACCTTCATCATCTCACTCTTCTTTGAAAATTTTACTTACTAAGTATATCACATTTCTGATTAGAATTGAATGCTAGACTGCCTTTTAATACTCAATGAAAATCAAAGAGCAAACTAGGAAACTAGCCGCAGGTTGCTCAAAACACTGTTTTGAGGTTGTGGATAGAACTGACGAAGTCAGCTCAAAGCACTGCTTTGAGGTTGTAGATGGAACTGACGTAGTCAGCTCAAAACACTGTTTTGAGGTTGTGGATAGAACTGACGTAGTCAGCTCAAAACACTGTTTTGAGGTTGTGGATAGAACTGACGAAGTCAGTAACCATACCTACGGCAAGGCGACGTTGACGCGGTTTGAAGAGATTTTCGAAGAGTATAACATTGCCAAACTTCTAAAAAAAAGGTACAATGTAACAAAATCATGAGAGGTCTAGGATGAAGCAAGAAAGCAAGTATGAACAAGTCGTTCACTATCTAAAAAACGAGATAGAATCAGGTAGATTTCACACTGGAAGTCGCCTACCATCTATCCGAAAACTCAGTCAAGATTTTCACTGTAGCAAAGACACCATACAGCGCGCACTCTTAGAACTCCGATACGAGAAATATATCTACTCAAAACCTCAAAGTGGTTATTATGTATTGGAGCAACAAACCAGTCATGAAGACTTAATTATCTCAGTTAACGATGAACACGCAGCAGCCTATGATGATTTTCGTCTGTGCGTTAATGAGAGCTTGATTGGGCGAGAAAATTATCTCTACAACTACTATGAACACCAAGAAGGCTTAGAAGAATTACGTCAGTCCGTTCAGAAACTACTCTTTGAGCAAGCTATCTACAGTAAACCAGACCAATTGGTTCTTACATCTGGAACCCAACAGGCTCTCTTTATCCTTTCTCAGATAGACTTTCCGAGTCAGGCGCAGGAAATTCTTGTTGAGCAACCTACCTATCATCGAATGAACCAACTTCTGCTGGCTCAGGGGCTTCCTTATCAAACCATTGAACGACGGATTGATGGGATTGACCTAAATGAACTAGAAGAACACTTTAAAACTGGAAAGATTAAGTTTTTCTATACCATTCCACGCTTTCACTATCCTCTAGGACATTCCTATACGGACCAAGAAAAACGAGCTATTCTAGATTTGGCTGTCAAGTATCAGATTTACATCGTAGAAGATGACTATCTGGGAGACCTAGATCCCAAAATGGGTCAAACCTTTCATTACCTTGATCAAAATGATTTAGTCATCTATATCAAATCCTTCTCTACCAGCCTTTTTCCTGCTCTTCGGATTACTGCCCTCATTCTTCCAAATGCCATCAAAGAAGCCTTTGTATCCTATAAAAATATCCTTGACTATGATAACAATCTCATTATGCAAAAGGCCTTATCTCTCTACATTGATAGTCAATTATTCGAAAAAAATAGACTAGCTAGACTAATACTCCAAGAAAAGAATCAAGCTAAGATTCAAAAACTTTTAAAAAGCAATCCTATCAATCTCCCAAGTTATCCACTCCACGATGGAATCTTACTTGATTTGAGACAGTTTCCTAAAATTGCTAGTCTCAAACACAGTTCTCTAGGTCTTGACTTTTTCGAATCATCCTACATAGGGACTTGTCCTTATCATTTTGCAAAAGTTCCCCTAGAAAATATTGAAACAACATTAAGCTATTTAAAAACAGAGAGTGGGACAGAAATCGGTACTTCGTTAGAATTCGATTTCGTCGTCCCACCTCCGCACAGTTGAGTAAGGCTGTAAAAGCTGATGAAATCAGCGTAGTAGAGCCCACTCAACCACTGCGTCTTGCTCGATAATCCAAAGACAATTGAGAGGCTAGGACTTTTGTCCCAGCCTCTGTTATTTTTTTATTGTTCTACTTCTGTTAGCTTAGCAGCTTTTTCAAGATAAGTTTGGTAAGTTCCATCATCTTTCAATTTTTGGATAACCTTATCAACCACTTCCTTCAAATCTGAGTTACCTTTTTTGATAGCTACAGCATTTGCTTCGCCCTCTTTCATAGTCAAATTTACTGTAGCTACTGCCAAATCTGAGTTCTTAGCAGCATAGCTTAAAGCGACTGGTTCATCCATGTGAACTGCATCAACTTTACCAGATTGAAGCTCATTAACTGCTTCTCCCATGTTGGTCAATGAAGTCAACTGGGCTTTTGGAAGTTGCTCTTTAACCATTGATTCTGGAACAGTTCCTTTCTGAGCTGCAATATTAGCACTTGCTAGAGAGTCCAAATCCTTGTATTTTTCAAGATCTGATTTTCTGATCAGGAAGCTAATTTTATTTTCATAGTAAGGAATTGAGAAATCAAAGACTTCTTGTCTTTCTTCAGTTGCACTGATTCCCGCAATTGCTAGGTCTGCTTTTCCTGTTTGAAGACTGGTCAAGACATTATCAAAACTCATGCTTGAAACTTCCAATTTCACTCCAAGTTCATCAGCGATTGCTTGCGCCATGTCAATATCCGCACCTACGACTTGGTTTTTACCATCCACAAGTGCTTGAAACTCAAAGGGAGCATAGTCGGGACTAGTTGCGACCACTAATTTTCCTTTTTGCTTGATGGCCTCCACTGCAGACTGCGAGCTTGAGCTAGACGATTGGCAAGCTACCAATAAGAAGCTTGCAAGAAAACTACATAAGACAAATATCCATTTTTTAAAATTCATAAATAAACAACCTCTCTGTTAATTTTGTATAATTATAACTTATTTAGAAGTACTTGTCAACATTTTCTTGCGTTTTCCATAAAATAAATTTATAAAAAATACAAATTCAATGATTGGTTTATCTATCTATTGGGAACATATTTTCAAAAAAATCATTTATCATATCTCGATGTTGCTGGTTTACAATTGTGATATTTTGTATGTCCCTATGTTCAAAAAATCCTAATTCTAAAGTTTCGTCACTCGTAAAAACATTTGTAGAGATAGAAGTTTCAGATGCAACTAAATACAAAATTGTAAGAACTTGAGCCTCATCACCATTTGGATAACTATCTGAATATTTTGTATAAACATTTAAAAGTTTTTTCACTGTCACTTTCAGTCCAGTTTCTTCGTAAAACTCTCGAACTAACGCTTCTACAGCCGATTTACCTAATCCAATGGAACCCCACAGTAAGGGGAATAAGGCTTATTAAATAAAAAAATTTTACTCTCTTACTCTATCACTATAAACTCTTTCAGCTTGTCTAATAATCTCTTGATATGTTTTTAATTCGATATTGTTATTTTTCAATTCAATTAAATCTAAATCTTCTAGTTTTTCCTTAGATTTCTCACCACAAATAAAATAAGCTTTTATATCATTAGTATTTGAGATTCTTAAAGAACTATTTGATCGGTTTATTTCATCACTAATAAATCGTCTGTATTTATAGATCTGACTGGTTATTTCGGAAATTTCAGGTGTAGAGTACGCAGTAACTTTCTCTCTTTTTAGCTCACAGATAATTGGATAAGGCTCATCTGCAACTTTTGTAATAATATCGGTTCTTCCACTAACCTTACGTTCTTGAATAATTGCTTTATATGTGTTTTGTGTTTCAATCACAATTTCATTACTTGGTTTATCCCAATATTGATTAATCAACCATGGATTTTTAGCTAGATGTTCCTCAAAAACACTCTCAACATCCTCAGTGTCAATAATTAGTTTTAGTTTATTGATAATACTAATACGATCTTCAATATTAGATTTCATACGTAAAGCAGCATTTAGTTCCGTTTTCTCAAATAAGCTATAGAATTTCTTTAAGATCTCTCCAAAAGTCTCCGTATCTGTATCTATAGTAATTTCATTTATAACTTTATTATTTACAAGTGCAAAGATTGCTTGTCCATAAACTCTATATTCAGCATCTGAATATTTTTCATCATTATCAAAAACTCTTTGTGCAAGCTTTGCAACCTGTTTTTGCTGTTTATCGTTATAAAATTTGAATGCGGTCCCCAATCCACTATCAGTACTTAACATTTTATCAAGAAAATCAAGTTTTTCTATATCTCTGTTAGCACGCAAATCATTCCAATTTGAATTTAACTTATTACTTATTTTAGATAGTTTTTCAATTAATAATTTAACATTTGGTATTTCTTTATTTAAACCCTCTCTACTACTAAGCACAGGGTCTTCTTCTTCATTTTGAAGAAAATCTGCATTGACTTCGCCTAAAAAGTATGAGTTTGTTATCCTATTTTTTAATTTATCCCGTAAAATATCCTCATCAGCTAATTTTCCATGAATATAGACTATTACGCCTGAAATACTTATATTTTCATCAGCAAGTAATTGACTGGGAATTTCGACAGTACCGAGCCATCCACTAATTGAATGATTAGTAAAGAATTCATCATCTTCTTTGTAAAAATTCTTTTCTGGAACATTAGGGAAGCGTTGTTTGATTTCTTCTAACTCTGTACCGAAATAATAAACAAACTCTAAATTATCATCATAAAAATGCTGGCTCAAATCTACAATTTCTGAATTAATTTTAAGACTAAAATCATGATTATTAATTACATTTATAGAGAATCTTCTAGAAATTAAATTCTTCAATCCCTCAATACTTGATGAGATAATTTTTCTTCTCATCTTAGGTATATAAACAATTGTTCCAGTAGTATTTTCCTCTAAATCTGGAAAAAACTCTTTCAATTCTTGCAAAGAATCAATGTATTCCACAGCAATTGGAACAGTCGGTCTGTCTTCAAGTAATAATTCATATCTAAAAATCATTTTTTTCCATTGAGTATCTATGTCACTCTTTGTATAAAGTACATAACTATCACCTAAACTAAATGCTGAAAATTTTCCGATACCTTTTCTACCCATATAAGGTCTAAGGGGAATTCCATCAGGACGTCTAACTGAATCAGTATTTTTTTCTGTACCAGAAATAGCATATCTACCAGACAACTCTTCATCTGTCATACCAATACCATCATCAACAATTAGCAAAGAAGTTTTTTTATCCCCATCATTTTCAGTATCATTGTAATAAATATTACACTCTGTACAATAAGCATCCCAAGAATTTGCAATCAATTCTGTGATTGCTGGTGGATTTGATGTATATAAATTTCTGCCAAAATGCTTTACAGCACCAAAGGCAATTTGCAAGTCTATTTTCTCAATACTCATTTAATTTTCTCCAAATGCTTCAATATACTATTTCCAATAACTTCACCTAACTTCGGAGGGACAGCATTCCCAATTTGTAATGCTACCTGTGAAATAGGATATTTTCCCCCAAGTTCAGGTTTTGTAAATAAGTAATCTCTCGGAAATGTTTGTAACATTGCACCTTCACGTAAACTTAAAGCTCTATCTTGATCAGGATGTCCAAATCGCCCATTTCCTATTCCTGGGAATTGTGTTGTAATTGTATTAGCAGGTTTATCCCACTCTAAACGACCATATACCGATCCAAAAGAAGCTCCGCTTTTTTTCTTATAAGCTTCCAGTAATAGCTCCTCGTCCCAATCCTTCCAAGTTCCACCAGGTTTTGACTGCTTTATTCTCTTCATATTCAATTCAGATAGGTTTCTGCTTCTGTGAAGGGGGTCATTTAAATCAGTATCTCCTGCCTGCAATTTTGGTAAATTTCCAATTGTATCTCGAAGTGTTGGGTAATTATCTTTATTAAATTGTGCGGGGATTAATTTGATTTCTCCTAATTTTGAAGCTAAAAGTAATAATCTCTTTCTTTTTTGAGGAACACCGTAATCTGGCGCAAATACCACTTTGTAATCAATTAAGTAATTATTATCATTCAAAATCTGGATAAATTTTTTAAATACCTTTTCATTGACCATTTGTGGAACATTTTCCATCGAAACAATATCGGGTTGAACATACT
Organism: Streptococcus sp. oral taxon 431; assembly: GCF_023115445.1. Taxonomy (GTDB): domain Bacteria; phylum Bacillota; class Bacilli; order Lactobacillales; family Streptococcaceae; genus Streptococcus. The sequence goes on along the minus strand of NZ_JALDUI010000001.1, from coordinate 13,518 downwards.
CTATTTGTTTCCCAAAATAGTCTAAAAGATCCATCTTCTGAAGTGTATTCTCACTATTCTTGTACTTATGACTATAAGTTGAAAAGGGTTGGCATGGGGCACAACCCATTAAAATTTTTATATCAGTATCATTCGGATAAAGAGCAGTAATTTCCTTGCTATCAATTTCTTTAACATCTTTTAAGATGAATCTCGCTTTATTATTAAATTCATATGCAAATTGACTACGAGGATCTATATCATAACCTGCAATTACATTTATACCTGCTTGCTGAACACCACAGGTCAACCCTCCAACACCGCAAAATAAATCTACAGCATTAATTTTCATGGTAATATCCTCCATTTTAAATTATAACATTCTTTTTGAACTTTTTACAGTAAGTATAATTTGTAAAACACTCAACCACTTAATTTATCAGAGTTTTAAACACCTGTTATTATTATGCAAAAGCACCACCTGGTAATCCCAAAGTTCCTTTATCTGCTCGTTTTTGTAATAATATTTTTCCTGATTGACTTAATATTCCACATGTGAAATTTAAAATAATTTTATCTTTTCCAACTTTTTTTCTTATATTCTGTATGTAGTTCATTATTCACCTCTGACAAAGTAAATTATCTATACAATGAAAGCTTACTCTAGTAAAAAGTAAGCTTTCACAATAATTTTAGCATTTGAATACTTTATAATTCTACAATCTTACCTGTTTCAAAGTAAACAACCCATTCACAGATATTCTTTGCATAGTCACCGATGCGTTCCAAGTAAGAAATAACTTGGAAATAATCACGTCCTGTGACGATAGCTTCTGGATGTTTTTTGATTTCCTCTGTAGCTAGGTCTCGAATGTTATCAAAGTAATGGTTGATATTTTCATCCATGGTTGCAACTTCATAGGCTTGATCCACAGAACCATTCAAATAAAGTTCTAAAGCGGCTTCAACAAAGTTTTTTACTTCACGACCCATTTTTTTAATTTCTTCTTCAACTGCAGGGATACGCTGCTCACCCTTCATACGAATCGTTGCTTTTGCGATAGATACAGCATGGTCCCCCATACGTTCTAAGTCTGACACAGCTTTTAGAACTGTTAAAACTGTACGTAAGTCTTGTGAAACTGGCTGTTGTAGGGCAATCATTTCAAATGATTTCTTTTCAAGTTTCACTTCGTATTCGTTTACTTCTGCATCTTCCTCAATGACTTCTTTAGCCATGTCACGGTCATGCGTTACAAAAGCACGTACGGTACGATTGATTTGGGAAAGAACTTCTTGTCCCATAGCATAAAACTGATTATGCAATTTCTCTAAATCTTCTTCAAATTGAGATCGTAACATCTTCTCACTCCTTATCCAAATTTACCTGAAATGTAGTCCTCTGTCTCCTTATGTTGAGGATAGAGGAACATATCCTTGGTATCGTTAAATTCAATCAAATCTCCATTGAGGAAAAAGCCTGTCTTATCGGAGATTCGAGATGCTTGCTGCATAGAACGCGTAACCAAGAGCATGGTGTATTTGTCTTTTAGACCATACAAGGTTTCCTCAATCTTACCAGCAGAAATAGGGTCCAAGGCTGAGGTAGGCTCATCCAAGAGGATAATCTTTGGACTAGTCGCCAATACACGGGCTACACAGACACGTTGCTGCTGTCCACCTGAAAGTCCAATAGCTGAATCATGCAAGCGATCCTTAACCTCATCCCAGATTGAAGCACGCTGTAAAGCTTTCTCCACAGCTTCATCCAAAACGTTCTTATCTTTTTCCCCATTAATGCGGAGACCATAAACAACATTTTCGTAGATAGACATAGGGAAGGGATTTGGTTGTTGGAAAACCATCCCGATTTCCTTACGTAATTCAACCGTGTCGGTACGCGGACTATAGATATTGTGCCCATTATAAACCACTGATCCAGTTGTCGTCACTTCAGGATTAAGGTCACCCATTCGGTTAATAGCCTTTAGAAGTGTTGATTTCCCAGATCCAGACGGACCGATAAGGGCCGTAATTTCCTTGGGGTGGAAGGATAAGGAAACACTATTCAAGGCCTTCTTTTTATTGTAATAGACTGACAGGTCTGAAACCTGTAAAATCGGTTCTGTCATACTGTTTCCTCTCTAACCAAAGTGTCCAGTTACATAGTCATTTGTTGACTGTAGCTTGGCATTTTGGAAAATATTTGCAGTTTTATCATACTCAATCAAGTCACCCAGGTAGAAGAATCCTGTATAATCACTAGCACGCGCAGCTTGTTGCATACTGTGAGTTACGATGATAATGGTAAAGTCCTTCTTCAACTCAAGCATGGTTTCTTCAAGTTGAGCTGTCGCAATCGGATCCAAGGCTGATGCTGGCTCATCCATTAAGAGAATGTCTGGTTTTACAGAAATAGCACGCGCGATACAGAGACGTTGCTGCTGACCACCTGAAAGCGTTAAGGCTGACTTATGAAGATCGTCTTTGACCTGATCCCAGAGGGCAGCCTGACGAAGTGATGTTTCTACAATTTCATCTAGGACTTTCTTGTCCTTGACTCCTGCACGTTCATGTGCAAAAGTAATATTACGATAGATTGATTTAGCAAATGGATTTGGACGTTGAAATACCATTCCGATATGTTTACGCATTTCATAAACATTAATTTCTGGACGGTTAACGTCAATACCTCGATAGAGAATCTGTCCTGTAACCTTTGCAATATCAATGGTATCATTCATACGATTGAGACTGCGTAGGTAGGTTGATTTCCCTGATCCCGACGGACCAATCAGGGCCGTGATTTTATTTTTTTCGAATTGCATATCGACGCCCTTTATGGATTCGTTTTTACCGTAGTAAACATGTAAATCCTTAGTAGAGAGGGCCACTTTTTCTTCTGGAAAGGTAATGATATGCTTTTCATCCCAATTATATTTTGACATGGCTTCTCCTTTAGGCAGCGGTTAATTTCTTGTGTAGGTAGCTTCCGAGTTTGCGAGCTCCAAAGTTAAAGATCAAGATAAAGATTAGGAGCACCGCAGCAGAACCTGCTGAAACAAGTGTTCCATCAGGAATAGTTCCTTCACTGTTGACTTTCCAGATATGAACAGCCAAGGTTTCTGCTTGACGGAAGATTGAGATTGGACTGGTTACGCTTAGGACATTCCAGTTTGACCAGTCAAGAGCTGGTGCTGATTGTCCTGCCGTATAGATAAGAGCCGCAGCTTCACCAAAGATACGACCTGATGCAAGCACGATACCTGTTACAATACCTGGTAGTGCTTCGGGGATAACGACATGAAGAACTGTTTCCCAACGAGAGAGTCCAAGTGCTAAACCAGCTTCACGTTGTGTATGGTGAACGTGTTTCAAACTGTCTTCAACATTACGCGTCATCTGGGGAAGGTTAAAGACAGTCAAAGCCAAGGCACCTGAAATAATTGAAAATCCATATTCAAACTGAACTACAAAGATAAGGTAACCAAAGAGACCGACTACGACTGATGGCAGTGAAGACAAAATCTCAATACAGGTACGAACGAAGTTGGTAACACGACCTTTTTTGGCATATTCAGCCAAGTATATTCCAGCTCCCATTGACAAAGGCACAGAGATGAACAAGGTGATGACCAAAAGGAAGAAGGAATTATAAAGCTGGATTCCAATCCCTCCACCTGCTTGATAAGAAGATGATTTTCCAGTCAAGAAGGACCAAGAAACATGAGGTAAGCCTCGAACCAAGATATAAAGAATCAAGGAAGCTAGAATGGTCACAATGATTCCCGCGATGGTATAGAGGACAGCTGTTGCAAGTTTATCTAATTTCTTAGCGTGCATAGTTTTTCTTTCCTCTTTCTTTCGTAATCAGTTTAATCACACTGTTAAAGGCCAAACTCATCAAGAGCAATACTAGGGCCAGTGACCAAAGAACATTATTATCAACAGTTCCCATAACGGTATTACCAATTCCCATGGTCAATACAGATGTTAAAGTCGCTGCTGGTGTCGTCAATGAAGTTGGAACAACTGCTGAGTTTCCGACAACCATCTGAATCGCAAGGGCTTCACCGAAAGCACGCGCCATACCAAAGACTACAGCCGTAAAAATACCTGAACGAGCAGCCTTCAAAGTAACACGCCAGATTGTTTGCCAACGAGTTGCTCCCATAGCTAAACTAGCTTCACGATAGTGACGAGGAACTGCACGTAAGCTATCAGTTGTCATAAAGGTTACAGTCGGCAAGATCATAACAAAGAGAACGAAAATCCCCGATAAAATACCAAAACCTGTTCCACCAAAGACACTACGTACAAAAGGTACGACGACCTGCAAACCGATAAATCCGTAAACTACCGAAGGAATCCCAACTAGAAGTTCGATAGCTGGTTGCAAAATCTTAGCTCCTTTTGGCGATACTTCTGTCATAAAGACTGCCGCACCAATTGCAAATGGTGTTGCGATAAGAGCTGATAGGATGGTAACGATAAAGGAACCTAAAATCATTGGAAGAGCACCAAATTGCTTACCTGAAGGGTTCCAAGTTGCACCAAAGAGAAAATCAAAGATATTCACACCATTGACAAAGAAGGTTGACAAACCTTTTTGGGCTACAAAGATTAAAATCATAGCCACAATGATAACAATCAAAGAGAGGCAGGCAAAAGTCAGACTTCTCCCTAATTTCTCAAGACGAGAGTTCTTTGACGGAGAGAGCAATTTTTTAGATAATTCTTCTTGATTCATTATTGACTCCCTTCTAGCGCTGTTACAGTTCCTGCAGCATCTTTTTCAACCTTCATTTCCTTAACAGAAATATAGCCCATTCCTTTAACGATTCCGTTCTGAGCTTCGTCTGAAAGGATAAAGTTTAAGAATTCGGCAACCAATTCATTTGGCTCACCAAGTGTATACATATGTTCATAAGACCACAAAGGCCAATTATTCGTGGTCACATTCTCTGAAATTGGTTCATAACCATTGAGTTTGATTGTCCCAACCGAATCATCGACATATGCAAAGGCTAGGTAGGAAATAGCTCCAGGGGTTTGAGAAACGATTGATTTGACCATCCCGTTTGAATCCTGTTCCTGACTTTGCATTGCTGATTGACCATTCATGATCACACTATCAAAGGTTGCACGAGAACCTGAACTAGCCGCACGGTTGATTATAGAGATGGCTAAATCTTTCCCGCCGACTTCTTTCCAGTTGGTAATTTCTCCAGTGAAGATTTGTCGGAGTTGATCTGTCGTTAGATTATCAACATCTACTTCTTTATTGATAATAACAGCCAAACCTGCAACAGCTACCTTATGATCGACCAAGGCTGAAGCATCAATACCGTCTTTTTCCTCAGCAAATACATCCGAGTTTCCGACATCTACTGCTCCTGACTGAACCTGCGATAGTCCTGTACCAGAACCTCCACCTTGAACATTGACCGTTTTACCGATATGAGCTGATGCAAATTCATCTGCTGCCGCCTCGACTAAAGGTTGGAGGGCAGTTGAGCCAACAGCCGTCATTGACTCCCCACGATCAATCCAACTTGCACATCCTGCTAGTGAACCAGCAAGTAAAAAAGTTGCAAGAAAGAGGGTGAGTTTTTTAAATTTTTTCACTATTTGTCTCCTTGAAAATAATGATGAATAGCTTGGAATTTCGCCCTATTTTCTAATGTTTTATGCAAAAAATCCATACTTCCACTATAACATAGAATACTGATTTTGACTAGTTTTTTACCTTAAACCTCAAACCCTTAGGGAAATAGTTCTTCAAGGTATTTCCGGTCATTTTTGCAAAACCTAGACCATTCCCACCAACCAAAACTTGGTACCAGCCATTTGGCAAAGTTTCAGCCAGCTGAACTGTTTCACCAGCTACGTATCTAAAGAAGTCTTCTTGATGTATTTCAATGACTTGATTGACTAAACTTGGTTTCAAAGCTAGGCCAAGTGCAAAACTTGGTTCAAAACGTTTTTTCTTAAAGGTTCCAAGATGAAGTCCGTTTCGTGCAATCCTAAGTTTACCCAAATCTGGTAGAACTTCAGGCAAGAGATACAGTTGGTCACCAAAAGTCTGTAAAATACCTGGCAAATTAATCTTTAGGTGTTTTTTTTCAAAATCTTGCCATAAAGAAAGCTGCTCTCGAGAGAGATTAGACTTAGATGGCTTGAATTTAGAGGCCTTATTTTCCCCTCGAAATTGCAAATGGGCAACAAACTGGCCCTCTCCCTTAAAGTGATGTGGGTACATTCTAGCTGTCTCAGAAAAATCAATCCCAGGAGCCATACCATTGATAGGTTCGATTGGAATCAATTCAAAATCATAACTATCCAGTAACCATTTGATAATTTCTTCGTTTTCTTCTGGGGCCCAGGTACAGGTTGAATAGACCAAACGTCCACCATTAGCCAACATGGTGACTGCATCCTCTAGAATTTCACGCTGCAAGTCAGCACATTGGCTTGGATATTCTACACTCCAATAATCCATAGCATCTGGCTGTTTTCGGAACATTCCTTCTCCAGAACATGGAGCATCTAGAACAATTAGGTCAAAATATCCCTTAAACACTTTAGCCAAACGATCGGCAGATTCATTGGTCACAACTACATTTGACGCTCCAAACCGTTCCATATTTTCAACCAAAATCTTTGCTCGCTTGCTAGAAATTTCATTGGAAACAAGAAGACCTTCGCCTGCAAGATAGGCTGCCAGTTGAGTGGATTTCCCACCGGGAGCCGCTGCCAAGTCCAAGACCTTCATACCTGGTTTTGGTTGAGCTACTTGTGCAACCATTTGTGCAGCAGGTTCTTGGGAATAGACCAAACCTGTTACATGCTCAGGAGATTTTCCAGAAACCTTTCCATAGTAGCCCCAGGGTGTATTTGGAATAGCATCTGAAAAAGAAACTTGTCTTTCTTTTAAGGGATTGATGCGAAAGGCGGAAACTGCCTCATCATCAAAAGAGGCAAGAAAAGCTCTTGCCTCATCTCCCAATATTGCTTCATATTTTTTTACAAATCCTTCTGGAAATTGCATGTAAGTTTATTTCCTTTCATAGATATAGGATTGGATTTCTGCCAACTTGTCAGTTGGAACCATCATAATTGGTTGTCGTGTCTGAAAATCCACCGGTTCTCCAGTTAAGGTTACAATCTGATACCCTAAACTTTCTCCTATGATACTAGCTGCAGCATAGTCCCAAGGTTGGAGATAGGTGATATAGGTCAATAGCTGACCAGATAATATTTTTGAAAAACTAATAGCCGCACTTCCATATATTCGCACACCAAGTGAAGCATTAGCCAATTCTGCTACACCCCAAGCGTTTGTTTCCAACATACCAGCATTACTCGCAATTAGAAAATCTCGCAAGGGCTTATCCTTAAAGTTCGGCAAGAGTTCTTCATTGAGACAGGCCTGAAAAGCACCTCCTCCATGATAACAATGACCTTTCATGACATCATAAATGATCCCAAACTGACCCACACCGTTTTCAAAATACGCTACCATAATGGCGAAATCTTCACCTTGGGCGACAAAGTTGTTAGTACCATCAATGGGATCAATGACCCAAACAGATCCATATCCAACTGAAGCACGCAGACAACCCTCTTCTGCACAAAATTGGTCATCAGGATAATTCGAACGAATCCTATCAACCAAAAAATTCTGGACTTCCTTATCCAAACGAGTCACCAAGTCTGTCGGCGAGGTTTTTCTCTCAACATGAAGATCATCCTTCATATGTTTTCGAATATAGCTCGCTGCTTCCTTGACAATCTCTTTGGCAAACGCAAATTTATTTTCCAAGCGAAATCTTCCCTTCCTCTTGCTCTTTGGCTAATTGGACAACTCGATAGAAGGAATAACCACTCGCAGTTTCAAATTCACGGCCCAAGCGTTTTTCTTCACTCTTACTTGGAACAACTGCTTTGAATCCCTTATAGGAATCTAGTAGTTTTTTTGCCTCTACCTTAGTCTCATAGGCTGCTTCAACATCATTAAAAAAAGAAAGCACTGAAGCAAGTTCTTCAGTGCTCCACGACAAATCTAGTGGGTAACTATACTGTTTATTCATCTAATTAATACCAGCTCTCAATGTAGCTTCTTTCAGTTCTTGTTTACGGTAACTACGAGGGAGAAAAGCACGAATCTCATCTTCATTAAAACCGATTTGCATCCGCTTTGCGTCAATAATAATCGGACGACGCAAAAGACTCGGATACTGCTCAATTAAATGAAGCAACTCCGATACTGAGATACTCTCTACATCAATATTCAATTTTTGAAAAATCTTTGAACGAGTCGAGATGATGTCATCAGTACCATTTTCGGTCAAGGAAAGAATGTGTTGCAGTTCTTTTCTCGTTAAAGGGCTGGTCATAATATTATGCTCTTGGAATGGCACTTTATGATTCTCGAGCCAGGCCTTTGCTTTACGACATGATGTACAACTCGGTGATAAAAATAGTGTAATCATGCTTTCCTCTTCTTTACATACTTTTCTATTTCTATTATACAAAAAAATAAAGCGCTTGACTAGTTATTTCCGTAAAAAAACCTACTTTTTCAAGAAAAATAGGTTTTTTAGAATCACATATGAATGTTTTGCTTAAATATAGAAATATTTATGTTATAAACGATAGTTTTTCCTACATTTTATTTGGAATCAGTAATACTTTTCTTCACTTATCTATTTGTTTTTCGACTCTGTAGGTACATAAATCCAAAAATCAATTCATACAAGCAGAAAAATAGGAGAAAGGCATGGAGGAAAAAGTTCTCTGGTAGGATGAGAATGACAGGATCTTTTGCTGGATCAAACAGCCAGGTATCATCACCTACAAAAAGAATCTGATGAAATAAGGTAAAGAATTGTTCAAAACCAATGAAGACACCAACTAAACCAAGAACCAAAGGTAGAGAAAGTATGATTAAGAGTGCTCTACGATAAAGTGGCAGAAAACCTTTCTGAATAACTTGCTTCCAAAAAAGATAGAAAATCGGTAGAGTTACTACTGCTACTCCTTGAGCAAGATGGAAAAGTCCCTTCACAACTGCAAAATGATGGATTCCAGATGCAGATGAAGGAAAATCCGGCATTTCCAATACTTGACTCAATGGATTGGTCAAATAATCCATCAAAGCATTAAAATTATGCTGGATGGTCTGAGGTTGCAGATGAACACGATTTGTCAAGTTTAACCAAGAAATCTCCAGAGGGTAAACCAACCAAGCCAGGTAAATGGTCAATAAAATCGCAAGCGAGAGGAGAAAGAGAATACTTCCTACAAAAGTAAACTTAGTTTTCATCGAAATTCCACTCCGCTAGACTTGAAAGGACATGAGTTGGTTCAATTGGCAAATCCTCTACTTCTTCAGGTTTTGTAAATCCTGTCGTTACCAAAAGACTAGGAATGCCATTGTCAATACCAGCTCGAATATCAGTAAGATAATTATCTCCCACCATGACAATTTCTTGGCGTTTAAGTCCTAGGTGTTCAACAGCCTTGTCCATAATAATCGCATTAGGTTTTCCAATATAAACTGGTTTTACACGAGTTGCTGCTTCAAGAAGAGTAATCAGTGAACCGGCACCAGGCAAAAGTCCACGTTCCGTCGGGATGTTCAAATCAGGGTTGGTACCGATAAAGTGAGCACCTTTATGGATAGCTAGGGTTGCCTTAGCAAATTTTTCATAGTCTACTTGCCAGTCCAAACCAACAACCACATAGGCTGGATTCTCTTTATCTTCGACATACCCTGCTGCTTGAATGGCCTCCTTTAGGCCTGCTTCTCCGATGACATAGACTGTCTTTTCAAGTCCTAGGTCATTCATGTAATCAATAGTCGCTAAAGTTGCAGTATAGATCGTCGATACAGGCGTGTCAATGTTAAACTGATTGGCTAACATCTCTTGAACACTTTCAGGTGTACGAGTGGTGTTGTTTGTTACAAAAAGATAAGGAATCTCTCTTTTTTGTAACTCGTGAACAAAAGCCTCTCCCGCAGGGATTCTATCTTTCCCCTTATAGATCGTTCCGTCTAAATCAATTAAATATCCTTTATAAGTCATATCTTTCTTTCTAATCTTCGTTAATTTCTTGCCAAGTTATCTTTGCCTGGGCATTGATATCGCCATCACTTGTGACTTGATGATTACTCTCTAATCCATTTAATTCATAACTAGAAGTAATCATTCCACCTGGTCGAACTTCCTTAACATATTTGAGGTTAATTTTTTTAGGGATATGGTTAATCAGGAAATCGGCTCCCATGACCTCAAAAATCCAATCTAGGTATTTGCTGTTATTGACGTGACCATTCATATCTAAGTCATAGAAACGAACGTGATAATCCTTGCTTATCGCTTCTTCCAGCTCTCTATATTTTGGCCCACGGACCAGTTTCTTAGAAAACTCAGATTGATAAGGGGCGACAATTTCTGCTACTACAGGATGAACCTTTCGACTCTCACGATCCATAAGGACAAAGGTAGCTGCCATATGAACGATCTCTTGACCAGCTCCATCGTAAATGGTAAAGCGTCGGTAGCAAAATAGACGATTATAGGTCAAAGCTTCTGTTTCAATGGTGATTTCCTCAGAAAAACGAGGCAAACGAACCACATCGATATCATAATCTGTGATAATCCAGACCAGATTATACTGTTCTAAAACATCCTTGTCACTCACTCCCAGTTCAATTGACTGCATACCAGATACCTGGAGGGACAACAAGATAAGGTCTGGTAGCTTGATATGACCATTCATGTCAGCCATATCAAAAGGAATTTTCATCTTCATTTGATAAGTTAAGCCCATAATTTTACTCCAATATAAATCGTTCCGCTACTGTATCTCCTAAAAAGAGACCTCTCTTGGTCATACGAACACGGTCACCATCAAGCTGCATGAGACCTTGTTGAATCAAGTCTTTGACGATTTCTCCATACAGTTCCTGGAAAGACCGTTCGAATTTTTCTTCAAAGCGTGCCATCGAAACTCCTGACTTCTTGCGAAGGCCGAGAAACATCTCTTCTTCCATTTGCTCCCTTTGACTCAGGTGTTCTTCATTGATACGAGCACTTCCCTCTTCTACCGCCTTTAAATAATGGCGGATAGGACCATGATTTTTATAGCGAACACTATCTACATAGCCAGACGCACCTGCACCTATTCCATAATACTCGGCATTATCCCAGTACATGAGATTATGTCGACTTTCAAAGCCTGGCTTAGAAAAATTAGAAATTTCATAGTGCTCAAATCCAGCTCGTTCTAGTTCTGCAATGATATACTCAAACATCTCTGCTTCTAATTCTTCCTTAGGAAGAGGTAATTTCCCTCGTCTCATACGATTCATAAAGACCGTATGATTTTCTAAAATTAAGCTATAGAGACTCATATGAGGAATATCAAGGGCAATTGCCTTAGCGACATTGTCCTTTACCTGATCCATGGTCTGCCCAGGAAGTGCGTAAATTAAGTCAATGGAAATATTGTCAAAACCAGCCAGTTTGAGACGATCAATATTTTCATAAATATCCTTTTCCGTATGACTACGCCCTATCTTTTTCAGCATTTTATCATCAAAGGTCTGAACACCTAGTGAAACACGATTAACTGCAGAATTTTGCAGAATAGCAATCTTATCAGCATCCAGGTCACCAGGATTAGCCTCAATAGTCAATTCTTCTAAGACTGACAAATCTAAGTTTTTAGTCAATCCTTCTAACAAAACTTCCAATTGAGAAGCGGACAAGGCTGTCGGTGTCCCACCACCAATATAGAGTGTACGCAATTTGTGAATATCATAAGAATGAAATTCTTGCAGTAGATGCTCTAGATAACTGTCTACTGGCTGATTTTTAATAAAGACCTTGGAAAAGTCACAATAATAACAAATCTGTGTGCAAAATGGTATGTGCACGTAGGCTGATGTCGGTTTCTTCTGCATAGTATTTATTATACCACAAAAGCGAACAATACTTAGAATTCCGTTTAACAAAATCCTAGCATTGTTCGCTTTCTTTATCTAAACATTCTTTTTATTTTACGACTAACATGATTCCCAGAACCAATCTAGTTTGTCTTTATAACACAAAAGAATGAATGTTTATTTGACTAAATTTTTAGTCTTCTTTTTTCTTTCCAAGAGCAAGTCCGAGACCGCCTAGTATACCAAGAAGTCCTAGAGATGCAAGAGTCGCATTTGATTCTGTTCCTGTATTTGGCAATACATTTTGAGAATCATTTGATTTAGCTCCATTATCATTAGTAGTCTTAGTATCTACCTGATCCGCATTCGGAGTAACTGCATTTGGAGTTGTTGGTGTAGGTGTATCTTGACCAGAGCCTCCATTCGTATCAGGTTTGACTGGCGTATCAGGTGTCACTGGTGCAACTGGAATTGTATCTGTTGGGGTATTTGGTGTTACCTTAGCTGGAGTTTCTACTGGAACTTCCACTGCTGGTTTACCTGGTTCAGTAATCTTACCTGTACCTGGAACATCTCCTTCTGGTAGGTCACTGTTTGGTACTTTACCTTTACCGTCTTCACCGATTGTAACAGTGATTGGGTTACCATCTTTACCTGGGATTTCTACCTTAGTTCCTGGTGGGAATGTTGAGCCATCTGGTTTCTTCGGTGTTACTGTAACGTCACCTGTCTTAGGATCTTGTTCAACATCTACTGTTGGTGTCTTTTGACCTGGTGTTGTTACATCCACTGGTTGTGATGGTTTCTTGTTCGGTTCGGTTACTGTTCCTGTACCTGGGACATCTTTCTTAGGAAGCTTGTCATTTGGTACTTCACCTGAACCATTGTCGCCGATTGTGACTTCGATTGGTGTGTTGTTTTCACCTGGAATCACTACCTTGCTACCTGATGGGTATGTTGAACCATCTGGTTTCTTAGGCGTTACAATCGCATCACCATTTGGTTTGCGTGTGATTTCAATCTTACCTGGTTTTTCAGTTCTTGGTGCATTTGGTGTTACCTTAGCTGGAGTTTCTACTGGAACTTCAACTGTTGGTTGACCTGGCTCAGTAATCTTACCTGTACCTGGGACATCTGTCTTAGGAAGTTTGTCATTTGGTACTTTACCTTTACCATCTTCACCGATTTCAACAGTGATTGGACCATCTTCACCTGGGATTTCTACCTTAGTTCCTGGTGGGAATGTTGATCCATCTGGTTTCTTCGGTGTTACTGTAACGTCACCTGTCTTAGGATCTTGTTCAACATCTACTGTTGGTGTCTTACGAGCTGGTGTTGTTACATCTACTGGTTGTGATGGTTTCTTATTAGGTTCTGTTACTTTACCTGTACCTGGGACATCTTTCTTAGGAAGCTTGTCATTTGGTACTTCACCTGAACCATTGTCGCCGATTGTGACTTCGATTGGTGTGTTGTTTTCACCTGGAATCACTACCTTGCTACCTGATGGGTATGTTGAACCATCTGGTTTCTTAGGCGTTACAATCGCATCACCATTTGGTTTGCGTGTGATTTCAATCTTA